>NZ_BAAFVK010000014.1:0-283745 GCF_054661535.1 Actinophytocola sp. KF-1 | reverse complement strand
GGGGCTGCGTCTCCTGCTGAGGCCGCGCCGCCTTCGGCGGCTGCGCTGGCTGCCGAGGGTGGCCTGCCCGTTGTCGGGGATGCGCGGCCTTCGGCGGCTGCTGCGCCGCCTTCGGTGGTCGCCGTGTCGCTTGCCGAGGGTGGGCTGCCTGCTGGTGGGGCTGCGCCGCCTTCGGCAGCCGCGCAGGCTGCCGAGGTTGCCCTGCCTGCTGGTGGGGCCGCGCCGCCTTCGGCGGCGGTTGCGCCTCCTGCCGAGACTGGCTTGCCTGCTGGCGGGGCTGCGTCTCCTGCTGAGGCCGCGCCGCCTTCGGCGGCTGCGCTGGCTGCCGAGGGTGGCCTGCCCGTTGTCGGGGATGCGCGGCCTTCGGCGGCTGCTGCGCCGCCTTCGGTGGTCGCCGCGTCGCATGCCGAGGGTGGGCTGCCTGCTGGTGGGGCTGCGCCGCCTGCGGCGGCTGCTGAGCGTGGCCTGCCCGTTGCGGGGGATGCGCGGCCTTCGGCGGCTGCTGTGCCGCTTGCCGAGGGTGGGCTGCCTGCTGGCGGGGCTGCGCCGCCCTCGGGGACTGGTGTGCCATCTGCTGAGGGTGGCGTGCCCCTTGCCGAGGATGCGCCGCCTGCGGCTGCTCACGCTGGGCTGTCTCCTGATGAGGCCGCGCCGCCTTCGGCGTTGTCCGTTGAGAGTGGGCTGTCTGGTGCCGAAGCTGCACCGCCTTCGGTGGTCGCCGGATCGCCTGTCGCGGCGTCGGCTGTCGAGGGTGGGCTGGGCGAACCTGCGCGGAGTGCCACCGATGCCGGGCAGCCCGTCATCGATGACGCGCCGCCCGCTACCGAGAACCGGTACGAGCCATTCCCCTTGCTGCCGATCCAGCGGGCGTACTGGGTCGGCCAGAGCATGGCGCTCGGCGGCGTGCCTGCCCGGCACTACCTCGAGTACGAGACCGACGCCGACATCGACCGGCTCGAAGCCGCCTGGAACCGGCTTGTGCGGCGGCATGAGATGTTGCGTGCCGTCGTCGACCCGGATGGGCGGCAGCGGATCCTGCCCGAGGTGCCGTACTACGCGGTCGAGCGCACGGAGATCAGCAGCGACGCGCAACTGGCCGACCTGCGGGCGCGGCTCACCGACCCCGGCCGGAGCACCGCCGAGTGGCCCCTCTTCGACGTGCACGCCACCCGGCACCCCGACGGCACCACCCGGCTCCACCTCGCCGTCGACATGGTTGCCTGCGACGGCCGCAGCTTCGCGATCCTCTCCGACGAGTGGCAGCTGCTCCACCGCGAACCGCACGCCGTCCTGCCGCCGCTCGGGTTGTCCTTCCGGGATGTCGTCCTCGACCACCTGGCCGCCGACCGGTCCGCCGCCGACGAGTACTGGCGGCCGCGGCTTCCCGAGCTGCCGCCGCCACCGCAACTTCCGCTGGCGCGCGATCCCGAGGCGCTCGGCCGGCCCACCTTCACGCGGCGCAGTGCGCGGCTGGACCGTGACCGGTGGCAGCGGTTGCTCGCCGCCACCGCGGCGGCCGGGATCAGCCCCTCCGCGGTGCTGCTCGCCGCCTACGCCGAGGTGCTCGGCACGTGGAGCGCGAGTCCCGAGTTCTGCGTCAACGTCACCACCTTCACGCTGCGCACGGTCCACCCGGCCGCCGACTCGATCGTCGGGGACTTCACCTCCAACGTGCCCGTCGCCGTCGACGCGGCCAGTGCGCCGACGCTCCGCGACCGGGCGAAGGCGGTGCAGCGCAGGCTGTGGAGCGACGTGCAGCACGTCGGCCGCAGCGGTGTCGAGCTGGTCGCCGAGGCCGGCGCGCTGCGCGGCGACGACGCGTTCCGGCTCGGCGTGCCCTACGTCTTCACCAGCCTCCTCGCCGGTGACGAACCCGCGCGCGGCACCGTGCCGTTCGGCTGGTTCGGCACCCGCGTGCACAGCGTCGCGCAGACCCCGCAGGTGCTGGTCGACCTGCAGGTCATGGCCGACCGGGGTGAGCTGGTGCTCGACGTCGACACGATCGACGAGATGTTCCCGCCCGGCCTCACCGACGTCCTCGTCGACGCGCTCACCGGGCTCGTCCGCGAGCTGGCCGACGACGCGGCCGCATGGGACCGGCCGCCCCTGTCGCTCATCCCGGCCGACCAGCTGACCGCGCGGCGGGACGCCAACCGGACCGACGCGCCGGTGCCCGGCGGCGGGCTGCACGAGCCGTTCGTCCGCCGCGCGCGGACCGAACCCGGCCGGGTCGCGGTGCGGACGTCCGCACGCACCCTCACCTACGGCGAACTCGACCACGCCAGTGAGCACGTCGCCGACCGGCTCGTCGAGACCGGTGTCCGGCGCGGCGACCTCGTGGCCGTGCGCATGCGCAAGGGCTGGGAGCAGGTCGTCGCCGTGCTCGGGGTGCTCAAGGCGGGCGCCGCCTACGTGCCCGTCGACCCCGACCTCCCCGAGGCGCGCAGGCAGCACCTGCTGACCCGCACCCGCGCCACCGCCGTGCTCACCGAGTCCGATGTGGACGGCACCGCCGAACTCCGCGAACGGCCGGGACCGGCCGGGGACGACGTCGCGTACGTGATCTTCACGTCCGGGTCCACCGGCGAACCCAAGGGCGTGGTGGTCCACCACCGCGCTGCGCTCAACACCGTCACCGACATCAACACCCGCTTCGCCGTCGGCCCCGGGGACACCGTGCTCGGGTTGTCGTCGCTCAGCTTCGACCTGTCGGTGTACGACGTGTTCGGGGTCCTCGCCGCCGGCGCCACCCTCGTCCTCCCGGATGCCGACCGCGCCCACGACCCCGAGCACTGGGCCGACCTCGTCACCGCGCACGGCGTGACCATGTGGAACAGCGTGCCCGCGCTCTACGGCATGTACGTCGACCACCTCGCCCGCGCCGGGCTGCCCGCGCCCGGGCTGCGGGACGTGCTGCTGTCCGGCGACTGGATCCCGCTGACGCTGCCGGAACGTTCCCGGGCCGTCGCGCCGGACACCGCGCTCACCAGCCTCGGCGGCGCCACCGAGGCCGCGATCTGGTCGATCAGCCACCCCATCGGGGAACTCGACCCGTCGTGGCCGAGCATCCCGTACGGCAGGCCGCTCACCAACCAGCGCTTCCACGTCGTCAACGCCGCAGGCGCGCACTGCCCCGACTGGGTACCGGGGGAGCTGCGGATCGCCGGGGTCGGCGTCGCGCTCGGCTACCACGACGACGAGGAGCGGACGCGGGCGTCGTTCCCCGTCGACCGGCGCACCGGCGAACGCCAGTACCGCACCGGCGACCTCGGCCGGTACCGGCCCGACGGCACCATCGAGTTCCTCGGCCGCGCCGACTCACAGGTCAAGGTGCAGGGCCACCGCATCGAGCTGGGCGAGATCGAGGCCGCGCTCGCCGCGCTGCCCGGGGTCACCGACGCGGCCGTGGTGGTGCTCGGCGCCCGCGACGCGAACCGCACCCTCGCCGCGCACGTCGTCGCCGACGGGCTCACCGCACGCGACGTGCGGGCGCACCTCGCCGCCCGGCTGCCCGCGTACATGGTGCCTCCGACGACCACGTTCTGGCCCGCGCTTCCCCTGACCGGCAACGGAAAGGTCGACCGGGCGCGGCTCGTCGCCGCCGGCGCGGGCGAACGGCAGGAGCCCGACGCCGGCACCCACGCCGAGCCGACGACCGCGGTCGAACAGGCGCTCGCCGCGATCTGGTGCGACGTGCTCGGCCGCGACCGGATCGGCGTGCACGACCGGTTCTTCGAGCTGGGCGGCGACTCCGTGCTGAGCATCCAGGTCGTGTCCCGTGCCGCCCGCGCGGGCATCCGCGTCACGCCGCGCGACCTGTTCGAGCACCAGACCGTGGCCGAGCTCGCCGCGGCCGCGCGGCTCGACGGCCCGGCGGCGGCCCGGCAACAGCTCGAGGGTTCGGTGCCGCTCCTGCCGATCCAGCGCTGGCTGCTCGACCTCGACCTCGCCGAGCCCGCGCACTTCGCCCAGGCGCTGCTGCTCGAACCCGTCGACGGACCACTCGACGCCGACCGGCTCACCGCCGCCCTCGCGGCCGCCTTCGACCGGCACGACGTGTTCCGCCTGCGGTTCCGCCGCACCGCGGTCGCGTGGACCCAGTACTACGCCGACGAGATCGCCGCGGTGGTCGAACGGCTGCACGTGCCCGACGGCGGCGCGTGGCGGGACCACCTGCCCGCCACCACGGCGCTGGACCTGACCGACGGGCCGCTCGCCCGTGCCGTCGTGTTCGTCGTCGGTGGCCGCGCGGCCGCGCTGCTCGTCACCGCGCACCACCTGGTGGTCGACGGCGTGTCGTGGCAGGTGCTGCTCGACGACGTGGCCGCCGCCTACGCCGGGGCGTCGCTGCCGCCCGTCGAGACCGGGTTCGGCGCCTACGCCAACGCGCTCGCCGACCACGCCGACGGTCCCGACCTCGCCGGGCAGGCCGCCGCGTGGGCGGAACGCCTCGCGGACGTCACGCCTGCGGCGCCCGCCGGACCGGAACGCCAGGCGGTCACCGTCGCCCGGACCCTGGACGAGGCCACCACCGCCGACCTGGTCACCAGGGCGGGCAGCGCCTACCGGACCGGGGTCGACGAACTGCTGCTCACCGCGCTCGCCAGGACCATCCGCATGCCCGACGGCGGGCCGCTGCGGGTCGACGTGGAGGGACACGGCCGCGCGGTGCCCGGCCTGCCGGACGTCTCCGGCACCGTCGGCTGGTTCACCACGATCACGCCGGTCGCGCTCGCCGTCGACCCGCACCTCGACCCCGGCGACGCGATCGTCGCGGTCAAGGAGACCGTGCGCGGCCTGCCCGGCGGCGCCGAGGTGCTGCACGCCGACTGGCCGCGCGCCGACATCGTGCTCAACTACCTCGGCAGGCTCGACGGCCTCGGCGGCGGTCTGCTGCGCATCGCCGACGGCATGGCGGGCCGGACGAGCGCGCCCGGCAACCGGCGCCCCTGGGCACTGGAGATCGACTGCCGCGTCCTCGACGGCCGCTTCCACATCGCCTGGACGTACGACGGCGACCGGTACGCCCACGAGGCCGCCGAGGCCGCCGTGGACCGGTTCGTCGTCGAACTCACCGGCCTCGTCCGGCACTGCGTCACCCCCGGCGCCGGTCGCTACACGCCGTCGGACTTCCCGCTCGCCGCGCTCACCGACGAGGCCCTCACCACCGTGCTGGACCAGTTCCGCCGCGCGAACGCCCGCGCGCGCCAGGACGAGGAGATGCGATCGTGACCACCACCAGCCAGGGCTGGCTCCGCCCCGGACCGGGCACCGCGCCGCCGGGACGGCCCACCAGGCCGAGGGTCGTCTGCCTCGCCTACGCGGGCCGCGGCGCGTCCGTGTTCGCCGACTGGCCCGCGCTGCTCGCGGGCACCGCCGACGTGCTCGCCGTGCAGCTGCCCGCCCGCGAGGAACGCCGCGGTGACACCCCCGTCACCGACACCCAAACACTGCGCGCGGAACTGCTCCCCGAGCTGCTGCCGTGGTTCGACGGCCCGACCGTCCTGTTCGGACACTGCATGGGCGCGTTGCTGGCCGCCGACCTCGCCGTCGCCATGCGTGCCGGGCACGGGGTGGAACCGGCCGCGCTGGTGCTGTCGGGCGCGGCGCCGCCGTGGCAGCAGGAGTCGTTGGGAGACCTGGAAAGCCTCACCGACGGGGAGTTCGTGCGCGGGCTGCGCAAGGCGGGTGCGCTCACCGCGCGCCAGATCGCCGAGCCGGCCGTGCTCGCGCTGATGCTGCCCGCGATCCGCGCCGACTACCTGCTGTTCGAGTCCACCCGCAGGGCCTTCGCCCGTCCGGCGGCCCCGCCGCTGGACTGCCCGGTCAGCCTGTACGCCGGGGACGCCGACGCCGCCATCGACCCCGAGCAGGTCCGCGACTGGGGCGCGCTCACCACGCGGGACGCGCCGCTGCGGATCTTCCCCGGTGACCACTTCTTCCTGGAGTCCGCCGCGGCCGACGTCGCCGCGGCGGTCGCCGAGCAGGTGCGGCAGGTGCGCCCGTGACGGACATCGCGGACATCTACCCGCTCAGCCCCACCCAGCGCGGGCTGCTGTTCCACACGATCGCCGAACCCGGCACCGGCGCCTACGTCGAGCAGGTGCGGCTCGTGCTGCGCGGGCCGCTGGGGGTCGGCGACCTGCGTGCCGCCTGGGCGACCGTCCTCGACCGGCACGCCGCGCTGCGCACCGGGTTCGTGTGGGCGGACGTCGACGACCCCGTGCAGGTCGTCGCCACCACGCCGCACCCGCCGCGCTGGCACCTCGCCGACTGGCGCGACCGCACGGAAGCGGAACAGCGGGCCGACCTCGACGCCTACCTCGCGCGCGACCGGGCCGCCGGGTTCGACCTGACCGTGCCGCCGCTCGTGCGGTTCGCGCTGTTCCGCGTCGCCGACGACGAGCACGTGCTCACGTGGACCGCGCACCACCTCGTCGTCGACGGCTGGAGCTTCGCCGTCGTGCTCCGCGAGGTCCTCGACACCTACCGCGGCACGCCGCTGCCGCCCGCCGGGTCGTTCCGCGACCACGTGGCGCTGCTCGCCAAGCGCGACTTCGCCGACGCCGAGAAGTACTGGCGCGACGTGCTCGCCGGGTGGTCGGAGCCGACCGCGTTGCGGGTGCCGCGGCCGGACGGGCAGTTCGCGCCCGCCGACGCGTTCGGCGAGCTGCGGACCGAGCTGTCCGCGGAGCACACCGCCCGCCTGCACGCGTTCGCCCGCGCCCAGCACGTCACCGCCAACACCGTCCTGCAGGGCGCGTGGGCGGCGCTGCTGTCGGTGTACGGCGGGGACCGGGACGTCGTCTTCGGCGCCGCGGTCGCGGGCAGGCCCGCCGACCTCGACGGCGCGGCCGGGATCGTCGGCCCGTTCCTGAACACCCTGCCGGTGCGGGTCCTGACCGGCGGCGACCTGCCGGTCGGGGAGTGGCTGCGGCTGCTGCAGGACGACCAGGCGACGGCACGGCAGTACGAGAACACCCCGCTCGCCCGCATCCAGGCGTGCGCGGACACCCCGCCCGGCACGCCGCTGTTCGAGACGTTGATGGGCTTCGAGAACTACCCCGTCGACAGCGACCTGTTCGGCGGCGACGGGGAACTCGCGGTGTCGTTCGCGGGCAGCTGGTCCTGCTCGCACTACCCGCTGACGCTGCTGGTCGAACCGGGGGAGAGGCTCGGCCTGCACGCCATGTTCGACCGGCGCAGGCTCACCGAGCCTGCCGTCGCGGGCATGCTCGACGGGCTCGCCAGGATCCTCGACGCCATGGCCGCCGACCCCGCGCGGCCGGTGTCGACGTTGACGCCCGGCGGCGCACCCGCCTGGCCCGCGGAACCGTTGACGGTGCCGGCGACCACGCTCGTCGCGTTGTTCGACGAGCAGGTCACCCGCACCCCGGACGCCGTCGCCGTGGTCGACGGCGACCGCGAGCTGACCTACGCCGAACTGGCGGACCGGGCAGGCCGGGTCGCGGCACGCCTCGGCCCGCGGCCCGGTGAGGTGCTCGGCGTGTACGCGGACCGGTCGGCCGAACTGGTCGTCGGCGTGCTGGCGGCCCTGCGCACCGGCGCCGCGTACCTGCCGCTGGACCCGGTGAACCCGCCCGACCGCGTCGCCGCGCTGGTCGCCGACGCCGGGGCGATCGCCGTGCTCGCGACCGAGGACGTCGGCTTCGGCGTGCCCGTCGTGCCGTTGACCCCGTCGGACGAGCCGTACGCACGGTTCGAGTGCCCGGCCGGACCGGACGACCTCGCGTACGTCATGTACACGTCCGGGTCCACCGGCAGGCCCAAGGGCGTCGAGGTCCGGCACCGCCAGGTCGTGTCGCTGTTCGCCGCCACCCAGCCGTGGGCCCGGTTCGACCACACCGACACCTGGACCCTGTTCCACAGCTTCGCGTTCGACTTCTCCGTGTGGGAGCTGTTCGGCGCGCTCCTGCACGGCGGCACCCTCGTGGTCGTGCCGCAGGAGCTGACCCGCGCACCCGGCCGGTTCGCCGAGCTCCTCGAACGGCACGGCGTCACCGTCCTCAACCAGACGCCGTCGGCGTTCCGGCAGCTGTGCCACGCCGTCGCGGACCGCGGCGGGCTCGCGCACCGGCTGCGGCTGGTGGTGTTCGGCGGCGAGGCGCTCGACCCGTCGGCGCTGCGGGACTGGTTCGGCCGGTTCGGCGACGAGAATCCCCGGCTGGTCAACATGTACGGCATCACCGAGACCACCGTGCACGTCACCTGGCACGTGTGCCGTCAGTCCGATGTGGACTCAGGGGTCAGCCCGATCGGGCGGCCGCTCGCGGGCACCACCGTGCACCTGCTCGACGTGCACGGCAACCCGGTGCCCGACGGCGTCGCGGGGGAGATGGTCGTCAGCGGACCCGGTGTCGCGCGTGGCTACCGCGACCGGCCGGAGCTGACCGCCGAACGGTTCGTGCCCGCCCCCGTCACCGGCGCGCCCGCCTACCGCTCCGGCGACCTCGCCCGCCGCGCACCCGACGGCACGCTGCACTTCGTCGGCCGCGCCGACGACCAGGTGAAGGTGCGCGGGTTCCGCGTCGAGCCCGGCGAGATCGAGGCCGTGGTCGCCGCGCACCCCGCGGTGCGGGACGCGGCCGTGGTGCTGCGCGAGGACGGCAGGCTCGCCGCGTACGTCGTGCCCGGCGAACGGCACGCACCCGCACCGGCCCGCGTCGCCGGGCTGACCGCGACCACGCCCGACGGCGCGGAGGTGCTCGACCTGCCCGACGGCACCACGGTGTTCGCGCTCAACCGGTCCGAGACCGACTTCATGGCCGGGGAGATCTTCGCCGACGAGACCTACCTGCGGGGCGGCGTCGTGCTGCCCGACCACGCGGTGATCGTCGACGTCGGCGCGAACGTCGGCCTGTTCGCCGTGTGGGCGGCCGGGTTGTGCGCGTCGCCGACCATCCACTCCGTCGAGCCGATGCCGCCGGCGGTCGCGGTGCTGCGGCACAACCGCGCGCTCCACGCCGTCGCGGGCGAGGTCGTGCCCGTCGCGCTCGGCGCGGAAGAGACCACCGCGACGTTCGCCTACTACCCGTACGCGTCCGTGCTGTCCGGCCGCCACCCCGACCAGTCCGACGAGCGCCGGGTCGTGAAGTCGTTCCTGGTCGAGCAGGTGCGGGCGCAGGGCGTCGAGCTCGACGAGGACGTGCTCGACGAGCTGCTCGCCGAACGGCTGCGCACCGTGCCGTACGAGTGCCGGGTCCGCAGGCTCTCCGACGTGCTCGCCGACCTCGGCGCCGACCGGATCGACCTGCTGAAGATCGACGTGGAGAAGAGCGAGCAGGAGGTGCTCGCCGGGATCGACGACGCCGACTTCGCACGCATCGCGCAGATCGTCGTCGAGGTGCACGACCGGGACGGCAGCCTCGCCGCGGTGACCGCCCTGCTCACCGGGCACGGGTACCGGGTCGAGGTGCTGCGCGACCCGCAGCTCGCCACCACCGGCCTGTACAACGTGCACGCCACCCGCCCCGGCCTGGTGGCGGGGACGCGGCCCGCGTTGTGGCGGGGGACCGCCGCGTTCCTGGCCGCGCTGCGCGAGCACGCGACCAGTGCGCTGCCGGAGTTCATGGTGCCCGCCACGTGGACCGTCCTCGACGCGATCCCCCTGACCGCCAGCGGCAAGCGGGACCGGCGGGCGCTGCCCGCACCGGACGCGGGCCGCCCGGTCGCGGCGGGGGAGTACGTGGCGCCGAGGACGCCGGCCGAGCAGCGGATCGCGGAGATGTGGCAGGACCTGCTGGGGCTGGACCGCGTCGGCGTCACCGACAACTTCTTCGCCGTCGGCGGCCACTCGCTGCTGGTGACGAGGCTGGTGACGCGGATGCGCGCGGAGCTAGGCGTGCAGCTGCCGCTGCAGGTCGTGTTCGACGCGCCGACTGTGGCGGACATGGCGGACGCGGTCGAGCGAGGCAGGGGCTGACGGGGGCGGGGGCACCGACGGCACGAGGCCGTGCTGGAACGCCCACGCGATGGCCTGCGCGCGGCTGCGCAGCCCGAGCTTGCCGAGCAGGTGGTGGACGTGCGAGCGGACCGTCGTCTCCGTGACCGACAGCAGCTCCGCGATCTCGGCGCTGCTGTGCCCGCTCGCGAGCAGGCCAAGGACCTGGCGCTCGCGCCTGCTCAGGTCGTCGTGACCGGACGGGGGCCTGCTCTCCGGGATCCGCACCGGGCCCGCCACCGCGTCGAACATCGCCTCCGCGCCGCACGGGCACAGCACCGCGCCACCCGCCGCGACCGTGCGGACGGCGTGCCGCAGCTCCTCGGCCGACGAGTCCAGGCTCAGGAACGCCCGCGCGCCCGCGCGCATCGCGGCACGCACCGTGCCCTGTTCGTGGTCCTGGCTGAGCACGACGATCCGCGGGCCCTGTGCCGTGCCGCGTGCCGTGCGGACGTCGTCGAACTCGACCGGCCGCGCCGCGTCGTGCAGGCCGAGCACGATCACGTCCGTGTCCGGGTCCTTGGCGTGCCGGGCCAATAATCGTCGTGACCCGCCCGCACCGACCACGGTGATCCCGGGCTCGCCCGCCATCGCGCTGCGCAGCCCGATCAACGCCAGGTTGTACGGGTGGTAGAGAAAGATCCGGATCGGATCAGTGTGGTCCCCCCACAAAGCCAGCTGCCCCCTTGCCCAGTGTTCCCTGTCACTGATGGTACTTGGAGCAGCCCGATCGTGTCAGAGATCCACCAACTGATTCGCTCGTCTGTCCTAGTGCCGACTACGGAACGCAGACAAAGATGCAGTTCTGGGCACGTGGCGAGTCGAGCACGTCCACCCGGGAGAAGCCCGCGTCGCGCAGCATCGACGTGGCCAGCTCGATGCCCCACATGGCGCCCAGCGCGGCGCCGCCCTCCGCGAGCGACACCGTCGTGCAGTACATGAGGCTGATCGCGTAGCACAGCGCGGCGAGCGGGTTGCCGACGTTGCCGTCGAGGTCGCTCGAGAACTTCGCGTCGACCATCACGAACACCCCGCCGGGGGCGAGTGCGGCGTGCACGCGCCGCAGCACCTCGGCCGGGTCACGCTGGTCGTGGATCGCGTCGAACGCGAGGATCACGTCGTAGGCGGGGTCGGCGGCCAGCCGCGCGGCGTCCCCGGCCACGAAGTCCGCGTTCGTGGGCCCGGTCGCCGCGGCGATCAGCTCGGCGTCGATGTCCAGCCCGGTGAACCGCGACGCCGGGAACGCCTCCGCCGCCACCCGCACCGCGTGCCCGGCGCCGCAGCCGAGGTCGAGCACCCGCGCGCCCGCGGTCAGCCGCTCGACGAGCCCCGGCACCGCGCCGAGGAACCCGTCGACCAGCTGCGTCTCGTAGATGTGCCGCCACGTGTCACCCGGCCGCGCCCCCGCGGCGGCGAAGTGCGGCGCGAAGTCGGCGTGCGGCACCCCGCCACCGTCGGCGAAGGCCCGCTCGAGCGCAGGCAGCGCCCCGGCGAACGCACGCAGCATCGACGCCATCGGCGCCACGTTCGCGGCCGTGTCCCCGGTCAGCAGCGCCGCGTGCTCGGCGGGCAGCGTGTACACGCCGTCGTCGTGGGTGAAGAACCCGCCGGTGACCATCGCGCCGAGCCACTCCCGCACGTACCGCTCGTGCAGCCCGGCCCGCGCGGCCAGTTCCGCGCTCGTCGCCGGCCCTGCCGCCGCGGCCTGGAACAACCCGGTCCGGTGCCCGAGGCTCATCAGCATCGTCATCGCGCCACCGGTCAACGTGCCGACCACATGGCGTCCGAACGCCTCCCGCCGCGCCTGATCCATGGCGGGCAAGCTATCAGCGCGGGGGTTGACCTGCCGAAAACGGCCGCATAGCGTCACTCCGGACCTTGTGGGGGTGGCGTGAGCGAGCTTGACTTGGCCGACCGGACGCTGGCGGCCGGTGACCGGATCACCGACGACGAACTGCGTGCCCGGTGCGCGCGGCCCGCGTTCGGGCGAGTGCTGACCGAGCACATGGTGTCGCTGCGGTGGACCGCCGACCGCGGCTGGCACGACGGCGAGGTCGTGCCCTACGGACCGCTGACCGTGGACCCCGCGATGGTCGGGCTCCACTACGGCCAGGTCGTGTTCGAGGGCATGAAGGCGTTCCGCCACGCCGACGGGCACGCCGTGCTGTTCCGGCCGCACGACCACGGCGCCCGCTTCGCCGACTCGGCACGGCGGCTGGCGATGCCCGAGCTGCCCGTGGCGGTGTTCGTCGAGGCGGCCCGTGCGCTGGTCCGTGCCGACGAGCGGTGGGTGCCGTCCGAACCGGCACGCAGCCTGTACCTGCGCCCGATCATGTTCGCCACCGACCCGGTGCTGGCGCTCGCGCCCGGCCTCGAGTACCGGTTCCTGCTGCTCGCCATGGTCACGGAGAACTTCTTCGGCGCGGACAGCCCGCCGGTGTCGGTGTGGGCGAGCACCCGCTACAGCCGCGCAGCGCCCGGCGGCACCGGCGAGGCCAAGTGCGCGGGCAACTACGCCCCCGCGTTCCTCGCCCAGCAGGAGGCCGCCGAACACGGCTGCCAGCAGGTCGTCTGGCTCGACGCCGCCGAGCACCGGTTCGTCGAGGAGATGGGCGGCATGAACATCTTCTGGGTGCAGCGGCACGGTGAGGAGACCACCCTGGTCACCCCGCCGCTGACGGGCACGCTGCTGCCCGGCGTGACGCGCCGGTCCCTGCTGACCCTGGCCGAGGACGAGGGCTTCCGCGTCGAGGAACGCCGGGTCACGCTCGACGACTGGCAGCACCTCACCGGGACCGGCGCGTTCGCCGAGGCCTTCGCCTGTGGCACCGCGGCCGCCGTCACCCCCATCGGCCGCGTGGTCGCGGAGGGACGGGAGTGGACCATCGGCGACGGGACCGCGGGACCGGTGTCCGCGCGGATGCGCACCGCGCTCACGGACGTCCAGCGCGGTCTCGCCCCCGACAAGCACGGGTGGCTCGTCGACGCCTGACCCAGGGCCGAGCTGCGTGCGCTGGGCCGCGGTGATCCGGTCGCGCCCAGGACGCCGCTGTCCCACGACTGACGCGCGCGGTAGCCCCCCGCCGACGTACCGCGCGTCGTGCCGCCCCCGAGTGGTGCCGCAGAGCGCGGGTCCGCGAGCGCGGACCGCGCCGTGTCCACATCAGACACGCTGTCGCGGCGACCTGACCGGGAACGGCGAAGGGTCGTGCTCTGTCCTCTCCGGACCGGTGCCGTTCCGTGATCGACGTGAGGACCGGAACGCTCAGGGCCGAAAATGTGCCCTGGAACGCGTGACGGCAATTTTCCTGGAGCGCGCGGAAATTGTTCACGAGCTTTTTTCCATGACAGTGGGCCCGCATCGCTGTATTGCGATGCGGGCCACCGTTCACATCACTTACGCGCTGACGCCGACCTCGACCTCGCTGCCGCCGAAAGCGCGCTCGAACTCGCCGCCGCCGAACGCGGCTTCGATGATTTCGCTGCCACCGAAAGCTGCGACTTCAGCGCCACCAAAGCTCGCCATGGAGCCTCCTTGGTTAGTGGGATAATACGAACAAAAGTATCTGCAGTTGTGTTCGCTACCGCAAGCTGCGTTCGCTGAAACGTATTGCGCCGAACGGCCCGTCGGCACTGGTGCTAAAAGGTGAGGCATCCTTTCAGTGCTCGATGACCATTGCCGAGAAGATCGCGCCGTAGCCCGCCGACACGAAGAGATATCGGTCGCCTTCCGTGAGTAGTCCGTTGTCGACAGCGGTGCGGTAGTTGAGGAACGGGTCCGCGGCGAACGTGTGGCCGATCAGCGGCACGTTGTCGAGCATCACGGTCGTCGACGGCAGCTCCAGGTGCTTGCAGACCTTCCGCCACGAGCGGACGTTCACGTTGTGCGGCAGGATCAGGCGCAGCTCGCCGGGCCGCACACCGGCCCGTGCGGCCGCCGTGCTGATCACCTCACCCAGCAGCAGCGTGTACTCCTTGGCGAACCGCTCCGCCGCGTCCTGGCGGTCCGTGGCCCAGTGGTCGAGGTCGCCGCGCTGCAGGGTCACGTAGCTCAGCACCCGGTCGCGTGCGCCGTCCGCGGACACCAGGCACGCGGCGGACGCCTCGCCGAAGATCCGCGCCTCCGGGCGCAGCGTCTCGTCGAGGGTGAAGACCTGTTCGCCCGCCAGGATCAGCGCCAGCGCGTCCGGATCGCCGTCCACGGCCAGCAACCGGCCCGCGATGTCCACCGCGAGCAGGCCAGCCGCGCAGCCGTGGTGCGTCACCGCGAACGCCGTCGCCCCGCGCAGGCCGAGGACCTCGCACAGGTCCGGCATCGGCGAGAGCGGGTGCGGTTGCGACACCGGCACGGTGCGCGCGTACAGCACGTAGCGGATGCGGCTTTCGTTGGCGGACAACGTGGCCAGGTTCCGCGCGGACCCCGCCAGGAGGTCGAGCAGCGTCGCACCGGGTTCCTGCCTGCGGACCTCCGCGTAGCCGTAGGACCGTTGGAGCGTCTCCACGGTCGTCGCGGGCAGCTGCCACCCGGCGAGCAGTTCGCCGAGCGGCACCCGCCGTTCCGGCAGGTGCCCGGCGACCTCCCGCAAGGCGGTCATGACGGGCCTCTCCGGCGTACTAACCTTGCCCCATGACGGGCGAACGCAGAGGCCACTTCTGGGATGCTGTCGAGGGACGGGCGCCGATGCCCAGGGCGACCACGACCCTCGGGTGGTCGCTGATCGACGCCGACACGGAACGGGGTGAGATCGAGGTTTCCTTCGAGGCGACCGAGGACTTCCTCAACCCGGCGGGAACGGTGCAAGGCGGCTTCCTCACTGCGATGCTCGACGACACCATGGGTCCCGCGCTCGCGGCCACTTTGGACCCCGGCCAGTACGGGACGACCATCGAACTCAAGGTCAGCTTCCTGCGGCCGGCGAAACCGGGACGGCTGGTGGGGCGCGGGCGGATCGTGCACCGCGGCGGCACCATCGCCTTCCTCGCGGGCGAGCTGCTCGACGAGTCCGGTCAGGTGGTCGCCGTCGGGTCGTCGACCACCCGCATCCTGAAGACCGGCTGACCCGTCACGAAGGCTGGTCACCGGTGGCCTCGGTGGTGATCAGGCGGCCGTGCACGCTCGGCCGGTAACGCAGCAACGGGATCATGGTCACCACCAGGCAGAGGGATCCGGACAGGACGATCGCGTGCTGCAGGCCGAGACCGGCGACCGCGAGACCCGCCAGGGTGCCGCCGAACGCGAGGCTGCTGCCGGTCACCGCGGTCACCATGCCGAACACGCGGTTCTGCAGCTCGACCGGCACCCGGGCGTAGAGCATCGCGCCGAGGATCGGCCGGATGGCCGCCTGCGTCACACCGCAGAGCGCCGACACCACGAGCACCGCGGCGAGGCTGTCGGTGAGCCCGAGCGTGAGCTGCCGCGGTGCGACGCACAGCACCAGGCTGACGGTGAACGTCAGGTACTGCGGCAGTTTCGGGCCGAACACGGTGAACGCGACGTTCCCGGCGATCGCGCCCGCCGCGAACGCGCTGAGGATCAGGCCGACCGCGGGTGCCGCACCGAAGTGCTCGTCCACCCACAGCGGCACGAACACCGCGTAGTTGGCGACGGTGAACAGGTTGATCACCGAGGTCATCGCGAGCATGCCGACCAGCAGCCGGTCCTGCCACAGGTGCGCGGCACCGCGGCGCAGCGCGGCGAAGTACCGTTCGTCCGCCGCGGCCTTGCGGTCCGGCATGGCGTCGGCGGGCGGGTGCACCAGCAGCCCGACGAGCACGGCGGACAACGCGAAGCTCGCCGCGTCGAACCAGATCGCGCCCTGCGGGCCGAGCCAGAAGATCAGCAGGCCGGCGAGCGGCGCGCCGGTCACCATCGCGAGGTTGCCGACGCCGTCGTAGATCGCGGTCGTCCGGATGATCTGCATGCCCGCCGCGTCGCTGACCGGGCGGAGCAGCACGTGCTGCGCGCGGCCGCCCACCCCGACGAGCGCGCCCTTCACCGCGACGAGCGCGGCCAGCGCGAGGAACCCGATGTCCGGTGTCACCGCGATGCCGAGCATGGCCAGCGCGGCGGCACCCTCCGCGACGATCAGCGTGCGGCGGATGCCGAACCGGTCGGCCAGCGGCGTGCCGAAGATGCCGGACAGCAGCGCCGGGATCACGGTGCACGCGGAGATCAGGCCCATCTTCGCGGCGCTGCCGGTGCTCGTCAGCACCAGCCACGGCACGGCCACGGTCGTGACCACGCTGCCGAGCATGGACACGATGTGTCCCGTCATCAGTGCGACGAGCCCGAGCCTGGCCGCGGTGCTGGAGGTTTCGGTGACCGCGCTCAATCCGCCGCGCTTTCCACCAACACGTGCTCAGCCGCGTACTTCTCGCGCAGCCGCCGGGTGTTCGTCTTCCCGCTGCCCGTCCGAGGCAGGTCGTCGACGAAGTCGAACGACTTCGGCGCCCACACCCAGGTGAGCTTCTCCTTGACCACGTCGACGAGTTCCTGTTCGGTCACCGCCGCGCCGTCGCGCAGCACCACGTACGCGTGCGCGGCCTCGCCGAGCTCGTCGTGCGGCACGCCGATCACCGCCGCCGCCCGCACGTCCGGGTGCGTGGTCAGCGCGTCCTCGATGGCACGCGGGAAGATGTGGTGGCTGCCGTAGGTGGTGATGATCATGTCGCTGGCGCGGCCGGTGAGGTAGATGTAGCCGTCCTCGTCGACGTGCCCGATGTCGCCGGTGCGCACCCACCCGTCGACGAGCGTCTCCGCCGTCTGCTCAGGACGGCCGACGTACCCGGCGAAGTTCAGCTTGCTCGCCACCCACAGCTCGCCGGTCTCGCCCGCGGCCAGCACGGTGGTGCCGTCCTCGCCGCGGATCTCCAGCCGCACGTCGCCGTACGCGGGACCGCACGACGCGATCCGGTGTGGATGGTCCGGGTCGGCGGCCACGCCCGGGTACGCGGAGATGAACGGGGACTCCGACAGGCCGTACGTGATGCGGACGACCGGACCCAGTTTCTCGACCGCTTGGCGCAACCGCCCCGGGTTGGTCGCCGCGGTGCCGACGCTCAGCACGAGCATCGCGGACAGGTCGCGCTTGTCGAAGTCGGGGTGGTCGAGCAGCTCGTAGAGCATCAGCGGGGTGATGAACGTGGAGTTGACCTGCTCGCGCTCCAGCAGCTCCAGGAACTCCGCGGCGCGGAAGAACCGCTGGACGAACAGGGTGCCGCCGGTGAACAGGTACAGGAACGCAGACGTCTGCCCGGCGACGAACCACATCGGCGTCACCGTGACGTGCCGGTAGCGCGGCTCGTCCGCGGCGAGGATGGCCTCCGCGAGGGTGAGGATCTGCTCGTACAGGTAGGCCGTGTGGAGCAGCGGCTTGGGAATCCCGGTGGTACCGCTGGTCTGGAACACCGACTCCGGCGTCCCGGTCGCGCTGTCCACATCGAACGGTGCGGCGCCGGGGTGGCGGGGCGCGAGGATGTCCGGTCCTGCGCCGCCGGAGCCGACGCAGTACGCGGGGATCCCCAGGCGCTCCACGATCTCCCGGCCGCGTTCGCCGTGGACGGCGACCTCGTAGAGCAGTGCCTCCGGCGCCACCTGGTCGATGTAGGCCGCGAGTTCCCTCGGGGAGGCGGCGTTGGACAGCCACGCGGTGCGGCAGCCGAGCAGGTGCAGCGCGAGCTGGATCATCGGTGCGTGCGGGGGATAGCCGAGCATGACCCCGACCGTGGTGCCCGGCCGCAGTCCGTGGTCGGCCAGGTTCGCGGCGATGTCGAGGACGGCGGCCCGGATCTCGGTGTAGGTGAACCGCGCGTCCCCGTTGACCAGTCCCTCGCGGTCGCCGTACCCGGCGAAGAGCTCCAGTGCCCGCAACACGTACTCAGGTCTCGCGGGCAGTGAAGTCATCACACACTCCAGAGGTAGTTCGGCCACGGGTCACACGCGTGCCATCCGATCCGAGCGCGCGAATCGTAACCGGGAAAACACGGGGAAAAGCGGTTCCCGGCGGCGGGCGGGACTTCGTCGGCTGAACGGGTCAGCCATGTGCTCCCGTCTGCCGAACGACCTTGGTACGACGTGGTGCCAAGCTGGACATCCCGGGCATCACGGGCACACTGCAGGCATGCGCGGAATGTTCGTCACCGGTCCGCTGAACGCGGCCGACATCCTCGAGGACGGCGGTCACCTGCGGGTCAGCGGGGCGGTGGGCAGGACGTTCGACGAGCTGACCGGCCAGGTGCTGAACCCGACGATGCCCGGCTACGTCCGCGACATGGCCGCGCCGTACGGGCTCGCCGTCCGCGAGGACCTGCTCGACGGTGGCGTCGGGCACTCCTACGCCGAGATGTGCGTGCCGCTGCTCGCCGAGCTGGTGCCGGAGGACCGCCCGGCCGACCTGCTCGTGCTCGCCACCGGTGTCCCGGACGTCCGCTACGGCCGGTCCACCGCGACGGTGCTGAGCTGGCACTGCGCGGGCGCCCCGATGGCGTTCACGGTGTGCGACCAGGGACTGCTGGCCGCGTTCACCGCGCTGCACCTGATCGAGGGGTACGCACGCACCGGCGGCGCACGGCGCGCCGTGCTGCTCGTGGCCGAGCAGCCGACCGTGTACCACGAACTCCCCGTGGCCGCCCCGGTTCCCGACCGCGCCGCGGCGGTCGGCGTGGTGCTGGAGACGTCCGGCGTGCCGGGTGGGCTGTCGGTCCGACGGCACACGGAGGTGGCGCCGCACGAGGTGCCCGGCGCGCTGGCCGCGCAGCTGTCCGACGCGGCGACCGTGATCCTCGGCCCGACCCTGGCGGGCATGGCGCCCGGCACCGGGAACGCGGTGGTGTGCCGGGAGAACCAGCCGTACACCGGGGTGTGGCTCGAACTGGCCCGCAGGCTGCCGGAGTTGCGGGGCGCCGAGGGGCCGGTGCTGCTGGCGGAGTACGACCCGGGGATGGGTTACCTGTTCTCCGCCACGATCGACGTCACGTGGCGCGGCGGCGCCGTGCCGCCGCCGCGACCGTCGGACCCGCCAGCAGCAGCGCCGCCGCCGTGACACCGCCCGCGAGCCACAGTGCTCTGCCTGCGGGCGCGTCGTCCGGGGCCGGTGGCTTCGGGACGGTCAGGTCCTCGGCCGCCGGCGTGGGTGCCGCGTCGGCGTCGGGGACGATGGTGACCGCCGCGAACGGGTCCACCACGCCGTAGCCGATCAGTTTGTTCGGCAGCGCGGTCGACGGGTGGTCGGCGGTACCCGTCAGGCGGTCGGCCACCTCGCGTGCCGACAGCGCCGGGTAGTACGCCCGGACCAGCGCGGCCGTCCCCGCCACGTACGCGACCGACAGCTCGGCGCCGGACGCCTCCCGGTGCCCCGCACCACGCGGGGCGACGCCGATGAGGTTCTGCGCGGGCGCGGCGAGCGTCGGGTCCGCGCCGTAGATCGGCGACGACACCGGGCCGTCCGGCCCGACCGGCGCCACCGCGAGCACACCGGGGATCCGTGCCGGGAACGCGAGCTGGCCCCGCTTCGGCACCGACGCGGACGCCACCACCAGCACGTCCCGCTGCGCGGCGTACGCGGCCGCGGCACGCAGCTCCGGCATGTCCAAAGTGGCCACCAGCCCGACCGCGACCACCCGCGCGCCGCCGTCGACCGCCGCGACGATCCCGTCGCCGATGGCGCGGGCCAGCCACGCGTGGTCCTGGATCTTCGGCGGTTCGTCGTGCACGCGCACCGGGAAGATCCGCGCTGCCGGGGCGATGCCGGTGAACGGGACGTCGGGGTTGTCGCTCGGCCGCGCGGCGATCAGCGACGCGATGAACGTGCCGCGTCCGAAGCAGTCGTCGTTACCCGGGCCGCCTGCCAGGTTCGTCCCGCGCAGCACGGCGCCCTTCAGCGCGGGCGCCGCCGCGCTCACGCCCGTGTCGACGACCCCGACGACCACGTCCCCGCGGGTCAGCGGCCACGCTCGGTCGGCGTCCATCCGTTGCTGCGCCCAGGATTCGTGCGTGATGGGGGTCGTCGACGGCGGCGTGCACTGCCCGGCGGGCGGCGGCTGGGCCGCGGCGGGAAGCACCGGCGTGAACGCGGCCGTCACGCCCAGGACCGCGCCGATCAGTACCGCCCTCATGCCGGCTCCTCCGTCCACCCGATCTGCAGCCCCACCCCGTCGCGGCGGGTGACGAGGACCGCGCGGCCCGGCGGCAGCTGCCTGCCCCGCGCACCGTTGAGCAGCGGCAGCTCGGTGCTCGGCATGGACAGCGCCAGCTCGGGTGTGTTCGACTCCTGGAGCCGCCGCGTCACCGGCTCCATCGCCGACCGGCTCGACCCGGCCGCCGCCCGCGCCATCACCATGTGCAGGCCGATGTCACCCGCCTGCGGCACCAGCTCCACAAGGGACTGGAACGGGCCGCCCGCCGGGCCGAGCAGCAGGTCGTAGTCGTCGACCACGACGAAGATCTCGGGGCCGCGCCACCAGTCGCGCCTGCGCAGCTGCGCCGGGGTGATGTCGGTGCCGGGCACGCGTTCCTGCAGTTCCGCGGTGATCTCCCGGACCAGCGCCTCGGCGGCGGGCACGGACACCGCGGTGCCGCGCCGGTAGGCGTCCGGCACGGACTCGAGGATCGTCCTGCGCGGGTCCACCACCAGGATCTGCGCCTCCTCCGGCGAGTACACGGCGGTGATCGCGCCGACGATCAGGCGCAGCGCCGCGGTCTTGCCGCTGCCGCTGTCGCCGATGATCGTCAGGTGCGGCCGGTCGCCGAAGTCGTGCCACACGGGCTGCAGGTCCAGCTCGCCGGCGCCCAGCGCCACCTTCGGACCGGGCAGCGGCGCGGGCAGGTCCTCGGCGGGCAGCACCGCGGGCAGCATCCGCACGGCGGGCGCCGCCGCGCCCTGCCACGTCTCGGCCACGGCCGCGGCCAGGTCGCGGGTGGCGTCGGAGAGCTCGACGGTGCCGGAGACGCCGTCGATGCGCGGCACACCGGCGAGGAAGTGCATCTGGTCCGACGTCATGCCGCGGCCGGGGATCTGCGGCACCTCCGCCGCCTTGCGCATGTTGATGACCGAGTCGATCGAGTCACCCAGCCGCAGCTCAAGACGCGTGCCGAGCTGGTCGCGGAGCTGGCTGTGCACGTCGGACCACCGGTTCGTGGTGAGCACCAGGTGCACGCCGTACGCGAGGCCGCGGCCCGCGAGCGCGCGCAGCGCCATGTCGTGCTGCTCGAACTCCGACCGCAGCGCGCCCCAGTTGTCGACGACCAGGAACACGTCGCCGTGCGGGTCGTCGGCGAACTCGCCCTTCGCGCGCCGCTCCCGGTAGGAGGCCATGCTCTCCACCTCGTGCTCGGCGAACGCCTGCTCCCGTTCCGCGAGCAGCGTCTGCACCTCGGCGATCGTGCGGGCGACCCGCTCGGCCTGCAGCCGGCCCGCGACCCCGCCGACGTGCGGCAGCCCCTCGAGCGCGGCGAGCGTGCCGCCACCGAAGTCGAGGCAGTAGAACTGCGCCTCCGCCGGGGTGTGCGTGACCGCGATCGCGGCGATCAGCGTGCGCAGCAGGTTGCTCTTGCCGGACTGGGGGCCACCGGCGATGCCGACGTGCCCACCGGGCCCGGACAGGTCGACGACGTGCAGGTCACGGCTCTGCTCGAACGGCTTGTCCACCACGCCGACCGGCACGACCAGCCGTCCGCAGCCCGGCCAGCCCACCGCGGTGAGCCCGCGTTCCGGGTCGGGCACGAGCGGCGGCAGCAGCTGGTCCAGTGACGGCGGGTCGGCCAGCGGCGGCAGCCACACCTGGTGCGCGGGCGGGCCGTGCCCCACGAGCTTGTCCACCACGACCGACAGCACGGTCTCGCCGGTCTCGGACTCCTCCGGCTGCCGCGGCGCCGGCGCGGGCGCGGGCGTCGCGCCGACCGGCAGCTTGCCGACCCCGAACGGCACGACCTGCCTGCGCACCTCTTCCTGCCGCTGCTCGCGGGTGCGGCGGCGGTGCGGTCCGGACACGTACGCCGCCTTGAACCGGATCAGGGTCGCGACGTCGCTGCGCAGGTACCCGTTGCCGGGCGCGCTGGGCAGCTGGTAGGCGTCCGGCACACCGATCACCGACCGGGATTCCATGGCGGAGAACGTGCGCAGGCCGATCCGGTAGGACAGGTGGCTCTCCAGCTTGTGCATGCGGCCGTCCTCGATGCGCTGCGAGGCAAGCAGGAGGTGCACGCCCAGCGACCGGCCGAGGCGGCCGATCATCACGAACAGCTCACCGAAGTCCGGGTTGGACGCGAGCAGCTCGGAGAACTCGTCGACGATCACGAACAGCGTCGGCAGCGGGTCCAGCGGCGTGCCGGACAGGCGCGCCTTCTCGTAGTCCAGCAGGGAGCTGTAGTTGCCCGCCGCGCGCAGGAACTCCTGGCGCCGCACCATCTCGCCGTGCAGCGCGTCCTGCATCCTGGTCACGAGCGTCGCCTCGTCGGCGAGGTTGGTGATCACCGCGGACACGTGCGGCAGCCGGTCGAGACCGAGGAACGTCGCGCCGCCCTTGAAGTCGACGAGCACGAAGTTCAGCACCTCGGACGAGTGCGTCATCGCCATGCCCAGCACGAGCGTGCGCAGCAGCTCCGACTTGCCGGAGCCGGTCGCGCCGATCAGCAGGCCGTGCGGGCCCATGCCGCCCTGCGCGGACTCCTTGATGTCCAGCTCGATCGGCGCGCCGTTCTCCGTGATGCCCAACGGGATCCGCAGCCGGTCGCGGGTCAGCCCGGTGCGGGCGAGCGCCGCCGGGTCCCACGTGTCGATGTCGGTGATGCCGAGCAGCTGCGGCAGCTCGAAGTTCGCCACCATCGGCTCCGCCACGTCCGCGGTGCCACCGAGGCGGTACGGGGAGATGATCCGCGCGAGCGTCGCCGCCTTCGCGGTGCTCATCAGGTCCGGCGTGCACAGGTTCGTGCGGATCTCCTGGCCGGTGCGGTCGGTGCGCAGCATCTCGACCTGCTCCGGCGAGACGTCCAGGCGCAGCGTGGTGCGGCCGGCGCTGGTGAGCGCACCGGAGACGTCCAGCACCACCGAGTTCCGGTAGCCGGTGCCCGCGAGCCGCGACTCGGACGGCACCTCGACGCCGTCCAGCACGATCACCACGTAGGGCTCCTCCGCGCTGGGGGAGGACGCCGCCTCGAACCGGCCGCGCTCACCGAGCTCCGCGTCGAGCAGCTCGGTGAGCGCGTCCACCCCGTCGGCCAGCAGCCGGGCCTGACCCGCGCCGTCCTGCTCGGCGGGGTGCTGGGCGTGCGGCAGCCACTTCACCCAGTCCCACAGGTGCACCCGCCCCGGCTCGGCGCAGACCGCGAGCCGCAGGTCCTCGGGGGAGTGGAAGGTGACGAGCTGGGCGAGCACCGCGCGGGTCATCGCCCGGATGGCGTCCGGGTCGCCGGAGAACCGCACCTTCGCGAAGCCGCGCAGGAACAACGAGGTGGGCAGGTTCGACACGGTGCTGTGCGCGTTGATGAACCGCCGCAACGCACGCGCCGACAGCGGTTCCAGGTCGGAGATCGGCTTGGTGTTCATCGGGTTCATCCGCACCGCGAGCCGCTGCGCGCCGGTGCCGACCCGCACCTCGGCGAAGTCGCCGTGCGCGGCCCGCCGCTCCCACAGCCGCCCGGTCATCGCGACCGACCACAGCCCGCCGGGGTCGGGGTGCCGCCACGCGAGCGACTCCCGCTGCTTCGCGGCCGCCGCCCGCACCTGCTTGCGGATCTGCCCGAGGTAGCGGAGGTAGTCGCGCCGTTCACCCCGCATCCGGCCCCGGCGCTCCGTGCCGCCGCGGGCCAGCTGGACGAGGAACATGATCAGTGCCATGAGCGCCATCAGCCCGAACATGCCCAGGCCCAGCACGGGGTTGTTCGGCGCGATGTAGATCAGCATGAACACGCCGCTGCCGAGCATCATCGGCAGCATCATCAGCGCGGACATGAAGTCCCGGCCGACCGTCTCCGGCAGGGCGGGCGGCTCCTGCAGCGACAGGTCACCGCTCGGCATCTCCGGTGGCTGCTCCCGGCTCGGCCTGCGGAACAGTGTCGTCGTCATCGCGGTCCGCTCCTCGCTCTGGTTCCCGTCCACCACCTACACGTCGGCACCGGCCGGGAAGGGTTCACTGCGCAGGACCCGGCACCGTTCACACCGGACCGCGAACTGGGAACGGGCCGTCACCGGGCGACTGAACCTTTGGCGGAACGGGTGCCGTGTGGGGGGTATGGCGGCGACGAACTCGAACGCTCCTGTGACTGCCCAGGCCACCCCGTCCACGGGTGGCTCCGGCGAGATGTGCAGGCTCACGATCTGCGGCCCCACCTCGCGGGTCGAGCTGGCCGTGCCCGCGCACGTGCCGATCGCCGACCTCATGCCGACCGTGCTCGGCCACCTCGACCCCTCCCTCGCCACGGCGGGGCTGGGGCACGGCGGCTGGGTGCTGCAACGGCTCGGTGAGGCGCCGCTGGACGAGGACCACGGGACGGCCGCCGCGGGCCTGTACGACGGGGACGTCCTGTACCTGCGGCCGCGGGACGACCAGCTGCCGCTGGCCGACTTCGACGACCTGGTCGACGGGATCCACACCGGACTGTCCGGCCGCAGCGACAGCTGGCGGCCCGCCATCACGCGGCGCGTGTGCCTCGGGCTGGCCGCCCTGTGCGGGCTGCTCGCCATCGTCGTCACCGCGTTCGCCGCCGACGGGACCACCACCGCGATCAGCGCGTGCGCGGTCGCGGTCGTGCTCGTCGGCGGCGGGACCGTCCTCGCGCGACTGCTCGACGATCGCGGGGGCGCGATCACGCTCGGCGCGACGGGCGTCGCCGCGGCCGGGATGGCCGGGTTCGCGATGCCCGCCGGTGCGGCCGCCGCAGGGGAGTGGCTCACCGGCGCCGGCGTGCTCGCCACGCTCGTCGCCGTCGCCGCGGCCGCCACCCTCGCGCGGGCGGCGCTCGGCGTGGGGCAGCCCGGGTTCCTCGCCGTGGCCTCGTGCGCGGTGCTGGCCGCGATCGGCTGCATGGCGGGGATGCTCATCGGCCTGGACGCGCAGGCGACCGCGGCGGTCGTGGTGGTGCTCGTGCTCGCGGTGTCCCGCGCGGCGCCGCAGCTCGCGGCGTGGCTCGCCGGGCTCGCCGCGGAACCGGTGCCCACCACCCCCGAGGAGTTCCAGCAGGGCCTCGACCCGTTGCCCAGCAAGGACGTGCTCGACCGGGCCGCGCTCGCCGACGTGCACCTCACGTCGTTCCTCGCCGTGCTCGGCGCCGTCGGCACGGCGGCGCTGCTCGTGCTCACGAGCGAGCTGACGTGGGACACCATGACGCTCGGGCTCGTCGTCGCCGTCCTGCTCCTGTTGCAGGCACGGGAGATGCGGGGCATCTGGCACCGGCTGTCCGCGATGGTCCCGGCGACCGCGGTGCTCGTCGCCATCCTGTTGCGCTGGGCCGCGGACCTGCCGCTGCTCGGGCAGCTGTGCGTGCTCGTCGGGCTCCTCGGGCTCGCGGGCAACGCCGTCGCGGGCGCGCAGGTGCTCCCCGGCCGCAGGCTCGTGCCGCGCTGGGGACGTCTCGGCGACATCCTCCACTGGCTCTGCGCGCTCGCCGTGCTGGCGCTCGCGCTGACCGTGACCGGGTTCTACGGCCTCGTCGCCACCTGGCTGTGAACCCCTGCCGACGTGAGAACCGTGAGCGGGAAGGGAAGGAGGGGCGAGCGTGTACGGCAGGCGTGAGCAGGTGGAGGCGCATTCGTTCCTGGTCGGGCGGATTCTCGCGGCGGTGCTGCGCACCGACCCCGACGCGGTCGACCGGCCACTGCGCCGCACCACCGTGGGCATGGCGGGCGGCATCGGCATCGCCATCGTGGTGATGGCGATCGTGCTGATCGTCGCCCTGTTCACCGGCCGGGGCAGCGACGCATGGCGCGAGGAGCCCGGCACGCTCGTCGTCGACGAGGACTCCGGCAACCGGTACCTGCTCATCGACGGTCGCCTGCGCCCCGTGCTCAACTACGCCTCGGCGCGGCTGCTGGTGGAAGGTGAGCCGCCGGTCGCGTCCGTCAGCGCCGAGGACCTCGCCGGGTTCCCCAAGGGCGCGCCCATCGGCATCCCCGGCGCCCCGGACACGCTGCCGTCGGCGACCACCACCGGCAAGCCGTGGCTGGTGTGCGCCGGTGTGTCCGACGAGGACCCGCGCGTCGCGGTGACGGTCGGCGACGTGCCCGGTGTGCGGGAGGTGGACGCCGGCCAGGCCGTGCTGGTGCGGGTCGGCGAGGAGCGGTACCTCGCGTGGCACGGCACGCGCCTGCGCGTCACCGGTGACTGGGTGCCCCGCGCGCTCGGCATGGATCCCGCGGCGGCCGTCGCGGTCGACTCGGCGTGGCTGAACACCCTGCCCGCCGGTCCCGACCTCGGGTCGCCGCCGGTGGAGCACGGCGGGCCCGGCCCGGACGTCGCGAACCGGCCGTCCGTGCTCGGCCAGCTCGTCACCGTGCCGGACGCGGTGGGGGACACCACGTTCGTCGTCGCGAAGGGCGGTCTGGTGCCGGTGTCCCGCACCGTCGCCACGCTGCTCGGCGCCGACCCCGGCAACGCGTCGCCGCCCGCCATGGCGATCACCCCGGCGCAGCTCGCCACCCAGACCGTGCTGCCCGCACCGGTCTGGCAGGCGGAGCTGCCCGCGTCGCCACCGTCCGCTGTGGACAGCGAGGCGGGGAAGCCGTGCGTGCGCTGGCAGTCCGACCGGGCGGCGCTCGTGACCGTGCCGTCGATGCCCGGTTCGCCGGACACCGCGCAGGCAGGCGTCACCCGCGACGGGCGGGTCGCCGACCTCGTCGAGGTCGCCCCGGGCGCGGGCATGCTCGCCCGCACCCGGCCCGCGCCGGGTGTGCCGGGCGCGGGCGTGTACCTGATCACCGAAGCGGGCGCGAAGTTCCCCGTGGCCGACGGCGAAGCAGCCGAGGCGCTCGGGTTCTCGGTGGATGCCGCCGAGCTGGTCCCGGCGGAGCTGCTCGCCCTGCTGCCGACCGGCCCGGTGCTCGACATCCCCGAACAGGTCGCAAGTGAATAGAAACGAGGAGGAGATCCGGTGACGAACCCGAACTACGGTTACGACGACGGGATGCTGGTGTCGGTCATCAACGCCACCAACACCGGCATCGGCCAGATGCGGAACCTGAACAACTCGGTCATGAGCCTCGCGGGCGCGCTGCCCACGGTCAACAACTCGACCTCCGGTGTGAAGCTCGCCGGCCTGCTCAGCGACTGGAACCAGAACTACTCGAAGATCATCTCCGAGCTGGAGCAGCTGAACGGCAAGGCGAGCGGCCTGCTGCAGAGCAACCGCAACGTCGAGACCGAGACCAGCAGCGCGCCGAAGTAGCGCAGGCCCGCCCGCCCGCAATCCGGAAAGGACACCCAGCATGACCGCGTTCGACGTCAACCACAACGGCTACCTCGAGATCAACGAGCAGCTGTACAAGGCGGTGGGCAACCTCGGTGTGATCATCGAGGACCTCAACTCCGCCCTGCGCAACATCCCCGCGGCCGCCTGGGGTGGCGCCCAGCCGATCTGGCTGGAGTACCAGACCAAGTGGAACGCCGCCTACCAGGAAATGGTGCAGCAGATCAACGCCACCACGGTGTCGTCGATCAACGTGCACGAGATCTTCAAGCAGGGCGACAACCGCGGCGCGCAGATCTTCATCCAGTGAGTGCCCGGCGGCATCGGTATCCCCAGGTGACGGCCCGGTTCCCCGGGTCCGCGGAATCGGAAGGAGAGTTCGGTGGAAGAGACGGATCCGGCGCGCGTCCTGCCCGCGAAGAAGCAGGTCGCCGAGGCGACCACGTCGAACTCGGGCGGTGCCGTGCCGATGGTTCCGCCCATGGGGATGCCGATGTCGCCGCACGCGCCGAGGACAGGTGACGCGGCCGCGCAGCAGCGGGCCGACCAGCCCCTCTACACGGCCGACATGCCGGCGGAGGGCTTCGGCTCACCGGCCGTGACGCTGGCCCACGGGCAGCTGCTGCCCGCCGAACCCGCGATCGCGGCGCGGGTGGCCGAACCGCTCGCACCCCTGCGCCCGGCCGAGCACGTGGCGAGCGACGACGTGCACATCCTGCCGGTCGAGGACAAGCCCTGCACCTGCTGCGGCACGTTCCACGACGGCCAGGAACACCGCCCCTTCGACGACGACGTGCGCACCGTCGGCAACCGCGGCCCCGACACGCAGGACCGTCCCACCACGACGGCCGACACCCAGCCGACCGACACCAAACCGGACGACTGCTGCTGCCACTGCTGCGGCGACGAACACCCCGGCCTCGACAAAGCCCACGGCGACGGCTCCGCCGGCACTCCGACGGACACCGACGAGGACTCCGAAGAGGACACGGACGAGACCCCCGACGACGACCACCCCGGTGGCGACTCCGAGGACGACTCGGACGACGATCATTCCGGTGGCGACTCCGAGAACGACCCGGACGACGATCATTCCGGCGGCGACGACTCCGAGAACGACCCGGACGACGATCATTCCGGCGGCGACGACTCCGAGAACGACTCGGACGACGACTGCCCCGCCGACGACGAGGACTCGGGCAACGAGTCCGGCCACAGCGGCGGCGACGACGAGGACTCGGGCAACCAGCCCGGCCATGGCGACGCGGACGATGAGGATTCCGGCGACCAGTCTGGTGGGGACGAGGACTCGGGTGACGAGTCCGGCGATGGCGATGCCGATGATGAGGATTCCGGCGACCAGTCCGGTGGGGACGAGGACTCGGGTGACGAGTCCGGTCATGGCGATGCCGATGATGAGGATTCCGGCGACCACCCCGGTGGGGACGAGGACTCAGCCGATGAGCCCGGCCACGGCGACGCCGACGATTCCGGCGACCACCCCCGGCAGGACGAGGACTGGGACAAGTGCGGCAACGGCGCGCACGACAAGCCCGGCAAGGGCGACGACAAGCCCGGCCACCACGACCACGCCAGCGACCGCCCCGGCGGCGATCGGCCGGGCGGTGACCGCCCCGGTGGCGACCGTCCGGGTGGCGGGCCGTCGGGGCACGAGGTCGGCGGTAAACCCGTCCCGCACGGCTCGCAGGACCAGCCGAGAACACCGACCGACTCGAACTACGCCGTGGACGGCGGCAAGCCCGCCACCCCGCCCGTCCCGGGCGAACGCGCGACCATGGCACCCCCGACGCAGGGGCTCACCAAACCGGTCCAGCCCGCCACCGAGACGGGCGCGACCCTGCCGGGCAGGACGCTCGGCGGGCAGTCCACCCCGTCCACGAGCGGCGGATCCCCCACCACCCCGGCGATCCCGGCCGTCCAGAAGCTCGCCACACCGCTCACCCCGACCACGTCCTTCGCACCGCCGACGACCAACGGCCAGCACGGCAACGGCAACGGCAACAGCAACGGCGAAGGCAACGGGCCGGGCGCGACCGGCGGTAGCCCCCAGACGTTCTACAAGTCCGAGCCCCCACCCGGCTACCAGGGCAACGGAAACAGCGACGGCACCGGGTCCGGCGGTAGCCCGCAGACCTTCTACAAGTCCGAGCCCCCACCCGGCCACCAGGGCAACGGCAACGGCACGCCCTCCCAGGAGGTGCCGCGCCAGGCAGCCCTGCAGGCGACCATGCCCGCGACCGTGTCCAACCCCGGCGCCAACGGCGGCACCAACCCGCTCTTCCCCACCGGTGGCACCGGCGCGGGTGGCGCGTTCCCCGGCAACAACGGCAACGTCGGCCCCGACCCGAACGTCAAGTTCGACGAGACCGCCTTCAACCAGCTGATCGCGGTCGTCGGCGGCGTGCGCGACACCATCGGCAAGGCGACCCGCAACGACATCACCTACCTCGACTCCGAGCTGCTGGTCCAGCCGAACAACCAGACCTGGGAGCCGGCGACCAAGCTGGTCACCCGCGGCGGCCTGTTCGGCGGCTCGGTCGACACCGAGAACACCAGCCTGGAGAAGACGCTCAAGACGTTCCACGAGTCGTTGCAGCTGGCCAAGGAAGTGTTCAAGGAGACCGACGACCTCGCCGCGTACGACGCGACGCGGTTCACCACGGCCTACCCCGGCTTCAACAGCGGCGGCCTGCCCGGCGGGGCTTTCTGAGCGCGCGACGTCACCGGAGGTGAGTGATGACCGACCCACTCGGCGAGCCGAAGCCGATCAAAGGCACGGACTACGCCAGGTCGACGTACGACCAGGTGCTGTTCACGGTCACCGGCAACGGGTACGACCTGTACGGCCTGCTGCGCACCGGCGCGCAGGCCGGCATGGGCTGGCTCAACGTCGGCACGAGTCCCGGCCCCGGCGCGACCCAGTCGGACGGCCAGTCGGGTGGCACCGCCTACAGCTACCACGCGTGGGACAAGTGGTACATCAACGTCAACAAGAACACGACGGCGACCCAGAACTGGGACACCGCGCTCACCGACATGAACGACCTGATGAGCAGTCTTGAGGCGGGCAAGCTCGGGTTGATGGACGTCGACCTGCTGCGGGCGTCCCAGGCCACGGTCACGAAGTACGTGAACTGGCTGTCCGAGAACCTCGAGGTGCTGCGCCAGTGGGTGCAGAAGCTCACCAGTGACGACTCGGCGTTCAAGGGCAAGGCCGCGTCGGTGATCAAGCAGAACCTGGACAAGATCACCTACACGATGGACGACCTGCACACCCAGATCGTCACCGAGCGGAAGACGCCCGAGTCGCTGGACCGGGTCGCGAACGCCCTGCTGACGTTCGGCAAGGGCATGGCGAACATCTGGTACAACCACTACAGCGCCCTGACCAGTGCGGTGAACTACGCGATGGGTTCGGTCATCAACAACGTGGCCAACTACATCGTCGGCAAGGGTCTGGCGCACGGCACGCCGCAGTACCTGCTCGACTACTACGCCCTGCAGAGCCGGGAACGCGCCGAGCAGTACATCCGCACGGTGGTCTCCAGCTACAGCTCCGTCGCCAACTCCCTGCCCCAGGTCCGGGTCACACCGCCGTTCTGGCCGTGGGACGACTTCAAGGTCGAGGACGTCGGCACGTTCACCTTCGAGCCGACGCCCCTGCCGGAAGGGTTCCCGACGCTCGCCGGCCCGCTGGACAGCCAGGCGACGTGGGACACCATCAACCGGGAGATCAGCAACTACGTCGGCCGCATCATGAAGCCGATGGACGAGCAGGCGCGGACGCTGCTGTCGAACCTCCAGACCGCCTACGACGGCACGAAGGACTCGCTCGAGGAGCTGGAGACCCCGTCGCCGCCGCCGGTCGGGGGCAGCAACAACCCCTTCGGCAACAACAACCCGTTCGGGAACAACAACCCGTTCGGTAATGGGAATGGCAATCCGTTCGGCAACGGCAACCCCTTCGGTAATGGGAACGGCAACCCGTTCGGCAACAGCAACCCCTTCGGGAACGGGAACGGCAACCCGTTCGGCAATGACAACCCGTTCGGCAACGGCAACGACAACCCCTTCGGCGAAGGGAACAACAACCCGTTCGGGAACGGGAACCCCGGTGGGAACAACAACCCCTTCGGGAACGACAACCCGTTCGGCAACGGGAACGGCACCCCGTTCGGGAACGACAACCCCGGCGGCGGCAACAACCCGTTCGGGAACGACGACGCGATCACCACCCCGCCCCCGCCCGGCGAGGGGACCGGGAACAGCACCCCGTTCGGCAACGAGAACCCCGCCGGGAACAACGCCTTCACCAGCAACGGACCCGGGCCCGACGGCGAGTCGTTCGGCAACACCCCGCCGCCGGTCATCCCGCCGGGACTCGTCCCGGGTGGCGGCGGCAACGTCCGCCCCGACGGCAAGGGCGGGTTCGTCGACGCGAACGGCAACCCCGTCGACGTCAACGGAAACCCCGTCGACAGCAACGGGAACCCGATCGAGCTGCCGAACGGTCAGACCGAGTCCTTCGGCAACGAACAGCCGGGCCCGGAGGGCTTCCGCAACCAGAACCTCCCCGAGTTCGACCTGCCCGGCGGCAACGGCGACAGCTTCGGCAACAACCAACCGGGCGGCAACGACTTCACCCTCCCCGGTGCGGACGACTTCGGGAACCTGCCCGGCGGCAACGGCAACGACTTCGGCAACCTACCCGGCGGCAACGGCAACGGTTTCGGGAACCTCCCGGGTGCCAACGACTTCGGGAACCTCCCGGGCGGCAACGATTTCGGTAACTTGCCGGGCGGCAACGGCAACGACTTCGGCAACCTCCCGGGCGGCAACGGCATCGGGAACTTGCCCGGCGGCGGTGGCGGCGGCACCGGCAACATCGGTGACTTCGGGAACCTGCCGGGGGGCAACGGCATCGGGAACCTACCCGGGGGCGGTGGCGGCGGCACCGGCAACATCGGCGACTTCGGCAACCTGCCGGGCGGCGGGCTGCCGGGCGGTGGTGGCGGCACCGGCAACATCGGCGATTTCGGGAACCTGCCGGGCGGTGGCGGCGGTGGTGGCGGCACGGCCAACGTCGGCGACTTCGGCAACCTGCCGGGTGGTGGCGGCGCGAGTGCGCCGGGCGGCGGCTTCTCCGGTCTCGGCGGCGGTACCGGCGCCGGTGGCGGGTTCGGCGGCGAGGGCTGGGCCGACTGGTCGGGGCAGGGTCAGCAGTTCGACGACAACGGCTCGCGGTTCACCGCGGACGTCGGCAACCGCCAGGGCAGCATGCCGATGATGCCGCCGCCGATGATGCCGCCCATGTCCGGGGCTGGCGACAGCAAGGAACGCGAACGGCAGACGTGGCTGTCCGAGGACGACAAGGTCTGGGGCACCGACAACGACGCGGGCATCGGCATCATCGGGCTGCCCAACGACGACCGGTACGAGGCGGACGAGCCGCTCGCGCCGACCCACGTGCACGTCAGCTCCGCGCCGTCCCGCGGCAAGCCCGCCGAGCAGGCGAAGCAGCCGGAGCAGGCGGCCGAGCAGACGGCGAACGGATAGGAGGCAGGCATGTTCTCGTCGTTCGAGAACGAGATGACCGCGGCGATGCGTGAACTGCGCGACAAGCAGGGCGAGATCGCCGCGGCCCTCGGGAAGCTGCACGAGGCCACCGCGACCGCGACGTCGAAGGACCGGATGCTCAAGGCCACGGTGGACGGTCAGGGCAAGCTCACCGAGCTGGCGTTCAACGGCACGCGGTGGCGGGAGATGGCCCCGAAGGAGCTCGGCGCGAAGATCGTCGAGGTGGTCGGCCAGGCGCAGGAGCAGGCGGCGCTGAGGACGGCCGAGCTGATGGGCGGCCTCGTGCCCGCCGGGTTCGACCTCGAACAGCTGCGCACCGTCGGCCCCGACCTGGAGTCGATGATCGACGACGCGATCGCGGATGTGGGGAGGTGGTCCAAGTGAACGACCGGCTGTACGTCGACGTCGAGGCGCTGACCCGGGGCGGGATCAACCTCGCCCAGTGGTCGGCGCTGGCGAACCGGATCGGCGGCAGGCTCCAGGGCGCCGCGGCGACGTACCGCAACGCGGGCGGCACCGGCGAGATGGGCGAACAGTTCGACACGAACTACAAGCCCGGCGAGCAGAAGGCGCTCGAGTTCCTGGTGATGCTCATGAAGGTCGTCGGCAGCTACTCGGAGAAGACGTTCGAGGCGGCGAAGGTCTTCGAGGAGAGCAACACGGAGGCCGACGCGGCCACCCCGCGGCAGTAGGCGGTGCCCGATGGCCATGATGGTCAGCCCGGAAGTGGCGAAGCTGTTCCAGGTGCTCACCGGCGAGGAGTGGCCGGACGCCAACGAGGACCAGCTGCGCGCTCTCGCGGCGGAGTGGGCGATGGGCGCTCAGGCCCTCGGGGACCAGCTCGGTCCCGGCCTGAGCGCCGCCGTCCACGCCATCAGGTCGGAATGGGCGGGGGAGGCGGAACGCGCCTTCGCCGCCCGCGTGGCTCCGTTCATCGAGGGCGACAACTACATCGCCGCCGCGGCGCAGCTGTTCAAGAGCCTGTCCGACTACCTGCTGAAGCTGGCGCAGGACGTCGAGTACATGAAGCTCGTGTCGATCTACTCGCTGATCGCACTGCTGGCGGAGATCGCGCTGGCCATCGCCATGTCCCCGTTCACCGGCGGCGCGTCGATGGCGTGGCTGGCGGCACGCATGGCCGTGGTCCGGTTCCTCCTGCAGAGCCTGCTGGGCAGGCTGCTCATCCAGTTGCTGCAGGCCGCTGTGTTCGGCATCGCGTTCCAGCTGCTCATCGACGCGGCCGCCCAGGCCACCCAGTTCGCGATGGGCACCAGGACGCAGTGGGACACCGACAAGACGGCGAACGCCGCGGGCGTCGGTGCCATGGGGGCAGCGCTGGCGCCGTTCATGGGCGGGCTGGGCAAGGTGCTGTCGGCCGGCCTGACCAAGTTCCTGAACACGTACTTCAGCAAGGTCTTCGGCAACCAGTGGCAGAAAAAGCTGCCGGAGATCATCACCGAGATAGGCACGGAAGCCTTCCACGAGACCCTCACCGAGGCGCTGTACAAATACGCCACCGAGGGCGAATTCGAAATGAACCCCTACGCGGCGACGTCCGGCGCCGCGTCGGGCGCGGGCAGCGCCCTCGGCGACGGTATCGGCAAGTTCGTGTTCGACGTGAAGCCCGGCCCTGGCGGCGGTTCTGGTGGCGGGTCTGGTGCTGGGCAGAACCAGCCGCCGCCTATCGACACGCGGGGTGATCCTGGCGGTGGGCCGGGAGCGGGTAATGGTCCCGGCAACGGGGTGGGCAACGGACCCGGCCCGGGCAACGGCTCTGGGCCGGGGTTTGGCAACGGCCCGGGCAACGGCTCTGGGCCGGGGTTTGGCAACGGCCCGGGCAACGGCTCTGGTCCGGGGTTCGGCAACGGCCCGGGCAACGGGTTTGGGCCGGGGTTCGGCAACGGCTCGGGCAACGGGTTTGGGCCGGGCAATGGCTTCGGCAACGGTCCGGGCGACGGTGATGGTTCTGGGCCGGGCAATGGCGCTGGACCGGGCAACGGGTTCAACGATGGCCCGGGGAACGGGTTCGGCAACGGCCCGGCGAATGGCGTGGGGAACGGGCCGGGCAATGGCTTCGGCAATGGCCCCGCGACCGGATCCGGCAACGACAATGGCCCGGTCAACGGTCCCGTCGACAGCAATGGATTCGGCAGTGGGAACGGCTCCGGCAACAGCACGAGTAATGGCCCGGCCCCGGTCCCGTTCGGCGGCCAGCCCGGCGGCAACGGTTTCACCCAGGACAACCCCCGCGGCCTGAACAACCCGGGCCCGGGCAACCAGACCCCGACCTGGACCGACACGATCGCAGGCCCCAACCCGCCGGCGAACTCGTCTCCGGTCACCACCCCGTCAACGGTCCCGCCGCCGATGGACCAGCCGACGACCGGCTCCGAACGGCCCCCGGCGGCGCAGACGCAGCCGTCGGCCGTGGACGGGTCGAACGTGCCGGTTCAGGAGTCGCCGGGTCTCGGGCAGACCAGCCCGGAGGGCCCGCAGCCACAGGGCCAGAACTCAACCGGCTCCGGTCAGTTCGACCCGCAGCCCGGGTCGGGGGAGATGCCGGGCCAGGGTTCGCCGAGTCCCAGTCAGTCCCATCCGCAGTCGGGTCTGGGAGAGGTGTCGGGCCAGCACTCGCCAGGTGGGGACCAGGTCGGCTCGCCTGGTCAGGATTTGCCGGGTGCCGGTCAGTCCCATCCGCAGCCGGGTTTGGGTGGGGTGCCTGGTCAGGATTCGCCGGGTGGGAGCCAGGTGAACTCGCCTGGTCAGGGTTCGCCGGGCCTCGGTCAGCCCGCCCCACAGCCGAGTCTGGGGGAGGTGCCGGGCCAGCACTCGCCAGGTGGGAACCAGGTCAACCCGTCTGGTCAGGGTTCTCCGGGTGCCGGTCAGTCCAATCCGCAGCCGGGTCTGGAGGAGGTGCCGGGTCAGGACTCGCCGGGCGAAAGCCAAGTCAACCTGCCTGGTCAGGGATCGCCGGGCCTCGGTCAGCCCGATCCGCAGTCGGGGCAGGACTCGCTCGGTTTGGGGCAGCCGAACCCGCAGCCGGGCCAGGATTCGTCGGGGTTCGGGCAGCCATCGGGCAATGGCGGGACGGACCAACCCGCGCCGCCAAGCCGGGAGCCGTCCGTCGGCGACCAGTCGAACTCGCAGTTGCTGACCGATCCGAGCCAGGCGTCACCGAAGAACGACTCGTCGCAGCAGCCGCGGGGCTTCCCACTTGACGGTAACGGGCAGCAGACGAACCTCCCGCCGGCCGGCCAGGACAGCAGGCCACAGGCCGTGGATCCGCTGACGCGACAACCGCTGTCGGAGCAGCAGAACCCGTCGACGCAGCAGCCACCTCCGCTCGTCGGCGGACAGCAGCCGGTGGCGGGCAGTCAGAACAACGGCCCCCAGCCGACGACATCCACGACGCCGCCCACCACGTCGACGCCCCAGCCCGCGCCGAAGCCTCCGCGACCCGACTCGCCCACCCCGAAGACGACCCCGAGCACGAGCGCTCCGAAGTTGCCCCCGGTTCGGCCGAACACGGCCCAGCAGGCTGTGGCCACCCTCGGTGCCGACACCCACACTGCCCCGGCGGAGACCCACGAGCTGGTCACCAACCCTGTTCACACCAACCCGCCGCCCGTTCGCACCAATTCGCAGGGCAAGGGGCCGGAGAGCAAGAAGCCCGAGGTCGATGCTCCGGAGAACAACGGAGAGCAGATCAGCACCCAGGGCAAAGGCCCCGAAGGCAAGCAGCCCGAGACCAAGGGCTCGGACAACAACGGCGACCAGAACAACACCGAGGGCAACAGCCGAGAAGGCAAGGGTCCGGAAGGGCAACAGAGCAACTCCACCATCCCACAGGGCAACCAGTCCGAAGGCGATGGCCCGGAGAGCAAGGGCCCTGAAAGCAGCGGCGAGCAGAGCACGAGCGCGAAGGACAAAGGCCCGGAAGGCAGGCAGCCAGAGAGCAAGGGCGAGCAGAACACCGCCAACGAGACTCCCCAAGGCAAGAGGCCCGAAGGCGACGCTCCGCAGGGTAAGAAACCCGAAGGCGCTGAAAGCAAGGGACCGGAGACCAAGAGCGAGCCGAGCAACATCAGGAGCGAGACTCCGCAGGGCAGTACGCCGGAAGGCAAGGGCCCGACGGACAGCGCGGAGCAAAGCAACACCAAAGGCGAGACGCCCCAAGGCAACACTCCGCGGGGTAAGCAACCCGAAGGCAAGGCGCCCGAAAACAAGGGGCCGGAGACCAAGAGCCCGGAGGCCAAGAGCGAGCAGGGCAGCACCAAGGGCGAGATTCCGCAAGGCAAGAAGCCGGAGGGCAGGGCGCCGACCGACAACGGGGAGCCGAGCAACACCAAGGGCGAGACCCCGCAAGGAAAGAAGCCCGAAGGCAGGGCGCCGACCGACAACGGGGAGCCGAGCAACACCAAGGGCGAGACCCCGCAAGGAAAGAAGCCCGAAGGCAGGGCGCCGACCGACAACGGGGAGCCGAGCAACACCAAGGGCGAGACCCCGCAAGGAAAGAAGCCCGAAGGCAGGGCGCCGACCGACAACGGGGAGCCGAGCAACACCAAGGACGAGACCCCGCAAGGCAAGAAGCCGGAGGGCAAGGGTCCGACCGACAACGGCGAGCAGAGCAACACCAAGGACGAGACCCCGCAAGGCAAGAAGCCCGAAGGCAAGGCGCCGACCGACAACGGCGAACAGAGCAACACCAAGAGCGAGACACCCCAAGACAAGAAGCCCGAAAGCTCAGACCAGAACAACAACGGAGACCAGAACAGCAACAACACCCCAACCCCGGCCGACATCCAGGCAGCCACAGCCGACGCGCGGGACCGGGTAGCCGTAGCGCTAGGCGCGGCGCGGGCCGCGTACAACCAGGCGCGCAGCCAGCTGCCCGCCATCGCGCGGGCGGTGCGGGACGCGCACGGTGCCGTCCTCGGGACGAGTGACGCCGTGGCCCGGGCCCAGCAGCGGCTGCGGGACGCCCGTCAGCACCGGTCGGATCTGCGGCAGCAGCTGATCAACCGCCGGCAACGGCGCGGCAGCACCCCGATCACCGACGTCGAGAGTGCGATCGCCGGTGCGGTGCGGGCCGTGAACACGGCACGGGCCGACCTGGCCGCCACCCAGGCATCCCACACCGCCGCCACTCGTGCCTACAACGACGCTCTCGACGCGCAGAACTCCGCCGTGCAGGCCGTGACCGGCGCCGGGAACGCCGTGCGGACCATCGCCGACCAGCTGACCATCGCCAACAACGCCGTCGCGAACAACCAGCCGGCGGCTGCGCGGGGCGCCGAGAACACGGCCGACAGCAACCGGGACGTCGCGAAGCGGGCCGTGACCACCGTGGCCGACGCGGTGACCGCCGCCACCGAGGCTGCCAAGCAGGGCGGGGTGGAGAAGGCCATCACCCAGCTCTCGTCGCTGCCGCCGCGGTCGGAGTTGACGATCGACACGCTCGGGTCGCTGAACGACGTCGCAGGCATGCTCGCCGGGCTCGCCGGTGTCACGACCGACTCGGTCCACACACAGCTCACGAACCTCGGGACGGACGGGCTCGCGAACGCGATCAACAACGGCTCGCTGACCATCAGCACACCGAGCGGGCCCGTCACCGTCGACCTCCGCGCCGACCTGCACCGGCCGGTGGACACCCGTTACACACCAGTGCACACGCAGCCGGGCACCACGTCCCACGACAGCTCCGCGGAGAACACGAACCCGCTCAGCTCGTCCACCTCGAGCAGCATGCCGCTGCGCATCCCGGTGCTGTTCATCAGCCCCATCGACGCCGCGGGTGGCGCGATCCGGCCGATGGTCTACGTCGGCGGTGTCGCGAAACGCGCCCAGAAGTTCGACTCCGGCACCACGTCGAGCAGCAGCACCACCAACCAGCAGACCTACGTGCCGACGACGATGTCCATCACCGCGAACCTGCCCGGTGGGCCGCAGGCGACGGCGACCGTCGACACCGGGCTGCGGCTGCCCACGATCACCCGCACGAACGTCCTCACCCCCAACCCGGTGCCCGCACCCGCGTTCACCTCGCTCACCCCGGCGCCGGTGACCGTGCCGCCGTCGTTCGTGCCGCACCTCGGCAGCTCCGCGAACGCCGCGCAGACCCTGCACGACAACCTGCTCACCCCGAACAACAACCCCGCCCAGGTCGACGTGAACGGCACCACCGTGACCGTCACGCCCACCGCACCGCCGACGATCACGCTCGTCGGCACCACCGGCGTCGACCACTCGCACTCGAACAGCCACTCCAACAGCTGGTCCACCACGCGCGGCAGCGACGCCACGTTCGGCGCCGGGCTCTACGGCGGCCTCAAGGGCTGGTTCGTCGGCGGCTTCACCGACTTCAGCACCGGCGCCACCGACGGGACCAACCCCGCCAACGAGCACTCCACCAGCCACTCCACGAGCGACACCGAGCTGGTGTACCGCATCGACCGGCCCATGCGCGTCGGCGACGGCGACGGCGTGCGGGACACCGTGTCGAGCACTGTTCAGGTGCCCGTCCCGCTCGCCCGGTCCCTCGGCCTCGCCCTCCCACCGCACCTCACCGGCACCCAGCCGGTCGACCCCGCGGGGAACCGGCCGACCACGTACTGGTTCGGCAAGGACGCGATCACCTCGGTCAACACGACCGACGTCGTGCGCGACCTGTCGCAGGGGCTCAGCCCCGACGGGCAGGCTGCGGTGGCGGCCAAGTTCGGCTCCCAGAACGGCGCCCGGGACGCCATCTACAACGCCATGCACGGCGGCGACCAGGTCACCTGGCAGGAAGGCGGCCGCACCCACTTCCTCGACATCATCGCCCGGCCCGTGCCGCCGAACACCACCGCACCGTCCTCGCTGACCGACTCCGGCGCCGAGGACAAGAACGCCGACCAGTACCGCCGCACCTACGACTCGAAGCGGTCCGCCCGGTTCGGCGTCGGCGGCGCGCACCTGTTCACCGGCACCGACAGCCCGAACCCCAACCCGCCGAAGGCCACCCCGGAGGCCGGGCTCCCGAACCCGTACCAGGGTGGCCCGACGACCTCCGGCGGCCTGCCCCGCGCCGGGATCACCGCCACCTGGGAGGGCGGGTACGCCAACAAGTCCGGCTACACCGGCAAGGACGGGCGCGCCAGCAAGTACGACGGCGACCTGCGCGACTTCACCGGCGACGTCGAGTTCATCACCTCCCACCGCTCCACCAAGACCCCGAACTGGGCGCAGCGGTTCTTCTTCGGCGACCGGCAGCTGTTCGGGCCGGCCGCCGAGCACCGGTTCTCCGGGCCCTGGAAGTCCGACATCGACCACGTGCTGGCGGGCAACCCGTCCGGCCACGCCGACCTGAACACGGTCACGGTCACCGGCGCGATCGACGTGGCGACCGCGTCGGACAAGCTGGGGTGGGCGACCAGGCCCCTGCCGCCCAGCACCATGAACCCCGGCATCTACCTCGGCGCGCCGCCCGCGGCGGCGCCCAGGATCGACGCGGCCGGCCTCGGCGACTACACCAACGTCGAGCACGTGTACGTCACGCCCAACACCACCGAGGGCGTGTACATCGCGATGGCCAAGCGGGTCGAACCCACGCCGGGCACCACGCCGAGCGCCACCCGCACCCCGCCGGCCGGCTCCGGGAACTGGTCGACGTGGGGTCAGCAGCAGTTCACCGAGTCCAGGACCAACCCGGACGGCACGCCGAAGACCTACACCTACAAGAACTCCGAGCTCACCAGGCCCGGCACCACGTCCAACGACGCGATCCGCGACTTCGTCGGGCAGGCGGGCAGCCGGGGCACCGCCACCCAGGGGATCGGCGGCGCGCCCAAGAGCACCGGGCGGATGGTGCAGACCGGCAGGCTCACCGACTTCAACGGCGAGCTGAAGGCGAAGGTCGACTACTCGTCGCCGCGGCTCGTCGACATCCGGCCGAACGGGACGCTCAAGCGCAACCAGGCCGGCGACCACGTCACCGGCAGCACGAAGTCCACCGCCATCGGCGTCGACGGCGAGATCAGCCTGGGCTACGCGTCCAAACGGGACGGCCGGATCGGCGCGCTGCTGCGCGGTGTGTTCGGCGGTGGCTGGAAAGGCGGCAGCAGCCACGCCGTCGACCTGACGAGCGGCGCCAAGCACGCCTACGAGTACAAGGGCCCCACCGCGTTCGTCGCGCTCGACGCGCGGTACACCTACGAAGCGGACATGAACATCCGCAACGTCATCAAGACCAAGCCGTTCACCCCGCTGCCGGTCACCGTCGACCAGCCGAACGGTGTGGTGGTCGAGATGCCGGTCGCGCACGCGATCGACCTGTTCACCGCGCTCGGCATGCCGGTGCCGCCGGACCTCGCCGGCGCGCTGCCCGACGCGAAGGACCCGATCGCCAACCCGGCGCAGACACTGCTGACCGGCGACGGGTACGCGTCCTACAGCGACACCGCGGTCGTCGACGCCAAGGTGACCGCCGGGACCGACCAGATCGGCGCCACACTGGACGCGCTCGGGGTCACCAGCGCCAAGTGGCGGGCCGACATCACCGGCCAGATCGACACGATGCTGAACAGCCCGAGCGGGCACGTGTGGCTGAAGGACGTGCTCGTCGGCGGTCAGGGCCACGGCGGCGTGATCTCCGTGCCGAACTCGAACATCGGGCTCGAGGACGTCGTCGACATCCGCGTCACCGCTGTCGAGTCGAACCGGCCCCACACCGGTCCGCCCGCCCGGCCGATCGTCCCGGACAAGCAGAGCAACGCGGACTACGTCTCGTCCTCGGTGCAGGACAAGAAGAGCAACGCCTACAGCGTGGCGGCCGCGCTCGAGGTCGGGTTCAACAGCCGCGAGGTGCCGTCGGTCCCGCCGGGACAGCCCGGCGCCGACGGCACCGTCCAGCAGGCGCAGCCGAACGCGGGCGCGTCGAGCGGGGCGTTCACGCCGCAGGTGTTCGGCGGCAGCAAGACGAGGAAGACCGACGAGGTCCTGCCGGGGAGCGGCAGCGACAAGGTCAACACCCAGGTCGACACCGACAAGGTCGGCAGGACCAGCCACGAGGTCGACTACCGGCTGACGTTCAGCCGCCGCCGCGTGCCGATGCCGGTGTTCGACACGCCGCTGCTCGGGGTGCCCAGCCAGTTCGACATGAACCGGACGGCGCCCGCGATCACGCTGCAGGGGTCGGTGGACCTGCTGTCGCCGGGCGCGGACGCGTCGCCGCCACTGACCCGGCCCGCCGCGCCGCCGACGTTCGACGTGCTGCCGGGCCGGCCGCCGCGGCCCACGCCGATGTTCGGCCCGACGGGCGGGTGGCGCGTCGAGGCCATCGGCGCCGGCACGGCCAAGGCGATCCACGACGCGCTGTACGCCCAGCTCGGCAACCAGAAACTGCCCGCGGGGCCGGTGCCGCAGGCCCGGATCGACACGGCCGCGAACACCACGTCGAGCTACACGCGGCCCGGCGGCAACGCCGAGTACGTCGCGCACGCGATGACGAAGGGCTCGTCGCTGCACAGCGGCTCGAACGCCATCTTCACCGGCGACAAGTACCACACCGAGAACGTCATCGGCGCCAAGAACACCTTCCACGACACGCTGTTCGACTACGGTTTGACCGCGGACTTCGATCCGAACAGTTTCCGCTTCGTCCGGGCGCTGCCGGACGGCACGGAGATGAACCTGTCGCAGGAGCACGAGACCGGCGACCCGCAGGGCACGTCGACGACCGTGTCCACGAGCTACGGGCCGTCGCTGCCGTTCTTCGCGGGCGCCACCACCAACACCGGGGCCGCGGGCCCCACCACGGTCGGCACGGGCCCGCCGGTGTCGGAGACCATCGGCAACGACGTCACGACCGCGACGTCGTCGAAGACGGGCGGCACCGACGGCGTCAAGTACACCGGCCGGTCGTACCTGTTCCTGGCGAACGCCGACTTCTACAGCGACGTCACCCGCAAGGGTTCCAACTGGACCCACTCGGCGGTCGAGTCGGTGCGCAACGTGTTCACCGACCGGCCCGACGCGCACACGGTTGTGAAGATCGGGTCCCGGGACGACCTGCATGTGCGCGTGTGGGAGCAGGAGGCGCTCGACAAGGGCCTCATCACCATCGCCGACGTGTGGCAGCACGGCGGCAAGCAGGCACCGGCCGGGTTCACGGTGACCGGCGACGCCGTGGGCGGGATCCTCCACCCTGTCGGCGACCCGGCGCCGGTCCCGGCCCCGGCGGACGCGCCGCGCGGCCGGACCCTGCACGTGGCGCCCGGTGTGTCGGCAAGGGACGTGCGGGATTTCGTCGCCACGCTGCCGAGGGACATGCGTCCGGCCGCGTACACGGTGGACCCGACGTCGACGCTCACCCCAGACGACATCCACGCTGCCGTCGACGACCTGCCGGACCCGCCTTCGGCCACGACCCCGCCGGACACCGGCAACTCGGGTTCGAGCAGCTCGAACGACTCGGGCACCCAGCCGGAGCACAACAACGGCAAGGGCCCAGCTGAGGACCCTGAGGCGAAGGGCAAAGGCCCGGCCGACAGCCCTGAGGGGAAGGGCGAGGGTCCGGCTGAGAGTCCCGAGGCGAAGGGCAAGGGTCCGGCGGACAGCGCCGAGTCGGAGGGCAACGGTCCGGCGGACAGCGCTGAGGCGGAGGGCGAGCGTCCGGCTGAGAGTCCCGAGGCGACAAGCAAGTCCGACGATCCCGAGTCGAGGGGCAAGGGTCCGGCGGACAGTGCCGAGTCGGAGGGCAACGGTCCGGCGGACAGCGCTGAGGCGGAGGGCGAGCGTCCGGCTGAGAGTCCCGAGGCGACAAGCAAGTCCGACGATCCCGAGTCGAGGGGCAAGGGCCTGGCGGACAGCGCCGAGCAGAAGGGCACGGATCCGGCCGAGCGGTCCGAGGCGAAGGGGAAGGAGCCAGCCGAGAAACCCGAGGCGAAGGGCAAAGGCCCGGCCGAGAGGCCCGAGTCGAAGGGCGAGGAGCCAGCCGAGAGCCCCGAGTCGAAGGGCAAGGGTCCGGCCGACCGCCCCGAGCCGAGGGGCGAGGGGCCGGTTGACAGCACCGAGTCGAAGGGCAAGGGACCGGCCACCGGGTTCACGCCCGACCCGGTGGACGTCGGGGGCAAGGGGCCGGACCTCTCCCGGAACCCGCAACCGCACGAAGGGCGGCAGGGGGCCGAGCCAGGTGGGCGGAAGCCGCAGCCGTCCGGGAGTCGACAGGTGCGGGATCCGCATGACCCCGCGTGGGAGGCGCGCGTCGACGACGCGCGGGACGTGCTCACGAACCTTCCCCGCGACACGCAGCAGCGGCTGTTCCAGGACGCGTCGACGATCGTCAGCGGTGGGCACCAGACCGTGCTGTTCGTGGGGCGGCCGACCGCGGAGCAGATCGCGCGGCAGGAGTTGCTCGACCAGATCCGTGACGTCGTCATGCTGGACCTGCACCAGAACGGGCCCGAGTCCGCGCGGCAGACCTCCAAGGACCTCGGTACGGAGTTCGGCACCACTCGCACCAGTGGCCTGCCCGGCGGTGCACCGCAGCCGGCGCCCGCACCGGTCGGGGAGTCGTCCGGGCAGGCCAACGTGGACCTCGGGGACTTCCTGACCCCGCGACTGCCGACGCCGACCCAGCCCCACGCCACCCCGCCGCCGCTGGCAAGCACCACGACGTTGGCGAGGGCCAACGAGTTCTACGACCAGCTGGCGACGGCCACGTTCCACCATCCGACGGACGGGCCGTTGCCGATCCCGACCCAGCACCCGGAGGACGGCTGCTACATCCGAGCACACCTGTGGGCACAGCAGATCCGCGAGTGGGGTGTGGACGTCAAGAAGGTGTTCATCGGGCGCAACGGGAACGACCTGGTCACGCAGTCGGAGAACGCGTTCGGCGCCACCAGGGGCAACCCTCGGCCGGTGACCTGGCGGTACCACGTCGCGCCGTTGATCAGTATCGACCTGGGGAACGACGGGCCGCCGTTGGAGGTCGTGCTCGACCCGGCGATGGGCAAGGGTGTCGTGCCAGTGCGGAAGTGGCTGGAGATGGCCGGGGTCACCGACGGGTTCAACGAAGTCGATCTGTACGACGCCAAGCCCCTCTCCGCCGATCAGGGGCCGCTCGGGCCGAACGAGACCCGGCTGCTCATCACCGATCCGCGTGCGGTGTCGCCGCCGTGGCTGGACAGTGCGTTCCCCGCCTCGTTCGAGGAGGCCAGCACGCTGGTGCAGTCGTGGCACGAGCGGACCCGCGAGTACAGCATCGAGGCCACGGAACGGCAGCAGTTCCGCGACTGGCACGCCGCGCTCCCGGACGACGCGCGCGGCCGGTTCAACACCCTCAACGACACGATGACCGACGCGAGCCGCCGTGACTTCCACGACTGGTTCCGCAGCCTCAGCCAGCAGGAGCGGGCCGACCTCGCAGGCAAGCTCGGCAACGCGGACACGACCGTCGCCGACCTGGTGCCGAACTGGGACGATCGGGTGAACTCGGCGCGCAACCAGCTCGGCAAGCTGCCCGAGGACGCTTACACCACCGCGAAGAGCGCGGCCGACCTGATCGTCATGATGCACCACGACCTGACCCAGGTGGACGACGCCAGGAAGGCGCTGCTCGACAAGATCACCGACATGGTCGCCTACCGGCACCACAAGGAGGGCTTCGACAAGGCGTGGGAGCTGTCGCAGCGGCTCGCCACCGAACACGGGACCGGCCCGCGGGCAGGCGACGCGATGAACCTCGACACCACGGACTGGTTCACCGGCCTCGACACCACGCTCGCGCCCATCCCGGTCACCGGCGACACCGCCGCGACCGCACCCGCGCTGCCCTGGGACGACACCGACCCGACCGACCTGTCCTGGCTGAACTTCGACCCCAATGACCTGACCGGGCTCACGATCGACCCGGCCTTCCTGGACGGGTTCACCCTGGACCCCAACGATCCGAGCGGCCTCACGGTTGACCCGAACACGCTGGGCGGAACCACCTTCGACCCCAACGATTCGAGCGGGCTGACGGTTGACCCGAACGCGCTGGGTGGAAGCGCCTTCGCTTCCAACGATTCGAGTGGGCTGACGGTTGACCCGGCGGCGCTGGGCGGAACCACCTTCGACCCCAACAATCCGGGCGGGGCCATGGTGGACCCGGCGGCGCTGGGCGGAAGCACGCTCGCTTCGAATGGCGGGTTCACGGTTGATCCGAGCGTGCTGGGTGGAAGCACTTTCGCTTCGAACGGCGGGTTCACGGTCGATCCGAGCGTGCCGGGCGGAACCGCCTTCGCCTCGAACGATTCGGGCGGGTTCACGGTTGACCCGAACTTGTCGGGCGGAACCGCCTTCGACCCGAATGCGTTGGGGGGAAGCACCTTCGACCCGAACTTCTTGACTGGAAGCACCTTCGACCCGAACGATCCGGGTGGGTTCGCGATCGACCCGAACACCCGGGGCGGAACCACCTTCGACCCCATCGCGTTCGACCCGAACGCGATGGGTGAGTTCGCCGGTCCGAACCTGTTCGGACCCGGCGCGGATCCGTTCACCGTGCCGGGGTTCGACAACCCGGCCACCACGTCCGACAGCACCGCGGACACCGGGCCGGGCAAGCGGAACCGTGACGCGTTCCAGGCCGACGGTGGTCCGGTCACCGGCATCCAGCCGCGCCCCGCGCCGCCCGCCCCGGGGTCCCTCGACCCGGGCGCAACCGGCCAGCCGGGACCCGGCTCCACCGACCGGATCGGCGGCGCGTTCGAGCCCCAGGACACCGGCGCGCCGCACGAGAACGACACCACCCACACGCCCGCGGAATCGGGCCCCCGCAAGCGATCCCGCGACGACTTCGAGGCCGACGGCCCCTCGACCACCTACGAACCACCCGCGACCCGGCCCGTATCGGAACAGCTGGTGCCGCCGTCCCCGGCCGATGTCGACGCGCTGCGTGCGGTCGTGCCGGCCGGCGCGCGGTTCACCGACCCGGCCGCGTTCGCCGCGCTCGTCAACGGCTCGCGGACCGAGCTGGGCCGCGACGTGAACTGCGTCGACGCCGCGCTCGCCTTCCACGAGACCTGGCACGGCACGCCGCGCGTCGCGGGCAGCGCCCCTGGCGGTCCTGCCAGCGGGGCGACCGCGGCCGCCGAGGAGCTGGGGTACGCGCCGGAGCTCGTCGGGCGCGGCGCGGACGGTGTGGCGGAGGTGATCGAGCGGGTCCGCCGGGGCGGCCACGGGTCGGACGCGCTCGTGTTCGGGTTCCCGCGCACGGGCCGGGGGCACGCGTGGAACGTGGTGAACCACCACGGCGTGCTGTCCATCGTGGACAGCCAGGCGGGCACGGTCCGGCCAGCGGAGCCCGGTGCGCTGCCCGGCCTCGACCGCGTCTACGCGATCCCCCTGAACGCGGACAACGAGTTCATCGCCGGGACCGGCGCCCCGCCGCCCGCGGCGCCGTCGGGCACCGACCCGTACGCGGTCGCCGAGCACGAGCGCGCCGTCCGGGTGCACGAGATGCGCACGGCAGCGGCGGCGGGGGAGGAGATCCCCGTGCCGGAGACCGGCAGCGGCAGGCTCGTGCCCTCCCTCGGCGGGTTGCGGCTCGTCGGCACGACCGTGACCGCGGCGCTCGCGGCCGAGCTGGCCACGATGACCGGCCGGGACGTGATCGCGCTCGTGATCGGGCCGGACGCGGAAGAACCCGAACCGCTGCGCTTCACGCCGACCGGACGGCCGCTCCCCGTGTGAGTGAACTCTTTCCGGCGTCCCGGCCGTGTCAGGGATGAGTGGGAGGAGGCCGCGTGGAGATCACCGTGGAGCGGGTCCGGCACGCGCTGGTCGTCGGCAGGCTGGACGCCGACGGCGCCGCTGTCGTGCTGGCCGCGAACCTGCCACCGAAGCGGGACCGCACGTTCGTCGTCGTCGGCGCCTCCTCCGTCGACGCGATGCGGCGGCTCGACCCGTGGGTGGTCGCCGACCTCGCCGACGAGGTGCGTGGCGACCTGTGCGTGGTGGCGCCCGGCTTCGGGTCGATGGGCCCGGACGGGACCCTGCCGCCCGCCCGCCTCCTCGCCGACCGGCTCGGTGTCGAGGTCACCGCCGCCGACGGCGACCCGGTTGGGCTCGCCGACGGCAGTGTGTTCGTGCCCGGCCCGGCCGCGGGCTGGGTGTCCTACCGGCCCGGCGGCAGGCGCACCCGCGTCGGCGCCCGGTTCCCCGCGCCGTGGTGGCAGGACGGGCTGCCGGAGGAAGCCGAGCACCTCACGCACGTGCCGGTCGGGCTGTGGCTGCGCGCCCCGGGCGGCGACGCGCGGCCCGGCGACCCGCTGCTGCGGCAGGTGCCCGACCGCGACCGGCTGTACGTGGTGCTCGGCGCGCCCGGTGAGCAGCCGCCGCCCGGGGAGACCGTGACCGAGGTGCTGCGTGCGCTGCCGGACGAGGCACGCGACCGCGCCGTCCTCGCCTGGTACGGCGCCGCGGGACAGGCGGGCGAGCTGGTCCGCGCGGTCGCCGACGCGCTCGGCGCGCCGGTGCGGGTGGCGCACGGGGTGCCGGGCGACGGCGGCCTCGTGCACGTCGACGAACACGGCACGGCTCGCTGGCGGCCCTTCGCGGTGGAGAGCGTGTACCGGCCGGGCGGGGCGCGGCCGGTGCTGGACCGGTGGGTGGCGCCGCCGCGCCTGCCCATGGTCGAGCCGGGGTCGTTCCGGCTGGTGCCGGGCTGGCGCGTCGACGTCGTGCCCCGCGGCCTGGTCGTGCGCCCCGACACCGTGCCGCCCGACCCCGCGGTGCTGACCGCGCTCGCGGTCGAGACCGGGCCGACCGCCGACATCGTGTTCGCCACCGACGGCCCGGTGCCCGGCGCCGTGCTCCCCGCCCTGGACCGCCTCGTCCGCGAGCTGCCCGCCGACACGAAGGCGGCGCTGCGCATCCTGCCCGTCGACGAGGCCGCCGCGGCGGCGCTCACCGGTGCCGAGGCCGCCGACCACGTCGCCGCCGCCACCACCCTCCTCGACGGCACCGCCCCGGAACGGGAGCACGCCGTGCCGCCCGTCGGCCGGGTCGTCGTGACCGCGGACGGGCGGATCCTCCCCGAGGAACCCATCCTCGCCACCCCCGCGCCCCGCGTGGTCGTCACGGCACCCGTCGCCCTGCCACCCGAGCCGCCGGCGCCGACCGCGGCACTGGACATCCAGAACGGCGTGCTCGTCGTCGCCGACGAGGTCGACGAGGAGGAGCGCGCGTTCGACGCCGTCGCGCCGGAGCACGCCGAGGAGGAGGCCGCGGCACCGGAGTTCCTGGCGTCCGCCGACCCGCCCGCGGACCCGGAGCCGGTGGTGGACGGGTTCGCGCCCGCCATCGGACCGGTGGTGGACGCCACCGCCGTGCCGGACGAGACCGCCGGGTTCGTGTCGTCTGCCCGTCCGGCCGAGGATGCCAGGAGTGAGCCCGTTGGGTTCGCGTCGTCCGTCCGCCCGGCGGAGGATGCCCGGAGCGGGCCCGCCGGGTTCGCGCCGTCTGCCCACCCGGCCGAGGTCGCCAGGAACGGGCCCGCTGGATTCGCGGCGTCCGCCCACCCGGCCGAGGATGCCCGGAGTGAGACCGCTGGGTTCGCGGCGTCCGTCCGCCCGGCGGAGGATGCCCGGAGCGGGCCCGTCGGGTTCGCGTCGTCTGCCCACCCGGCCGAGGTCGCCAGGAGTGAGCCCGTCGGTTTCACGGCGTCGGCCGCGCCCGGCGCGCCGGGCGGCGAGCCCGCGGCGGAGCGGCCGGTCGACCAGCCCGTGGTCGCCAGGAGTGAGACCGCTGGGTTCGCGGCGTCCGCCCACCCGGCGGAGGACGCCAGGAGTGAGACCGCTGGGTTCGCGGCGTCCGTCCGCCCGGCGGAGGATGCCAGGAGTGAGCCCGTCGGGTTCGCGTCGTCTGCCCGCCCGGCGGAGGATGCCAGGAGTGAGCCCGTCGGGTTCGCGTCGTCTGCCCACCCGGCCGAGGTCGCCAGGAGCGGGCCCGCCGGTTTCACGGCGTCGGCCGCGCCCGGCGCGTCGGTCGGCGAGCCTGCGGCGGAGCGGCCGGTGGACCAGCCCGTGGTCGCCAGGAGTGAGACCGCTGGGTTCGCGTCGTCTGCCAGCCCGGCGGAGGTCGCCAGGAGCGGGCCCGCCGGTTTCACGGCGTCGGCCGCGCCCGGCGCGTCGGTCGGCGAGCCCGCGGCGGAGCGGCCGGTGGACCAGCCCGTGGTGCCCGCGGCGGTGGCGCCCGCCGTCGCGACCGCCGAGGAGGACTCCCACCTCGCCGATCTGGCCAACGTCGCCGCCGCGGGCACCACCGGCGGCATCCCCAGCGTCGCCGCGGCCACGGCGGTGCCCGCGATCGTGCCGGCCGCCCAGCCCGAGCAGGCGCCGGAACCCGCGCCCGTCGCGTCCGTCGCCGGGCTGCTGCCCGGCCGGGAACCCGCGCGGTCCCCGGTGCGTGGCGCGGCGATCGAGGTGCCCGAGAACGCGCGCAGCACGGTCGCGCAGCGCCGCGCCATGCGGGCCAAGCTCGGGTCGCGCTACGACGTCGCGACCCGCGCGGTCACCCGGCTGCTGTCGGAACGGCCCGGCCTGCGGTTCGGCGCGGGCGACCACGCCGCACTGCTCGCCGAGCTGGCCGTCGTGCGCGTGTTCGCCGACGACCCGGCGGGCGACTACGACACCGACTTCTACGTGTGCCTCGCCGACGGCCTGCGCAGGCTGCCGACGGCCCGCGCCGTGGTGGTGCGCGGCATCCCGGAGGGCACCGACGCGCGGCCCGGCGCGGTGCTCCGCCTGCCCGCGCCGCTGGTCGCCGCGCCCGCCACCGCGCCGGAACCGGTCGGGCCCGCCGAGGCCCTGATCTGGACGACCACGGCCCGCCGCCTCGACGGGCTGCTCGACGACCCGCCGCCGCCCGACCCGGACGGTGACGAACCACCCGCGCCGAGGAGGGGCGCCGACGTGGTGCTCGCCGGGCACACCCGCCTGCGGGTGCTCGCGATCGCGCCCACGCCGGTCCGCCGTGTCCTGCTCGCCGAGGACGGCGCCGCGTCGGACGCGGCGCTGACCCGCCTGCTCGCCGCCGCCGCGGCCCGCGAGGAGGCCGTGGCCACCACCGACACCAGCCGTTGGTTCGGCGCACTGCCGGCCGCGGGCTGAGCGGAAAGGGGAGGACCGTGGATCAGCACCGGGAGTTGCTCGCGCTGGCGGGAAGCGTGCCGGACGGCTGGCTCCTCATCGCGCGGGAGGCGCTCGCCGACGGCGACCTGCCGCGGCTCGGCGCGTTGCTCGACGTGCTGCCCTCGGGGAGGGCGACGCCCGGGAAGCACACGTTCGCGCCGGAGCCCGGCGGCTACGAGAAGACCGACCGGACCCTGGTCGCCGCCGTCCGCACGCAGGCCGACGCCTGCTGGGCCACCACGCGGGACGGCACCCACCGCGTGTACCTGGTGCAGGCCAAGGCGGACGCGGACCTGCCCGCGGTGACCGCGGTGGCGCAGAAGGCCCTGTCCCGCCTCGAGGACACCCCCAAGGTGGAGGTGTTCGGCCCGGACACCGAGCTGCCCGGCTACCACGAGCGGGCGCTGCTCGCGGCCACGCTGCTGTGGTCGGCGACGCCCGGCCCGGACGTGCACGTCGCCCGCGCGTTCGACGGGGCCGGAGTGCGCGGCCCCTGGTTCGCGCTCGACCACGAGCTGGTCGTCGACCCGGCGGAACGCGGGCGGCTGCTGCGGTTCCTGGCAGGCGGCGAGGTCGTGCTCGCCGCCGCGGGCAGGATGACCGACGTCGTCTCCGGCGCCGCGGGCGCGGTCCCGGCAGGCCTGCGCACCGACGGCACCTGGGTGTGGTCCGACGCGACCGGCTACTACCTCGACCGCTACCAGCTCGCACCCGATCCCCGGCTCGCGGTCCACGCCATGGCGACCGCCCCGTCGGGTGCCCGGATCTCCCCACTCGCCCGCCACCACGTGCGCGTGGCGCTGACCCCGACCGACCAGGAGGGCCCGACGTGGCGAGCAGAATGACCGGCGTGCGCTCCGTGCTCGGGGTGTCCCCGACCGAGCCGGACTGCTACCGCACCATCGGCGACGCGATCAGCGCGGCACGCGACGGGGACGTGATCTCCGTGCGCCCCGGCGTGTACCCGGAGTCGATCGTGCTCGACCGGGACATCACCCTGTCCGGCTCCGGCACCCCCGGCGACGTGCGCGTCGAGTCGGTCGGCGAGCCCGTGCTGCGGGTGACCGTCGAGCACGTCGAGGTGTCCGGGATCGAGTTCGCGCACCGGGACGGCGAGGTCGCGGTCGACCTGCGCACCGGGGCGCTGCGCCTGGACGAGTGCGTGATCACCGCGCGGTCCGAGGTGGCGGTGGTGGCGCGCAAGGACGCCCAGCTGCGGGCGGACGGCACGACCGTGCGCAACAAGGGCGGCGCCGGTGTGCTCGTCTTCGACGGCGCCAGGGCCGAGCTGACCGGCTGCACCCTGTCCGATGTGGACACCACGGCGGTGGTCGCGCGGTCCGGTGGCGCCGCGACGCTGCAGGACTGCGCGATCACCGGCGCGAAGGGCGCCGTGCTCGCCGCCGACCGCGGGGTCGTCGAGCTGCGGGAGTCCCGCGTCCGCGACATCACCGGCACCGCGATCGTCGTCGAGGAGCGCGGTGGGCTGACCGCCACCGGCACCGAGGTGTCCGATGTGGACGGCGTGGCCCTGCTGTCCGCGGGCGGGTCGCGGCCCGTGCTGCGGGACTGCCGGGTGCGTGACGTGACCGCGCAGGCGATCGTGGTGGTGCAGAACGCGTTCGTCGAGCTGGACCGCGTCACCGTCGACGGCGCGCGCGGCCACGCCGTGCAGGTGCTGGACGGGTCGGCCGGTGACCTCGCCGAGTGCGTGTTCACCGGCACCGGGCACGACGCGGTGGTCGCGGGCGAGGACGGCACGCTCCGCATGGCGGGCTGCGAGATCACCGGCGGCACCGGCAACGGCGTCGTGGTCGAGCGGCAGGCGCGGGCGACGGTGACCGACTGCCGCGTCGTCGGCGCGGCCGCCGCCGGGCTCACCGCACGCGACCAGGCCCGGCTCGTCGTCGCGGGCGGCGAGGTGCGGGAGTGCCAGTCCGGCGTGACCTGGCACGGGCACGCGGACGGCTCGATCGCGGGCTGCGTGGTCCGCGACAACCTCGGCGACGGCATCGCGGTCCTGTCCGACCAGGACGTCGAGGTCGGCGACAACGTCACCGACCGCAACCTCGGCGCCGGCACCCGCCTGCCCGCCGGCGCGGCACCACCCCGCGAGGAGGCCACACCGGACGAGAGGCCTGCGGACGCGGAGGAGCTGGAGGACCTGCTCGCCGAACTCGGTGAGCTCGTCGGGCTCGACGGCGTGAAGCGCGAGGTGGAGACCCTGGTGCGGCTGCACCAGATGTCCGAGCGCCGGGCGCGGGCGGGACTGCCGTCGCCGCCGTTGTCGCGCCACCTCGTCTTCACGGGCGCGCCCGGCACCGGCAAGACCACCGTGGCGCGGTTGTACGGGCGGATCCTCACCGCGCTCGGCGTGCTGAAGTCCGGTCAGCTGGTCGAGGTCGCGCGGCCGGACCTGGTCGCGTCGGTCGTCGGCGGCACCGCGATCAAGACCACCGAGATGTTCACCAGGGCCATCGGCGGTGTGCTGTTCATCGACGAGGCGTACACGCTGTCGCAGGGCGGCGGCAGCGGCGGCGGCCCGGACTTCGGCCGCGAGGCGATCGACACGCTCGTGAAGCTGATGGAGGACCACCGCGACGAGGTCGTGGTGATCGTCGCGGGCTACACCAACGACATGCGGTCGTTCCTCGCCGCGAACCCCGGCCTGTCGTCCCGGTTCTCGCGGACCATCGAGTTCGCCGACTACTCGTCCGCCGAGCTGGTCACGATTGTCGAGGGGCTGTGCCGCGGCCACGACTACCGGCTGGAGTTCGAGACCAGGGCCGCGCTGCACACGTACTTCACGAACCTGCCGCGCGACGCCGCGTTCGGCAACGGCCGCACCGCGCGGAAGGTGTTCGAGGAAATGCTCGGCAGGCAGGCGTACCGGCTGGCCGACGACCCCGACGCGGGCCACGTCGCGCTCACCCGGCTCCTGCCCGAGGACCTCGGCCCGCTGCCCGGTTCGTCGGTCGGCGCGGGTGCGGGACGGGTGGACGAGGAACGGATCGAGCAGCTGCTCGGGACGCTGCGCGGGCTCGTCGGCCTGGAGGAGGTCAAGGCCGAGGTGTCCGACATGGTCGACCTGCTGGCGTCCGCGCGGCGGCGGCAGGCGATGGGGCTGCCCGCGCCGTCGGTGAGCAGGCACCTGATCTTCGCGGGGCCACCCGGCACCGGCAAGACGACCGTGGCGCGGTTGTACGGGTCGCTGCTGGCCGCACTGGGGGTGCTGGCGCAGGGGCAGGTGACCGAGGTGGCGCGGGCCGACCTGGTGGGCGAGTACGTCGGCCACACCGCGCGGCGCACCACGGAGGCGTTCGACCGGGCGCGCGGCGGGGTGCTGTTCATCGACGAGGCGTACACGCTGTCGTCGAGCCGGGGCAGCGGGCACGACTTCGGCCGCGAGGCCATCGACACGCTGGTGAAGCTGATGGAGGACCACCGGGACGAGGTGGTCGTGATCGCCGCCGGGTACGAGCGGGAGATGGGCGGGTTCCTGGCGGCCAACCCCGGGTTGTCGTCGCGGTTCTCACACCGGGTGCGGTTCGCCGACTACACGCCGGACGAGCTGGTCACGATCGTCAACCAGCACGCCACGGCCGCCGGGTACGAGTGCACCGGGCCCACGGTTGCCGCGTTGCGGGCCCACTTCGCGAAGATGCGGCGTGGGGAGTCGTTCGGGAACGGGCGGTACGCGCGGCAGGTGCTCGACGAGGCCATCGCCCGTCATGCTCGGCGTACGCGCTCGTTGACCGAGCCCACCATGGACGATCTCTGCCTGCTGTTGCCCGAGGACGTCCCTCCGCCGCCTGCGGGGTGACGGGTTGCGGTTTCCGAGGGTTTCCCTGGTTGACCTTGTCGTGGGTTTCCCGCCGGGGGTTGTTCCCGTCCTGGGTTTGTCCTCGCCGGACGGGCGTCCTCGCCGGAGGGCGTCCTGCCGGACGGGCCTCCTCGCCGGAGGGGCTGGTCTCCGGGATGGCAGCGGGTTGGGCACGGGGTTGGTTTGGCAGGGACTGGTGTCCGTGGTGGTGCCTGCCATCCCGTCGACCTCCCACGGGCTATCACACCGCGTCAAGGGGGCCCGGGAGTTTGGGCATGGGGTTGGGTCGTGCTTCGGGCCCCCTTGACCCGGTGTGATCGGGCTTCGCCAGGTCGACGGGATGGCAGGCACCCCTCAGTGGGTGTTGGGGGCTTCGCCCGCTTCGCGGGTGGCTCGCCGGTGGCGAGCTTGATCAAGTGTCCCCCCACGGGATGCCGGGGGCCCGCATCGCGTTGGGGTCAGGCGGCTTCCAGTTGCCTGCCCGGGACGAGGGTGCGCAGTGCGCGCAACGCGTTGTGCAGCCGGGACTTCACCGTGCCCGCGGGTACGCCGAGCGCCTTCGCGGCGGAGGCGGCCGTGCGGTCGGCGTAGTAGACCTCCACGAGGGTGTCGCGGTGGACCGGGGACATCCGGTCCAGGATCGCGCTCACCACGACCCTCGTCTCCACCTCGTCGCTCGCCGGGGGCAGGACGGCGGTGTACTCGAGGTCCTGGTCGGGCAGCTCGACCTCGGTGGGCCGGGCACGCCTGCCGCGGTGCTGGTCGACCGCGATGTTGTGCGCCACCCGCATCAGCCAGCCGCGGACCGAGCCGTGGTTCTCGGTGAGCCGGTCGAGGTTGCGCCACGCCCGCACCCACGTCTCCTGCACCACGTCCTCGGCCGCGTGCCGGTCACCGCCCGTCAGGCGGTTCGCGTAGTTCTGGAGAGCCGCGCCGTGGGCTCTCATCACCGCGTCGATGCTGACCCCGCTGCCGGCCATGTCCCGACCTCCCCGTCTCGCGTGCGCTTCGAGGAGAAGCGTCGCGCCGGCGGACGGCGAAGTCGCTGGGGCTTTCCCTCCGGGTCAGGGGGTTATCCCGCGTCACGACGTAGGGATAACCCCCCTTGACCAACCCTGCGTCACGACAGGGCGGAGCAGGGTGTGGCATCCGGGTCATCCGCGGCGCCGGGAACCCAGCGGATGTCACGGAACGTCACGTCGAGCGGTCCCTGGGAGTAGACGAGGAACGGCGTGTTCACCATGGCCTTGTCGAGGCCGGCCGCGGTGAAGCACGTCAGCGGGATGGTGACCTCGGTGCTCGTGCCGGACGGCAGGCCCCGGAACAGCTCGGTGGCGTCCAGCTCGGCGCCGCACGGGTAGCGGCAGTGCGCGGCCAGCGACGTCGTGCCCGCGCCCGCGGAGTGCACGAACACGGAGAACCGCAGCGCGCCCCCGCTGTCCACGTAGGACGACAGGTCCTTCGTCGCGTTCACCGTCTGCAGGTACACCTGCGCGGGTTCGCCGCCGTGCCACGTGACCCGCAGCCCGTCGGCGATCCGCGCCGAGATCGCCGTGTGCGCCGCCGAGCCGCCGATCACCTCGGTGCCGTCCCACTTCTCCGGCGACGCGATGAACGCCCGGTACGGGCCGGCGAGGTCGTCGCCGAACACCGTCAGCGGCGTCGGCGGCGGGGGCGGCGCGTCCACCGACGCCTGCGCGGAACCGGTGCCCGGGGCGGCGATCGTGGCGGGCGGCGTGCTCGTGGACGTGCGGGTGGTCGTCGTCGTGGTGGTGGCGGTCGGGTGCTCGGTGCCGGTGGCCGCGTCGACGGTGTTCCCGTCGTCGCCGGCCATGATCAGCGCGGCGACGAGGGTGGCGACCACGACGAGCACCGCCGCGGCCGCCGGTACCAGCCAGCGGCGCCTGCTCCGCGCGGGCGCCACCACGGCGTCGACGACCGGTGGGGGCGCGACGGCGGGCGCGGGCCTGGTCAGCGCGGCGGCCGCGACGGTCGCCGCGCCGAGCGCGACGGTGAACTTCGGGTGCTGGGACACCCGCACCGGCTTCTCGAACTCGGCGAACACCAGCTGCGTCACGAGCGGGATCCGGGACGAGCCACCGGCGAGCAGCACCGCCGACAGGTCGTCGTCGCGCAGCCCCGCCGACGCGATCGTGCGCCGCAGCGCGCCGATCGTCAGCTCCACGGACGGCCGGATCGCGGCGTTGAAGTCCAGCCGCGTGACCGTCACCTCCCGCGGCCCGGACGGCAGCGGCACGGTCAGCGCCACGTCCGGCTCGGTGGACAGCTCGATCTTGGTGTGCACGCACAGCGCGCGGATGTCGGCGAGCGCGGCGGCCGCGGCCGGGTCGATCGGGTCGAGCCTGCTGATCGCGCCGTCGAGGCGTTCGTCGAGGTGGGCGACGAGGGCGTCGTCGAAGTCCATGCCGCCGAGGTGCTCGACGCCTTCCGGGGTGCCGAGGATCTCCATGGCGCCGGCGCGCATGCGCAGGACGGTGGTGTCCAGGGTGCCGCCGCCGAGGTCGTAGACCGCGACGGTCTCGCCGTCGCCGAGCGTGCGCTCGCGGCTGTAGTGCCGGGCCGCGGCCTCCGGTTCGGTGATCAGCTCGTAGTCGGTGATCCCGGCGAGCCGCGGCACCTCGGCGAACTGCTCGCGCCGGTACGGCCCCCAGATCGCCGGGCAGGTGAGCACGATCGACGCGGGCGGCCCGCCCATCGCCCTGGTCACCTGGCCGAGAACGTCGCGGAGCTGCGCGGCCATCAACGCGGCGGGGGAGTAGGCGGCACCGCCGAGCATGAGCGGCGTCGGGTCGCCGAGGCGGCGTTTGAAGCCGTGGGCGAGCCGGGCCGGGTTGCCTGCCGCGGCCTCGATGGCGGCGCTGCCGGTCAGCAGCTTCCCGTCCGCGGTGTGACAGGCGACCGCGGGCACCACGATGTCGTGCGACAGCGCGACCATGCGCGTACCGTCCACGTGGCTGACGGCGGCCGCGGTGAATGTGGTGCCCAGGTCGATACCGACCGCGTAGCGCACGACACCTCCCTGTGATCAGTCCCCGCGCCATCAAAGCAACCCCACGCAAGTCAAGTCAATCACAGATAATCGCAGGTTGATTACGGTGCGGAGCAACACGGGGCGGGGGATATCCCTACCCGGCGGGAGGGACCGCACCCTTGTCCCGCGGGCGCGCGCCGAGAACGCTGGCAGGGTGCGTGGTGTGGTCGGTTGGGTGCGCCGTCTGGGTGCGTGGTTGCCGGGGCTGCTCTGCCCGCCCGGCAGGGTGCACGTGCGGCAGCGGGTCGGTCTGGAAAGGACACTGCACGACGGCGCGGTCGCCGACATCTCGGTGCTGGCACTGGAACTCGGCATGATCTCCGCCACCACCGCCGACGCCAGGGTCGAGGAGAAGGTCGCCGTGGCACAGGAGCGGGTGCTCGCCATCCTCGAGAACCTCCGCCGCGTCGGCTCGGTGATCTACCCGCCCGTGCTGGCGAGCGCGGGCCTCGGCCCGGGCCTGCGCGCCGTGGCCGAGCACCAGGGCCTGCGGCTCCTCCTGCTCGACCTCCCGGCGGCCGAACTCGGCGCGGAAGCGCGGTCCCGCACGGGTCTGCTCATCGCGGACCACTTCCAGACGCTGGCCCCGGGCAGCGTGGTACGGGTACGCGTCCGCGGGCGCAGGCTCGTGCGCGTGCACATCACCGACCAGGAACCGGGCGCCGCCCAGCGCCGCGAGCACCGGGCGCTGCTCCGCTGCGCGTGACCGTCAGCCACCCCAGCCGAGGCGCGCAGCGCCCGAACCCCGCGAAGCGGGGCGAAGCCCCATAACCCCCTGAAGGGTGCCTGCCATCCCGTCGACCTGGCGAAGCCCGATCACACCGGGTCAAGGGGGCCCGAAGCACGACGCACCCACATACCCAAAGCCGCCGGGCCCCCTTGACGCGGTGTGATAGCCCGTGGGAGGTCGACGGGATGGCAGGCACCACCACGGACACCAGTCCCTGCCAAACCAGCCCCGTGCAAGACCCGCCGCCATCCCGGAGACCAGCCCCTCCGGCGAGGAGGCCCGTCCGGCAGGACGCCCTCCGGCGAGGACGCCCGTCCGGCGAGGACACCACCCCGGACGGCGAAACCCGGACGGCGAAACCCCGGACGGCGACCCGACAAGCCCGAAACACCACCAGCCGAAGAGAAGATCACCGGCCAAAGCCGGGTGCCGGAACCGGTTCCGGGAGGCCGTTCCGCCGCGGTGCGGGCAGACTCGGGCCATGACGACCTTCGGGGAACGGTGACATGCACGCGGCCGGACTGGTGTTGCACCCGCGGCGGGACTCCGCGGCGGCGGTCGAGGCGATCCTGGGATGGGCGGCGAACCGGGGGATCGAGATCCTCGGGGTCGCCGACGAGGTGGTGCGGCTCGACTGCGCTGCCGTGGCGGTGAGCGCGGCCGAGCTGGCGAGCCGTTCGGATCTGCTGGTCAGCCTCGGCGGCGACGGCACGATGCTGCGTGCGATGCGGCTGGCCGACGGGCAGCGCGCCCCCGTGCTCGGGGTGAACCTCGGCAAGCTCGGCTTCCTCGCCGAGGTGGACGTGCCCGACCTGCCCGCGGCGCTGTCGGCCATCGACGACCACCAGTTCACCGTCGAGCCGCGGCTGGCCGTCGACGCGTGGCTCGGTGACCGGACAGTCACCGCCTTCAACGACGTCGCGGTGGTGCGGGTGCCCGGCGACGGCAGCGCGGTCGTGGCCGTGCGGGTGGCCGGGCAGGAGTTCGTCAGCTACGCGGCCGACGCCGTCATCGTCGCGACCCCGACCGGGTCGACCGCCTACAGCTTCTCGGCGGGCGGCCCGATCACGAGCCCGGCCGTCGAGGCGCTGCTGGTCACCCCGGCGGCGCCGCACTCCGCGTACAGCCGGGGCGTGGTGCTGTCGGTGCACGACGCGGTGGAGCTGGAGATGCTGCCGACCAGCGGGCGGCTCGCGGTCGAGGTCGACGGCGAGGTCGCGGGCTACGTGGGTCCCGGCGACCGCATCGAGCTGCGTGCCCGGCCGAGTGCCGCGCGGGTCGTGCGCCTCGGCATGACGACGTTCTACCAGCGGGCCCGCCGCAAGCTCGGCCTGACCGACTCCCCGGAGATCCCGGTGCGGCCGGCCTGACCGGTCACTGCTCGCCCGACAGCAGGCAGGGGGAACCCGGCAGACGGCCGATGCCCACGACGGTCGGTTCCGACTAAGTTGGGTGGGCTGGATCACGACGTCGGGGGTTGTGGTGACGGGTTTACGAGTGCTGATGCTCGCACTGGTGCTGGCGGCGGGATCGGTGGCGTGGCCGGGGTCGAGCGCGGCGGCTGAGGTGTGGAGCCTCACCACCGCGCAGCGGCAGGCCTACCTGGCGCACTACGCGCCGGTGATCCTCAAGCGCGGGGACGAGAACAACGGGCGCGAGGGCAGCGACTGGCTGTCCAACTACGACTTCGACCGGGACGGGAACTTCAGCGACAACCGCGTGGAGTGGCGCACGGTCGGGCAGTACGCGACGGCGGGCGCCAACCCCCACTGGCGGATCCGGCCCACCCTGTACACGGCGCTGATCGAGTACACCGAGGCCGGGGCGAAGAACCTCGTGCTGCTGTACCACGTGTACAACGCCGCCGACAAGGACTTCACCGAGATCCACGACTGGGAACGGATCGAGATCGTCCTGCGCGGGGTCACCGGCAACCCGGGCACGGGGGAGACCGTCGGGCACGTGACCGTCACGAGCCACAAGGACCACGTGATGCGGCGCGGCACCGACAGCGCCGTGAACTTCATGCCCACCGCGACCGGGAAGCACCTGCTGCTGTGGCAGGCCGACCACAGCGACTTCGACCTGCCGAACATCAACCCGCACGCCCACGAGCTGCGGTTCGCGACCACGCCGTGGAGCACGATCGCCGCGCGGATGGCGGGCACGAGCAAGGCCGAGACCGACATCAACAACGACAACGAGAAGAACGTGCACTACGCGTTCGTGCCGGAGACCTCGGCGGCCGCGGTCGCGACGTGGCGGGCCCAGCCCGTCACGGCGGCGACGGCGAACGCCTTGGCCAGCAAGGTGGACAACGGGACCGGCGTGCCGTGGCAGGCGGTCAAGCGGATCACGTACGAACTGCAGGACCTCGCCGACGTCGTGCCGACCCACTGGCAGCACGCGAACTGGCAGGCGCACTGGCTCGCCGACAAGAGCAGCGACGTGCTGCTGGAGAGCCCGGTGACGGCGGAGGACGGTACGGCCGTCGTCAGTGCCGGGTTGCAGCGCTTCTACACGGCGTCCCGGGACAGCGGCGCGTCCGACCTCACCGACGGCCGCGAGGGGGTGCTGTCCAAGAACTGGTTCTACGGCGCCTACTCCGGTGAGGAGAACGCCGACGAGATCTCGGGGTCGGACGACTTCGGCGGCTACGAGGGCGTCGGGCTCGACAGCGCGGGCCGCAGCCGCGGCGTGGCGAGCGGCGACCTCGCGTCGCACAACGCCTACTGGCGCCAGCACGACTTCTTCGTGCACACGGGCATCGTCGACAGCGCCGACCACCGCGAGTCCGGCGTCTGGCTCACGGGCACCTGGTACACGGCGGCGGCAGGCGGCTTCGACGGCCGGTGGACCCAGCTCTTCGACGACCGCGTGTGAGCCGCGCCGCCGGCGCTCACCGTGTGGTCAACCGCTCGTCGGGGAGCGCCCCCGGCCGGCGATCGTGGCCGTGAGCCGCCCCGGCCCCACGACGGGGCGGCTCACGGCGGGTCTCAGTGGCGTGGCCAGGAGGCGGGCAGGCCGTACCGCGTGCGGGTGACCGTGTCCTCGAGGCCGGTGAACTCCTCGAGCGGGCGGAAGACGTCCGTGGTGAGGTCGGTGTCGGTGTCGTCGGCGGTGCCGCCGACGCGGTCCGGGCCCGCGCCGAAGAAGTCGGCGACGTACGGGCCGCCGCCCGCGTCCATCAGGTTCAGCGTCGTGTTCGTGTTGTCGGTGTGCCAGCTGCCGACGTAGTGCCCGATCTCGTGCGACACGACGTTGCCGATGGCGCGGCCGACGAACGCCACGCGGTCGCTCGCCGCCGTCAGGTACGTGTTGAGCGACACCGGCGGCCCGGCGGGCTGGGCGAGGAAGTCCTGCAGCACCAGCGCGGACTCCTCGTGCGCGAAGTTGCCGGGGTCGATGGACTCCGAGATCCCGACGGTCGCGAACCCCGCCTCCTCGGTGGTGCCGCCGACGACGACCCGGCTGACGTTCCGCCTGCCGAAGAGGTCCGGGTGGTCCAGCGAGTTCAGCACCAGCAGCCGGGCGTGCGGCACGTCCTCGGCCAGGTTCTCCCGCACGGTGCGCACGATCCGGCGGACCACGGCCGGTTCGTCCGCCGCGGTCAGGCCCCACTGGCCGAGGAACGCCGAGAACGGGCTCAGCGTGCGCACCCCGGGGTTGGGCTCGATCTCGAACCTCGCCATGTCGACCATGGCGCCGTCGAAGTCGAGGAAGACCACCTGCGGCAACGGTTCCCGCTCCAACGGCGGCCGGTGCGCCTGGAACACCACCTCGTAGTCGCCGTCGCCGTCCGCGACCGCCAGGTAGTGCGTGCCGCCGACGGCCGCGACGTGGTCGGCGACCGCGTTGCCGCCCCTGGGCAGCGGCGAGGACTCGGGGTACAGGCTCGTGAAGTCCTGCGCCGAGCCCTGCAGCTGCGTGCCGGCGGGGTCGAAGATCGTGAGGCGGTGGCCCGCTCCGGTGACCTTGGCCGCGAAGACGTCGCCCGCGCGCAGCTCGAACCGGTAGACGTCCACGTCACCGGTGTCCGCCGACGGCGACAGCCGACCCAGGACGCGTGTGCGCGCGGCCACCCGCTCGGCCTGCGCGAGGGTGTCGTTGCGGCCGAGCGTGCCCGCCGGTTCCGCCTCGCGCACCACCGGCACCGAACTGTCCACTGTGGATCCGCGGTTCGCGGACCCGGCCGCCATCCTGGCCTGCCACGCCGCGACGTCCGCCGGGGCCGTGTCGGGCAGCCACGACAGGTACGGGTTGGGGCCGGCGAGCGGCACGGGCGCGGCGACGGCGGGCGACGGGACGAGGGACGCGCCGAGCGCGGCGGCGGCGAGGAGGGGGACGACACGCATGGGGAGAACGTCCCATCGGCCCGGGGCAGGGGCAATGGGACGTTCGGCCCACGCGGGTTCCCCCGGGTGGCCCCGGAATCAGACCCCGCCCTTCGGGCGCCACGCGGCCAGCGCCCAGATCACCGCGACGTCGAGCCCGATGATCACCAGCGACCAGACCGGGTACCAGGGGATGAACACGAAGTTGGCGATGAGGCTGAGCACCACCAGCACCATGCCGGCGATCCGGCCCCACGTGCGGCCGTTGAGGATCGCGCCGCCGGTGGCCACGACCAGCAGGCCCAGCACGAGGTGGCCCCAGCCCCAGCCGGTCAGGTCCAGGGCGTACACGTAGTCCGGGGTGCTGATGTAGAGGTCGTCGTTGAACAGCGCGGCGATGCCGGCGAGCGCGTGCCACACGCCGGCGACCACGAGCATGACGCCCGCGAACGTCACCAGCCCGCCCGCCCAGTTCGAGGGGGCGTCGTCGGTGACGAGGCCGTGCGTGTCCTTCGCGTGCGTGGTCATCGTGGGGCTCCTCGGTCTGCGATTCGGCGCTTGGCCGGGTAGTGGCGCAGGAACAGCGCCTCGGTCAGTGCGATGCCCGCGATCTCGGCGGGGTCGACGCTCTCGTTCGGCGCGTGGATCAGCGCGCGCGGCTCCTCGACGCCCATCAGGATGATCTCGGCGCCGGGGTGTGCCCGGGCGAGTTCGGTCGCGAGCGGGATCGAGCCGCCCTGGCCCAGCGTGGTCGGCGCGACGCCGTACGCCTCCTGCATGGCCTCGGCGATCGCGTGGTACGCCGGGCCGTCGACCGGGGCGCGGAAGGGTGCGCCGCGTGCCTCGACCTCGACCCGGACGTGCGCACCCCACGGCGCCGCGGCGTGCAGGTGGTCGACCAGCGTCGTCTCCGCGTCGTCGAGGTCCATGTCCGGCGGCACCCGCAGGTTGAGCCGTGCCGATGCCCTCGGGGCGATGGCGGCCGACGAGCCGAGCACCGGCGGGCAGTCGATGCCGAGGATGGTCACCGCGGGGCGGGCCCACAGGACGTCGGCGACCTCGCCGTCGCCGAGGAGGGCGACCCCGGGCAGCACACCGGCGTCGGCGCGGAACCGGTCGGCGGGGTAGGGCTCGCCGAACCACGTCCGGTCGCCGTCCATGCCGGCGATCCGCGTGTTGCCGTCGGCGTCGCGCAGGGTGGCGAGGATCGCGACGAGTGCGGCGAGCGCGTCCGGCGCGGGCCCGCCGTACATGCCGGAGTGGACCTCGGACTCGAGCGTCTCCACCGTCACCACCAGGTTCACCATGCCACGCAGGCTCACGGTGAGTCCCGGCCTGCCGACGGCGGCGTTCCCGGTGTCGCACAGGAGGATCGCGTCCGCGCGCAGGTCCTCCGGGCGCTGCCGGAGGTGGTCCGCCAGCCCGCCCGTGCCCTGCTCCTCCGAGCCCTCCACGACCAGCTTGAGGTTGACGGGGACGTCGCTCCCCAGCGCACGCAGCGCGGTGAGGTGGGCGACGATGTTCCCCTTGCAGTCGGCGGCGCCCCTGCCGTACCAGCGACCGTCCACTTCGGTCAACTCGAACGGCGGCGTGCGCCACGCCGCCTCGTCGACGGGCGGCTGCACGTCGTAGTGGGCGTACAACAGCACGGTGGGCGCGTCCGGGTCCCCGCACGGCCGTGCCCCGAGCACCGCGAGGCTCCCGTCGGTGGTCGGGACGAGGCGGACGTCGGTGAACCCGACGGCGACGAACGCGTCCAGCACCCACGTCGCGGCGCGTGCGCACTCCTCGGCGGGGAACTGCCGTGCGTCGGCCACCGACCGCATGGCCACGAGCTCCGCCAGGTCGTCGCGTGCGCTCGGCAGCAAGGCGGCGATCCGGTCCCGCAGTTCACTCATCGGTCAGCTCCGCGGTGCGCAGGTCGTCGACGAACTCCTGGAACTCGGACAGCTCGCCGGGGCAGTAGATCGCGATGATCGCCAGTTCGCCCTGGACGAGCTCGCTGTCGGCGAGCACGGGCCTGGTGCCCGGTCCGCCCGCGCCGTTCGTCATGCCGCCCAGCTGTGCGGCGCGGTTGAGGGCCCCGCTCGGGTCGGCGCACACCCGGCCGCCGTCGGTGCCCAGCACCCGGACGACCTGGTCGCGGTCCGGCGCGGTCGCGCCCAGTTCGACGAGTGCCGCGACGAGCCGGTCCGCCTTCGCCTGCGCGTCCCGGGTTTCCCGCGCGCCGCGCCACGTCACCACCCCGACGGCGGCGAGGACCACGAGCAGTGCGCCGACGACGCTGTAGAGGATGATCCGTTCGCGCTTCCCGGTCACGACGCCACCTCCGGCTGCCGCCACGACGGTTTCCTGAACCGGTAGAACAGGTACGGCACCACCAGGCCGAGCCCGAGCGCGCCGCCCGCGACGACGAGGACGTACACCCCCGCGTTGCCGGAGCCGAACTGCGACGGCGGGATGAACCCGACCAGCAGCGCGGCGAGCGACGCGGCGAAGCCGACCCCGCACAGCCCCACCAGCATCGGGGCGCGGTAGCCGCGCGGGTGGCCGGGTTCCTTGCGCCGCAACCGCACCGCGGCCACGAACATGAGCAGGTACATGATCAGGTACACCTGGGTGGTGATCACCGAGAAGATCCAGTAGGTGCTGGAGACGTCCGGGATGAACGCGTACAGCAGCGCGATCACCGTGGTCAGCGCGCCCTGCGCGACGAGGATGTTCTGCTGCACGCCCTGCTTGTTGCGCCGCTGCAGCCACGGCGGCAGGTAGCCCTCCTCGCGCGAGATCAGCAGCAGCCCCTTGGACGGGCCCGCGAGCCAGGTCAGCATCCCGCCCAGCGACGCGGTGACCAGCATGACGCCGACCACCGGGGTCAGGATCTGCCAGCCGAACTGCGCGAACACGGCGTCGAACGCCTGCATGACACCGGCGGTCAGGGACAGCTCCTCGGCGGGCACCACCCAGCTGATCGCGAGCGCGGGCAGGATGAAGATCAGGAGCACGAGCCCGGTGGCGAAGAACATCGCCTTCGGGAACTGCCTGCCCGGCTCGCGCAGCGACGACACGTGCACCGCGTTCATCTCCATGCCCGAGTAGGACAGGAAGTTGTTCACGATGAGCACCAGGCTCGCCAGCCCGGCCCACGCGGGCAGCAGGTGACCGGCGTCCATCGGCGCCGCGGACACGTTGCCCTGCCCGAGGAACACGATGCCGAGGACCACCAGCACCACCCCGGGGACGAGCGTGCCGATGATCAGCCCGCCGCTCGCGAGGCCGGCGACGCCTTTGGTGCCCCGCGAGGAGATCCACACCCCGGACCAGTAGGCGACGACGATCACCGCGGCCGTCCAGAGGCCACTGGCGGCGAGGTCCGGGTTGAACACGTAGGCGAGGGTGCTCGCGACGTACCCGAGCAGGCTCGGGTAGTAGAAGATCGTCATCGCGAACTGGCACCAGACGGCGAGGAAACCGGCGGGCTTGGAGATGCCGCGGGCCACCCAGTTGTAGACGCCGCCGGACCAGCCGGAGGCGAGTTCGGCCGACACGAGCGACGTCGGCAGCAGGAACACGAGCGCGGGCAACAGGTACAGGAACACGCACGCGAGGCCGTAGACGGCCATCGTCGGCGCCGGCCGCAGGCTGGCCACCGAGCTGGTCGTCATCAGTGCGAGCGCGACCCAGGAGATCCATGCGGCGGCGGGCGCCTTCGGCCGGCCTACCGGTCGATCCGTGGACTGCGTCATGGCTCAAGCGTCCGATCCGGCCGCCGCGCCGGGCTTCGCCCGCCGGGTGTGAGATCGTCTGCGCCGCACCACCGACCACACGACGTCCAGGACCACGGCCAGGCCGAGGATCCCGACCATCGCGGAGAACGTCCGCGGGGCCGTCCGCGCCGTGTCGGCGACGAAGACCGCCAGCACGGCGAGCGTGACGACGATGGCGGCCACGAGCACCCACGGCCGCGCACCGATCTCGGCCCGCACCCGGAAGGCGGCGGTGGCCGTGACGAGGAAGATCGCCAGCGCGACCACGCTGCCGAGCGACGCGATGGCGGTGAGGTCGGCCAGGTTGGCCAGCACCAGGATCGCGGCCACCGAGATCACGAGACCCCGGGTGCCGCCGACGCGGGCCAGCCTGCCGAACACCGGCGGGAACAGCCCCGCCCGCGCGAGCTGCGCGGTGGAGCCGGTCGCCGCGTAGATGTTCGCGTTGACCGACGACGAGGTGGACAGCATCGCGGCGACCGCGATCATCACGACGCCGGCGTCGCCGAGCGCGGGCCGGGCGGCCTCGGCGAGCGCCGTGTCGCCGTTCTCGACGACCTGGTCCACGGTCAGCGTGCCGAAGACGCCCGTGGCGACCAGGATGTAGAGCCCGGTGGTGATGCCGAGCGCGAGGAACATCGCCTTCGGCAGGTTCCTCGCCGGGTTCGGCAGGTCGCCGCCGGTGAACGTGACGACCGTGAACCCGAGGTAGGCGAAGAAGGTCAGCGCCACGCTCGACACCACGTCCGAGGCGGGCGGGTAGGTGGACGGCGCGAGCAGGCCGGGGTCGAGCCGGGGCAGCGTCACCGCGAGGAACACCGCGAACACCGCCATGAGGACGAGCACGATCGCGGTCTGGAACCGGTCGATGAACCGCGCGCCCGCGATGTTGATCGTCGCGACCACGAGGATCACCGCGGACGTCAGCACCTTGGCCCAGACGGCGCTGCCGCCGAAGAACAGGTCGGTGCCGTAGTGCCCGAACGAGACCGCGACCATCGCGGTCACGATGAGCGCCGCGAAGTACAGCAGCCACGACGTGACCGCCGTGACGTGTCCCCGCCCGTGCCCCTGGATCAGGAACGTGACGATGCCGCCGGAGGACGGGTACCGGGCGCCGAGCTTGGCCACCGCGTACCCCTGCAGCGCGGCGACCAGCCCGGCGAGCAGGAACGACAGCCACACCGCCGAACCCGCGACCGCCCCCGCCTCCCCGAGCAGCGCGAAGATCCCCGCGCCCACCATCGACCCGACGCCGAGGAACGCCGCGCCCCGGACCGTCATCGCCCGCTTGCCGGCCCCGGCCTCGGTGCTCACGCCACCACCCGCAGCGCGCGGTCGGTGTTGTTGAGCCTGCGCCCGCCGTGGGCGGTGACCGTGACGATGTCCTCGATCCGGACGCCGAACCGGCCGGGCAGGTAGATCCCCGGTTCGATCGAGAAGCACATCCCCGGTTCGAGCACCTGCTCCTCGCCCGCGACGAGGTACGGCGGCTCGTGCGTCGTGACCCCGATGCCGTGCCCGGTGCGGTGGATGAACGCCGCCGCGTACCCGGCCTCGGTGACGACGTCCCGCGCGACCCGGTCGATCTCCGCGCACGTGACGCCGGGCCGCACGGCCTCGAACGCGGCCTGCTGCGCGGTGCGCACGACCTCGTGCACACGGGACAGTTCCGGTGCCGGCTCGCCGACGCTCACCGTGCGCGTGGTGTCCGACCCGTACCCGAGGAGGAGACCGCCGAAGTCCAGCACGACCGCGTCCCCCGGCCGATGACCCGGTCGCCCGCCTCGTGGTGCGGACGGGCGCCGTTCGGCCCGGAGCCGACCACGGTGAAGTCGACCCGTTCGTGGCCGAACTCGCGGAGCAGCCGGGCGAGGTCGGCGGCGACCTCGTACTCCCGGCGCCCCGCGAACGGCATGCGGACGATCTCGGTGTAGGTGGCGTCGGCCGCCGCGCCCGCCGCGGTGAGCCGGTACAGCTCGGCCTCGTCCTTCACCGCCCGCAACATGGGCAGGCAGTCGCTCAGCCCCCGGTAGGTGGTGCCCGGCAGCGCCCGCTGGAGACCGAGCAGGTGGCTCGCCCACGCCCCGTCGGAGACGCCGAACGTCCCGTCCGGTCTGAGGAAGGCGCTCGCCGTCCGGTACGGGTCGGTCGTGTCGTCCCAGTCGGCCACCCCGGCGCCGGTCGTGCAGATCGCCGCCTCGGCGTCGGGGCGTTCCAGCGTCGGCACGAGCAGGGTGGGGCGGACCCCGGGGGTCAGCACGAGCAATGTGAGCCGTTCGGTGATCGCCGTCGGTTCGTACCCGGTGAGCCAGACCAGATCCGGTCCGGGTGCCACGAGCACACCGTCCAGTCCGGCCGCCTCGGCCGCCCGGGTGGTGCGTGCCATCCTGGCGGCGTAGTCGTCGGCGGTGAACGGCCGGGGCGGCCACTTCCGCGCCAGGTTCCGCGTGTCGGTCGATGTCGTCGTTGTCGGTTCCACGACCGAAAGCTAGGCACGGCCGGGCCACGACGTGATCACCCCGCGGAGGTGAACGCGGCGCGGGTAGCGGCGTTCGCGGTGCACGACGTGCGGCAGCGCGTACCCGGCGAGCCGCGCGACGAGATCGCGGTCGTCGGCGGCCGACCGCCGCGGCGGTGGCTGCGTCTGGCCGGTGAACTCGTCGTGGAACATGCCCGCGCTGAACGCCGCCACCGCGCCGGGTGCGGGGAGCGGGTCGTCACCGAGGAAACGCAGCAGGGTCCGGCACCCCCGCGACCGCGCGGTGAGGAACATCGTCCAGCCCTCGCTCGCGTTCCAGCCGAGCGCGACCTGCCGGTCGGGGCACCAGTGCAGCCGGTCGTGCAGCGTGAGGTGCGCGTCGACCGGGTGCGTCCACTCCACCACGGACCGGTCGGCGTTGCGGCCGAGCGCGGTGGCCACGAGCCGGACGTAGCGCCGCAGCCCGCGGACGGGTGCGCTCCGGCAGTCCAGTGTCACGGCCTGGTCTCCGCGTCCTGTTCCTCCGCGAACACCGCGCGCAGCGCCTCTTCCTGGTCCGTGGACAGGTTGGTGAACAACAGCTCCGGTTCCTCGCCGTCCGCGAACACCTCGCGCACCTTGTCGACCACCGCGTCGGAGGTCAGCAGGAACAAGGCGGACGTGCCCCGCGTGAGCCGGTCGCGGACGCGGCGGATGAGGTCGTCGTCGATGCCGACGTCGGTGAGCGCGCCACCCGCCGCCCCGGCCGCCGCGCCGACGGCCGCGCCGAGGAGCGGCATGAAGAAGATGAGGCCGAACAGCATGCCCCAGAACGCGCCGGAGAGCGCGCCGCGTCCCGCGAGACCGCTCAGCTGGCGCAGCTTCGGCCGCCTGACGTCGTGCGGCCACCACACCACCGCCGCGTCGTGGACGGTGACGAGCTGGTTCCTGGCGAGGGACTCCACGCGGTTCGCCGCGTGCCGCGCGCCGTCGGGGGTGTCGAACCGCCAGATGGTCAACGTCGCCATGGTCCATCCCTTTCGTTCAGTTGCCTGGGACGCCATCGCATCCGGCCGCGCCCGCGGTGCGCTTCACCCGCCAGGGATGGGACCGGCGGCGCGGCCGGTCGGGTGCGCGCAGCATCGCCGCCGCCCACCTGGCCCTCGGGTCGACGTCCACGAGGACGGCCATCACGAGCAACGTCGCGGGCACGGCGAGCAGCGCGCCGAGCGGACCGAGCACCCACGCCCAGAACACCAGCGACACGAACGTGAGGACCGTCGACAGGCCGACGGCGTCGCCGACGTACCGCGGCTGGACGAGCGACTGCAACACGAAGTTGACGACGCTGTACACGACGAGCACCGCGAGCGTCCGCTCCCACCCGCCGATGAGCAGCGCCAGCACCGCGGGCGGCCCCACCCCGAGCAGGAACCCGATGTTCGGGATGTAGTTCGTCACGAACGACAACAGTCCCCACAGCACGGCGAGGGGAATGCCCAGCAACAGCAGGGCGAACGTGTCGAGCACCGCCACGACGAACCCGAAGACCGTTGTCACCACGAGGAAACGGCGGGTCTTGCCCGCGAACCCGTCGAGCGCGCGGCGGACCTGCGGCCGTTCCCGGCCGACGGCGCCGAGCCGGACGTCGATGCCGCCGGTCTCCGCGCTGAAGAAGAACAGCAGCGCCAGCAGGAACACCAGGCTCGTGGCGACCGAGGTGAGGCCGCCGAGCAGCGAGCCGACGGACGACAGCACCCGGCCGGGGTCGACCGAGCGGGCCAGCTCACCGATCCGTTCCGGGCCTGCGCCCCACGCCGCCAGCGTGTCCGCCGCGCGCGTCGCCAGCGCCCGCGTGCGCTCGGTGTACTCGGGCAGCAGCGCGGCCAGCCGCGCCAGGGACAGCACGACCACGAGTGCGAAGACGAGTAACACGCCGTAGACGGTCGTGACGAGGGTGGCGGTCGCGAGCCAGCCGGGGAAACCGTGCCGCCGCAACCACCTGTGGACCGGGCTGACCGCGATCACGACGACGAGCGCGAGCAGGGTGGGCGCGACGAGCCACGCGGCCGCCCGCAGACCCGCCACGACGACGACCGCGGCGGCCGTGCCGAGGAGGATCGCGAGCCCGCGTGGCACCACCGGGACCTTCGCCGGGAGCACGGCGTCACCGGTCGCCGGCCGTGTCGCCGTGGCGGACGACCGCCCAGATCACGACCACGCACAGGGTGATCACCACCGCGGACCACACGGGGTAGACCGTCACCCAGGCGACCTGCGCGACGGCGGTGATGACGACGACCACCACCGTCACCGGCCGCGCCCAGCGGGCACCGGTGAGCAGCGCGGCTCCGGTGAGCGCGACGAGCCCGCCGACCGCGATGTGCAGCCATCCCCACGCGGTGAAGTCCAAGGTCAGCACCTGTGCGGGGGCGACGACGTAGAACTCGTCGGCGAGCACGTTCGCGAGCCCCTTGGTGGCGTTGAGCGCGCCCGTCATCACCATCAGGACGCCCGCGAACGCGAGCCACCCGGTCCACGCGCTCGTGCGCGTGCGGACGTCCGCGTCCGGGCCGGGTTCGAGCCAGTCGGTCACGGGGACCGTCGGCCGGTCGAGACGTGGGTGCTCGCTCATCGGATTCCTTTCCGCCGGTGGTTCACGTCCGGGTAACGGTCACACCGGCGCGGCGTGCGCCACCTCGCCCGCGACGGGCGAGGTGGCGCACGATTCGTAATCCGCTCGCCGGCGTGGAATGGTGGTTGGATGCCCGGTGCCGGGGAATCCCGGCGGACGGCGAACCGCATTGGCCGGGGGCAATGTACGCTGTGCCACCGCGGCACTGTCCGGATCGACGAGTTCGGTTGATTTGACGCCCGACGGGAGCGCGCAATCGTGACCGTGACATCTTCTCGTGATATGGCACCCGGCGAGTGTGAGCCGTTGTCGGGGCCATTCACCCGGAGGGGAGGAAGAGCCGTCCTCCGCCCGTCGCGCAGTATGGCTCCGTCCGGCGTGGCGACAGGTCACGCCGCTGGTGGAGGTGGGTGCCGCATGGGGAGTTCGCGGGGTCGCAACCGGGTCGGAATGGCGCTCGCGGGGGTGGCGCTATCGCTCGCCGTCTCGGCGCACGACGCGGGTGACGAGGGCGCCGCCGACGGGGTCGTCGCGGGCCGGATAGCGGCGGATATTTTCCTCGCGGAAAGCGTCGGTGGATTTCGCAACATCGTGCGCCTGATATTTCTGGTGGCGGCGTCCGACAGTTCTCGCGCAGGGGAGGGATAGCCGGGATGTGCACGCCGTTTTTGTTTTCTGTTCGACTGGTCGGGGTGTTGACGCATGAAGGTCTTACTGTTCGACGACAGGGAGAATGATGCGACCGAATGGGGCCGGTACTTCTGATGACACGGCCGATACCGCGCAACCGGGGGAGGCGAGGACGGGGGACCGGCTCGTGCCGGTCGCCGCGACCAAGGTGCGCGTCCCCGCCACCGCGCCGAACGTCCTCGTCCGCGAGCGGCTCCACCTGCTGCTCGACGCCGCCGTCGCGGCGACCGAGGTCGGGCCGTCGGTGACGCTGGTGTGCGCGCCCGCGGGCGCGGGCAAGACCACGATGCTCGCAACCTGGGCGCGCCAACGGGTTTCCCGCACCGCGACCCGCGTCGCGTGGGTCTCGGTGGACACAGAGGACGATGACCCGGAACGGTTCTGGTCCGCCGTCTGCCAGGCGCTGGCGTCCACAGGGGTCTGGGGCGGGCGCGAGCCGGCGCCGACCGCGGACGACCCGTACCCGAGGGTGCTCACCGCGCTCGTCGAGGCGCTGGAACAGGCGTCCGAGCCCGTCGTGCTGGTCCTCGACGGCGTGCACGACCTGCGGTCGGACACCACGTTGCGAACGGTGAATTTCTTACTGCGCCACGCACCGTGCCTGTTGCCCGTGGTCCTCGTCGCCCGATTTCCGCCACCGTTGATTCTTCCCCGGCTCCGGCTCGAGGGACGGTTGCGCGAGATCGGTCCCGGTGATCTCGTCTTCACCCCGACCGAGGCACACCTGCTGTACGTCCGGGAAGGCGTGGAACTCTCCGGAAAAGAACTCGGTCTGTTGATGGAACGGACCGAGGGGTGGGCGGCCGGGCTGCGCCTGGCCGCGCTCACGATGGGTGAGGCCGGGTCGGCGGGCGAGCGCATCACCGCGTTCGGCGGGGACGAGCACGTGGTCGCCGACTACCTCATCGCCGAGGTGGTCGCGCGGCAGCCGGGCGAGGTCCAGGAGTTCATGTTCGCCACGTGCGTCTGCCCCACGTTCACCACGCAGCTCGCCGCGGAGCTGTCCGGGCAGGAGAACGCGGGCCAGATCATCGACTGGCTGGAACGGTCCGGTGTGGTGGTGTCCCGGCGGGACGGGGAGGGCAGGTCCTACCGCTACCACCCGCTCCTGCGCGGCTACCTGCGTGCGGAGCTCGGCCGGCGGGAGATGTCGGCGCTGCGCGATCGGCACCGGACCGTGGCCGGGTGGTACCTCGGCACGGGGGACGAGCTGCGTGCGATCGAGCACTCGGCCGCCTCCGGTGACGACGACCTCGTCACGCGGCTGGTGGCGAAGTTCGGGCTGGCGCAGGTGCTCGACGGGCAGGCGCGCAGGCTGCGGCGCGTGCTCGACTCGGTCCGGCCGCACATCCTCGCCAGACCGTCGGTCGCGCTCGTCGCCGCCGCCACGGCGCTCGACCTCGGGGACGTGCCGGTGGTCGACCGCTTCCTGCGCAGCGTCGACAACGCCGCGCACCCGTTGCGCACGCAACGGCTGCGCGCGCTGCACGCGACCGTGCACCTGCAGCGGAACCGGCTGGACGGCGAGGTGGCCGACGCGCTCGCCGCGCTGCGCGCCACGCGGGCCGGGCAGACCGGGGACGTCGACGTCGACCTGCTCGCGCTCGTCAACCGCGGTGTGGCGGCGGCGTGGCTGGGCAGGCACCGGGCGGCCGTGCTGGACCTGCGCCGGGCGTTGACCCTCGCGGAGACCGAGGGGCGCGACGGGGTCCGGTTGCAATGTGAGACCCACCTCGCGGCCCTCGCCGGCGCGGAGGGTGACCTGGCCGGGATGGGTGTCCGCGCCAGGGCGGCGCTCGCGGTCGCGGAACGCAGGGAGTGGGCGGGCACGTCCCGGTGCGCCTACGCCTACACGCTGCTGGGGATCGAGGCCTACGAACGGCTCGAGATCGACCGGGCGCGGAAGTTCGCCGCGGTGGCGGCGGAACTGGCGGACGGGCCCGTCGACCCGACGATCGAGTTGCTGTCCCGCACGCTCGACGCGGTGGTGGACTTCGAGGACGCCGCGAACCCGCACGAGGTCGTCGTGGGACTGCGCAACCACTGGCAGCGGCTCAGCGGCCGGGCGGTCCCGCCGGTGCTGATCGCCTACACCGCCCCGATCCACCAGCGGATGGCGCTGCTCGTCGGCGAGTGGCTGTGGGCGGCCGAGGTGCTGGACAACGTGCGGGAACTGCTGGGGGAGAGCGGCGAGAGCGTGCTGCTGCGTGCGATCCTCCACGCGCACAAGGGAAAGGTCGGGCCGACCCGGCGGCTGCTGAAACCGGTGCTCGACGGCGAGGTGCGGACGTTCTCGCCCGCGACGACCGTGCACGCCTGGCTGCTGGAGGCACACCTCGCCGACCGGTGCGAGGAGGACCGCCGCGCGCACGAGGCGCTCACCGAGGCGCTGGGGCGGTCCGCCCCGCACAGCGCCATGCGGGTGTTCCGCGACGCCGGGCAGTCGGTGCGCGCGTTGCTCGCCGGTGGCGCGGGCCGGTTCGGCAGGCTCGACGCGTTCGCCGCCGAGGTGCTGTCGCGGCTGCCGTCGTCCGTGCCGGACCCGACGGACGGGTTGACCGAGCGGGAACAGGCCCTGCTCGCCGAGCTGCCGTCGATGCGCACGGCGGAGGAGATCGCGCACACGATGTTCGTCTCGGTCAACACGGTGAAGACCCACCTGCGCGGCATCTACCGCAAGCTCGGCGTGAGCCACCGCCGCGACGCGATCACCGTCGCCCGCAGGCGCGGGTTGCTGTGAGGCGCCCCCCGGAGAGAGGAGAAGGCCATGGTGCTCGTCATCGTCGTCATCGCGGTGGTCATGATCGGCCCGCTGCTGCTCGAACGCCTCGAACGCGCGTTGCCGCCGCCACGCGGCACCGCGAGACCCCCGGCGGACGGGGAGCCGGCATGACCGGTCCGCCGCCGTCGACGGCCCGGCTGGACGCGGGCAGGCTGTGGGCGGGCGGGCTCGCCACCGCGCTCGTCGCCGCGCTCGTCGCGGTCACCGGCATCGTGATCGCGCGCGGACTGCTGGACGTCGCCGTGCTCGCGCCGCGGGGCGACGGCGTGTGGGGCGGCGCCGGCACGGTGACCTACGCGCTCGCCGCGGCCGCTGTCGCGGTCGTCGCCACCGCGCTGCTGCAGGTGCTGGCCCTGACCACACCGCGGTACGGGCGCTTCTTCACGTGGATCATGGCACTCGCCACGGCGATCGCCACCGCGGTGCCGCTCGGCCTCGCCACCGGGTTCGCGAGCCGGGCCGCGACCGCCGTGCTCAACCTCGTCATCGGCATCGCGGTCACGAGCACGCTCACCGCCGTCGCCCGCGCCGCGGTGCGGCGCCCGGTGTGAACGGCCGGGCGGACGGCGAGCTGTACGCGTTCGTGCTCGAGGCGGGCCGGGCGCTGAGCCTCGCGGGGGCGGCGGTCGGCGAGACGCAGGAGCGGATGACGCGGATCGCGGTCGCGGCGGGGGCCGCCGGGGTCCGGGTCATCGTCCTGCCCACCGCGCTGGTGATCGCGCTCGACGCCGCGGGCCCGGCGACGATCGAGTCGGTGCCGCAGCTCACCGGCGCGCTGCGGCTGGACCAGATCTCGGTGGTCTACGAGGTGGTCGGGCAGGCGGAGCGCGGTGCGGTCGCGCCAGCGGACGGGCTGCGCAGGCTGCACGAGATGCGCACGCTGCCGCCGCGGCGCGGGCGGGTCGCGGTCGTGGCCGGGCACGCGGTGATGACGGTCGGGCTGTGCCTGCTCCTGCGGCCGTCGCTGCGGGACGTGGTGCTCGCCGCCGGTCTCGGCGCGCTGGTCGGCGGGTTGCGGCTGGCCGTGCCGGGCCACCGGACGGTCAGCGTGCTGATCCCGGTCGTGGCCGCGGCGGTGGCCGGGTTCGTGGCGTTCGCGGCCGTGCGGCACGGGTTCGCCGACCCCGGGCTGCGCCCGCTCGTCGCGGCGCTGGTCGCGTTCCTGCCGGGCGGCGTGCTGGTCACCGGCACGATGGAGCTGGCGTCCGGGGAGATGGTCGCGGGGGCGGGACGGCTCGTGTACGGCGCCTTCCAGCTGCTCCTGCTGACCGCGGGGATCGTCGCGGGTGCGGCGCTCGCGGGGCTGCCCGGCGACGCCGTGCCACGCGACGAACCCGGCGACGTCCTCGGCTGGTGGGCGCCGACGCTGGGGGTCGTCTTGTTCGGTGTGGCCGTGTCCGTCTACTTCTCCGCGCCACGCGGCGCGCTGCCGTGGCTCATGGCGGTCCTGTGCACCGCGTGGCTCGGGCAGCTCGCCGGCGAGTGGCTGCTCGGGCCCAACGGCAGCGGTTTCGTCGGCGCGCTCGCCATGACGCCGGTCGCGCTCGCCGTGTCCCGCCTCCCCGCCGGGCCGCCTGCCCAGGTGACGTTCCTGCCCGCGTTCTGGCTGCTCGCGCCGGGCGCCGTGGGGCTGATCGGCGTGACGGAGGCGGTCACCGACCCCGCGGCGTCCGCCGTGGCGCAGCTCGTGCCGCCGCTCGCGGCGATCCTCGCGATCGCGCTGGGCGTCCTGTGCGGCACCGCTGTCCACAGCGGACTCGCGGGTGCGCGGCGCGGCTCCTGAGCGCGACTCACCCGGCACGGGCGAGGTGCCGGCCGTGGGGGTACCGGATCGTCGGATCCGCCCCGATGTCGTTGTCGTGGAAGGAAAAGCGGATGATCCTGAACGGGCACACGCGCGCCAAGGTGGTCATCTCGACGCGCCCGTCGCACGGCTGGCGGGTCGGTCTCGGTCTCTTCACCTCGGTCACCGGCCTGCTGATCCTCATGTGGCCACGCGCGGCGGTGGCCACGGTGGCCGTCATCGTCGGCGTGCACCTGGTCGTCGCCGGGGTCGTCCGCGCGGTCACCGCGCTGCGGCGGGACGGCGGCGTGCGGACGCTCTACCTGGTCCTCGGCCTGCTGCTGGTGGTGGCGGGACTGCTGTGCCTGCGGTCGCCCTTCCACGCGACCGCCGTCCTCGTCGTGCTCTTCGGGGTGGCGTGGCTGGTGAACGGCGGCATCGAGCTGTTCCACGGCGTGTCCGGTGCCGGGGGCTGGACGTCCGCGTCGGGTGCGGTCAGCTTCGCGTGCGGTGTCGTCGTGCTCGCCTACCCGGCGCCGACCGCGCACGCGATGATCGGGCTCTTCGGGCTGTCCCTCGTCGCGATCGGGTTGATGACGTTCGTCGGTGGCGCCGCCGACGTCCGGACAAGCGGTTTCCGGTGAGGTGTCCGCGAGCGGGCGGAAACTCTGGAAATTCTGGAAACGACGACCACCCCGAGACGCCCATGACGCCCCACCGTGGTCGTTACGGTGCGAGGTGTGACGAGCCAGTTCAGCGTGATGCTGCGGGAGTTCCGACGGCAGACGGCGTTGACGCAGGAGGTCCTGGCCGAACGCGCGGGCCTCGCGGTGCGCACCATCCGCAGGCTGGAGAAGGGGGAGAGCGCCAACCCCCAGCTGGACACGGTCCGGCTGCTCGCCGACGCGCTCAGCCTCACACCCGACGACCGGGCGCGGATGCTCGCCGTCGCCGAGGGCGGGGACCTGCCCGCCGAGCACGCGCACCGGCCGGAGTCGGCGTTCCACCGGCGGCTCGCGGAGGCCGCCGACGACCTCGCGCACGCCGTCGGGGCGCGCTGGGTCCGGGAGGAGGAGCTGCGCCGCGTCCAGGACCCGTTCCCGCTGCCGGTCGGCTGGGAGGTGGCGCCCGACGACGTGATGGACCACTGGGCGAACATCCGCCGCGTGCTGCCGGGCGAGTCCGCGGCACCGCTGGACCTCGGCGGCCGCCTCCCCGAGATCGCCGAGGTCTACCGGCGGATCCCGTCCGGGCGGCTGGTCGTGCTGGGGCGGGCCGGGTCCGGCAAGTCGGTGCTCGCCGCGCGGTTCGTGCTCGACATGCTGCGGACCCGCGAGCACGGTGACCCGGTGCCGGTGGTGTTCGACGTCGGGGCGTGGAACCCCGCCACCACGGGGTTCCGCGACTGGCTGGCCGCCCAGCTGGTGCGCGACCACCCCGGGCTGGCGGCGGGCGCGGGGACCCTCGCGACCGACCTCGTCGAGGCCGGCCGCGTCCTCCCGGTGCTGGACGGCTTCGACGAGCTCGCCACCGGGCTGCACCGGACGGCGCTCGACGCGCTCAACGCCACCACCATGCCGATGGTGCTGACCAGCCGTCCCGGTGAGTACGCGCGGGTCGCCGTCGCCGACGCGCTGACCGCCGCCGCGGCCGTCCGGCTCGTCGACCTCACCGTGGGCGACCTCGTCGACTACCTGCCCCGCACCAAGGGCGCCACCGCGTGGGACCCGGTCCTCGCCGAGCTGCGTGAGCACCCCGGCCGGCCCGCGTGCGTCAACCTCCGGGCCGTGCTCACCACCCCGCTGATGGTGGGCCTCGCCCGCGCCGTCTACAGCGGGCCCGTCGGGCGCGACCCGTCCGAGCTGCTGGACGCCGACCGGTTCGGCAGCCAGTACGCGCTCGAGGACCACCTGCTCGGCAGCTTCATCCCCACGGTCTACCGGGACCGGGACCCCGGCCGGGTGCGGGGCTGGCTCGGGTACCTCGCACGGCACGCGAACCGCCTCGGCACACCGGACATCGCGTGGTGGCGGCTGGGCGCCACGATGAGCAGGCTGTCGCGCACGCTCGTCGTCGGGCTGCTGTCCGGGCTGGTCATCGGTCTGCTCACCAGCGTCACGATCGGGCTCGTCGACCTGCTGTCCGGCGGGAACGGCCTGGTCGGGCTCACCGCGGGCGCAGGCAACTGGCTCGGGTTCGGGCTGGCGCTCGGCGCCGCGCACGGCGCCGGGCTCACGTTCGGCGGCGGCGCGTTCGAACCGTCGCGGGTCCGGCTGCGTGCCCGCGGCGGCGCCCGGCAGCTGCGGACGAGGTTCGCCCCGCGGTTCGGGGTCGGGGTGGTCGGCGGCGCCGGGCTCGGGGTGGTGCTGGGGCTCGCGGCCGAGGCGGGGCTCGACCCGATGGGCCTCGTCGGGTTCGGCTTCCTCGGCGCGCTCGCGACCGGGACGGGACTCGGTGCGGTGATCGGGTTCGGGTGGGGGCTGACCGCCGGTCTCGAGGCGCCGGTGGACATCCGGTCCGTGGTGAGCCCCGCCGGCCTGCTGCGCACCAACCGGGCGACCGTCGTGTTCGCCTTCCTCGCGTGGGGGCTCGTCCTCGGGCTCACCCACCTGTTCGTGATCACGTTCGCGGCCGGGCGGGTCGACCCGCGCGCCGTCGCGCTCGACCTCGTGCTCGGCCCGGTGATCGGGCTCGCGATCGGCACCAGCCTGACCGCGTGGGGCCAGTGGCTGGTGTTCGCGCGCGTGTGGCTGCCGCTCACCGGGCGGCTGCCCTGGGACGTCGCCGACTTCCTCGACGACGCCTGCCGCCGCGGGGTGCTGCGCCAGGTCGGCGCGGTCTACCAGTTCCGGCACGCCCGCCTCCAGGCGCACCTCGCGAACGTGCCCTGACCTGCGGTTTTCCCGACCGGACACAGATGGCCGGTGCCAGGTCCTGGTCCGGGCGCCGGTCCGGCGCCACGGTCGGTGACGTGTTCGAAACTGTCGAGGACCTGACGAGCGCGGTCACCTCGGTACTCAGTCCGGACGGGCCGCTCGGCACCCTGGCGCTGGCCGTGACCGACGCGCTGGACAGCGTGTGGGCGGAGTTCTTCGGTGCGCCGACCCCGCCGGGCGGCACGAACTGGAACGCCTACACCCACGAGCAGCTGTACCGGATGCTGTGGGAGGACGCGGACGTCGGCGAGGTGAGCACGGTCGCCGCCGAGTGGGGCAGGCACAGCACCGCGCTGACCGGTTACGCGGACGCGCTGCGCCGCGAGGCGGACGGGCTGCGGGCGAACTGGCAGGGCCAGGCGGCGGACCTGGCCGCGGACCGGCTCGCCGAGCTGTCCGACCGGATCTGGAACGCGGGCGCCCGCGCGGGCACGGTCCAGAAGGCGGCCGCGGACGCCGGTGACGCGCTGGCCGTCGCACGCAACACCATGCCGCCCCCGCCGCCGGACCCCATGACGCTCGCGACGAGCGCGGTCGGCGCCGGGCCACTGCACCCGATCCAGGCGATCCTGGTCGGCGGCGCCCGGATCTTCACCGCCGACGCCGTCGCGGGCGCGTCCAAGGCCGAGGCGGTGCGGGTGATGCAGCAGTACGAGTCGAGCCTGCACAACAGCAGCCGCCAGGTCGTGCCCACCCGGCCGGGCGCCACCACCTCGCGGCAGTACGCGGTGGACGGGAAGAAGGGCGCCGCGCAGGACGGCGGCGCGACGACCAGCGCGGCGAGCCTGTCGGCGGGCGGGCTGTCCGCGGGTGGCGGCACCGGCGGGGTGCCGTGGTCGCGGCTGGTCGGCGGCGCCACCCCGGGCCCCGGCGGGCTCGTCGGCGGCGGGCCGCCGCCCGTGCAGGGCGTCCTCGCCGCCGAGAGCGCCGCGTTGTCCGAGGCGGCGAAGCGCGCGATGGGGCCGGGCGGGTTCTTCGCGCCCGCGTCCGCGGCGCGGCCGGGCGACGAGGAGCACGACAAGCGTCACGAGACCCGGCTGCCCAACGTGGACAACGGGTTGTTCGCGGTGGACGAGCGGACCAGCGCCCCGGTGATCGGGGCCGTGACCGAGAGGGAGAACGACATTGGCTTCCAGTAAGTCGCACGGGTTCGAGGTCCTGACCGACGAGCTGACCGGGCAGGTCCGCACGCTCACCGACATCGGCGACCAGACGAACGGCCTCGTCGCCACGGCGGGGCGGCTGGCCGAGCGCAGACCACCGCTCGGCACCGCGCCACCCGCGCTGCACCTGGCGGCGCGGCTGCGCGAGGCAGCCGGACCGGCCGGGCTCACCGGCGAGGTCAGCGCCGCCGACGGCGAGCTCGCCAGCTACCACCGCGCGCTGCGGGACACCGTGGACCGCTACCGGGACGGCGACGCCGAGATCGCGTGGCGGCTCACCGACGAGGGAACGCTGGGATGACCGCCGCGCCCGTGCTCGACGGGGTCGGTTTCGGCCTGGTCGAACTGGACCTGCTCGCCACGCACGCGGGCACGCCGTTCCCGTTCCCGTTGCGGGTGCCGGAGTTCGGCCGGATCCCCGGGGAGCGGGAGGTGCTGTTCGCCGCGGCCGGCGTGACGCTGCGGGCGCGTGGCCTGGCGGGGGAACGCGGCCCGCTCGGCATCGCCGCCGAGGTGGTCACGGCGTTGCGCGAGTACCGGGGCACGGTCGACCTCGTGCTGACCGGGCCGGACGGGGCGGTCGGTGTCGTGGCCATGGTCTACCGGTCGTGGGCACTGGTCTGCCACCAGCCCCTCACCGGCGACGACGCCGCGAACGGGGTGCGGATCCGCCGCGTCGCGCAGAACGCGCTGGCCGGGGAGCTGGCCGCGCTGGTGCCCGAGGCCGACCCCGCCGTGCTCATGCCGATCACGCTCCCGCCGGGCGGCGACGACCCGAAGGTGCTCGCGGAGCTGGAGGTGGTCGTCCCCGAGCTGACCGGCACCGGGCAGCTCGGCGGGAGCCGCCGCGACCACCGCGGCACCACCAGGTGCGACACCGAACTGTCGTGGTTGGACGGTCCACGTGGGCGCGTGCGCGTGCACCGCGCGGACGACGGGTGGATCAGCGTCAACTCGTTGCGGCAGAACGAGCTGCGCTTCGCACTCCACGACGTGGCCATGATCGCCAGAAGGGAACACGATGGATCCTGAAGAGTGGCTCGCGCAGTACGACAAGCGGCTCACCGAGATCGCGACCCGCGCCAAGGAGGCCGGTGCGCGCCTGGGGCAGGTCGGCAGCACCGCGTCCTCGCCGCGCGGTGAGGTGGCGGTGCGGGTCAGCGCCAGCGGCACGCTCGAGGACCTCCGGCTCACCCCGGCGGCCCGCACGCTCGAGGCCGACGACCTCGCGCGGCTGATCCTCGAGACCACGCGGAAGGCGCGGCACGCGGTCAGTGCCCAGATCGCCGGGATCTCCACCAGGTACTTCGGCGACACCCCCGCGCTGGACGTGATCAAGCAGTACCTGCCCGCCGGGGTGCCGGCGACCAGGGACCCCGATGACGACGACTACTTCGCGAACCCGGAGATCACGCAATGACCGACTTCGACGTCGACGCAGGACAGCTCCACGGGCACGCGGGCAACGTCGGCGACATCGCCGAGGCGCTGTCCGCCATCGGCGGGCGGCTGCCGAGCGGCCTCGCCGACCTCGCGCTCGGGCTGTTCGCCCGGTTCCTGTCCACCGGCCTGCAGGGCGCCATGACCCAGGTCGCCAACTCGGTCACCGGCACGTCGTCCTCGGTGGCCGAGCTGAGCACCGGCCTCACCAGGACGGCGGCGGGCTACGAGAACACCGACGGCGACAACGCCACCATCCTCAACCGGGAGTACCCCTGATGACCGACACGAACACCGCGCAGATGGTCGTCGACCTGAAGGCGACCGACGACGCCGTGCAGGCCAAGGGCTGGGTGGCGCCCGGGCTCGGTGTGCCGGGCGCACCGCTCGGCCTGCTGGAGGCGACGCTCAACCCGCTGTCCGGGCTGGCCGCCGCCGGTCTCGGCTGGTTCATGCCGCTCGTGTCGTTCCTCGGTGACGGGCTCACCCAGCTGCAGGGCGGCAACTCCGCCTCGGTCGCGTCGGGGTCGCAGGACTTCGGCGCCGCGGGGCAGGACATCGGCGGTGTCGCCGACGCATACCGGGCGTCGGCGAACACGCAGACCTCCGGGTGGTCCGGCGCCGCCGCGACGGAGTACCGGGACGCGGCCGCGCAGCACGCGGACGGCATCGCGGGCCTCGGCCAGGGCAGCACCACGGTGGCGAGCGCGATCGTCGGCGCCGGCCAGGTCGTGGCGCAGGCCATCGCGGAGGTCACCGAGCTGATCGCCGAGGCGGTCGCGCAGATCGTGCCGATCATGACCCAGGCCATCGCGCGGGCCGGGGAGACCTTCGGGCAGAGCGTCGTGGAGGCGATCCCGCCGTGCGTGGGCATCGCCGTCGAGTACGCGCTGCGGATCGCCGCGAAGCTCGCCGCGCTGCTGGCCAGCGGCGAGAACCTGATGAAGCTGGTGCAGGGCGGCATGGCCATCGTCGACCTGATCAACCAGGCGCTGTCGGGCATCAGCAGGCAGAGCGTGGCCGCCCAGGCGTCGGGCGAGGGCGGTGCGGGCGGCGGTCAGGGCGGCGCGGACCGGATGAGCGGCCAGGAGTTCGCCGACACGATGGCGGCGGCCGATCCCGGCAGTGCGGCACCGTCCGGCTCGCCCACGTCTTCGTCGTCCGGCGGTTCGGCGTCCCCCGGCGCCATGCCCGGCTACCGCGACCCGGGCTCCGCCGCAGGTTCGGCCGGGCTGCCGTACCCGTCGACGCGGTCGTCGGGCGCGGTCCCGTCGATGCCGTCCATCCCGTCGGTCCACAGTGGTGCGCCGGATTCGGCCCGCCTGTCCGGTCACGGCGGGGGAGTTCCCGGCGGCGGCTTCGGCGGCGGTGGCGTGCAGACCGGTGGTGTCGCGCCGGGTCTGCCGTCGGGGGCGGGCGTCGCGGGCGGGCGTGGTGGCGACACCACCCGCCAGACGGGCAGGGCGCAGGTGGTCCGGGGGTCCGGTGGCGGCACGCCGGCCGCGATGCCGATGGGGGCCATGGGCGCCGCGCACCCCGCCGGCGACGGCGACAAGGAGCACCACCGCAAGTACGAGGTGGTCGAGGACCACGAGGAGGACTACGTGGTTCCGTCGGAGGTCGTCGCCCTCCGCGAGCTGGGTTCCTGACCGCCCGTTCAGGAACCGGTGCCGCGGGACCGCCCTGCCCGCGACACCACCACCACGACGGCGGCGAGGACCGCGACCGCGCCGAGGAGCCACACCCAGACCGGGACCCCGTCGTCCGGGTCGCTCGCGGGCGCGACGGCGGCGGACGTGGTGGCCGTCGTCGTCGGTGGTTGCTCCGTTGTCGTCGTCGTTGTCGTGGTGGCCTGCGGGGGCGCCGCCGCCGTGAGCGTGAACGAGACGCTGCCGGTGACGGCGTCCCCGTCGTGCGAGAGGACCTGGTAGATCAGCGTGTACCGGCCGGCGGGCCCGTTCGCCCGCACCGGCGCGGTGACCACGGCGCCGGCGACCACCGGCTGCCCGACCGTCCACGTCACGTTCCCCGGTCCGGTGACGACGACGGGGTCGTCGTCGAGGGACACCGGTTCGTTGAACGTCAGCTGGACCTGCTGGGGCGGGGCGGCGAGCGTCGCGTCCCGCACGGGGTCGCTGGCGATCAGCTCGGCGTGCGCGGCGGCCGGGGTCGCGGTGGCGAGCACCGCCGCCGCGCTGAGCAGGAACGCGGCTGCGAGTCGTCGTGGGTGCACTGGTTCCTCGGGGTTTCGTGGCCGTCGTCAGGCCGCGCGGTGGTGGCCGGCCGGGCGGAGGTGGGGACGGCCGGTGGGGGTCGCGACGTCGAGGTCGCTCGGCTCGACCGTGCCGTCGGCCCGGCCGTGCGCGGTGTCCGGCTGGGCGGCCCGGGCCGACTCCGGCGTGTGCGGGTGGTGCCGCCGGTCGACGATGATCATCAGGACGAGCCCCACCAGGAGCAGGCCGTGCCCGAGCACGCGGGTGACCGGCGCCGCGCCGGTGAGGAGATCATGCGCGGAGTAGGCGAAGAGGACGACGAGGAAACCGGCCAGCATGGGCACGAGCCCGGTCGTGGCCCGGGGCCGGAACGCGGCCCACAGCATGCCGATGCCGAGTGCGAGGTTCCACGCGGTGCTCTCGTTGAGCAGGTGCCCGGCGTGCGCGTGCGCGGTGCCTGCGCCGACGAGCTGGCTCAGCCCGAGCGCCACCTGCGCGACCGCGACGCACACCAGCGCGCCCCGGACACCCCAGCCCTGCTCGGGTTCGAACACGGGCGCGTCGGCGAGGATGGCGTGGGTCAGGTCGGGGACCGGCGCGGCGGGCCGCACCCGCACCAGCCGGTTCAGCTCCTCGGCGCGTCGCAGCCAGGCGTGGCACGCACCGCACCCGGCCAGGTGCGCGTCGACCTGCGCGGCCGGGACGGGCTCGGCCTCGCCGTCCAGTCTGGCCGACAGGGACTCGCGACACGTGAGGCACTCCACAGTCTCATTGTCGTGCCGAATGGGCCTGTGGTTCCCGGCGGATTCTCGGTTACCCTCCACGCCGTGGCGACTCCGGGTGGTGCTGACGAGCTGACCGCGTTGGCGATCGCCGCGGGCAAGGGGGACAGGGGCGCGCTGGAGCGGTTCGTCCGCGCCACGCAGCGCGACGTGTGGCGGCTGGTGGCGCACCTGGGCGGCGTCGGCCTGGCCGACGACCTCACGCAGGAGACGTACCTGCGCGCACTGCCGAGCCTGCCGTCGTTCGCGGGCCGCGCGAGCGCGCGGACGTGGCTGATGTCCATCGCCCGCCGGGCCGTCGTCGACCACATCAGGATGGTCACGTCCCGCCCGCGGACCACGGGCGCGGTGGACTGGACCCAGGCCGCGGACCGCCTGCACGCCGACAGCACCGAGTCCGCCCCGGGCTTCGAGGACGTCGTGGAGGTCAACGTCCTCCTGGGCGCACTCCTGCCGGAACGCAGGGAGGCCCTGGTCCTCACCCAGGTCCTCGGCATGTCCTATGTGGAGGCCGCGGAGGTCTGCGGCGTCCCGGTGGGCACCATCCGCTCCCGGGTGGCAAGAGCAAGACAAGACCTGCTGTCCACCGACAAAACCCAAGAACACGACGCAATCTAACCCCCCCCCCGAACCCCGCGAGTCTCCCGTTCGGACCCCGCGAGTCTCCCTCCCGGAACTCGCGAGTCGCCCTTCCGAAACTCGCGAGTCTCCCGTTCGGAACTCGCGAGTCCCCGTCCCGGGACCCGCGAGTCTCCGTCCCGGGACCCGCGAGTCTCCCGTTCGGAACATGCGAGTCGCCGGTTCGCGTCGCACGGACAGCACCGAAACGCCGACTCGCCGGTCCTGAACGGGAGGCTCGCGCGTCCTCAACGGGGGACTCGCGGGTTCTCAACGGGAGACTCGCGGGTTCTCAACGGGAGACTCGCGGGGCCTGAACGGGGGACTCGCGGGGTTTGGGCGGGGGACTCGCGGGTGGGTCAGGGGAGGGGTGGGAGGGTCGCGGCGTCCAGTTGTTCGCGTAGGCGGTACTTCTGGATCTTGCCGGAGCCGGTCAGGGGGAGCTCCGTGGTGTGGAACCAGTGGGTCGGGGTCTTGTGGGGTGCCAGGTGGGCTCGGCAGTGGGCGTGCAGTTCCGCCGCCGTCGGGGGGTGGTCCGGGTGTGCCGGTACGACCACCGCCGCCACGACCTCGCCCCACTGGGGGTCCGGTAGGCCGAGGACGGTGGCCTCGCGGACCTCGGGGTGGGTGAACAGCACCTGTTCGACCTCGGCGGAGTAGATGTTCTCGCCGCCGCGGATGATCATGTCCTTGAGCCTGCCGGTGACGGTCAGGTAGCCGCGGGCGTCGAGGGTGCCGAGGTCGCCGGTGCGCAGCCACCCGTCCTCGTCGACGGTTTCCCTCGTGCGGTCGGGCATGTCGAAGTAGCCGAGCATGGTCTGGTAGCCGCGGGCACAGATCTCGCCCTGCTCGCCGAGGGGGACGACCTCCGCCGTGAGCGGGTCGCGGATCGCGACCTCCAGCTGCGGCAGCGGGCGGCCCGCCGTGAGGGCCTTGTCCTCCGGGGTGTCGTCCGGGCTGGTCTGGCTGACCACCGGGGACAGCTCGGTCTGGCCGTACACCGCGGTGACACTGGCGCCGAACCGGTCCTCGACCTGGCGGACCAGCTCGGGCGGGATGGGGCTGCCACCGGACAGCAGGCACGACAGGCCGCTCAGGTCGAACCGGTCGAACCCGGGGTGGTTCAGCATCGCGATGAGCATCGTCGGGACACCGGCCAGCAGGTCGGCGCCGTGCCGCGCCACCGCGTCGAGCACGAGCGCCGGGTCGAACAGCCGGCACAGCACCAACGTGGCGCGCTGGTGCGCGGTGCCGAGCACACCCATCGCGCAGCCCGCCGTGTGGAACAGCGGCATCGCCGACGCGAGCACGCCGCCGTGCCGCAACCGGGTGCGGTCGATCATGAAGCGGGCGTTGGTCACCAGCCCGCGGTGGTGCAGCAGGGCACCCTTGGGGAACCCGGTGGTGCCGGACGTGTACTGGATCTGCGCGGCGTCCTCCGGCCGCACGGTCGGCAGCGTGCCGCCGTCCCGGTGGGCGCGGACCGTGTCCTGCCAGTCGGCGAAGGAGAAGGCCGGCAGCTCGGTCGCCTCGCGGGCGATGGCGGTCATGTCGCTGCCGCGGAACCCGGCCGTGTGGAACAGCGCCGACGAGCGGGACTGCTCGAGCACGTACCGCAGCTCGGCCGCGCGCAACGCGGGGTTGGCGGTCACCACGACCAGGCCGGCCAGCGCCGCGCCGTACTGCAGCACGACCCACTCGGGGATGTTCGGCGCCCACACGGTGATCCGGTCGCCCGGCGCGAACCGCGTCAGCAGCCAGTGCGCGCACTGCTCCGCCTCGGCGAGCAGCTCGCGGTAGGTCCACGTCCGGTCGGTGCGGTCGGCGCCGGACAGCGACGGCGCACCGGGCGGCGCGACCTCCACGAGCGCGGTCTGGTCACCCGCGTCGGCGGCGACCGCGCGCAGCAGGTCGCCCGTGGTCAGGTCGAGCACCGGACGGCTGGTGTCCGCGGGGCGGTACGACAACGCTGCCATGCTCACTCCTCGTCGAGTTCGGCGCCGGCCGGGATCGGGCCGCCGCCGTCGGGGATCGGCCTGCCCGAGTCACGCCACCGCACCGCGGCCGGAAACCCGTGCTGCGCGGCGAACTCCTGGAACCAGCGGCCCTCCGGCGAGTGCCGGGTGATCCCGTCGAACAGGGTCGCCAGCAGCTGTGTGCCCTGCAGGCCCATGTTGTCGTAGGCCTGGTTGATCATCAGTTTCTGCATCACCAGCTGGTTGACCGGCACGCCGGCGATGCGGTCCGCGAGCGCCTCCACCGCGGCGTCCAGCTCGGCGTCCGGCACCGCCGCCACCACCAGGCCCCACGCGGCCGCGGTGGCGCCGTCGATGGTGTCGCCGGTCAGGAGCATCCGCTTCGCCCGCTCCGCGCCGAGCCGGTACACCCACATCGCGGTCGTCGGGCACCCCCACACCCGCGCAGGCATGTACCCGATCCGCGCGTCCTCGGCCATCACGACGAGGTCGCACGACAGCGCGATGTCGCTGCCCCCGGCGACGGCGTAGCCACGCACCTTCGCGATCGTCGGTTTCAGCGAGCGCCACAGGCTGAAGAAGTCGTCGGTGTTGCGCTTCATGTGCTGGTAGTCCTTGATGGGGTCCCAGACCGGCGGCTGCATGACGTCGCCCTGCTCGGCGTACAGCTTGAGATCGTAGCCCGCGCTGAACGCGCGTCCCTTGCCCTGCAACACGATCACGTGCACGTCGGGGTCCTCGTTGGCGCGGTCGACCAGTTCGCGCAGCAGGCGCGCCATCTCCATGGTGATCGCGTTGAGCCGGTCGGGCCGGTTCAACGTCAGGTACGCCTTGCGGTCCCGCACCTCGTAGGTGATCATGTGCCGCTCCCTTCCAGCATCGTGCGCACGACCTCGGCCCACCCGGTCACCAGCCGCTCGGCGCCCCGTTCGCCGCGCAGCACGTCGGAGATCGCCAGCCCCCGCAGGAACTGCACGGTCAGCGCCGCGACCAGCGGGTAGCGCTCGGCGGACACCAGGTCCGGCCCGAACACCTCGCCGACCACCCGGTACAGGTCCACCCGGGCCCGCTTCTCCTCGTGACGCAGCACGTCCCGCAGCGCGGTGTCCGTGCGCGCGGCCGCCCACAGCTCGAGTTCGGCGGCGAACGCGGGCCGCGTCACGGTCCGGCACAGCACGCGGACGGCCCGTTCGACGCGGTCCAGCCCGGCGGGGACCTCGGCCTCGGCCGCCCGCACCGCCGCCTCGTTGTGTTCCATGAGGGTGCGGATCGTGGCGCCGAGCATGGCTTCCCGCGTGGGGAAGTGGTGGAGCAGCGCGCCGCGGCTGAACCCGCCCGCCCGCTGCACCTCCACGGTCGTCGTGGCGGCCAGGCCGCGCTCGACCAGCAGGTCGACCGCGACCTGGAGGATCCGGCGCCTCGTGGCCTCGCGCTGCGCCGTCCGCACACCGGTGGGCATGCGCGCACCGTTTCACAGTCACATCTGACTGTCAATCGTCGAGGGGGCGGAACAGCAGCTGGAGACCGTCGTCGGTGGTGACGCGCCGGACGCCGATGCCGTAGACCGGCTCCAGCACCTCCGGGCGCAGGACGGCGTCGGGTGTGCCCGCCGCGGCGACCCGTCCCGCGTCGAGCAGGACGAGTTCGTCGCAGTAGCGGGCGGCGAGGTTGAGGTCGTGGAGCACCACGACGGTCGTGACCTCGAGGCGGCGGACGAGCCGCAGGACCTCGTGCTGGTACCGGATGTCGAGGTGGTTGGTCGGTTCGTCGAGCAGCAGGTGGTAGGTCTGCTGCGCCAGCGCCCGCGCGATGAGCACGCGCTGCTTCTCGCCGCCGGACAGCCCGGCGAACACGCGGCCGGCCAGGTGCCGGGCGCCGACCCTGGTCAGCGCCGCGGCGGCGATGCGGTGGTCGTCGCGGCCGGGGCGCTGGAACGTCGTCAGGTGCGGCGCCCGGCCGAGCAGGACGGTGTCGGTGACCGTGAGCGGCAGTTCGCTCGCACCCTCCTGTGCCACAACGGAAAGCCGGCGCGCGAGGTCGCGGGGCGCCAGGTCGCCGACCGGCGTTCGGTCCACTGTGACCAGTCCCGCGCGCGGGGTCAGCGCCGCGTAGAGCGTGCGCAGCAACGTGGTCTTGCCGCTGCCGTTCGGCCCGATCAGGCCGACGACCTGGCCGGGTGCCACGGACACCACGACCCCGTCGAGCACGAGGCCGGGTCCGTAGCCGAATGAGACGGACTCGGCGGTGATCACCGCGCGAACCGTTCGGCGATGCGCTCCAGCCCGGTCACCGACAGCGGTGTGGGCGGCTCGGTGAAGTTGAACAGCTGCACCAGGATGTCGTCGTTCCGCACGGCACGCAGACCGTCGGCGCCGGGCAGGCTGACGAGCGCGTCCCGCACGTCGCCGGGATCGCCGTCGACGTGGAGCAGGACCAGCACGTCGGGGTCGGCGTCGATGAGCTGTTCGGTGGTGACCTCGAAGACCCGCTCGTCGACGTCGGCGAAGACGTTGCGGAACCCGGCCGCCTCGAGCTGAGGGTGCGCCATGCTCCGGTTCCCGTACGCGTAGCCGCTGCCGCCGCCGACGGTGGGGAAGAGCACGGCCGCCGTGCGTTCCGGTTGCCCGGCAACGGATTCCTCGACCGCGGCCACACGTTCGCGGAGGTCGGTGACCATGCGGTCGGCTTCGCCTGCGCGGTCGAAGACCCGGCCGTACAGCTCGATCTGCTCGTGGAGGTCGTCGAAGGTCGTCGCGGCCACGCCGTCGGGGCAGTACACCGGCTGCACCAGCGCGTCGATGCCCGAGGAGGCGAGACCCTCGCGGGTGATGCCGTCTGGCAGGCCGAGCACCAGCTCCGGCTGCCGGGCGATGATCGCCTCCTGCGAGATCCGCAGGTGCCCGCTCTCGTCGAGGTCCTCGCCGAGCGACTCGATGCCGGCGATCGCGGCGTTGGTCGCCGCGTCGTAGTACGCCGCGGGGAACGCACCCGCCCGCAGCACGGCCCGGTCGAGCACGCCGAGCCCGTGCAGGATCGGGACGGGCGCGCTCTCGAGCAACGCGATCCGCTCCGGCGGCGCGTCGAACGTGACGTCCGTGCCGCAGTTCCGCACGGTCACGCCGCTGCCGGCGTCGGTGGTCGCGGCGCAGGCGGTGGCGAACAGGGCGATGGTCAGGATCCACAGGCGGCGCACGGGTCTCCTTGGTTCAGGTGCCGTGCGCGTGAAAACGCCGGACGAGGAGCAACAGGAACGGAGCGCCGACGAGGGCGGTGATGATGCCGATGGGCAGCTCGCGCGGTTCGAGCAGCGTGCGCGCGGCGACGTCGGCCCAGACGAGGAAGATGGCGCCCATCAGCGCCGCCACGGGGATGACCCGCCCGTGCGCCGCGCCGACGAACCGCCGGGCGACGTGCGGGACCACCAGCCCGATGAACCCGATCCCCCCGGACGCCGCGACGACCGCCCCGACGCACAGCGAGACCACGAGCAGTAGCCGCACGCGGAAGCGGGCCGGTGGTACGCCGAGGGTGTGGGCGGTCTCGTCGCCGATGGCGAGGGCGTCGAGGCGGCGCCCCCAGACCATCAGGAGCGCGATCGTCAGGCACACCACCACGACGACGATCGCGAGCGGCCACGACCAGCGAGCCGGCCCGAGCGAGCCGAGCAGCCAGAAGAGCACCGACCGAGCCCCTTCAGCCGAGTCGGCGGCGAAGATCAGGAAGCTGGTGGCGGCGTAGAGCGCGTAGCCGACGGCGACCCCGGCCATGAGCAGCCGCAGCGAGGTGATCCGCCCACCGGCCCGAGCGACGACGAACACGGCGACGGACGCGCCGAGCGCCCCGAGGAACGCGCTGACGGAAAGCGCGTGCTCGCCGAACCCGGCACCCAGCCCGAAGAGGATGGCCGCGGCCGCGCCGGTCGACGCCCCGGAGGTGACGCCGAGCAGGTAGGGGTCGGCGAGCAGGTTGCGCACCATCGCCTGGAGGGCCACCCCGCACACCGCCAGGGCGGCACCGACCACCGCCCCGAGCACGACGCGCGGCAACCGCACCCGCCAGACGATCGAGTTCTGGGCGGTGGTCCACGTGATGTCCGAAGGCAGGCCGAGCAGGTGATGCCCGACGACCCGCGCGACGGTGGCGGGATCGATCGCGACGGCCCCGATCCCGACGGCGAGGACGAGCGTGACCAGGAGAGCGGCCGACAGCCCGCCGACCCAGAGGGCGGTCGACCGCCGACGGGCGGCGTGGCCGAGGTCGTCATCGAGGTCCGCCACCTCAATGCTGGTGCTGCCCAGCGCCACACCGCCCCCTCGTGTTCGACCACTATTGATGCAACTTACTTGCAACAGCCTAAGGATGGCGAGAAGGTGTCGCAGTGGGGCTCACCACAGCAGGGGTGGGCTGGGGCCGCGTCGATGGACGGTGGTTCCGAACGGGAGACTCGCCAGCTCCGAACGGGAGACTCGCCAGCTCCGAACGGGGGACTCGCGAGTCCTGAACGGGAGACTCGCGGGTTGGGCGCGCAGCGCCCGGCCCGCGAAGCGGGCTGCGCCCGCCCAAGCCGAGCGCAGCTCACCACAAGGGTTGCTGCCTGCCATCCCGTCGACCTGGCGAAGCCCGATCACGCCGTGTCAAGGGGGCCCGGAAGCCCGACGCAACCCGAAGACCAAACCGCCCGGGCCCCCTTGACGCGGTGTGATAGCCCGTGGGAGGTCGACGGGATGGCAGGCAGCCACGGACACCAGTCCTTGCCAACCCAGCCCCGTGCAAGACCCCCTGCCATCCCGGAGACCAGCCCCTCCGGCGAGGAGGCCCGTCCGGCAGGACGCCCTCCGGCGAGGACGCCCGTCCGGCGAGGACAAACCCAGGACCGCGAAACCCCCGCAGAGGACCCCGCCGGAGAGAGTCACCCCGGTGTGATGAGCCCTTGCAACAGAGGCCCGAAAACGGCGACAGTCTCCTCAACAGACAACCGGGTGACGCCAGGCAACTTCACCGCCACCCGCACCGCGCCAAGCCCGGCGAGGTGCGCACAGATCATCGCGGTCCGAAGAGGAACGTCCGGTCCGGTCAGCCGCGCGGCGAGCGGCTCGGTGAAGTGCCGCTGAAACGTGGCCGAGAAATGCGCCCCGTTGGGCCGGAATGCAGCCATCACCGCCCGCAGGAACGGATCCGAACTGGCCCGGTCATGCAGGTCGAGCAGAGTGCGGACGAGGTGCTCACCGAGCCGGTCGAGCTCGCAGTCCAGCAACGCCCCGGCCTCGGCCTCGAAGGAAATCGCCTCGGCGAACAGGTTTTCCTTGCTGCCGAAGTACTTCACGATCAGCGCCGCGCTCACGCCGGCGTCCTGGGCGATGTCGCGCAGCCCCACCTCGGCGAACGCGCCGTTCGTGAAGTGTTTCCGCGCGGCCCGCACGATCGTCAGCCGCGTGTCGCCCGCCTCCGGGGTGCCCATGGCGGGAGCCTACTGAACCGCCAGGTCAGCGCTGGTGACGGTCTCCTCGGCGGTGGTGCGCGCGCTGCGGCGGATCACCGCGGTCACGGCCAGAGCGAGGCCCGCCGCGACGAGGCTTGCCGCCGCGGCCATCCAGTACGTCACCGTGAAACCGGTGGCCGAGGGCACGACCTCGCCGGTGACGCGCATCGGGTACGCGGCCAGGAACGTGCCGCCGACCGCGGCGCACGTGCTGGTGCCGATCGTGCGCAGCAGCGAGTTGAGGCTGTTCGCCGACGCCGTCTCGGTCGCGGGCACCCACGCCATGATCAGCGTCGGCATCGCGGAGAAGCACAGCGCGGTCCCGATCGACAGCACCATCAGCACGACCATCAGCAGCGGGATGGTGCCCGGCCGCAGCGCCTGCGCCACGTTCCCCGCCACCATCACGAGCGCGCCGACGAGCAGCGTCACGTGCGCGCCGCGCCGCGCCGACAACCGCGCCGACAGCGGGGAGAAGAACAGCATGCCCAGACCCATCGGCACCATGCACAACCCGGCGACCATCACCGACACGCCGAAGCCGTGCCCGGTCGCGGTCGACGCCTGCAGCGTCAGCGGCGTGAGCATGAAGCTCGCGAACATGCCGACGCCGACGAGCACGGTCGCCGTGTTCGTCAGCAGCACCACCGGACGCGTGGAGGTCCGCAGGTCCACGAGCGGCTGCCGCACCCGCAGCTGGTGGACGGCCCACAGCGCCAGCACCACCGCCGACCCGGCGAACAGGCCGACGGTCGCCGGGCTGCCCCAGCCCCACGCGCTGCCCTGCGAGACCGCCAGCAGCAGGGCCACCAGCCCGGCGCCGAGCCCCAGCGCGCCGACGACGTCGAACCGCCCACCGGACCGCACGGGTGACTCCGGCACGAACACCAGCACCAGCACGAGCGCCAGCACCGACACCGCGGTCGCCGCCCAGAACACGGCGTGCCAGTTCATGACCTGCGCGATCACCCCGGCGAGCGGCATGCCGATCGCGCCGCCGACGCCCAGCGTGGAGCTCATCGTCGCGGTGCCCGCCATGACCCGGTCCTCGGGCAGCTCGTCCTTGAGGATGCTGATCCCGAGCGGCAGCACGCCGAACGCGGCGCCCTGCAGCAGCCGCGCGCCGAGCAGCGACCAGAACTCCCAGCTGAGCGCGCCCAGCAGCGACCCTGCCGACATGACCGCCAGCGCGACCGCGAGCATCCTGCGCTTGCCGACCATGTCGCCGAGCCTGCCGCACACCGGTGCGCCCACCGCGCCGGCGAGCATGGTCACGGTGAGCAGCCACGCCGCGGCGTCCTGCGAGAGGTGCGTCGTGCGGGAGATCTCCGGCAGCAGCGGCGCCACCAGCGTGTGCATCAGCGACACGGTGACACCGCACCCGCAAAGCACGATCATGAGGCGACCGGAGTGACCCGTCCTGGACGGTGAACCGTTGTTCACCACCTGAGTAAACAGTTGTTCACCGTGCAGGGTCAATGTGATGCCGTCCGATCGGAGGACGATGAGCTACACACCCGCGATCGACCTGGACGCCGTCCGCGCCATCGACGTCCACGTGCACGTCGAGCAGGACGCCCACGGCTGCCTGTCCCTCGACGACGAGCTGATGGCCGCCTCCGCCCGGTACTTCAGGTCGGCGGACAACCGGACGCCGACCGTCGAGGACCTGGCCGAGCGCTACCGGCGGACCGGCATGGCGGCCGTCGTGTTCACCGTCGACGCCCGCACCAACCTGGGCCGCGCGCCGCTGTCGAGCGAGGAGATCGCGCGTGCCGCGGCCGACCACGCCGACGTGCTGATCCCGTTCGGGTCGGTCGACCCGCTGCGGGGCGAGGCCGCCGTCGACCAGGCCCGCGCGCTGGTCACCGAGTACGGCGTGCGCGGGTTCAAGTTCCACCCGAGCCTGCAGGGCTTCGCGCCGAACGAGTCCCGGTTCGACCCGCTGTGGGCGGCGATCGAGGAGCTGGGCGTGCCCGCGTTGTTCCACACCGGGCAGAACGGCATCGGCGCGGGCCTGCCCGGCGGTCGCGGCATCAAGCTGCGCTACTCCGACCCGATGCTGCTCGACGACGTCGCCGCCGACCACCCCGGGCTGACCGTGATCCTCGCGCACCCGTCCGTGCCGTGGCAGGCGCAGGCCATCTCGATCGCCACGCACAAGAGCAACGTGTTCATCGACCTGTCCGGCTGGTCGCCGAAGTACTTCCCGCCGGAGCTGGTCACGGCCGCGGGCGGGTTGCTCAAGCGGAAGGTGCTGTTCGGCAGCGACTACCCGCTCATCGCGCCGGAGACCTGGATCGAGCACTTCACCTCGCTCGGTGTCAAGGACGAGGTGCTGCCGCTCGTGCTCAAGGACAACGCCGCCGGTGTGCTCGGGCTGCGCTGAGCCGCGGTCACGGGTGGTTCGCGAACGGGAGACCGGGCGCCTTGCCACGCCACGGGGTCGCGGGGCAGGCTGTGATCGTGTCCGAGCACCTGACCCGCGCCGTCGTGTGGCGGCGCACCGGCGCGCCGGTGTTCGTCCACGCCGCCCGCGTGGACGGCGCGTGGTGGGTGTTGCGGCGCAACAGTTTCCCGGACCACCCGCTGTTCACGCTGTTCGTGGCCGGCCGGGTGGCCGGCGACGTGAACGACGTGCGGGCCCGCGCCCCCGCGTGGGACCTCGAGGTCGGCGGCCGGCCCGCCGTGACCGAGGAGGAACGCGCCGAGCTCCTCGCCCCGTTGCGCGGCCTGGGCCCCTACGGCAGCGAAGTCGGCAGGCCGTGTGACGGCGACTGGTGCTCGTGCACCGAGTCCACTGTGGAGTAATGAGGGCACGTGCTGGTGGCCGTGGCGTTGCCTGCGGGGGCAACCGGCGCGGTCGGCGCGGCCATACCGTCGGCACCCAGAGGAAAGGGGTGTGCGATGGCGGTGGGACGCGACGGCGGCACGCGCAAACCCTGGGCGGCGATCGCGATCGCGGGTCTGGTGACGGCCGCGGTGGCCGCCGCCCCGCCGCCCCGGCAGGACCAGCCCGCCAGGGAGGAGCGGGAGATCCCGCCCGTCGAGGCGCCGCGACCGGACGGCGGCCCGGTGCCCGTCCCGGACAGCGCGGCGCCGCCCGTGGTCCTGCCACCCGCCACCCGGACGACACCCGGCGGCGGCATCGCCGTGGTGCCCGCCGGTGCGGTGGGCGGGGTGCCCGCGCTGGTGTACGCGGCCTACCGGCGCGCGGCCGCCGCCTCCTCGGTGACCATGCCGGGCTGCCACCTGCCGGTGTCCCTCCTCGCGGCCATCGGCAAGGTCGAGTCCGGGCACGCGCGCGGCGGCCGGGTGGACGGCGCGGGCACCACCCCGCACCCGATCCTCGGCCCGACGCTGGACGGCAGCCCGGGCCTCGCCGCGATCGCCGACACCGACGGCGGCCACTTCGACGGCGACACCCGCTGGGACCGCGCGGTCGGCCCGATGCAGTTCATCCCCGGCACGTGGCGGCGCTGGGCGACCGACGGCAACGGCGACGGCGACGCCAGCCCGCACAACGTGTTCGACGCGTCCGGCGCGGCGGGCCGCTACCTGTGCGCGGGCGGCCGCGACCTCGCCACCGGCGCCGCCTTGGACGCGGCGATCCTCAGCTACAACAACTCCGCGTCCTACCTGCGCATCGTGCGCACCTGGATGGCCGTGTACGAGAAGGGCGCCATCGTGGTGCCCGGCTTCACCGACCTCCCGGACCCCGTCGTGCCGGTCACCGGCCCGGGCACGCCCACCACGCCGACGACCCCGGCCCCGCCCGGCGCACCGGACCCGACCACCCCGCCGGTCACCACCCCGGCGCCGCCGCCGTCCGGCACACCGACCGAGCCGACCGAGCCGGGCGAACCCGAGCCCGAGCCGCCGGCCACCACACCCCCGGCACCGGCACCGGCACCGGGGGACGTGCTCACCGGGACCGTCGGCGGACTGGTCGGCGGCGTGGTGTGCGTCGTCGACGGCGTGCTGGACGGGGCGACGGGCCTGCTGGGCGGCCTGCTCGGCGCGCCGGTCACGCAGGCGTCCGGCGAGACCTGTCCGTAGCGTCCTCCGCGTCGGCCGCCCCGCGCGGTCCGGTCTGCACGAGCCGGGTCGCGAGCTGCAGCGCCAGCCGCTCGTCGGCGTCGTTGAACTCGACCGTGAGCAGCGCGCGGATGCGGTCCAGCCGCTGCAGCACCGTGTTGCGGTGCACCCCGAGCGCCGCGGCGGCCGCCGTCGCGGACGACTCGTTGTCCAGGTAGCACGACAGCGTGTGCACCAGCGCGCCGGAGGCGTCCGCCACCATCAGCGGCGCGAGCAGCTGGTGGGCCAGGTCGAGCTGCACGGTGGTCAGGTAGTGGTTGGACAGCAGGCGTTTCACGCTGTTGGTGCCGATGTGCTCGACCGCGCCGGGCGTGTTCCGCGCGGCGGCCAGCACGCACGCGCGCCGCGCCTCCCGCAGGCTCCTGCGCAACCCCTCTGTCCCGTCGTCGGCGGTGCCGACACCCGCGTACAGGCGGGCGCCGGGACAGTCCCGTTCCACCGCGAGCAACGCGTGCCGCACCGCGACCGCCACGTCCTGGCGCGCGGTGCCGCCCGGGGTGTCCGTCGTCCACAGCGACCATCCGTCGGCGTCCGGCACCGGGTGCATCGCGACGCCCTCCGCGCCGAGCCGTTCCCCGAGCCGGTCGCGGACCAGCGCGCGATCGGTGCCGCCGCGCGCACGCACGTGGACGCCGGTGTGCGTGCCGCCGAGCACCCAGCCCGCCGCCGTCGCGTGCTCGAGCACCTGCGGTGGCGGGTCGTCCGCCGCCGCGAGCAGCCGGGTGAGCAGCGCGGAGTGCTGCTTGCTCTGCCGTTCCAGGCGCACCGCGGTCGTCGCGAGGTGCGCGACCACCGCCCACGCCGCGACCCCGAGCACCTGGCTCGTCGTGCGCACCCTGGCCGCCGGGGCCAGCGGCACCACCGCCGCCAGCGACAGGTTCACCGGCGCGGACGGCGCCGTGCGCACCGGCTGGACGACCAGCAGCTCGTCCTCGCCGAGCGAGTGCACCGACTGGTTGCCGCTGCGCTGCCACGTCCCGGCCGCGCACGCCACCAGCGCCTCTCCCGGCAGCGCGCCCGCGAGGAGCCTGCCCTCGGTGTCGACCAGCCCGACCGGGTGGCGCAGCGCCTGCGCGAGCATCCGCACGATGTCCTCGGACGTGTCGCCCGCGGAGCGCAGCCGGTGCGCCACCACGCTGATCATCGCGGCGTCGGCGGCGCCGGGGGAGCGGACGAACCGGTCCATGGCGGGCACGAGCCGGTCCGGGTCGGTGTGGTCCACCAGCACCAGCGGCACCCCGGCCCGCTCGGCGAGCGTCCGGGTGGCGAGCGGTACCGGCACCATCGGGTTCTGCAGCAGCAGCCCGGCGGCCTGGCGGTCGGCCGCGACGCGGATGGCGACGTCCGTGCTCACGTCCTCGGCACGCAGGTGCGACCGGCTGAGCACCACCAGCGCCATCGGCGCGACCTTCCCGACCGCACCGAGCCCGGTCGCCGCGACGACCGTCGCGACGGGGTTGTGCAGCGCCCGGTCCGCGGCGAGCACGACGTGCTCGGGGAAGAAACCGAACGACAGCAGGTGGCTGAGCATCATGGACACGGTCGGCACTCCTCTGCTCCACGCGAACCGCCGGCGTCCTGCCCGTCCCCGAACCGCAACCCTGTGCCACGTGCGCGCCCGCCTGCCGGTAGAACGACGAAAACCCTTGTGCGGATACGGTTTTCGCGTGCCGTGTGGACAGATCACGTCCCGGTCTCGAGCATGACACCGTGGGTGGTCCCGCTGGTGCCAGTGGTGCGCACGTGGTCGACGTCGTACCCGAACCGACGAGGGCCCGCGGCCGAGAGACCGTCGTGGAGTAGCCATCGCGGCGCCGAGGGCACCACGAGCACGTGGACCCGGCCGCCGAGCGCGAGGCCGGCCGCGGGCACCGGTTCGGCGCGGTCCGCCGTCACGACGCAGAGCAGGTCCGGTGTCGCCGCGCGCACCACGCCGTCCTCGGTCGCGACGAGGTACGTGCCGTCGTAGTCCATTCGCAGCAACCGGTCCCCGCCCGCGACAGTGGCGGTGCCGCGGTCGCCGCCCGCGACGTCCACGACCGTGCCGGTGAACAGCGGCGTCCCCGGCAGCGCGCCTCGCAGGAGCCCGCGTCCGGTCAGCAGGCACTCCCGCACCGCGCCGCCCGTGAAGTCCCCGGCGCGGGCCGGGTAGGCGGCGACCGCCGCGCCACCCATGTCGGCGGCCACCGTCGTCGCGATGCGGTGCGCGGCCCCGTTGTCCGCCCGCACGGCCACGACCGCCACCCCGCCCCTGCTCGCCACCACGGGGTGGGCGGCGTGCCCGTCGAGCGCGAGCGCGGTCAGGTCGAGCCTGCCGCCGCGCCCGTCGGCGCTCCCGTCCGCGCAGGGCACCCCGAGCGCCGCGGCGGCGTGCGCTGCGGCGAGCACGTCCCGCGCCGCCAGCGGGGCGACCGCCGCGGCCCCGCGGCCCGCCCGCTCCTCGACCACCCGCACCGCCGCCCGCCACGCGGCGTCGTCCGGCCACGCCTGCCCGCCGAGCACGGTGACCGCGACGACCGGTGCCTCACCGGGCAGCCCGGCGAGGGGCGCGAGCCGCACGGGACCGTGCGCGGCCAGCGCCGCGAGCACCGGCGCGTGCCCGGGGACCGGTGCGCCCGCCGCGAGCAGGGTCGCGCCCGCCGCCAGCGCGGGCACGTCGGCGGGGCCCAGCACCTCCGCCCTGTGTGTCACCCGCTCAGATCATCCCTTCACGCATCGCGAACGCGACCGCGTGTGTCCGGTTGCGCAGCTGGAAGCGGCTCACCACGTCGTGCAGCGTGTTCTTGATCGTGCGTTCCGAATAGGACAGCGCGTGCGCGATCTCGCGGACCTCCATGCCCTGCGCGATCATCCGCAGCACCACCGCCTCCCGGTCGGACAGACCGGTGAACCGCAGGCCCTTCGGCGCGAGCACCTGGTTCTGCAGCCGGTTCACCTGTTCCAGCAGGCGCCCCAGCAGTTTCGGCGACAGCACGCCACCCATCCCGTGCGCCTGGGTCACCGCCGTGACGAGCCGCTCCGGTGTCGCCTCCGCACGCGTGACCACCCCGCACACCCCGGCCTCGATCGCCGCCAGCAGCGCCCCGCTGTCCACAGTGGACAACACGACCACGACCTGGCGGGAGTGCTGCGCGCGCAGCTCGCGCACCAGCCGCAGCGCGGCGTCGTCGACCACGTCGCTCACCACGACGCACACGCAGCCGCTCTCCGGCGAGTCCGGTCTGCCGACCAGCTCGACCTCCGGGCGTGCCCGCAACTGCGCGGCCACCCCGGTCTGCAGGATGGGATCGGTCGAGGTCACGTGAACAGGGATGCGCTGGCTCATGGCTCGCCCCTCCGCGCTTCGGTGGATCGTCTGCGCACCACTGTCGTGCGCCCGCTCAACACCGGCTCAACAGCGCTGCTCAGCGCACGAGCGCGACCGAGAACACCCCGCTCGGCGTGCACGCGTCGCGGCGGTTGGTGCACGTGACCGCGAGCGTCACGCGTTCGCCCGGCGCGACCAGCGGCGGGTCGTCCGGTCGGAACGTGACCGCGTCGCCGCCGTCGCGGTCCACCACCGCGAGGTCGACGGTGCCGATCACCTCGGTCCCGTGCCGGATCTGCACCTGCCCGCTGTCGGCGGCCGGGTTGCGCAGCACCACCGACGTCACCCGGTACTTCGGGCCGGGCGGCACGACGTAGGAGAACTGCTGCGGCCCGCCGCCGACCCCGGGGTAGGCCTGCGTGGCGATGGTGAACGTGGTCCGGGTGACCGGCGCGGCGGACGTGCTGGTCCGGCCCGCGCCGGTGTTCGCGACCCTCGGCCGGGGGCTCGCCGACGTCCTGCGCGAGGGCGCCGTCGTCGACGACGGCCTGCTCGGCGTGGACGAGACGCTCGGCGGGGTGGACGTCGCCGACGGGGAGGGGCCCGCGATCGACACCGGCCGCTGCCGCAACAGCATCGACACGATCACCATCAACAGCATCAGCAGCGCGAACAACGCGGTCAGGAGCCAGAAGACGCGGCTGGGGATCAGCGGGCCCTGCTCGAGCGACGCCGCCACCTCGACCGGATCCGACTCCGGCACCAGCACCTTCACGGTGAACGGCAGCTTGCGGTTCTCGCCCTTCCAGAAGTACTTCCTCGGCCGGGCCCGCACCCGCACGAACGTCGCCGTGCCGGGTTCCAGCCGGGGGGCGTGCGGCCGGCACCGGAACGTCAGCTTCGCGTCCGCGTCCTCCGCGGTCACCTCCACGCCGTGCGCGTGGTTGCCGAGGTTGTCGACCGCGAGGGTGTGCCTGCCCACCCGCCGCGCCGACGACGTGACCGGCACGATCCCGGCCGCCACCTCGGTGAACCGGTCGACGACGACCACGCCCTCCTGCACCACGGAGCCCGCCGGGTCCTCGCGGGAGGCGACTTGCAGTGCGAACGGGTGCTCGCCCGCGAGCACCTCGGACGACCGCGGCGGCGTGAAGGTGAGCTCGACCGTCACCTCCTGCTGCGGCATGAGGTTCGCCCGGTCGGGCTTCACCGCGGTCCACCCGGCCACGTCGCCGCGGGTGGTGAACACGAACTGGTCGACGACCGCGGAGTTGTTGCGGATCAGCACGTGGCAGCGCGCGGCACCGCCGGGCGCGACCTCGACCCGGGTGCTGCGGAGCATCGCGTGCACGGCCATACCGGTGAGCGTGCCGGGCCGCGCGCGCCGGGGGAGGGCGGCGGCAGCCAGCCGTGCGGCCACCATTCGCTGACCTGGAAGGCAGACGGCCCGCGCATCTCGCGATGTGCGAGTTGCCCATGCGGGCGGTGCGCGGTGGACGATGTGCCCCGTGACAGGCCGGTCGCACAGGGTGAAACTTCCTCACGTGCCTGCGAACCCGACCGGATCGAACCGGGGAAGACGGCGAGACCGCCTGACCGGCACGTTGCCGAGGACGGCACTGCTGGCCGCGCTCGAGTCCACCGAGGACGCCCGGTTGCGGCTCGTGTGCGGCCCGGCGGGCGCGGGCAAGACGGTGCTGCTCCGCCAGCTCGCGGCACGCACCGACGGGCACCTGTCGTTCGTGTGCGCACCCGGGGACCTCGCCGCCGTGCACGCCGACGTGGCACACGAAAGTGACGGCCGCACGGTGTTCGTCGACGACGCGCACGCACTGGACGCGGCCGCGCTCACCGCGCTCGTCGCCGACGCGCCGCCCGGCGTCCGGTTCGTCGTCGCCACCCGCGACGACCGGCTGCTGCGGGTCGCCGACGTGCCGGGTCCCGTCCACCGCGTCGGTTACCCGGAGCTGCGGATGTCCGCCGACGACGTGGCCCGGCTGTTCGCCGACGTGTACGCGAGCCCGCTGCCCGGCGCGGACGCCGCCGCGCTGTGCGAACGGGTCGAGGGGCTCGCCGTCGCGCTGCGCACCGTGCACCTCGACACGCTCCTGCTGGCACCGGCCGCCCGCGCGGCCGCGCTCGCCGACCCGCTCGCCGCGTCGGAGCGGCTGCGCGAGTTCCTGTCCCGCGACGTGCTCGGCCCGCTGGCGGAGGACACGCGCGACTTCATGGTCGACGTCAGCCCGTTCGGGGTGCTCGACCCGGCGCTGTGCGACGCGCACCTCGGCCGCACGGACAGCGCCGCGGTGCTCGCGGACCTCGCCGCCCGGCAGGCGCTCACGTTCCGGGTCCCGTCGGACGGGCCGGCGTACCGCTTCCACACGCTGCTGCAGCGGTTGCTGGAGGAGACCCACCTCGAGCGGCGCGGCGCGCACCTGACCAGGAAGACCTACCACATCTCGGCACGCAGGCTCGTCGCCGCCGGTCACTGGGCGGAGGGCTACCGCGGCTACGCCCGTGCGGGCGACTGGGTGTCGGCGGCGCGTGTCCTGCACCGGTTCGGCGCCGGGGACGGCGGCACCCGCGCGTCGGCCGCCGTGCCGGGCGCGGTGCTCGACGAGGACCCGTGGGTGCTGCTCGCCGAGGCCCGCAGGCTGCGTGCCGACGGCCGGTTCGCCGCCGCCTACGACCGGTACCTCGCCGCGGAGGACCGGCTCGCCGACCGCAGGGACCGCTGGCAGTGCGCCCGTGAGCGGTCCCGCCTCGCGCACTGGATCCCGGACGGCCGCCCCGGCAGCCCGCTCGTCGACGACGTGTCCGCGCACCTCGCCGCCGCGGTGCGCGGCCAGCCGGCCCGGCTGGTCGCCATGGCGCTGCCCCCGGACAGTCCGGAGTGGACACTCGGGCGGGCGGTGGCGGCGCTGCTGCACGGCAGGCCCGCGCTCGCGCTCGAGCTGGCCGGACCGCTCGCGGAGCGGGCGGACCCGTTCGTGTCGCTGGCGGCGCGGCTGCTCGTCGCGGTCGTGCGGGCGTGCCTGGAGGGGGAGGGGTCGGTCGCGACGTTCGGGTTCCTCGCGGTCGAGGCGGAGGACGCGGGCTGGCTGTGGCTGGCGCGGATCGCCCGCGCGGCGGGCGCCGTCGTCGACGAGGACGCGTGCGCGGACGCGGCGGCGATCGTCGCCGACTGCGACGAACGCGGTGACGAGTGGGGCGCGCTGCTGGCGGCGTGCCTGCTCACCGCGGGCGCCATCCGGGCGGGCAGGCCCGATGCCGTGGCCCTGCGGGCAGGCGCGTTCGGCAGGGCCCACCGGCTCGGTGCGCTCCTGCCGCCGGAGTGGCTCGACCCGGCACGCGAGGCGCCGCACCCCGTGGTGCCCCGGCCCCGGCCCGCCGTCGTCGAGCCGGTCCCGCACCCGCCCGCCGAGCTGCGGTGCCTGGGCGCGTTCCGGCTGGTGGTGGCGGGAGACCCGGTGGACCTCGGGGAACTGCGGGCGCAGGCGCGGCGGGTCCTGCGCGTGCTGTCGATGCAGTACGGCCAGCCGATGCACGAGGAGCGGCTGGTGGCGGCGCTGTGGCCGGACGCGCCGCTGAAGCGGGCGAAGCACCGGCTGCAGGTGGCGATCTCCAGCCTGCGGGCGTTGCTGCGCACCCGGCTCGGTGACACCGGCGGGGTGGTGCGGCAGGGCAGCGCGTACCTGCTGCGGTTGCCGCCCGGCAGCACGGTGGACGTGGTGGAGTTCGACGCGGCGGTGCGTGCGTGGCGCGCGGCGCGGCAGGCGCGGGACGTCGACCGCGTGCGTGCCGCGGGCCGCGCGGTCCTCGACCACTACCGCGGGGAACTGCTCGTGGAGGAGGGCGCCGCGGAGTGGGTGCTGACCCGCAGGGAGGCCGTGCGCGGCGACGCCGTCGCGGTGGCGGCCGAGCTGGCCGGGTTCGAACTGGACCACGGGAACGTCGCGGCCGCGGTCGAGCTGTGCGAGCGCGGGCTGACGATCGACGAGCTGGACCACCGGCTGTGGACCCTGCTCGCGGACGCCAGGCAGCGCGAGGGCAACCCGGGCGCGGCACGGCGCGCCCGGCAGGTGTACCAGGCGCTGCTGGCCGAGGCGTGACTACTTCAGCGCGAAGAACTCGATCTCGCTGATCGCGACGGTCTGCCGTTCGGTGCCGGTGTAGACGTCCATGATCTCGATGGTGACGCTCGTGACCAGCGTCGTGTTCTTGAGGTCGATGGTCTGCGCGCGGGAACTGTCCTGCGGCAGGACGTTCTCGGTCTTGCCGGTGTTGTAGGTCAGGCGGATGATCGACGGCCGCCCGTCCTGCGCGAACGAGTCCGCCGCACCCGAGTGGATGATCACGCTGCGCAGCAGGTAGCTCTCGTCGAACCGGAACGTGACCTTCGGGTGCCCGCCGCCCAGCTGCGCCGCCCAGTAGGTGTCCTTGTACGTGTCGACGAGCAACTTCGCCTCGTGGTCGGGCATCGCGGTCGCCGAGCTGACCGTCGAGGGCCGGATGGGGTCGAGCGTGGGCACGATCTTGCGGTACACGGCACGCAGGTTCTCGTAGACGGTGGTGCGGAAGGGCGGGTAGAGCGCGTAGACCATGCCGAGCAGCAGCCCGATGATCACGAGCGCGGCCCGCACCCGCCGCAACGAGAGCTTGGCGAGCCACGACCGGTGCTCCCGCGTGCCCTTCTGCCCGGGTCGCGTCCCGGCGGGGAACCGCTTCGTGCGGCGCCGGAAGAGGCGCCGCCACCACACCAGGCGCACGACGCCCGCGTCGGCGAGGGACTCACCGCAGCGGCTGCAGAAGTTGCGGGTGGGGGCGTTGCCCTCGCCGCAGGTGGCGCAGACGAGGTCGTCGGGTTCGAGGCGCCGGGTCGGCTTGGTCTTCACCACGGCGCGGGTCTTCTTGATCGCCGGGGCGGGGGCCAGCTCGGGTGGTTGCTCCGGGCGCGCCTCCGCGGTGCCGCTGACCGGCTGGGCCAGCGCCGCCACGAGGGTGGGGTCGATGGCGCGCTCGGCGTCGTCGCCGTCCGGCGCCGTGGCCGCGGCGGGTGGCGGCGGTGGCACGACCTTCGTGGTCGCCGTTGCCGGTCCCGCGGCCGGGCTCCTGGCTCCTGGTGGTGGCGGTGCCGTCTTCGCGCCCGGCGGTGGCACCGCCGCGCCCGGCGGTGGCGGTGCCTCCTTCTTCGCCCCGGGTGGTGGTGGCGGTGCCTTCTTGGCACCGGGTGGTGGCGGTGGCGCGGCTTTCTGCGCTCCCGGCGGGGGAGGAGGTGCTTTCTTCGCCCCTGGAGGCGGCGGCGGCGCTTTCTTCGCCCCGGGTGGTGGCGGCGGTGCCTTCCTGGCCCCCGGAGGCGGAGGTGGCGGAGCTTTCCCACCGGGCGGAGGCGGCGGCGACACCACAGGCGGCTCGGCCTCCGACGTCCACGTCGCCACCGCCGCCGCCGCGGGACGGCCCGACTCCACGTACACCCGCTCCGGCAACCACGACCGCACCCGCCGCCGCACGCGGCCCCACCAGGTCAGCCGTTCCGCCACCGCCGACGGTGGCTCCTCCACCACCACCACGACCACCTCGGGCGGTGGCGCCACCTTCTCCCCGTTCCACTCGAGGAACTTCCCGCAGTCCCCGCAGAACGCGGCCGCGTCGTCGTTGTGGTTGCCGCACATCGTGCAGACGATCACCGGGCCACCTCCACCGAATGGGCCACGTGCACGGGCTTCGCCGCGCGGACCACGGCTTCCACCGCCGCCTCCGACAGGGGGCCGTTGGGGCGGACCACGACCCGCACCCAGTGCTCGACGTCCGACGGCGGGTCCGGCCGCGGCCGCACCGACACCGACGTGCCGCCGCTCTCCGTGATGGTCACCTCGCCGTCCACCACCACCGCCAGGTGGCGCCGCAGGCCGGCCATGGTGCCGCGCATCCGGAACAGGTCCACCGCCTCCGCGACCACGGCCCGCTGCGCCTGCACCGGCCAGCTCTCGTCCAGCAGCACGCCGAACCAGCTGGACAGCCAGCGCACGAACTCCTCCGGCGCCAGCAGCGGGTCCACGTACCCGTGCACGCAGTCGATCGTGTTGATCAGCGGCGCGAGCACGTCGTCGAACGCCGCCGTCCAGCGCACCGCGAACGGGCTGTCCGCGAAGATCGCGGGCAGGTGGTCGATGAGGGGGTACGGCGAGGGCAGGCTCATGACCGCTCCACGCGGATCTGGTGGTCGTAGGAGAACACGAGCCCGCCCGCGCCGACCGGCAGCCGGCTGACCTCCGCGCCGCGTTCGCCGGTGACCGGGTTCGCGCCGTAGATCCGCACGTCCTCCACGACGTCCACACCGCGCACCGACTGCAGCAGCGCGAACACCTCGCCGTGGGTGACCCGCCTGCCGAACGGCCACCCCGTGCCGTCCTCCCCGCCGGTCAACGGGTTCAGGTACCCGTACACCGCCGCCAGCGCGCGCACCCGGATCTCCTCCGGGTCGAGCCTGGTCCGCGCCACGAGGCGGGCCACCACCGTGACACCGCGGTAGCGCGGCGGTTCGACGAGCACCCGGGTGCCGACGAGCCGCACGTCCTCCAGCCGCCGCGCGATCCGTTCCAGGGTCCCCTCGGCGGGCACGAGGTCCGCGAACACCAGCTCCCGCGCCACCTGCGACGCCGCGGGCACCACCAGCACCTTCACCGCGCCGTGCGCCACGTCGTCCTCGCCCGCCGTGAGGCAGTGGATGCGCGCCACCTCCGGCGCCGCCTCCCGCGCGATCGCCTCGTAGTCCTCCGCCGTCACCGCCCTGCTGCGGGTCCGCAGCATGATGGGGCCGCGGGCCTTCGCCTCGTCGAGCGTCTCGCCGTCCACCCCGCCCGCGGCCGGGTGCAGGTTCGTCACCCCGGCCACGAACGGGATCGAGCCCTTCAGCGTGTCCACCGCGTACCGGGCGACGTTGCCGCGCACCCCGCCACCGCAGTAGTACCGCCGCATCCTGATCCGCGTTCCCGGCGGCGGCACCGCCCCGTACTGGCGCAGCGTCCGGTCCTCGAGCCGCACGGCGGGGCCCAGCTCGACCTCGCCCGCCACCCAGTCCAGCACGAAGTGCCGGTCGTCCGGGCCGCTCGCCGCGAAGTTGTCGACGCGGGTCCACTCGGCCCATCCGTCGTCGGTCGCCACCTCCAGCGCGGCCTGGTGCGCGCCGGACAGCACGGGCGTGCGCTGCACGCGGAACCGTTGCCCCGGCACGCCTTCCGACTCGCCCAGCTCCTCGAACTCCACCACCTCGCCGTGCAGCGCCCTGGCCGTGGCGCCGACCGTGCCCGCGGTCAGCGACCGCACGACGGGCGACGAGCTGTACGCGGGCTGGCCGGGCAGCGGTTCCACCACCCGCACCCGCAGCCACCCGGCGCGCTGGTCCTCGATCACGCTCGCCTCGTGCCCGGCGGGCAGGTGGACCACCGTGCGGCCCGGCCGGTTGAACCCGCCCGTCTCGTCGGTCGTCACCGCGCACTCCGTCCACTCCGCACCGGTCCACGCCTCCCACGCAAGCGGCGGGTGCTTGGGGTTCACGCCGACACCGGAGGTCTCGCCGTCGAAGTCGATGCGCACCGCGCAGCTCGGCGCCGGGTCCGCGAGCCCGATCAGCAGCGCGTCGTCGAGCTGCGGTGGTTCGTCGAACGCGGGGAACTCCTGGCCGATCTCGATCGCGTTCGTCTGGTTCTCGCTCGCCACCCCGCGCCCGGTGACGCGCCGCACCGCGCTGATCGACGTCGGCAGCACCGGCAGGTCCGCGAGCGTGGTGAACACGACCGCGTCCTCGCTCTCGGTCCGGGTCGTGGACACCGTGGTGCCGCCCCGGATCACCAGCGGCGACCTGGCCGGTGTGGACAGCCAGAACGTCACCGGCACCTCGGCCGGCGTCGGCGGCAGCATCCGCAACCCCAGCAGTTCCAGGAACTTCACGTACAGCCGGTCCGGCACGCGGTTGAGCCGGTAGCACAGCTGCTCGGTCATGAACGCGAACGTCTCGATCAGCGTGACGCCGGGGTCGGACACGTTGTGGTCCGTCCACTCCGGACAGCGGCGCATCACGTACCGCTTGGCGTCGTCGACGAACTCCTGGAACCGGCGGTCGTCGAGGCTGGGCGCGGGCAGCACCATCAGTAGTCCCCCTCGTCGGGAATCGTGTAGAAGGGGTGAACGAGGTTGCGTTCGTCGTTCTCGCCCTTGACCACGTAGGTGATGTCGATGTGCAGCAGGTTCGGCCGGTCCGGGTCGGCGGCGACCGTCACGTCCCGCACGGTGGCCCTCGGCTCCCACATGCCGAGCGAGTCCCGCACCTCCCGTTCGATGGCCGCGAACACGTCGACCGACGCGCCCTCGAACGCGAAGTCCCGCAACCGGGACCCGAACGCGGGCCGGAACGGCCGCTCACCCGGGTAGGTGGTGAGCACGATGGCCATGGCCTGCTCCAGCTTGCGCGGGCCGCCCATGGTGGCGATGGTGCCGTTGGCGGTCACGTCCATCGGGAACGACCAGCCGCGGCCGATGAAGTCGTCCATGTCCGGTACCTCACAGGGGGATGGGGACGCCGTTGACGGTCAGCAGCCCCACCACGTTGACCGTGGGCGCCTCGAGCGTGATCGCGGCCGCCGACTTGATGATCAGGTTCGCGCCGCCGTCGACCAGCATCATCCCCATCTCGCCGCACGCGATGTTGACGAAGCCGTTCTCCGCGGCGATGTTGATGCTGGGCACCGGGATCGTGGTGACGCCGAGGATCGGCTTGGCCGTGAGGCTCACGCCACCGTTGACCTGGTCGACGGTCAACCCGAACTCGCCGTTCTGCGACCCGAGCCGCACCGCGGAGCCGAGCGCGCCGGTGCCGGGCGGGAGGAGCGAGCCGCCGCCGGTGCCGGTGCCACCGGCGTTGTCGAGCGACACACCCGCGACCGCGCCGACGTCGGCCTGCGTCGGCACGGGCAGCGGCAGCGGCACGTCGTAGAACAGCAGCGCGTTCCCCGTGCTGGACACGAACCCGCGGTGGTTGACCTCGCTGACCATGCCGGGCGCGAGGGTGGCGCCGGAACTCGCGATCGCCGACGTCGCCTGCGCGGCGGCTGTCTCACCGATCGCCTTGCCCGCCATGGCACCCAGCGGTCCCGCCGACGCGCCCAGCGCGGAACCGGCCGCGCCCGCCGCCTGACCGGCCGCCGCGCTCGCCAGCCCCATGAGACCGCCCGCGAAGATCGGCCCCGAGCGGGCGATGCTCCACTGCGTGTGGTTGTTCATCATCGAGCCCAGCACGTAGGGCCGCCGCACGTCGCCGAACTCGAACGCGACCAGCACCTCGTCGCCGATCTCGGGCATGAAGATCGCGCCGCCGCGCTGACCGGAGCAGAACTGCACGTTCGGCGCCCAGTCGGTCTCGAAGTCCGGCGACAGCCACGGCAGCGCGACCTTCACCCGGCCCTTGCCGAGTGGGTCGGCGCAGTTGGACACCACCCCGCACACCACGCCGTCCAGCACACCCCGCCCGGCGGCGCGCCTGCTGCTCTTCGACGTCAGGCCCAGGACGGTCCGGTCCTGCCTGCCGTGCGCGGAGAACACCACCCGGTAGCCGTACTCGGAGTCGTCGAACACGTGCCGCGCCCGCGACACCGTCCACGTGCCCGCGAACACCGACTGCACGCCCTGCACGTCGACCTTGCCGCCCGGCTGGATCGCGGCGTTGCCCTTCGCCTCGCCCTCGGCCTCGGCGAAGGTGCTGCCGAAGTCGGTGCCGAGCGCGCTCGCGACCATCGGCCCGGACGTGGCCATGCTGCGGGCGTCCGCGAACGGCTCGTCCACCATGACGTGCGCGGTCGGGCTCGGCGGCGGTCCGAGGTAGCCGACGGGCGAACCGAGCAGCCCGCCGGTCGCCTGCGATGCCGCCGACTGGACGGCCGAGCTCATCCCGCTCACCGCGCCGCCGACGTTGCCGGACGCCAGTGCGCTCGCCGCGCCCGCCAGCGCGCCGCCGAGCGCGCCGAGCCGGCTGCCCGCGAACTGGCGCCCCAGCGAGTTGGGCGACGGGGTGCTGCCCGACGGTGTCGTCGCGGTCTGCGCCATCGCCTGCCGCGCCATCGGGTCCCACACCCGGACCTCGACGTCCGGGGTGAGGTTGCCCGCGGTGATCCGCGGCCGGAAGCTGATCAGGTTGTCGGGGAAGCGGACCGGCACGGTCGTGCCGCCGCCCGCGACCCGCGCGGCGGCGCCGCGGATCCGCCCGGCCACGCCGCCGCCCGCCGCGGTCGCGTTGCCGCTGCCCGGCCGGAAGTAGAACAGCCCGTTCGACACGCCCATCTCGAAGCCGATCTCGGCGGCGCGGGCGGACAGGAACTCCCAGTCGGTCTGGTTCACCTGCGCGAGGTAGGCGTGCGTGGTGCTGGTGGCGACGACCGTGCCGACCCGCAGCCCCGCCTGCGTCGCCACCTGCCGCGCCACGTCGGCGTCGGTGACGTTGAGGAAGCTGCGGCTGCGCCGGGCCCGCTGCAACCGGTGCGCCGCGGTGTACCCGCGCACCAGCGTGCGCATCGTGATGCCCTGCACCAGGCCCTCGATCGCGGTGACCTCACCGACGATGACCGGCAGCGGCTGCCCGGTCCCGCTCGCGCCGGACACCGTCACGGCGGCGCCGATCGTGATGCGTGCGAGTTTCAGCGCGGTGCCGTCGACGTCGAGGAACGTCAGCTCGAACATGCCGGGCAGGTGCACGTCGTTGTCCACCACCACGCGCAGCAGCCTGCTCGCGGCCTCCGGGGTCAGCGCGGCGCCGTCGACCAGCACGCTCGGCCTGCCGGTCGCCTCGACGTTGGCGATCGTCTCCACGGGGTCCGTCACGACGCCTCCTCCTCCCGCACGGCCGCGTCCACGGTCTCCGCGGGCGGCAGCGACAACGTCCGCCCCGGCCGCACCCGCAGCGGGTCGTCGATGCCGTTCGCCTCCGCCACCGCGCGCCACGCGTTCGGCGAGCCGTACGCGCGGTTGGCGATCTGCACGACGTTCTCGCCCTGCGACAGCGTGTGCGTGGCCCGGCCCGGCACCCCGCCGGACGTCGGGTTGGTCCGGGGTTTCGGCGCGGTGTACTCGACGAGCGTCAGGGAGAACTTCGCCCACACCGGGATGCCGAGCGGGTCGAACCGCTGGTACTCGACCGTCACCTTCTCCAGCGTGACCGGCAGGTTCGAGCCGCGCGGTCCGTGGATGCCCCAGCTGAACAGCAGGACCGGCAGCCGGTAGTAGACGGGCCGGGCGAGCAGCGCGGCGCCCCTGGTGTCCTTCGTGGACGACGTGCTGTTCGTGCCACCGCCGCCCATCGACGTCAGCTTCGCCGCGGCGGCGCTCACCGAGCCGAGGTCGAGCGCCTGCGCCGCGGTGATCTGCACGGGGGTGGCCCAGTCGATCAGCTGGTTGGCCGCCAGCTGGGTGATGCCCATGCCGGTCACGTGGGCTTCCTTCAGCTCCAGCTTCACGTTGCTGGTCGCCTTGAGCGCGTCCTGGAAGCTGGATGAGATGACCGCCCGGTTGCCCTCGGTCGAGTTGGTCTTCTGGATGGTGACCGACTTCGGGTTGATCGTGAACACCACCGGCATCCCGCCGGTCTGCGACGACAGCTGCGCCTTCGCGTTCCCGGCCGCCAGGTTGGCGAGGTTGATGGCATTCGGCATGATCGCCATGTCACAGGAACCCTTCGTGCGCGAGCTCGAGCTTCTCCGTCGCGACCGCGGCCTTCGACGCCGACAGCTGCGGTCCCTTCCACGCGACCGGGTAGACGTTGCGCAGCTGCCACGTGGTGACCGGTTTCCAGGCCGCGTCCAGGAGCGTGATCGTCGCGGTCTCCCCGCCGAGGAACATCGGCAGCGGCGACCAGCCCGGCTGCCTGCGGTAGGTGAGGCGGTCGGCGACCCAGCGGCGGACCAGCTGTGAGCGCGCGTCGATGGCCCGTTCCAGCTTGACGGTCTCGTAGGTGGCGTCGGCGAACAGGATCTCCTCGTTGGCGTAGTTGCCGGGGTTGTGGAGCTTGTGCAGCTTCGCCTTGACCTCGAGGCCGGTACAGCCCGACCAGTCGCCGAGGTTGAGCCCGTCGACCGTGACGTTGAACCGGGTCGCCATGCCGAGCGCGAGGCGCGGGAGCGGGGCGGGCATCAGCGCCGACCTCCCCTCGCCGCGGTGAGGAATCCGGAGTAGACGATGACGAGCGTCTCCATGGCGACGTTGCCGGTGCTCGCGTCGAAGTCGCTGATCTGCCAGCCGATGGGGAACATCTCCCGCAACGTCCAGGAGATGACCGGGACGCCGCCGGACGTCAGCACCTCGACCGCGCCCTCCTCCGGGACGCCGCCGCTCGTGTGCACCTCGTTGAGCCACACTTGCACCTGCCGCGTGCCGACGGGGTCGGCCGCCCGCGACAGCTTCAGCTTCTCGAACTTCGGCACCCCGGCGAACTTGAAGTACTGGTCGGAGCTGCCGACCCGGTGCTCGGCGAGGTCCCAGTTGACCGACAGACCGGACACCTTGGACCAGGCGCCCAGGTTGTGACTGCCTGCCACGACGACGAACCGATGACTCATCCCGTGCGCGACGGGCGTGGGTGGGGGCATGGTGGTTCCTCAGCTGAAGTCAAGGAGCGTGCCGGACCGCTCGCGTTCGACGAGCACGTCGAACCGGAGCCTGCCGACGAGGTGGTGGTACAGGCGGTTGGCGATCTCGTCGAAGTTGTCGGGGTCGTCGAGGTCCAGCCACCGGCGCGGCGGGTTGTCGGCGATGAGGTCGACGAGTTCTTCCGCGGACGTGGCGGTGTCGCCGTTCTGTTCGCCGGCCCGCAGGTCCCGGTAGGCGGCGATCAACCCGGTGGTGGAGACGTCCGGCGGCTCGACGTCCTCGGCGTCCAGGGGGAGGGGGGTGGCCTCGTCGAACAGGGCGCTGGTGTCCATCACCGGCAGGTCGTGCCAGCCCTCGGGCTCGTCGTCGTCCGGTTGCTCCGGCGCGAGCTGCCGCACCACCGGCGGCGGCGACCCGGCCGCGCCGCCGCGGACCCAGTGCTCGACCGCCACGGCGTCGCTCTCCAGACGCCGGCCCAGCGCGGAGCCCGAACTCGGGAGCGCCGCGCCGAACAGTTGTTGCTGGACGGCGTGGGTCAGTTCGTGGGCCAGCAGCGGGGCGGTCGTGCCGCTGTCGAGCGCGCCGGCGTGGTCGGGGATGTGCACCACGCCGTCGGTGGTGAACGCTCGTGCGCGGAGCCGTCGTGCCGCCTGCGCGACCAGCCCGCCCCGGCGGACGGGAACCGTCGACACGTCCACGCCGAGCGCCCTGCGGAGGGGGACGACCACTGCCTGGGGGACCGGGCTGTCGAGTGCGTTCCCGTCGAGTGCGTTCCCGTCGAGGGGGGCCAGTTGGGTGCGCGTCGCCGGCTCTGGCAGGTGCGCGTTGGCGGTGGGGTGCGGGGTTGCGGTGGGTGGGGTTGCCGGGGAGGTCGTCGTGGTGGGTGGGGTTGCCCGTGGGCTGGGGGAGGTCGGGGCGAGTTTCGGGGTGGTTGTGTCGGTGTTCGGGGAGGTGGTGGGTGGCGCTGAGAGGGGGTGTGTCGCGGTGGGTGGGTTTGTGGGAGCGCTTGTCGGGGAGGTGGGTGCGGTTGCTGGGGTTGCCACGGCGTTGGTGGGGCTTGGGGTTGGCTGAGTGCCGGTGGGGTTCGGGGAGGTGGCTGGGTGGGGGTTGGTGAGGTTCGGGAGGGTGTCCCGCGCGGTTGCGTGAGTGTTGGTGGGGATTGCGGAAGTGGCGGCCGGGGCTGGGTGAGTGCCGGTGGGGTTCGGGGAGGTGACGGGTGGGGCTGCGTGAGTGCCGGTGGGGTTCGGCGAAGTGGCTGTGGGGGAGTTGATGAAGTTCGGGAAGGTGTCCAGTGGGGTTGCGTGAGTGTCGGCGGGGGAAGTGGCGGCTGGGGTTGCGTGGTGGTTGGTGGGGTCTGGGGAGGTGGTGGGCTTCGGCGAGGTGGCTGGTTTGGCTGGGTGGGGGTTGGTGAGGTTCGGGAAGGTGTCCGTCGGGTCTGCGTGAGTGTTGGTGGGGCTGGGCGAGGTGGCGGGTGCGTGAGTGTTGGTGTGGCTTGGGGAGGTGGCGGTTGGGGTTGCGTGGGGGTTGGCGGGGTTGGGCGAGGTGGCGGGTGCGTGAGTGTTGGTGGGGCTTGGGGAGGTGGTGGCTGGGGTTGCGTAGGGGTTGGCGGGGTTGGGCGAGGTGGCGGGTGCGTGAGTGTTGGTGGGGCTTGGGGAGGTGGCGGTTGGGGTTGCGTAGGGGTTGGTGGGGTCCGTGGAAGCGGTGGGTTTCGGCGAGGTGGTCGGTTTGGCTGGGTGGGGGTTGGGGAGGCTCGGGAAGGTGCCTAGTGGGGCTGCGTAAGGGTTAGCGGGGCTGGGCAAGGTGGCGGCTGGGGTTGTGTGCGGGTGGGTCGGGCCTGGGGAGGTGGGCTTCGGCGAGGTGGCTGGTGTGGCTGGGTGGGGGTCGGGGAGGCTCGGGAACGTGTCCCGTGGGGCTGCGTAAGGGTTGGTGGAGGTGGCGGCCGCGGTTGCGTGAGGGCCGGTCGGATTCAGGGAGGTGGCGGGTGGCGCTGCGGGAAAGTCGGTAGGGCTCGGGGAGGGGGCGGGTGGGGTTGGCCGAGGGTTGGTGAGATTCGGCAAGGTGTCCGGTGGGGCTGCGGGAATGTTGGTGGGGTTCGGCGAGGTGGCCGGTTTGGTTGCGTGGGGGTGGGGGAGGTTCGGGGAGGTGTCCGCTGGAGCTGCGTGAGAGTCGGTGGGGCTGGGCGAGGTTGCGTGACGGTCGGTGGGATTCAGCGAGGTGTCCGGTGGGGTCACGGGAGGGTTGGTGGGGTTTGGCGAGGTAGCGGATCCGGTTGGGTGAGTGCTGGTGGAGTGCGGGGCGGCGGTGGGTGGGGTTGTGTTGGTGGTGCTCGGGAAGGTGGCCGGTGGGGTTGCGTGGGGCTTGGTGTTCGCAGGGGGTGCGGGAGCGCTCGTGAGGTTGCTGGCGGAGGCTGGGGTTGCGAGAGCGTTGCCGGGGCCGGGGAAGGCCTCGGTGGTGGGAGTGCTCGCGGCTGGGGTGGCGATGCTGAGGGAGGCCGTGGCGATCGGGGCTGGGGAAGTGCCGGGGGAGATGGCCGCTGCGGCGAGAGTGCCGGCGGGGGAGGCCTCGGCAGTGGGTGGGGTGGCGAGAGCGATGGTGGAGGAGGTCGCGGTGATGGGTGGGGTGGAGGTGTCCGCGGCGGTTGGGGTTGCCGGAGCGCTGCCGGATGTGGGCGCGGGGGCGCGGTAGGTGGTTGGTGCGTTCGTGGGAGTGCTTGCGGTCTCGGGGGAGATGGTTGCCGCAGCTGGGGTAGTCGTGGTGGGAGTGCTTGAGGGTTCGGGAGAGGTGTTTGCCGCGGCTGGGGTTGCCGGAGCGCGGCCGGGTGTGTCGGTGGCGCTGGGGTGGATGGTTGGCGCGCTTGGGGGCTCAAGAGAAGTGGCGGCCGGAGTCGTCAGCACGCTGGAGGTTGTGGTCGAGCCGGGGTTTCCGGGCTCGATGACGGGATGGGCTTCCTCCTGTGTGGACTCATCCGACGGACGTGCTTCGGTAGTGACGCCGATTCCGCGGCGCCTGCTCTCCGCCAGTGACGCCCGCCGCGCCTGCGGCCGTGGGGCCGGCGCGGGTGGGGCGCTCACCACCGGTGGCGGCGCCGGGCGCGACGCGGCGATGAACGGCGCCTCCCCGTTCTCCTCCACGTACGCCGACGCCAGCATCCGGTCCTTCTCCCGGTACGCGTTGTGCAGGAACTCCGACGCCACCCACGGGTCGTCCGGCACCCTCGCCTCCCCGACCCACTCCGCACCCGCCACGGTCAGCGGCGACCCCCCGGTCGCCGCTGACTCCCGCACCGGCATCGCCCGCCGCGGTGGTACCGGCACGTCCTGTTTGTACGGCTTTCCCGCCGGCGGCTGCCCGCCCGGCGATTCGTGACCGCCCCGGACCGGTGGCTCGTACTCACCCCGGGTCGGTGGCGCGTCGGCCGGTGGTTCGTGGTCACCCCGGGCGGGTGGCGCTTCGCCCGGTGGTTCGTGGTCGCCCCGAACCGGTGGCGCTTCGCCCGGCGGCTCGTGGTCACCCCGAACCGGTGGCGCTTCGCCCGACGGCTCGAGGTCACCGCGGGCCGGTGGCACGTCCCCGACCGGCTCGTGTTGACCTCTAGCCGGTCGCGTCTCGTCCGGCCGTTCCGGTTGAGCCAGCCAGTGCTCGTCCACCTCGGACCGTCGGCGGCCGTTGTGCCGTGCGGGGAGCGGTGCGGACCCCACGCCGTCCGGCAACCCGGCCGACGACACCGTCACCAACCCCTCCACCCGGCCGCCGGCCCCGCCGGGCAGTGCCGCTGGTGGTGCCGGCGTCAACCGGTGCAGTACGCCGGGCGGGTCGGTCCGCAGGGTCAACGGGCCGTCGCCCCGGAACGTCGGGTGCATGGCCGGCAGCCTGCGCCACGCCCCGGTCGGGCGCGTCACACCCGCGGCGCCGACCTTCTTCTGCCTGCGCCACGGCCAGCGGATCGCCATCTGTCCCACCTCCGCAAAAGCTCAGTCCTCGCCACCGGCCGCGCGGGTGTTGAGGTTCGCGATCTCCTGGATGACCCGGGCGCGGGTGTGGTGGTCGAGCTCGAGGATCGACTCGAACGACCAGTGCAGGTAGTAGGCGATGTACACGATCTCCTCCCACAACCGGTCCGTCGCCGTCGTCATGTGCCCGCCACGTCCACGAGGAACCGGTGCTCGCAGGCCGGGCACGTCACGTCCGCCTCCGTGTGCCCGAGCTGGTTGATCCGCCGGTACAGGTCCTGCAGGAACGCGAGGTCCGACGCGAACAGGTGCTCGATCACGAACCGGTCCACCACCGGCAGCTCGCCGAGCCTGCTGACGGTCCGCATGATCAGGTAGATCGACAGGTACGACGGGTTCTGCCGCACCAGCGGCTCGGCCTGCGCGGTCAGCTCGTCCTTCGCCGTCGCCAATCGCAGGGCACCCTCGCGGTGGACCCTGCCCTGCTCGTCCACGTACCCGCGGGGCAGCACGAAGGGGTACTCCGTGCGCAGCCCCGCGGGCTCGGTCACCGCGACGCTCATCGGGCCGCGATGTCGATCTGCTCGCACGTCAGCGTGACCGTGGCGATCGCCGCCTCGCTGCCGCCCGCCTTCATGCCGCTGATCTCCAGCTTCGACGGCCACGCGTTGAGCAGGTTGTACGTCTGCTTGATGACACCGGCGATGTCCAGCAGCATCAGCGAACAGCTGCGCCGGGCCGTGGCCTGACCGGCCAGGACCTCCTGGTGCCACGTCCACAACGCCAGGTCCTGGTCGACGCCGCGCTTCAGCACGACCGTCGCCGGCTTGGTCTTGCCGAACTGCTTCGCGAGCGACACGCCCAGCCGGTTGCTCGCCATGTACTCACTCACCTCCACCTCGGAGGTGATGCCGGACAGCTCGGAGAACGAGATCTCCGACATGCGGTCCGCGGTGATCACGAACCGGGCCGCGCTGACGAGGGTGTTGGTGTTGGTGCTCGCGGTCGAAACCCGTGGCATGGTCATCGTTCACTCCAAAGTGGTCACTCGTCGAGGGCGGAGCCCTGCGGCATCTGCGAAATCCGGAACACCACGAACTCGGCCGGCTTCACCGGCGCGATCCCGATCTCGATGATCAGGTTGCCCGCGTCGCGGGACTCCGGCGGGTTGTTCTCCTCGTCGCACTTGACGTAGTACGCCTCGGCCGCCGACGAGCCGACCAGCGCGCCGCTGCGCCAGATCCGCTGCAGGAACGCGCCGACCACCCGCCGCACCGACGCCCACAGGTACTCGTCGTTCGGCTCGAACACCACCCAGTTGGTGCCGTTGAGGATCGACTCCTCGATGAAGTTGAACAACCGCCGCACGTTCACGTACCGCCACTCGGGGTCGCTCGACAGCGTGCGCGCACCCCACACCCGGATGCCCTGCCCCGGGAACGCCCGGATGCAGTTGACGCCCAACGGGTTCAGCTGCTCCTGCTCACCCCGGCTGATCACCGTCTCCAGCGACACCACACCGCGCACGACCTCGTTCGCGGGCGCCTTGTGCACGCCCCGCGTCTCGTCGCTGCGGCCCCAGATCCCCGCCACGTGCCCGCTCGGCGGGACCGACACCATCGTGCCCGTCGCCGGGTCCAGCGCGTTCACCCACGGCCAGTACAGCGTGCCGTACTTCGTGTCGTACCCGGCGATGTCCGTCCGCCACTCCTTGACCTGCTGCGAGTTCAGCCCCGGCGGCGGGTCCAGGATCGCCACCCGGTCCGACATGAGCTCGCAGTGCGCGATCATCGCCAGCTGCACCGCCTTCACGCCGTCGAGGTCGATGAGCCCGCGTGCCAGCGCCGACATCAGGTCCGGCACCAGCACCATCGTGATCTCGTCGACCGCCTCGAACGCGCCGATGCCGGTGCGCCGCAACGGATCGCCGACGTAGGCGGCCGGCGACAGCGGTTCCGGTGCGGCCGCGGGCGGCGACAGCGGCACCACCGCGTTCTTGCGCGGCGCCGTGAGCGCGCCGCCCTTCGCCTGCTCGAGGCTGATCAGCTTCGACTGCTTCGCGACCACCGTCGCCACGTTCTGCGGGCCGCGCTTCGCGGTGACGTTGTCGAACGACTCGACGACCTTGCCGTCCCGCAGCACGTCCAGCCGGAACGCGTCGTCGCCAGGCTCGCTCGCCTCGCCGACCTGCACGGTGATCGCGTCCGCCGCCGCGGGGTCGAGCGCCCGTACCGAGAACGCGGGCCGCGACCCGTCGCCCGCCGCGGGGATCGCCGCGGGCTCGGGGTCCACAGCGGAGTCCCCGGCGGCCACGTCGGGCAGCCGCACGACGTATGCGGTGCCGCCGCCGTTCAGGAAGTAGCCGTACACCGCGTGCGGCAGGTAGGCGCCCTCGACGAAACCGCCGAAGACGCGCGTGAACTGCGTCCAGTTCGCCACCAGGGTCGGCTCGGAGATCGGCCCCTTCTCGGCGAACCCCACGAACCCGGCGACGGCGGTGCCGACCCCCTCGATGGGTTTCGACCCCGACGACACTTCTTCTACGTAGACACCTGGAGCCAGATAGTTGGGCATCGAGTCTCCCAGTTCGACCGAATCCGACGTCGTTCCAGGCTGACACCGGCCGTCCCGCGCGAGAGGGCGTCGGCGCGCAACGCCACGGCCACCCGCCGGTGCACTCCAGGGCAACCGCGCATGGCCGTGCGATGGGCCGCGTCCCGGTCCCGCCGGACCCCGGGCGCGCCGAGACTTCGAGGTGTGCTGGCAGACATCGCATCGTCGATCAAGGCGTGGCTCGGCGCCGAGCTGTCCCCGGGGACGGAGATCGGTTTCGAGCCACCCGGCCTGCTCGCCGCCATCCAGCGCAGGCCGAGGCGCGCCGGGATCGTGAACCTGTTCCTGTACGGGGTGAGCGAGAACCTCGACGGTGTGCCTGCCGCGCGTGTCCGCGTCCGCGACGCGGGCGGCCGGGTCACCGGCACGCACGCCCCGACCCGCAGCTACCACCTGTCCTACCTGGTCACCGCGTGGGCCTCGGACACCTCCGAGGAGCTGGAGCTGCTCGGCGCGGTCCTCGGCGCGCACGCCGACCAGGACTGCCTCGCCGCCGACTTCCTCCGCGGCTCGCTGCACGACCTCGACACCGCGCTGCCCGTGCGCATCGGCTGGTCGCCGGTCGCGCGCGGCGGCGACCTGTGGGGCGCGCTCGGCGTGCCGATGCGGGCCGCGCTCGACCTGACGATCACCGCGCCCGTGCTGCCCTCGCGGCGGGAGCCGCCCGCGCCGCCCGTGCACAGCGTGGAGCTGGAGGTGCACGACACCGCGCACCAGGAGCTGCCGGAGCCCGCCACGCCCCGCTGGCGGCATACGTCCATCACCGAGCACTGACGAGGAGCGTTCCCGTGTCCCGTTACCTGGCCGTGGTCGCCCTGCTGGTGCTCGTGGTGCTGCCCGCCCTCGGCCCCGCCACCACCCCGCCGTCGGGCCCGCCCGCGGAAGACGTCGCGCAGCCCGGCCTCCTGCCCCCGCCGCCGAGCCCCATGATCACACCGTCCTACCGGGACGCCGTGTACGGCGACGTCGTCCTCGTGGGCAACAGCGTGCTGCGCTGCCCGGCAGGCGACGAGATCGCCGGCGACAACCCGGCGGAGGACTGCGCGGCCGCCGCGGCGGGCGGACCGTCCACGGGTGGCGCGCCGCTCGACAACAGCGGCAACAACAACGGGTACTACATGCACCTCGCCGACGACGACGGCCGCGGCGAGACGTTCTCCTCCAGCAGCGCCGAGGTGACCGTGCCCGAGGGCGCCACCGTCCGCTACGCGCAGCTGACGTGGGGCGGGCACACCGGCACGTTCATCGGCTTCTCCGGCGTCAACTGCGTGCGGCCGCTCCTGCTGCAGGGCGAACCGCCGCCACCGCCAGCCGCGCCGAGCCCCGAACGGCAGCAGGTGCGGATCGCCGTCGGCGGCGCGGCGCCGGTGCCCGTGCTCCGCGACCCCGCCCACTACCGGGTCACCGACGGCCTCGACGAACCCAGCCAGATCTACACCGACTGGGCCGACGTCACCGCCGCGTTCGCCGGCGCGCCCGCCGGCACCGCGTTCCCGGTGTCGGTCGCCAACGTGTGGGCGCCGACCGGGCCGGGGTGCGCGGGCGGGTGGTCGCTCACCGTCGTGTTCGACTTCGGCGCGCCGACCGCCGAGCACCCCCGGCCGCGGGTCGTCGACGTCTACAACGACGACCTGCCGAAGACGGGCGCGTTGCTGCCCGGGCTGCTCGAACCGCTGCTGCCGGGGGTCCCGCAGATCGTCGACGGCCTGCTGCCCGGGCTGGTGCCCGCCGCCGCGGGCACCAGCGTCATCCTGCCCGGCGTCACGCCCGCACGGTCCACATCGGACCTGGTGGTCGGCGTGACCGCGTTCGACGGCGACTGGCAGCAGGGCGGCGAGACGTTCACCGTCGACGGCACCCCGGTCGACGAACCGTGCGCGGGCCCCGGCCCGGCGGACTTCTTCCGCTCGTGCGCGGGCGGCGGCAACAACTTCAGCGTCGACGCCAAGACCGTCCGCCCCGCGCTCGCCGACAACGACACCGGGGCCGTGGCGGTCGGCGTGCAGAGCACCGGCGACTTCCTCGTGCTGGGCAGCGTGGTGCTGGCGGAGACCGTGGCGCCGTCCGTGGCGATCACCATGACCGGCCCGCAGGACCCGGTGACGCAGGGTTCGCTCGTGAGCTACGACATCGAGGTCCGCAACGACGGCGGCCTCCCGCTGTCGAACGTGGCACTGACCGCGGACGACGGCGTGCTGTGCACCCCGGCGCGGCTGCCCGCGCTGGCGCCCGGCGCGAGCACGACCGTCACCTGCCTGCGGTCCGCGAGCGAGGCGGGGGAGCTGACCACGACCGCCACGGTGACCGGCACGTACCTGGCGAGCGGCGCCACCGTCAGCGCGACGGCGACCGCGACCGTCACGGTCGTGCCCGCCGACTACGCGGTGGAACGCGTGCCCGACCGGCTCGCCGTGCGGGAAGGCGCGCCGGTGACGTTCGCGGTGCGGCTGCGGAACAACACGGCCGCCGACCTGACCGGCGTGACCTACACCGACGACGTCGCGACGGACTGCGCGGTCCCGGCCGCCGTCCTCCCCGCGGGCGGGGTGCTCGAGTTCACCTGCACGGCCACCGCCCCGGCCACCACGTTCGAGAGCGGCGGCACCCTGCGCGGCACCGGCCCCGCGGGCGCGGTGACCGTCACCAGCGACCGCGTGGTGATCACCGTGATCGCGCCGACGGCCACCATCACCACGACCGCCGCCAAGGACACCCTGTACCGCGGCGACTCGGTCGAACTGACGTTCACGGTCGCCAACACCGGCGACGACCAGGACGAGGCGCTCACCGACCTGCGGGTCGCCACCGGCGACCTGTGCACCCCGGACGCGATCCCCGCGCTCGCGCCGGGGGAGACCGCGACGGTGTCCTGTACCGCGGCGCCGGTCGAGTCGCAGGACGTGGTCGCGACCCTCACGGCGCTCGACGTCAACGGCGACGAGGTCACCGCGACCGCCGGCCCGGTGCCGATCACGGTCCTGGCACCGCTGATCGAACTGACGCAGGAGGTGGACAGGCCGACCGTCCGGGTGGGCGACGAGGTCACCATCACCTTCACCGTCACCCACGTCGGGACGGACGCGGACGGCCCGGTCACCGACGTCCGGATCACCAGCCCGACGCTGCCGCCGTCGTGCCTGCCCGACCCGGTCGCGGAGCTGGCGCCGGGGGAGTCCACGACCGCCACCTGCGGCGCCAACCCGGACCGCACCTTCGACAACCAGGCGTTCGCCGCGGCCGTCGACCAGGCACAACGGCCCATGCGCGTGGGCACGACCCCGCTGCGGGTCACGGTGATCAACCCGGCGCTGACCATCAGCACCACCGCCGACCCCGAACAGGCGCAGCACGGCGCCGAGGTCGACTTCGCGGTGACCGTCCGCAACATCGGCGACGTGCCCATGACCGTCGGTGTCACCAACGACAACGCCCCGGACTGCGACTTCACCGTCGCGGGCGAGGGCCTGCGCGCAGGCGCCGCGAGCGGTGTCCGCTGCACCGTCACCACCCCGGCCGAGGAGAGCACGGCGGAACTGACCAACACGGCCACCTACACGGCCGACCCCCTCGACAGCACCGGCGACACCGGCGAGCCGCTGACCGGCGCCGACGACGCCACGGTCGAACTGCTGGCCGGGCAGGCGCCGCCCCCGCTGCCGCCGGGCACGGACCCGGTCACCGGCGACGGCGTCAGCGGCGGTTCCCTGGGCGGCGACGACAGCGGTGGTGGCCGGGGTGGCGGCGCAGGCGGCTCGGGGAACGACGACAAGGACCTGGCGTGGACGGGCATGTCGCTGGCCCTGCCCGTCGGCCTCGGCGTGAGCCTCCTGGTCCTCGGCGGCCTCACCCTGCTGGTCACGTCCCGGCGCAGGCACGACGAGAACTCCATGCTGTACCGCTGGTGGCCCGGCGACTGAGGTTTGGCATGCTGCGTCCGTGACGTCGTCCCGCCGCCTGGTCAGCTCCGGCTCGCCGCTCGAACCGGAGATCGGGTTCTCCCGCGCCGTGCGCTCGGGACCGTACGTCTGCGTCGCGGGCACCGCGCCGATCGCCGAAGGGGGCGGGACCGCCGGGGCCGGGGACGTCTACGCCCAGTCGGTGCGCTGCCTCGACATCGCCGAGGAGGCGTTGCGCCAGGCGGGGGCATCGCTGGCGGACGTCGTCCGGACCCGCGTGCTGCTCACCGACATCACCCGGTGGCGCGAGGCCGCCCGCGCCCACGCGGAACGCTTCGCCGACGTGCGGCCCGCCTGCACGGTGGTGGAGGTGTCCCGCTTCGTCGACCCGGAGTGGCTGGTCGAGTTCGAGTTGGACGCGGTCGTCGGGACCGTCACCGGCTGACCGGCACCCGCCGCGGCCGGTCCGAGGCCGGCCACACGTACGGCAGGTCGTCCGGCACGTCGGGGAAGTGCGGGCGGTAGTGCCCGGGGTCCTTCCGCACGAGCGCCGACCGGTGGCTGCGGTGGAAGTCGTCGTCGCCGAGCCAGGGTGGCAGGTCGCCGCCGCGGGCCAGTTCCGGTTGCGTGCGGACCCGGTCCACGCCGGTCGCGCGCCGCAGGTCCGCCACCAGGGTGACCTGGCAGGTGTCCTGGCGGCCGGTCTCGCACCAGACGCCGCACACCGCGAGGCCGTACCGGGTCAGCGCCTCCTCGTACCCGGCCCACATCGCGGCGGCCGGGTGGTGCCGCCAGCCGTAGCCGGGCACCGTCAGCGCACGCAGCACCTGGATCGCCTCCACCCGCTGCTTGCCGAGCCGCAGCGGGTCCAGCACCGCGGCGGCGGCGTGGAAGTCCGGGTGGGGGAGGAAGGTCTGCACGGGCGGTCCGATCCGGTCGGTGGCGTTCGCTGCCGCGCATACCCGCGCGACGCCGGCCGAAACCGGTGTCCAGCCCATCGGGCTACCCGTTCGCCAGCCAGGCCACCTGCTCCGGCGTCAGCGCCACGTCGAGCGCGCGGAGCGAACCACGCGTCTCGGTGAGCGTGCGCGGGCCGATCAGCGGGAACGTCGGGAACGGCTGGTGCAGCACGTAGGCCAGCGCGACCGCCGTCGCCGGGACGCCCAATTCCGCCGCCAGTGCCGTCGCCCGCGCGCGCCGCGCGAAGTTGGCCTCGCTGTGGTAGCAGCGCGCCACCTCCGCGTCGTCGCGGCCCGCGAAGAAGCCCCGTGCCTGGCTCGACCACGGCAGCAGCGCCAGGTCCGCGCCCCGCAGCCACGCCTGGGACGCCGGGTCCGTCACGTGCTCGCACCCGGGCCACGGCAGCGCGTACGCCTCCGCCAGGCTGAAGTGGTTGCTCAGCGCCGCGAACCCCGGCCTGCCCGCGCGCGCCGCGTACGCCCGCGCCTCGTCGACGCGGGCCGGCGTCCAGTTCGACACGCCGTACGCGGAGACCCGGCCCGCCGCCTGTTCCTCGGCCATGACGTCGACGAACTCGCCGACCGGGACGTCGAGGTTGTCGCGGTGCATCAGGTACAGGTCGACGTGGTCGGTGCCGAGGCGCGCCAGCGACTCGGCGAGCTGGCGGCGCAGCGACTCCGGATCGCAGTGCGGCGTGTGCGCGCCCTTGCCGACGATCACCACGTCGTCCCGCACGCCACGCGCCCGGATCCACCTGCCCAGCAACGTCTCCATCGCGCCCTGGCCGTAGACCCAGGCCGTGTCGAAGGCGTTGCCGCCCTGGACGGCGAAGTCGTCGAACATGACCGTCGCGTGGGTGATGTCCCGCTGGTTGTCGACGCCCATCACCAGCCGCGAGACCGGTTTCGCGATGCCCGCGAGGGTGCCCATCGGCATGGCGCGGGGTTGCGGGGTGCCCAGCGCGGGCGGCACCGCGCGTTCCACCGGGTAGGTCATGCCGATCGCGTGCCGCCACGCGTCGAGGACCGTCGCGTTGCCGAGGCTGTCCGCGTGCGACATCACCGGGGACTCGCGGTCGGCGAGGTGCTCGGCGACCGAGTCGGCCTCGAGCGCGTACTGGGCCGAGGGCGGGGTCGTGACCTCGTGGACCTCCTCGCCCGCCAGGTGCAGCACGATCCGGCCCGGCTCGCCCTCCGGCGGCAGCCACGGGTCCGGCACCTCGGCGTACCCCTCGCTGCCGTACACCCGCAGCGTGTTGTCGGCGTCGAGGCGAATGCCGGTGGCGACCTGCGCGACGAGCCCGTCGCCGAAGTCCAGCGTCGCGACCGCCCACTCGTCGACGCCGGTCTCGCCGATCCGGCCCGCGCCGGTCACGCCGACCGGGTCGGCGAACGGCAGCCCGCGGGCCGCGCCGGCGACCAGCCGGGCCGCCGACACCGGGTACCCGCCGACGTCGAGGATGCCGCCGCCACCCAGCTCCGGCGCGAACAGCCGCCCGGCCGGTGCCGGCGCCGCGGCGAACGAGAACGACGCGTGCACGTGCGTGACCGTGCCGAGCGCGCCGTCGCGGACCAGGTCGGCGAGCACCCGCATCTGCGGGTGGTGCCGGTACATGTACGCCTCCATCAGGAAGACGTCGTGCCGCCGCGCCGCCTCCACGGCCGCCATCGCGTGCGCCCACGTGATCGCGAGCGGCTTCTCGCACAGGACGTGCTTGCCCGCCTCGGCCGCGCGGACCACCCACTCCGGGTGCGCGGGGTGCGGGGTCGCGACGTAGACGGCGTCGACCTCGGGGTCGGCGAGCAGCTCGGCGTAGGAGCCGTGGGACCGGGCGGCGCCGAACTCGGCCGCGAACGCGGCGGCCCGGGCGGCGTCCCGGCTGCCGACGGCGACGAGACGGCCGGTGCGGGAGAGCGGCAGCTGCCGGGCGAAGGTGCGGGCGATGCCGCCGGGCCCGAGCACACCCCAGTTCAGTCGGTCCACCATTGCGTCGATCTTAGGGTGGGACGGCGGCGCGTGGACCCGGTCTGCGGGGGTCAGATGCCGGGCGGGCCGAGTTCGTCGTGCCGCGTGGTGATCGTCTCGGCCAGGGTGGCGAGCTTGACGTTGAGGTCCTGCGAGGTGCGGCGCAGCAGGTCGAAGGCCGCCTCGGCGCTGATGCCGCGGCTGCGCATGAGGATGCCCTTGGCCTGGCCGATCACGTCGCGGGTGTCGAGCGCGCGGCGCAGGTGGATCTCGCGCAGCTCGGCGAGGCGGACGGCCTCGGTGTTCGCGACCGCCAGGGACGCGTGCGTGGCCAGCAGCAGGGCGCGGTCCAGTGACGCCTCGTCACCGAGCCGGTCCGGTGTGCGGGAGTAGACGTTGAGCGCCCCGGTCAGCCGGGGTGGGGTGGCGTCGGGCAGCAGCGGGGTGGACAGCACCGAGCGGTAGCCGCGCCGGGCGGCTTCCGGTCCGAACACGGGCCACTGGGGCGTGCCGGCCAGGTCCGGGCTGTGGGTGTACCCGAGTTCGGGCAGGCGCGCCGCGTCGAAGCACGGGCCCTCGCGGTACTGGTTCTGCAGCTCGTCCAGCTCGGTGCCGACCGGGTCGGTCTCGACCGGGGTGTGCAGTTCCCCGTCGGACGTGCGGAGCGTCATGCTGACCAGGTCGGCGTCGGGGAGCACCTCGACGGTCGCCCGGACCACGTCGGTCAGCACACCGGCCACGGTGTCCGCCTTGAGCAGCGACCTGGCGAGCTGTTCGAACTGGCGGGCCAGCGGGCTGGCCGCGATGGTGCCGACGGGGTGCGGCGCGCTGGGTGGCCGCGACACGAACTCCGTCCTGTCCCGATCCCAGTCGCCGTCTGTCATGTCTGATCACCCTCTGTCGTCGATGGTGGGTGTACCTGACGAGTCGTACCCACCGCACACGCGCGTCACACGACTACGATCTGCCATCGGAGGCCGGACATGACCGATGACCTGGGCTACTGGCTGTCCACGTGCGACCTGGCGCCGCGTGCCGCGCTGGCCGGGGACACCGAGGTGGACGTGGCGATCGTCGGCGCCGGGTTCACCGGCCTGTGGACCGCCTACTACCTCACGCGCGTCGACCCGTCCCTGCGGATCGCCGTGGTCGAGGCGCGGATCGCCGGTTTCGGCGCCAGTGGACGCAACGGCGGCTGGTGCTCCGCGCTGTTCCCGGTGTCCCCGGCCGCGCTGGCGCACCGGCACGGCAGGCCGGCGGCGGAGGCGCTGCAGCGGGCCATGGAGACCACCGTGGACGAGGTCGGGCGGGTCGCCGCCGAGGAGGGCGTCGACTGCCACTTCGCCAAGGGCGGCACGCTGACGCTGGCGAGGACACCCGCCCAGGAGGCCCGTGCCCGCGCGCTGGTCGAGGAGGAGACGGCGTTCGGCGTGGACGTCACCTGGCTGCCGGCCGCGGCGGCACGGGAACGCTGCGGCGCCACGTCCGTCCGGGGCGCGCTGTTCACCCCGCACTGTGCCGCGATCCACCCGGGCCGCCTGGTGCGCGGCCTCGCGGAGGCGGTCGAACGGCGCGGGGTCGACGTGTACGAGCAGACCCGCGCGCTGGAGCTGCGGCAGGGGGCCGTGGTCACCGACCGCGGCACGGTGCGCGCACCGGTCGTCGTCCGGGCGACCGAGGGGTACACGGCCGGGCTGCCCGGGCAGCGGCGGTCGATCGCGCCGCTGTACTCGCTGATGGTGGCGACCGAACCGCTGCCCCCGTCGTTCTGGGCGACGGCAGGCCTCGCCCGCCGCGAGACGTTCACCGACATGCGGCGGATGATCATCTACGGCCAGCGCACGGCGGATGATCGCCTGGCGTTCGGCGGTCGCGGTGCGCCGTACCATTTCGGATCGCGCGTGTCGGAGGCGTTCGACCGCGATGCCCGTGTGCACCGTGCGATCGAGGACGCGCTCGTCGAGCTGTTCCCCGCGCTGGGGCCGAGGCCGCCGATCAGCCACCGGTGGGGTGGGCCGCTCGGCGTTCCCCGCGACTGGACGGCGTCGGTCGGGTTCGACCGGGCCACGGGGCTCGCGTGGGGCGGCGGGTACGTCGGTGACGGTGTGGGGACGTCCAACCTCGCCGGGCGCACCCTCGCTGACCTGATCACCGGTACCGCGTCGGAGTTGGTGGCGCTGCCGTGGGTGGGGCACCGGTCGCGGCGGTGGGAACCGGAGCCGCTGCGCTGGCTCGGCATCAACGCGGGACTTCGGCTGACCGACATGGCTGACGCCCGCGAGAACCGCACCGGGCGGCCGTCCCGGCTGGGCGCGGTCGTCGATCGCGTTCTCGGCCACTGACGGCTGGCCTCGCTCTTTGTCACGGGGTCGGGCCCGGTCCGGCCTTCGTCCCGGCGTTGCCTCGGTTGACCTTGTTGTGGGTTTCCCGCCGGGGGTTTCGCGGTTCGGGGGTTGTCCCCGTCCTGGGTTTGTCCTCGCCGGAGGGCGTCCTGCCGGACGGGCCTCCTCGCCGGAGGGGCTGGTCTCCGGGATGGTGGCGGGTCTTGCACGGGGTTGGTTTGGCAAGGACTGGTGTCCGTGGCTGCCTGCCATCCCGTCGACCTCCCGGAGGGCTATCACACCGCGTCAAGGGGGCCCGGGGATTTGGGCACGGGGTTGCGTCGTGCTTCGGGCCCCCTTGACACGGTGTGATCGGGCTTCGCCAGGTCGACGGGATGGCAGGCACCCTTCAGTGGGTGTTGGGGGCTTCGCCGCTTCGTGGGCCGCGCGCTGCGCGCGCGGCACCCCTACCAGCCCTGCAGCCCCGCCCCGTACGGGTACAACGGGTTCCCGTACCCGGTCCCGGGGCTCTGACCGGCATCGATCCTCGCCCGGATCTCTGCTCGCTGGGCGGCGGTGGCACCCAGGTCATAGGGCAGGTCCCAGTTCTCCGTGGCGTCGGCGGGAACGTCCGTCCCGCCGGGGCGGAGGACCTGGTCCAGCGACCGGGGCAGCTGCCACGGCAGCCTGCCGCGCGGCGCGTAGTCCCCGAACAGCAAGCTCGCCGCGGCCGGGCCCATTTCCTCACCGCCGCGGTAGGTGACCACGATGGCGTTCGCCAGGCCGTTCCACTCGCTGATCACGTACGGTCTCGGCAGGACGAGCAGCACCACCACCGGGATGCCCTGGTTGCGGAAGTTCTGGATCACCGCCAGCTGATCCGGCGGCAGGTACGGCTGCTCCTTCACCCAGGCGGTGGCGTGGGTGTACGACGGCTCGCCGACCGCGACCACCGCGAGTTTCGGGGACGGGCCGGTGTCCTGGTAGACGTTCACGCCCGCGGTGGCGGCGCGGTCGCGGATCGCCTCCAGGATCGTCCTCGAGCCGTACTCCTGGTGGAAGTAGCTCGTCCAGACACAGCACGCGAGACCGTCGGTGGCGCGTGGGCCCGCGACCACGATGTTGTCGCCGCGGTTCAGCCTCATCGGCAGCACGCCGTCGTTCTTGAGCACCGTCAGCGACTCGCGGGACGCCTGGTTCGCGAGTGCCGCGTACGCCGGTGTGTGCTGCCGGTACGGGCCGTTCACCGGGTCCCCGTACGGGTTCTCGAACAGGCCCAGCTTGAACTTCAGCCGCAGCACGCGCTTGACCGCGTCGTCGATGCGGGCCGCCGGTACGCGGGCGAGGAAGTCCGCCATCGAGAAGCCCGCCGCGCCCGGGTCGGCGCCGCCCATCACGTCCGAGCCCGCGTTCGCGGCGCCCACCCAGGAACCGGACGGCAGCCAGTCCGTGGTGATCAGGCCGGTGAAACCCAGGTTCTGGCGCAGGTACGCCAGGATCGGGGCGCTGTCGCCCGCGCCGGGGCCGCCCGGGTCGAGCAGCGAACTGCCCGCGTAGCCCGGCATGATGTTCACCGCGCCCGCCTCCATCGCGGCCCGGAACGGGATCATGTGGTACTTGATCGTCACCTGGTCGTAGACGATCAGCGCCTCGCCGCCCGCGCCCTCGCCCGGCCAGTGCTTCACCGTCGCCAGCACCGAACCCGGGTTCAGCTCCGGCCCGCCCTGCAGGCCCGCGACCAGCGCACGCACCTGCGCGGCGGCCACGTCGGCGTTCTCGCCGTTGCCCTCCTGAATGCGCGGGTACAGCACCTTCGTGCCGACCTCGGCGAGCGGGCCGAGCACACCGCGGGTGCCGACCTCGAGCTGCTCACGCCGCTGCATGTCGCCCAGCTTGTAGTCCAGCCCGTAGTTCTGCCCGGCCGCCAGCGCGCTCTGCGTCGGGTACGTCGTCTGGTACCCGTGGATGGTGTCGCCCGCCGACACGAACGGGATGCCCAGCCGGGTGCCGGACGCGGTCACCAGCATGCCGTGCAGGTCCTGCGGCTGCGCGGGCCCGAAGTGCCAGCCCGACCGCGGGAACGACTGCGCGTTGTAGAACATCTGGTACGCCTTCTCCTCGGCGGTCATCCGCCCGAGGAGGTCGGTCACGCGGGTCTCCACCGGCTGGCGCCAGTCCTCGTACGGCTCGATCGTGCCGTTCTTGTTCAGGTCACGGCTGCCGTTGACGACGTTCACGCCATCGGCCACGTTCTCCAGCTCGGGGACGTACACGCTGAACGTGCGGATGTTCGACGTCGTGGTCGCGCCGGCACCGTTGACGGCCACCACGAACCACCGGTACGTCCACCGGTCCGGCAGGTCCCACGTCGGCGTGTAGCTCGTGCCCGTCGGCTCGGCGACCTTCGTGTACAGGTCGATCAGGTTGCCGGACTTGGTGAAGTCGTAGTCGGTGCGGCTGACGTTGAGCCACACCTGGTAGCGGACCGCGCCGGACACCGCCGCCCACGACAGCGCCGGCCTGCGCGTGGTCGTGACCATCGCGTTGTCGGCGGGCGCGGACAACGCGAACTGCCCGGTGGTCGCCGGCGCCTTGGTGGGCGGCGACAGCAGCGGCGGCGTGGTGGCGGACTCGTCGACGGTGCCGCGCACCTCGAACTCCCACAGCGAGTACCCGTAGCCGGTGGCGCGGGCGGTGCCGTAGAACCGCACGTACCGGCCGGTGCCGCTGACGGTCAGGTTCTCCACGCCGCCGCGCCCGGTCGTCGTGGTGTGGATCGGCGTCCACGTCGACCCGTCGTTGGAGACCTCGATGCGGTACCCGGTCGCGTACGCCGCCTCCCAGTTCAGCGTGACGCCGGTGATCGTCGCCCGGCCACCGAGGTCGACCCGCAGCCACTGCGGGTCGCTCGCGAGGCTGGCCCACCGGGTCGTGGTGCGGCCGTCGAGCGCGGCGGCCGGTGCGTTGCCGCCCTCGTGGGAGGACGCGGCCACCTTCTTGAACCGCGAGATCACGTCACCGGGGCCGCCGGTCCCGCCGCCCTCGGTGCGGACCGCGAACTCCCACAGCGAGTAGCCCCAGCCGGTCGCGCGGGCGGTGCCGAGCACGCGGACGTAGCGGCCGGTGCCGGTGACGTCCAGGGTCTGCGTGCCGCCCGTGCCCGTCGTCGTCGAGTACACAGTGGACCACGTGGCCGCGTCCGCCGAGACCTGCACCTGGAACGCGGTCGCGTACGCGGCCTCCCAGCTCAGCACCACCTGGCACACCGCGACCGACGAGCCGAGGTCCACCTGGAGCCACTGCGGGTCGCTGAACGCGCTCGCCCACCGCGTGCCCGCGTCCCCGTCGACCGCCGCGGCCGCGGGGGTGCCCGCGTTCTCCGTCGACGACGCGGTGGCGGGACGGCCCTGCGCGGCGTTGGCCGTGCCGCAGGCGGCGGCCGTGCCGAACGAGCCGAACACCTGGAACTCCCACAGCGAGTAGCCCCAGCCGGTCGCCCTGGCGGTGCCGAGCACGCGGACGTACCGCCCCGACCCGGTGACGTTCAGGGTCTGCGTGCCGCCCGTGCCCGTGGTCGTCGAGTACACGGTGGACCACGTGGCGGCGTCGGCGGAGAGCTGGACCTGGTACGCCGTCGCGTAGGCGGACTCCCAGTTCAGCACCACCTGGTTCACCGTGGCGGTCGCGCCGAGGTCCACCCGCAGCCACTGCGGGTCCGCGGCCGCGCTCGACCACCGGGTGCTGGTGTCGCCGTCGACCGCGGCCGACGCCGGGGTGCCCGCGTTCTCGGCCGACGACGCCGTGGCCGGTTTGCCCTGTGACAGCAGGGTGGGCGCGGCCGCGGCCGGCCCGGACGACACCGTGACCGCGCCGGCGATCGCCACGGCCATGACGGCGGCGAGCACCAGCCCGCGAGGACGTGTCCTCATGGGAACTCCTTGGAATGGCGGGGTTTCCTGCTCACCAACCGACGGCGACGAGCAGGTACTGCGGGTCGCCGTGCGACACGAACGAGGACTGGCCCGCCACGTCGTCGTACGGGAAGCCGTAGGACAGCCGGTCGATGGCGACGTCGTGCCAGAACTTCGCGTAGTAGTTGGCGGGCGCGGCCGGGTAGTACTTCGTGGGGTCCTGCCACTGCGCGGGCGGCAGGTGCGCGGTGTGCCGGTTGAGCGCGGCGCACATGTCGGGGTTGCCCGCCATGCTGCCGGCGCAGCCGAAGATGTTCGACGTGGATTCGTTGACCCCGACCGAGTTCGCGTACGCGGTGAAGTAGTTCTGGTTCACCCCGCCCGGCCGGAAGCTCGGGTCGCTGCCGGGCGCGATGATCCGGTACGGCGCCTGCGTCCGTGCCAGCACGTCGAACTCGGCGGGCACCGCGTCGACGAACCGCTGGAACGTCACCGCCCGGTCCTCGGCGAACGTCGCCTGGTTCTCGCCGACCTGGACGTCGTAGCCGTCGTGGGCGTGCAGCCGCATGGCGAGCTTCAGCCCGAACGCGTCGACCCGCGTGGTGTTGCCGTTGAACACGTCCGGCCCGACGGTGAACTCGATGAAGTCGTAGTACTGGCTGTCCGGTGCGCCCAGGTGGAAGTACATGCGCCCGGCCGAGTTCGCGGGCATGTCCAGGTACTGCTGCTCGGCGATCGAGTGCACCTGGCCGTTGAAGCTCCAGTACACCTGGCTGTCCGGGTAGCGGCCGTTGGTCCGGTTCAGCACCTTGACCGTCAGCACGTTCCGCGCGGGCGGGATCGTGCTGGTGTCACCCCAGAAGCTGTCGTCCGGCGGGTTGCCGGTGCCGCCGCCGGTGCCGTACACGCCGAACTCCCACAACGAGTAGCCGTACAGCGTGCCGCGCGCGGTGCCGAGCAGGCGCACGTAGCGCCCGCTGCCCGTGACGGCGAGGGTCTGCGTGCCGCCCGTGCCGGTCGCGGTCGAGTAGACGGTGGTCCACGTGGTGGCGTCGGGGGAGACCTGGATCTGGAAGGCGCTCGCGTACGCGGCCTCCCAGTTCAGCACGACCTGGCACACGGTCGCCGTGCCGCCGAGGTCGACCTGCAGCCACTGCGGGTCGCTGAAGGCGCTGGACCAGCGGGTGCCGGTGTTGCCGTCGACCGCCGCCGAGGCCTGGGTGGCCGCGTTCTCCGCGGACGAGGCCGTGGCCGGGTGGTTCAGCGCCAGGTTGCCGCCGGTGCACGCGGTGGTGTCGACCGTGCCGTACACGCCGAACTCCCACAGCGAGTAGCCGTAGGCCGTGCCGCGGGCGGTCGCGTACACGCGGACGTAGCGCCCGCTGCCGGTGACGGCGAGGGTTTGCGTGCCGCCCGTGCCCGTGGTGGTCGCGTAGACCGTGGTCCAGGTGGTGCCGTCCACGGAGACCTGGACCTGGAACGCCCGCGCGTAGGCGGCCTCCCAGTTCAGCACGACCTGGTTCACCGTCGCGCGGGCGCCGAGGTCGACGCGCAGCCACTGCGGGTCGCTGAACGCGCTCGACCAGCGGGTTCCGGTGTTCCCGTCGACCGCCGCGGCCGCCGGGGTGCCCGCGTTCTCCACCGAGGAGGCCGTCGCGGGCTTGCCCTGGGACAGCAGCGCGGGCGCCGCCGCGACCGGTGCCGTGGTGGCGGTCAGCCCGCACGCGAGCAGCGCGGCGACCGCGAGGCCGGTACCGATTGTGCGCAGCACGGAAGGAGGACGGAAGCGCATGGCTATCTCCTTTGACAGCAACGCTTTCCCGTCGGGGCAGGGGGCCGGGAGAGCGCTCTCAAAGCAGAGTGGCCCGCTCCCGGTCCCCGTGTCAAGAGATTCCCGGAACCGGTTCCGGGACCGCTTCCGTCAGGAGGCGCCGACGGTGATCCCGGGGACCATCGCCAGCCAGTACCCCGCGTAGGTGCCCCGGGTGAAGTAGTACGACGGCCGTGCCCACACCACGCCGCTGACGGCGGACGGTGCGCTCGACGCCTGCGCGAACGTCACGGTCTTGGACCCGGCGATCACGCCGGCCGAGTTCAGGCGGTAGGCGGTGTAGGTGCCCGGCGCGATCCGCACCCGCACCTCCGGCGCGTACCCGTGGGTGTCCTCGGCGCCGAGCAGCCACGTGACGCCGTAGGACTCCGGGAACCACCAGCCGGTGTACGGGCCCTTCGACACGCGCAGCGCCACCAGGCCGCCCGCGAGGCGCTGGCGGCGGTCGGTCGGCGCGTGGGTGTCGCGGGTGAAGTGGACGCGTGCGGAGCGGGTGATCCGCAGCGCCGAGTCCACCTGGTAGATCGTCGAGGTGCGCGGCGTGGCGCGCATCTGGCCCGCCGTGGCGGGGTAGGGGTAGTCGTTGCGGTAGGCGTTCGCCGCGTGCACGAAGTAGATGTCGTGCGTGTACTGCCACAGCTGCAGGAACTGCTCGATGTGCATCTGGTGGTAGGTGTTCGCCGCGGTGCGGTGCCGCAGCGAGTAGAGGCTGGACCCGTTCACACGCCGGAAGCCGTTCATCGCGGTCGCGGTGACGGTCGCGATCGCGCCCTTCGCCAGGGACGCGGCCTGCGCGCTGCCCGTCAGCTGCCAGTAGTCGGTCAGGCCCCAGAGCGCGATGATGTGCCCGTTCAGCACGTTCTCGCTGATGCTCGCGGGGTACCTCGGGTACTCCTCGAGCCACAGCCGCCTGCTGGTGTCCACATAGGACCCGTAGGGCAGGCTGCCGCTCGGCGCCTGCGCCATGCTCGCGAACGTCGCGTCCGCCGCCGTGCGCCAGCGCGCGTCGCCGGTGGCCTCGAACAGCCGGACGAAGACCGACAGCACCCGGCCCTGCGCCATCCCGGAGTACCACGGGGCGCGCAGCATCTCGCTCGTGTCGCCGAGCGGTGAGAAGTTGAAGTCGTACGGGTAGTACCAGGCGCCGTCCGACTCGACGCGCCGGTCCACCAGCCGCTGCGCGTTCTTGATCGCGATGTCGAGGTAGGCCTGGGTGCCGGTCAGCCGGTAGGAGTTCAGGTTCTGCAGCGCGTACGCGCCCTGGAAGACCGGGTGGTTCCACAGCTTGGCCGACCCCGGGATCCGGAACATCCGGACCCCCTCGGCGTCCACGAGCCCGAAGCCGCCGACGGGGGTGACCGTCGTCGAGTCGTAGGGCCGCCGCCCGACCGGCAGCTGGTGCAGCGTGCTGGACGTCTGCGTGTAGCCGCTCACGAGCGGGCGCGCCGCCGCGGTCTCCTGCGCGGCCATCCGCTCCTGGACCCCGGCGGGGTCGGCGGGCACCTGGGCGACGCCGGCGAGGTCCTCCGGCTCGATCGACGCGTTGGGGCCGGTCTCGACGGCGACCGGTGCGGCGGTGACCTCGATCCTCGGCATCGGCGCGGTCACGACACCGGCGGCACCGAGGAGCACGAGCGCCAGCACTGGGCCACGCAGCGGCACGCGTCGCGCACGAAGGGTGAACATGTCTCCCTCAATCGGGGTATGTGGTGGATCCGTTACGGGCGCTCCGTCGCGATACCGGGTGTCGATCACCCGAATGTGCGCGGTAGAGTTATTGATAATGACAATCACTACTGTTTGGCGTGGGGTGGACCGGCCCGTCCGCCTGCTCGCGGTCGCGCTGTCGGCCGTCCTGCTCGTCTCGGCGCTCGTGGCGATCGGCCTGGGTCCCGCGGTGGTGGCGCCGGGGGAGACCCTGCGGTATCTGTGGGCCGCGGTCACCGGCGGGGAGATCGGTGCGGACGAGGTGACGCGCTACCAGATCGTCTGGCAGATCCGCACGCCCCGGGTGCTGCTCGCCGCACTCGTCGGGGCCGGGCTCGCGGCGGTCGGCGTCGTGGTGCAGGCGCTGGTGCGCAACGCGCTCGCGGACCCGTTCATCCTCGGCGTGTCCTCCGGCGCGTCGGTGGGCGCGGTGGCGGTGAGCGTGTCCGGCGCGCTCGCCGGGTTCGGGATCCACGCCGTGTCGGCGGGCGCGTTCCTCGGCGCGCTCGGCGCCGCCGTCCTCGTCTACCTCGCGTCGCGGACGGCGGCGGGGCTCGTGCCGCTGCGGCTGGTGCTGACCGGCGTCGCCATGGCGTTCGGGTTCCAGGCCGTGCTGAGCGTGATCGTCTACCTCGCACCGGACAGCGAGGCGACAAGTGCCGTGCTGTTCTGGACGATGGGCGGGTTCGGCGCCGCGACCTGGGGTGCGCTGCCCGTGGTCGCCGTCGTGGTGGTGGCCGCGCTGGTGGTGCTGCGGCGGTTCGGGCGCGCGCTGGACGTGCTGTCGTTCGGGGACGAGACGGCGGGCAGCCTCGGCGTCGACGCGGCGTCCGTCCGAAGGGGACTGTTCGTGCTGACCGCGGTGGCGACCGGCGCGATGGTGGCCGTGAGCGGCGCGATCGGGTTCGTGGGGCTGGTGGTGCCGCACGTGGTCCGGCTCCTCGTCGGCGCCGCGCACGCGCGGGTGCTGGTCGTCGCGCCGCTCGCGGGCGCGGTGCTGATGGTGTGGGTCGACCTGGCGTCCAGGACGGTGGTCGCGCCCAGGGAACTGCCGCTGGGGGCGATCACGGCACTCGTCGGCGTGCCGGTGTTCGTCGTGCTGATGCGCCGCCGCGGCTACCTGTTCGGAGGGCGCTGACGTGACGGGGCTGCGGTTCGACCAGCTGTCCGTGACCGTCGACCAGCGCGTGATCGTCCGGTCGCTGGTCCTCGACGTGCCGTCCGGTGCCGTCGTGGGCCTGGTGGGGCCCAACGGTTCCGGCAAGTCCACGGTGCTGCGCAGCGTCTACCGCGCGCTCGCGCCCAGCGGGGGCGCCGTCCGGCTCGGCACGGCGGACCTCTCGTCGATGGGCCTGCGCGACAGCGCCCGGCGGATCGCCGCGCTCACCCAGGAGAACAGCGTCGACCTCGACTTCACGGTCGCCGAGGTCGTGGCGCTGGGCCGGGCGCCGCACCTGACGGGCAACCGGCCGCTCGGCCCGCGCGACCGGGCGCTGTGCCACGACGCGATGGCCCGGCTCGACGTGCTGCACCTGGCCGACCGCAGCGTGCTGTCGCTGTCCGGCGGGGAACGCCAGCGCGTGCTGATCGCCCGCGCGCTCGCCCAGGAACCCGAGGTGCTGGTGCTCGACGAGCCGACCAACCACCTCGACCTGCGCCACCAGGTCGAACTCCTCGCTCTGCTGCGGGGCACCGGCCGGACCGCGCTCGTCGTGCTGCACGACCTCAACCTCGCCGCGGTCGCCTGCGACCGGCTCGGCGTGCTCGCGGGCGGTGCGCTCGTCGCGTCGGGGCCGCCGGGCGAGGTGCTCACACCCGAACTCGTGCGCACGGTGTTCGGGGTGGACGTGACCGTCGTCCGCCACCCCGGCACCGGTGTGCCGCAACTGCTCCACTCACTGTCCACCTTGGAGGAACGAACCGATGGTCACCGCTCGTAGATTCGCCGCGCTGCTGCTCGCCGCGGTCCCGCTCGCCGCGTGCGGCGCACAGGTCGCCGACGAGGCGGGCAGCCGCACCGTCACGGTGCCCCGGTGCGGCGAGGAGGTCGAGTACACGACGCCGGAGCGGGCCGTGGTGTACGAGGGCGGCAGCGCGGACAAGATGTTCGCGCTCGGCCTGACCGACCACGTGCACGGGTACGTGATGCCGCCGGCGAACCCGCCGGTGTCGGAGTCGCCGTGGGCGGCCGAGTACGAGAAGGTCGAGTTCCTCGGCGACGACCTGCTCAACAAGGAGCTCGTCGTCGACGCGAAGGCGGACTTCGTGGTGGCGGGCTGGCGGTCCGGCTTCTCCGACGAGCGCGGCATCACCCCGGAGATCCTGGACGGGCTGGGCATCCAGAGCTTCATGCACACCGAGTCCTGCTACAACTACCCCGGCCACCCGGAGAAGGTGCCGCCGTTCGAGGCGCTCTACACCGACCTGGAGCGGCTGGGCCGCATCTTCGGCGTCGAGGACCGGGCGGCGCGGGTCGTCGCGGACCTGCGGGACCGCGTCGAGAAGGTGAGGGCCCAGGCGCCGCACAGGGACCCGGTGCCGGTGTTCCTGTACGACTCGGGCACCGACCAGCCGTTCACCGCGGGCAACCAGGTGCCGCCGAACGAGATCATCTCGTTCGCGGGCGGCCGCAACATCTTCGCCGACCTGGCGCAGCGCTGGACCCAGGTCGGCTGGGAGGCCGTGGTGGCGGCCAAGCCCGAGGTGATCATCATCCTCGACTACGGCGACCAGCCCGCGCAGGAGAAGATCGACTTCCTGAAGACCTCGCCGACGACCGCGTCCCTGCCTGCTGTGGTGCACGACCGGTTCCACGTCCTCGACTACAACGAGGGCATCAGCGGCCCCCGCAACGTCGACGGCCTGGAGGGGTTCGCCGAATACCTGCGTTCGCTGCCGCGCTAGGGGACGAGCGCCGCGTCGGCGGCGGCCCACGAGGCGAGCCGGGGTTCGAGGATCCGGTAGAAGTCGGGGTGCAGCGCCATGGCGGTGTGACTGCTGCGGATCTCGACGCACTCCGCGGACGGGTCCTGGCACAGCCGCCACGGCGCGACCCGGTCCAGCCGCGAGTACACGGCGAGTGCCGGCATGCCGTCGGGCAGCGGTTCGGCGAGCGCGGCGGAGTGGGTGTCGTAGCAGGTGCCGGTGAAGCAGTCGGCGTCGAGCAGCCCGGGAACGCCCCAGGTGGACAGTCGCGTGAGGAACCGGGCGAACCGCACGGCCTTCGGGTTGACGCCGAGCGGGTCGAGCACCGGGCTGCCGACCATCACCAGTCCGCGCACCAGCTCCGGCCTGCGCAGGGCCACCAGCCGCGCCAGCCAGCCGCCCCTGCTCTGTCCCAACAGGACGACCGGGCCGCCGGTGGCCGCCACGTGTTCCTCGAGGCGTTGCTCGATGCGGTCGGCGAGCGTGGTCGTGCACCCCATGTTCAGCCCGGTCCGCGCGCACGCCGGGCGGTAACCCCTGGCACGCAACCAGGTCCTCGTCAGCGTGAGCGTGCGGTCGCCGCAGCCGAAGCCCGGCACGAGCAGCACGCCGACCCCGCGACCCTGCCGGGTCTTCGGGGTGCGCCACGCGGAGTCAGTCAGCAGCCGGGGCACCATGCCGACCACCGCGACGAGCATCCGCTCCTGCGCCTCGATCCGCCGCAGCAGATCCCGGTTTCGTCCCATCGGCCGCCTCCCTCCACGCGGCTCCGGGATACCCGGCCTCCGGCGCCGCAACCATGGTCAGGATCACGAGGTGACGGTCTCCTGACGGTGTCCGGTGAGGACACTCCCCGTCGTGGACCGGTTACTGGCATAGGTGGTCAGCTGCTGCCGCACGTCGGATGTGCCTGGGATGTGCGGAGTCTGTGCGTGACCGCGGTCGGCCGGGGGGACGCGGAAGAGGTCCGTGGTCCACGCGGCGACGTCGGCGGGCGGCGGGAGCACGGTCCGGCCGAAGTAGGCGACGACCAGCAGGTCACTGCTGCTGTGGTCCTCGAGCGCGGCCGACCAGCCGTGGCGCTCGTCCCACAGGAGTGCGACATCCTGGTCCGGGTGGGTGGCGAGCCGTTCGTCCAGCGCGATGTAGGCGCTCGCCGGTTCGTCGGCCTGGGTGTAGGAGCACTCGCCACGCAGCCCCAGCGCGAGCCTGACCTGCTGGATGTAGTGCTGCAGACCGCGTGCCACCCGGTCGTCGAAGTCAAGTCTGATCACGTTGTCGCGCCCTCCGGCCCGTGCAGGGATGTGGACCGCGCCGACTGCTTGACGCAACGGGTAAGTACCCGGACGAGTGGCGTCGAAACCCGTTCGGGGTGGCCTGTCTCGATCAAGCCCGCGTGCCCGCCCGGTGTGACACCGCTCTAGGGTCTGACACATGTCGATCATTCCAGACACCACGGGCTACCAGGCCGCCGGCGACGCCGTGTGGGTCGACGCGACGACCGGTGACCGGATGTCCGCGCACTTCTTCGACCTGGTGCCGGACCTGCCCGCGCGGCTGGACGACCTGCCGCGGCTGCGGCACGAGCTGGCGGTGCGGACGGCCGAGGTCGGCGGGCTGGTCGAGGCGTTCGTGGTGACGGTCGACGGGGCGCAGGCGTTGCTGCAGATCGTCAAGCTCCCGTTCGAGGACCGGCCGGGGCAGGCGTTCGTGGCGTCGATCACGGTGCCCAAGGCGCAGTGCAGTGCGGTGCTCCGGCTGGTAGCGGCCGAGGGCCCGATGACCGGCGCCCGCGAGGCGATGGTGCTGGCCGACACCATCGGCGAGACCGGCGGGCCGGACGCGTTCTACTCGCCGGCCCCGTACGCGCCGCGGACCCGGCCGAAGCTGCCGTACCACCGCGCCGACGACCCACGGCTCGACGAGCGGTTCCCGGACCACCCGCTGAGCCGCGCGCGCCGGTGGCTGCGGCACGTGCTGACCACCGCGCGGCTGAGCCCGGAGTTCGCCGCGCTGCCGCCGTTCGGCACGCCGGTGTCGGTGTCGGCCGGGTTGCCGATCGGCCCGTTCCTTCCACTGTGGACGGTGAACGAGCAGGTGACGTTCTGGCGGCTGCAGGACCCCGGCGCGGTGCGGGCGCGGCTCGGCCGCGGCGGGGTGGAGCGGCGCCCGCTGAACGAGACCGAGGGGTGCGAGGCGGCGTGGCTGCACCCCGCCGACGGCCTGCTCGCGCTGTCGCGGCACGAGCCGCCGGTGCGGCTGACCGCGGTCAGCGAGGAGACCGCGTACACGAGCCTGACGTCGGAGGAGATCGTCGCGGCGTTCGACTGGATCGGCGAGCTGTCCGTGGCGGCGGGCGAGCGCGGCGAGATGCTGCTGGTCCGCACCGCCGCGACCGCCGACGGCGCGGACAAGTACGTGCTGATGTGCCTGCAGGACCACGACGGCACCCCGTCGTGCGTCGTGGAGACGTCCCCGGTGCCGGTCGGCGCCACGTACTGGGACGGGGTGCCGCCGCTGCCCACCCCCGGCAAGGCGGGCTTCGCGAGGACCCGCGACGCGGACCAGGCCCGCGTCGACGGCAGGCTGACGATGTGGGCGGTGCAGACGTGGGACGTGCACCCGTTCCGGCTCATGCTGTCGTACAAGCCGAACCCCGGCCTGCGGTAGGAGGTCAGTCGGCAGGCCCGCGCAGGAGCAGCATCGTCCGGAGCACGTGCTCGACGGCGCACGGGAAGGCCGCGCCGCGCAGCTCGTCGCGCGTGGCGAGGTTGCGCGCGGCGAACTCGAGCATCCGCTCGGTCCCCAGCCTCCGCACGACCAGCTCGGCGACCTCCTGCAGGTCGAGCCCGGGATGGTCGAGCCGCGCGAGGGCGAACTCGATCACCAGCTCTTCGTCCGACATGGCGCCTCCACCACCGATCCTACCGGTGCCGGGAGCACACACGAGTTTCGGCGAAAACCGAGGCACACAGGCCGAGCACCGACCGCCGCCGACCGCATCCCGGCCGAACTCGGTGGGAAGCCACCGTTTGGGTCTGGTGCTTCCACTGGCTCCTGAACAGCGATCGCGACACGTACGAGCGCGTCAGCCGGATGTGGCGGGACCATCGCGTTTCCGGCGGAGCGCGTGGAGGTCGGCTGTCAGATCGCCCCCGCGATCCGGAGCGAGGTGGCAGGCGAGTGGCAGTACCGGGACGGGACCTGGCCACGAAGGCGGGCAAGGAGGCGACGCGGACGGGCTGACCAGGGCACTGTCGCGGGGCGCGCTGGACTCGGGCGTCCTCGCGCGGCTCGATGCCGGGTTCCGCGGCGGGGACTCGCCCGAGGAGCGGAAGAAGCAGTACGCGGACCTCAAGGCCGCGCTCGGCGAACTGGAGCGGACCGTCGGCTCCCTCGTGCGCGAGGTCCGCGAGCGCGAGCGGACGTTCAAGGCCAAGCAGCGGCAGTACCGTCGGGACCGCGAGGCCCGGTACCACCGCTGACGGGGCAGCGCGGTGGCGTGCGCACCAGGATCGCGTACTCCGCGTATCCGGCCGCGGTGCGGAGACGGCGGGCCGCCGCGGATGCGGCGTCCAGCCAGCCCGCGGTTCCTCCCCGCGGTGTGACGGCGGCAGGTTGTCGGCGGGCACCGACAAATCCGGCGGACCGCGTTTTTCCGCTCAACCGTCCCGGGGGAACAGTTCGACGACCTCGCCGTCGAGCTTCGCGAGGAGGTACGCGGCGCCGTAGTCGTCGCTGAGGTAGAGCTTGAACTCCGGGGTGCCGTCGATGATGTCGGTGTCCACGACGATGTAGCGCATGGTGGGGTGCGCGACGCCGAGTTCCTTCTCCGCCCGCTGCCACAACGCGGGCAGCGCGTCCCAGTTGACGTCGTTGACGTCGAGCACGGCGCGGTCGGCGTCCACGGTGTCCGGGCCGTCGCGGGTGGCGGCGCCGTCGCGGTAGGTGAAGTCGTCGAAGCCGTTCTTGACCGACTTGGCAGGCGCGGTCGCCGTCGCGAAGTCCGGGTACAGGGTCAGGTCGGAGACCTTGGTGCCGCCCATGACCTTGCTCAGCTCCCCGATCGCCTTCCGCGCGCCGCCGGGGGTGAGGAGGTTCTCCACCTTCGCCTCGGTCGTCGTCGTGGCGGTGCCCTGCCCGGTCGGCACGTCCACGTTCGGCACCGTGGCGCCCAGCGTGGTCTCGGACCCGGCGCCGGTGTTCGACGGGGTGCCGCCGGTGTCCTTCATGCTGTTGAGGAGGAACACGACCGCGGCGATCACCACCACGGCGCTGACCGAGTACGACGCGATCATGGCGGCGGTGCGCCTGCGCTCGGCAGGCGGTCTGCGGTAGGGGATCGAGGCGGGTTCCGGCTGGTACCAGGGGCCGCTCTGCGACGGCGGGTACGCGGGTGGCGCCGCGAACGCGGGCCCGGCCGGGGTGGGCGCCCCGGCCGGCACGGGCGTGCCGTGCTCGACGGCCGCGAGCATCCGGTCCAGCTGGTCGCCGGTCGGCCGGGCGGCCGGGTCGGGCACGAGGACCGCGCGCAGCGTGGCGCCGAGCGCGCCGGCCCGCCTCGGCGGCGGCACCGGCTCGGTCATCACGGCGGCGAGCGTCGCCATCGTGCTCGCCCTGCGCATCGGGTGGTAGCCCTCGACCGCCACGTACAGCAGCATCGCGAGGGACCAGAAGTCCGACGCGGTCTGCGTCTCGTCACCGCGCAGCCGCTCCGGCGCGATGTACTCCGGCGAGCCGATCACGTCCCCCGTCGCGGTCAGCTGCGTGGAGTCGTGCAGTGCCGCGATGCCGAAGTCGGTGAGCACGGCGCTGCCGTCCGGGCGGAGCAGGACGTTGCCGGGTTTGACGTCGCGGTGCAGGATCCCGGCGGTGTGCGCGGCACGCAGCGCGGCGAGCACGTCCCGTCCGATGCGGGCCGCCTCCGCGGGCGTCAGCGCGCCCTCGTGGAGCCGGGACTCCAGCGACGTGCCGCGGACCAGCTCCATGACGATCCACGGGTACGGCGAGTCCGGCGACTCGATGATCTGGTAGATCGACACGACGTTCGGGTGCTGCAGCCTGGCGAGCGCGCGGGACTCGCGCAGCACGCGTTCCCGCTGCTGGGCGGCCAGCGCGGGGTTGTTCTCGACCATGGCGGCGTCGGCGGGGCGCACCTCCTTGATGGCGACCTCGCGCTGCAGGCCGATGTCCCGGGCCCGCCACACCGTCCCCATGCCACCGGCGCCCAGCCGTTCCAGCAGCTCGAACCGGCCGTCGACGACGCGCCCGGGCTGTCCTCTCTCAGACACCGCGCAACGCTAGCAACCGACCGTCGAGGCCGACCGTCCGACAGGCCGGTGGTTCGCACTGGCGAACGCGGACCCCCGTAACGCCGTCCGTCCAGACGCGACACAGTGAGGGCGGAGGTCACCATGACCGAGACGACGACGAGGACGTTCTGCGCGCTCTGCGTGTCCCGGTGCGGCGCGACGGCGACGGTCGCCGACGGGCGGCTCGTCGCGCTCGCGCCGGACCCCGGGCACCCGACCGGTCACGCGCTGTGCGTGAAGGGGAAGGCGGCACCCGAGCTGGTGCACCACCCCGGCAGGCTGCTGCACCCGGTGAAGCGCACCAACCCGAAGGGCGCCGCCGACCCCGGCTGGCAGCGCATCACCTGGGACGAGGCGCTCGACACCACCGCCACGCGGCTGCGCGCGCTCGCCGACGAGCACGGACCGGAGTCGGTCGGCTTCAGCTGCCCGTCCCCGTCGACGTCGGCCATGTCGGACGCGGCGGACTGGGTGATCCGGCTGCGGCGCGCGTTCGGCAGCCCGAACATGTGCGTCTACATGGAACTGTGCGGGTGGGGCCGCTACCTCGCGTCCCTCTACACCTACGGCGCGCCGGTGCCGGGTGCCTACATGCCCGACCTCGAGCGCGCGGGCTGCGTCCTGTTCTGGGGCTACAACCCGTCCGTGTCGCGGCTCGCCCACGCCACCGGCACCGTCGCCGCCCTGCGCCGGGGCGCGCGGCTCGTCGTGGTCGACCCCAGGCGGGCCGGGCTCGCCGGACGCGCCGACCACTGGCTGCGGGTCCGGCCGGGCACCGACACCGCGCTGGCGCTCGCGCTCACCGGCGTGATGATCGAGAACGGGTGGTACGACGACGACTTCGTGCGGCGGTGGACGAACGCGCCGCTGCTCGTCCGCGCCGACGACGGGCGGCTGCTGCGCACCGGGGACGGCGGGCCGGTCGCGTGGGACGGGGTCGCGGGTCGGCCCGCCGGGCACGCCGTCGACGCGGCACGACTGGCGCTGCGCGGCACGTACGAGGTCGACGGGGTGACCTGCCGGCCGGTGTTCGACCTGATCGCCGAGGAGTGCGGGCGGATGACGCCCGCCGTGGCGGCGTCGATCACCGGGGTGCCCGCGCAGGACGTGGTGGCCGCGGCACGCACGCTGTGGGAGTCCCGTCCGGTCGCCTTCTACACGTGGAGCGGGCTTGAACAGCACAGCGACGCCACGCAGGCGGTCCGCGCGATCGGCCAGCTCTACGCACTGACCGGCAGCCTCGACGTGCCCGGCGGCAACGTGCTGTTCGAGAGCGTGCCTGCGAACCCCGTCGACGGGGCGGACCTGATCAGCGTGGAGCAGCGCGCCAAGGCGCTCGGCATCGACGAGCGCCCGCTCGGGCCTGCGCGGTTCGAGTTCGTCACCGGGGACGACTTCTACACCGCGGCACTCGATGGCAGGCCGTACCGGGCACGCGGCCTGGTGAACTTCGGCGCCAACCTCGTGATGGCCCACGGCGACAGCGAACGCGGCCGCGACGCGCTCACGGCGCTCGACTTCATGGTGCACGCGGACCTGTTCATGTCGCCGACCGCGGCCCTGGCCGACATCGTGCTGCCCGCCGCGAGCGCGTTCGAGACCGAGGGCCTGAAGATCGGGTTCGAGGTCAGCCAGGAGGCCCAGTCGCTGGTCCAGCTGCGCGGACCGCTCGTGCCGCCGAGGGGCGAGGCCCGGTCCGACGTGGCGATCGTCTTCGCGCTCGCGACCCGCCTCGGGCTCGGCGAGCACTTCTGGGACGGCGACGTGGACGCGGGCCTGCGCCACCAGCTCGCGCCGAGCGGGGTGTCCCTCGAACGCCTGCGCGCCGAGCCGGAAGGTGTGCGGCTGCCGCTGGACACCCGCCACCGCAAGTACGCCGAGACCGGGTTCCGCACGCCGTCGGGGAAGGTGGAGCTGTACTCCGAGGCGTTCCTGGCGCACGGGTACCCGCCGCTGCCCGTGTTCACCGAGCCGGGCACCAGCCCCCGGTCACGGCCGGACCTCGCCGCGCGGTACCCGCTGGTGCTCACGTGTGCGAAGTCGCTGTGGTTCTGCGAGTCCCAGCACCGCGGCCTGCCGAGCCTGCGTGCCGCCGCCCCCGACCCGCGCGTCGAGCTGCACCCCGACACCGCGCGGGCCCGCGGCATCGCGGCGGGCGACTGGGTCAGCGTCGAGACCCCGCACGGCAGCGTCCGCGCCCGCGCCGCGCTCACCAAGGGCATCGACCCCGGCGTGGTCGTCGGCCAGCACGGCTGGTGGCAGGACTGCCCGGAACTGGGCCTCCCCGGCTACCCGGTGTCCGGCGAGGGCACCGCCAACCTCAACGCCGTGCTGCGCCAGCGGCCCAGCGACCCCGTGAGCGGCAGCTCGCCGCTGCGCGCGGCGCTGTGCGAGGTGACCCGGCTTCCCGGGTGAGTCGGTACCCGGCGGTCCTGTGCACCGCGGCGACGGTCGCGCGCCGCGACGCCGGGCTGCGCGCGCTGCTGACCGGGTCAGGGGTGCCGCCACACCTCGACCAGGTCGAGGCCGGTCAGCCCGGACCCGGTCAGCGTGGCGGCGAACTCGTCGCCGACGAACAGGGGACCGCGCAGCAGCTGCGGCACCTTGAACACCGGCGCCACGGCGTCGGCGCGGAAGGCGTACCGGTCGACCGCCAGGATCGCGCCGTCGTCGAACCGGACGATCTCCGAGCGGTCCTCGTCGAGCGCGTCGACCACCGTCATCGTGTTGAACACCCACAGGTCGGCGTCCGCGCAGGCGAGCGGTAGCAGTTCGCCGTGCTGTTCGAGCAGCGGCCCCAGCACGTCCACCGCCTTCGGCCGCAGCACGAGCACGTGCCCCCCGAGCCACGGCAGGTCGGCCGTGGCCCGGGGGTTGCCGTGCTCGTCGACGGTCAGCCTGCTCACCGGGACCGGCCGCCAGGTCCCGAGCCGGGAGGTGCCGTCCAGGCTCCACAGGTACTCGTGGTCGGTGTCGTGCACCGGCAGCACCCACTCGAAGCCCGGCCGGACCTCCGGCTCGTAGACCTTCACACCGTCCTCCGGATCACGGGAATCCACCGGACAGCAGGCGCTGCCTGATGTGGTTGAGCGACTGGATCACCTGCTGGCGGCTGGTGGCCCTGCCGAGCAGCTGGTTGACCGCACGGTAGTACCTCTCCGTGTGCACGGTGGAGTGTACGGCCGCCCCGGTGGGGTTCACCGACTTCAGGTTCGACGGCAGGAACACGCCGTTCGCCGCCTCGTCGATCCCGATGCCGAACCGCTGCAGCACCGCCCTCGCCGGTGCGGCGTCCGCCGCGCCGCCCGCGACGATGTGGTGTGCCGCGGTCTGCGCGGGCCGGGCGGTGCCCGCCCGCACCAGGTTGGCGCCCAGCCTGGCCGACGAGTACGGGAGCACCGCCCCGGTCGCGTTGACCACCCCGCCGGCCGCTCGGGGCGCGTTGGCGAGCGCCGAGGTGCCCATCGACCCCACGATCGACACACCGGCGTCGACCAGCTCGGCGTTCTGCCTGCTCATCCCGGCCGCCTGCAGGCCCTGGCTGGTCAGCGAGCTGGTCTCCTCGCCGGTCCAGAGCTGTCGCAGCCCCGAGCTGGTGACGTCCGCGCCGTGGACCACGACCACCGCACCGGCGACCGCGCCGACACCGGTCCACGAGGTCGCGGTGCCACCCGCGGCCCCCGCCGCCATCTCCAGCACACCGCCGACCGCCTTGACGGCACCCATCACCCGGTTCCACGTGCTGGCGCCGGTCGGGTCGGTGAGCCGCACCGGGTTGTTGTTGCCGTAGGTGTACGAGGCGAGGTTGAACGGCTGGAACACCCCGCCGTTCGGCGACCCGTCGAGGTACTCCGAGAGCGCCGGGTCCGGGCTCTGCCACTGGTCGGTCTTCGGGTTGTAGTACCGCGCCCCGTGGTAGTAGAGGCCGGTTTCCTCGTCGATCTCCTTGCCGCCGAACTGGTACGGCACCGGGGTGGGCTGAGCGGGGTGCTCGTTGACCCACGTCTCGCCGAAGGCGAAGTACTCCAGGTGCTCGGTCAGGTTGGCGTGCTCGTCGGTGACGTAGCTGGACGAGCCGAGGTGGTCGGCGTGGAAGTAGAACTGGTGGTTCTCGTAGGACTCGTCGGGCTTGACCGTCTTCGTCGCCAGCCGCGTCTCGCCGACCCAGATGTGCTTGAACGCGGTTCCGTTGCGCTCGCTGAAGTTCTGGTTCGGGTAGATGTGCGTCGGGCCCGCGTCCTTGACGATCCGGTTGCCCTCGTCGTCGTAGACGTACCGCACGGTCGCGGGCTGCTGCGGTGTCCCGCACGCGCTCGGGTCCTGCGGCAGCGTGCTGTTGCGGTTGTGGTCCTGGTTGCAGGCGAGGCGGTTCTCCTCGTCCCACACCAGCTGCCTGCGCTTGCCCGGCGCGGGCGGTTCGGTGTTGACCGTGTCGACCAGGTTGCCGTTCTGGTCGTAGGCCTGCTGCACCGGGCCGACCTTGCTCGGCGCGTGCGGTTTCCCGCTGTTGTAGGTGTAGCCGTAGGCGTAGGTCGTCTTCTTCTGGACCTGCGGCTTGCCGTCGGTCGGCGTCGGCTCGATCAGCGCCGGGTCCTCCACCGGCTCCTCGACCGGGCCGACCGGCTCCAGCGCCGGGTCGGTGACCGGGTCGGTCGCCGGGTCCGTGACCGGCTCGTCCGTCAGCACGGTGCTCGCCTCGGTCACGCTCGAGGTGGTCGAGCCCGGGTTGACGACGATCTCGTGCAGCTGGTCCTTGCTCGTCGTGTTGTGCAGCGTGTCGTAGGTGAGCGTCAGCTTCTGGCGGTCGAGCTTGTTGTCCTTGTTGCGGTACTCACCCCAGGCCGAGGTGACCTGGTACAGGTCGTCGTAGGTGAACGTCTGCACGCTCGGCCCGCCGATCGGCTTGCCGTGCGGCAGCGGCACGTCGTTGACGACCTGCGTGATGTTGCCGACCTTGTCGTAGCGGTAGCTGATGTTCTGGAACTTGTGCCCGTCCGGCAGCTGCGCCTTGAGCGTGGCGAGCTGGCGGTCGGCCGGGTCGTAGGTGTAGCTGGTGCGGACCCCGGTGCCGGTCTCCATCAGCGCGCGCTGGCCGAACTTGTCGTAGTCCAGCCGGGCGAGGTAGGTGTAGTCGAACGCGCCCTTGTGCCCGGTCGCCTTGTTGACCTGCCCGCCCGAGTCGTACTCGTAGGTGAGCACCTCGCCGTCGGGGTAGGTCATCGACAGCATCCGGTTGAACGCGTCGTAGCGGTAGGACGTGGTGTACGTCCGTGCCGGCCCGTTGATCGCGGTGACCACGCGGGTCTCCCGCGTCATCTCACCGAGCGCGCCGTACGTCCTGGTCACCGTGCCCGCGGCGTCGCGCACCGAGGCGATCCGGTTGGCGGTGCCGTCCGGCGCGCCGGGCGCGCCGTAGGTGTAGGTGACGTTGTTGCCGGGGAAGGTCGGGTAGCGGATCCCGGACAGGCGGTTGTACTGGTAGTCGTACTCGATCGCCTTGTTGCCTGCCCGGAGCTTGGCGGTGATCTTCGCGATCGTGTTGCCCGCCGGGTCGTACTTCGTCTCCGTGCGGCCGCCGTCCGGGCTGTCCACGACGGTCCGCCGGTTCAGCATGTCGTAGGCGGAGGTGGTGGTGTTGCCCTTGTCGTCCACGACGGAGGTGATCCGGCGCAGCGGGTCGTAGCCGTAGCTGGTCCAGATCACCGGCTGCCCGGCGGCCGGGTTGAACTCCTTCACCGAGGTGGTCAGCTCCCGCACGTCGGTGTACGTGCGGCACTGCTTGGCGTTCGCGTCCGTGGTCACCGTCTCGAACCGGGTCACCCCGGCGCGGTCCGGGCCGAACCCGTACGACGTCGTCGAGAACGTGTTGTCCGGGATCGTGGTGCGGGTGACGCGGTCGAGGACGTCGAACGTCTGCCGCGTCGGCTGGACGGCGTCGAACGCCGTGTTGAAGGTGGTGTTCGCCGGGCCCTTCGGCTCGGTGACCGGGTAGTAGTGCTCCACACCGCGGCCGGCGAAGTCGTACACCGTGCGCCCGGACACCGTCATCACCTGCTGCGGGTCCTGGCCCGGCGCGGTGACGACGCTCGCGTCCTTCTTCGTCTGCAGCGTCCTCTTCAGACCGTCGACGAACAGGACGGTGTCCATCGTGTCGTCCCGCACCCCGCCCGCGGTCCGGTCGACGTGCCGGGTGATCGCGTAGGGCACCGCGGCGTCGTGGTGGTACTCGAAGTCGATCGTGAACCGGTTCTCGGGCAGCTCGTACGGCCCGGTGACCGAGTCGACGCGGCCGAACACGTCGTACTCGGTGCGGACCCGCTGGCCGTTCTGGTCGGTCTCCGAGGTGGGCAGGCCGTAGTTCAGGTCGTGCGTCGAGGACGACGTGTAGCCGAAGCTGTCCTTGACGGACTCGACGTGCACGCCGACGACACCGTCGTAGGTGTAGTCGAGCCGGAACCGCTGCCCGGTCTTGTTCGCCGGCTCCGTGACCGACTTCAGGTTGCCGTCGGCGAAGTAGGCCATGTCGGTCACCGCGGCCGTGCCGTCCGCCAGGTACTCGCGCACCTGCGTCACGTTCGCGGAGCCGCAGTCCACGTCGGCCTCGCTGCGGCGGAACTGCGTGCCGCTACCGCGGATCTCGCTCGCCACCGGCAGCCCCACGACGTACGTGTCGCGGCAGGCCGCCACGGTGCCGCTGTAGCGGACGACCGTCTCCACGTCGTCGCCCGTGCCGGTGTCGGCCGCGTCGAACGTCCTCGTGACGTTGCCGAACTCGTCGTAGGAGTTCTCGAGGTAGGTCGACTTGCCCGGGGTCGCCTGGCCTTCGTGGAAGTGCCGGTCGGTGCGGGCCAGCAGAGGGAACACCGTCGCGGTCGTGCTCCTGGCACTGGCCGGCTGGCCGGTGAGGACGTCACGCAGCTGGTAGGTGTTCACCGTCTCCAGGAACGGCCGGTTCGCGCCGTCCGTGGTCAGCGACCGGGTGAGCAGGCCACGCGTGTAGTAGCCGTCGGTGCGGTAGGTGTCGGTCACCGTGCGGTAGACGGCGTCGCCGTTGCCCGCGTCCCGCTGCCGCGCCACGACCGTGCCGAACCCGAGGAACTCGCGCTCCAGCCGGTCGTACTTGCCGTTCTCGTAGGAGAACGTCATCACCTGGCGGTCCTGGCCGTCGCCCGGGTGGCCGTCGAACACGACCGTGCGCGACAGCACCCAGCGCGAGTCGGGGGAGTCGTAGGTGTTGCCGTCCCGGGTGTAGTCGAGCCCGATGCGGCCGCCCAGCGGGCGGGACACCGTCTTGAGCAGGTTCGTCCGCCCGGTCCGGTTCTCCGCGACCACCAGCTCGCTGTCCTCGGTGGACCTGACCTGGTCGACGTAGCCGTCGCCGTTGACGTCGCGCAGCGCGACCTCGGTCCGGCCGATGCCGGTGGTCACGTCCGCGCCCGGGTTGAACACGATGCAGCCGAAGACGAAGCAGAACCCGAACGTGAAGTACGCGCCGCCGCCCAGTGACGCGTTGGCGTCCGCGTTCACGCTCGACATGCCGCCGCCGAACCGCACCGGCGCGGCGAACCCGTTGCCGGTGTTGATGGCGACCGCGACGGGGTTGCCGCCGTCGGCGAACACGCGGTCCTGCAGACCGTCGCCGTTCATGTCCATCAGCGTCGCGTCGGACTTCGACGTCCCGACCGCCGCGGACACACCGCCCGCGAAGCCGTAGTAGTCGGTGTTGAAGCCCAGGTTCACCCCGGCGTTGGTGGTCTTGCCCGCGTTCAGCGGACCACCCGGCCACGGCTCCCGCGCCGCGAACGAGTACCCGAGGTTCAGCGCGGCGTCGCCGTTCTCGTAGACCTTGTCCGGCAGGCCGTCGCCGTTGATGTCCTGCAGGTCGTGCTTGGCGTCGGACTCGCCGCCGCCGAGGTTGCCGCCGACGCCGAGCGTGGGCATCTCGGTGCCCGCCTTGGCGCTGTTGGCGTTCGTGCCGCCGGTCGGCACGTCCTGGCCGCGCGCGGTGGAGCTGGTGCGCGCCGGGCTGCCCGCGTTCGCGGACACGCTGTAGGCCAGCGAGTCCGACTCGCGGACGCTGCCGCCGACGCTGCCCCGGGTGTCGCCGAGACCGCCGTACGGGTTGGAGTACTGCACCCCCGCCGAGCCGACGACGTCCGGGAACCGGTCGGCGTTGAGGTCGAGGAAGTCGACCTGCCCGGTGCTCTCACCCTTCGCGACGCTCGCGCCCGCGCCGATGCCCGGGATGCCCACGCCGAACGTCGTGGAGATCTGCTGCGTGCGGCCGCGCCGGGACACACCGGTGGCACCGGCGAAGTCCGCGTCGCTGACCACGTCGATGGTGTCCATGCCGAACCGGGAGCTGGCCGCGCCCGCCGCGGCGACCCACGTGCCGTCGTCGGCGCCCGCCCAGCGGCCCTGCGCGGGCAGCGGCGCGAACACGACGATCTTCGGCAGGTCCACGGACGGGTTCTCGCTGAACCCGGGGACGTCGGCCTCGGTCGGGCCGTCCGGCAGCGAGTCCCGGTAGTCCTCGTCGATCACCAGGTCGGACTGGTTGATCGGGCTGGACGCCCTGGTCCGGTTGCCCTCGTAGCCGATGGCGGCCCAGCCGCGGTACGGCTGCGCGAACGCGCCCTGCTCGACCGCGGCGTGCAGCGCGCTCGGCACCGCGGCGCCGTTCACCTCGACCGACTGCGCCGAGAGCCGCGACAGCAGCGCCGGGGACGTGGTCGAGAAGTCGAAGAACAGCTCGTCGCCCTGGGTGACGTCGACGGTCAGCGGCGCGATCGCGCCGACCACGCCGTCGGTGATCGTGATCGCCCGCTTCGCCAGCAGCGCACCGCGCTTCTTGACCGTGAACACGACCCGCGCGTCGGGCGTCTGGCCCGCGAAGTCGAACGCGAGCGCGGGCTGCACGGAGATCTGCCCGGTCTGCGCCACCGGGTACGAGCCCTGCGGCGCGGTCAGCGTGCTCGCCGGGTAGACGTCCATCTCGTACGGCGGGTTGATCGTCAGCGTCGGGTTGCCCGCGTCGTCGACGACCTCGTCGACCCCCTCGGCCGCGGTGTAGTGCGCCTTCGGCACCCACCGCACGGCGCCTGCGTCGATGGGGGAGTCGACCCGCAGCCGCCACGACAGCGTGTCGTTCGCGGTCACCGGGATGTCGAGGTCCACGGTCGCGGTGCCGCCCGCGCCGGCGGACAGGGTCTCGCTGTACACGTCGGTGCCGTTGCGGGTGATCACGACCGTGACGTCGTCGGTCGTCGGGCCGGACTTCACCACGTCACCGGACAGGTGCAGCGTGCCGGTGAGCGGCGCGGTGACCAGCGACGGCCTGCCCGCGAGCGTGAAGTCGCGGGAGGCGAGGAAGCGGGTGTCGTCCAGGCCGTTGACGTCCGTGCCCGCGGCGAGGTTCGTGTAGGCGACGTCCGGGTCCCACGCGACCTGGTCGTACTGGCCGTCCAGCACGGACTGCACGCGGAAGTACAGCGCGTCGCCCTTCCGGACCTGGACGCTGTCGACGCCGGTCGGCGCGAACTCGATGTGGTCGGACGGGCCGATGCGCTGGGCCCACAGCTCGGTGTCCTCGTGCTGGATCGTGACCCGCACGCCGTCGGCGCGGGTGTAGGCGGCGCGCTCGGGGCTGGTGTCCTCGACCAGCCGCACGCGGCCGTCGACCCGGACCGTGCCGTCGTACGGGGCGATCCAGCGGCGCACGCTGTCCAGCAGCGGGAACGCGTCGACCTGGCGCTCGAACTCGGCGGTCTGGTCGCCGACGATCGTGCCGGACACCCCGCCCGCGCCGACCGGCACCGGGGTGTCGGCGCTGTTCGCGCTGTAGGCCGGGTTGCCGTGCTCGTCGAGGTGTCCGAACAGGACACTGCCGTTGTTGACGAGGTCGGTGATGCCGTCCCCGTTCACGTCGGAGAAGTAGCGGTCGGAGCTGGTCGTGGTGGACACGTAGTCCAGCTGGGCCGCGACGCCGAAGTAGGACTCGACGCCGACCGTGCCGGAACTGGTGCGCTCCGAGGAGATGCCGGGCAGGTTCGTCAGGCGGATCGGGGTGTCGCCGAAGCGGGCCTGCCCGTTCGGGCCGGACAGGTTGGGGCGGTAGAAGATCCCGCCGCCGTCCCGGAACACCTTGTCCGGCAGGTTGTCGCCGTTGACGTCGGCGAGCGCGAGCAGCCCGTCGGAGGAGCCCGCGTTGTAGCCGACCTTCACGCCCGCGGAGTTGGACTTGCTGGGGCTGGTCGGGTTGTAGCCGACGTAGAGGTGCCCGCCCGCGCCCTTCGAGGTGTTCGAGGCGAGCGCGCTGGCCTCGCCGTTGCCGCGCAGTCCCACGCCGAGCCCGTCGTCCGGCACGGACCAGCCGGTCTGCTGGGTGAACGCGTCGTACGCGCCGGAGGAGTCGCGGACGTCGTCGAAGTACTCGAACTCGTGGGTGTTGAAGAGCGAGTTGTCCTCGCCGAACTGCGAGACCGACCGCAGCAGCGTCTTGTGGAACGCGCCGGTGCCGTAGTTCAGCTCGTAGGCGCGGACGAGGTTGTCGTCGAGCCGGACCTCCACGCGCCGCAACAGGTCCGCGGTGACCTTCTTGAACCCGTTGCGCGCGTCGATGCCCACGTCCGGGCGGCGCGGCTCACCGCGCTCGCGGTCGCGGACGAACGTCACCGAGTAGCGGCCCTCGGTCGTGCCGTGACCGGTGTAGGTGATCTTCTTCGGGTAGAGGTTCCAGCCCGGCACCGACCCGTTCGCGACACCGCCGTCCTGGACGCGCACGCTGCGGTAGCGGATGAAGTTGCCGTCGGCGTCGCGGGTCTCGCGCAGCGCCCACATCGCGATGTTGCCGTGCGCGTCCGTCAGCAGGGAGTCGGTGACCGGGGCGACCACACCGCCGTAGAAGTGGCGGGTGCCGTCCTTCTCGGTGACCTCCCACCAGTAGTTCGCGGGGCTGTCGCCGTGCCGGACGATCCTGCTGAAGCTGCCCTCGACGCGGGTGTGGAACACCTTCTCCGCGGTCCGCGCGACCGCGGGCCCGCGGTGGGCGACCGGCGTGAGCTGCTCACCGTTCAGCAGGTAGGTCTCGGTCTCCTTGGCGCCGTCGTAGCGCGGCACGCCCCACCGGGTGTCGATGGTGATGGCCGGGACGGTCAGGTCCCAGCCGACGCCCGCCCACCCGTTGCCCGCGCCCGAGTTGTACTGGAGGGCGAGGGAGGGTTGTAAGTTCACCCGCCCGGGGGGTACCTCGATGGGGTACCCGAGTCGCGCCTGGCCCTGGTTGTTGGCTGTCGGTGGCTCGATGAGGTTGATCCCGGCGCCCGGGTCGCCCGCCTTGACGTCCTTCATCTTGTTCGGGTCGAACGCCTGCCCCTCGGGGTACTCGGGGGTCTCCACCCCGAGCGTGTCCGTCGAGGTCCCGGCGGTGGTGCCCGGCAACTGGCCCGACGTGAGCGCGCCGGCGAGCATGGCGAGGATCAGCAGGAGGATGCCGACACCGCGGCGAGCGCGCCGTGGCGCGGGCGAAACACTGCGTGCTGACTTCATGGCGCTCCCTCATCGGACCGATATCCAGATCAGGTATCGCCGGTGGAGAGGAATCGGTTACCGCGCTTACCGACAATTTTCGGCCGATTTCCCATGGGGTCCACGGAAACGGCTCCGCAGGACCGAACGGCCGTATTTACTGCCCCATACAGCGTCCGCCGACGACGCCGATCGCCGTGAGGATGCCGTTGAACTGCGGATATGTGGTGATGATCGACTGCGATCCACCGGGGTCGCGATCATGACGCGCGTTTTCCAAGTTTTTGTTCACAGTAATCCCATGGATTTTTCGAATATCATCCGGCCGGGTTCGCCCCTGGGTGTGTCAAAGTGGCGTTACTCCTGGCGGGAGCCGATCCCAGCAGTTCGAGCGCTGCGCGCCCGGCCCGCGCAGCGGCCCTTGCCGATCCAAGCCGGGCGCGGCTCACCACGGACCGCCTGCCTGCCATCCCGGCGACCTGCCCTCCCGCGAGGAGGCCCCGCCCGGCGGGAAACTCACGGCCGAAACGTGCGCCGGTAGGCATCAGGGGCCACGCCGACCACACGATGGAAGTGCCGGCGCAACGTGGTGGCGGTACCCATCCCGGCGGCCGCGGCCACCCGGTCCACGCTGTCGTCAGTGCTCTCCAGCAACTCCTGAGCCCGCCGGATCCGCTGCGTCAGCAACCACTGCAACGGCGTGGTCCCCGTGACCGCCCGGAACTGCCGGGTCAGATGGCGAGCACTCATGTTCGCCCGCCGGGCGAGGTCTTCCACCGTCAACGGCTGGTCCAGTCGTGCCGACACCCACGGCAGCAGGTCCGCCAACGGGTGATCATCCTGGGCCGGCACCGGCGTCGTGACGAACTGTGCTTGCCCGCCCGCCCGGTGCGGCGGCACCACCAGGCGGCGGGCGACCACGTTCGCGACCGTCGAGCCGTGGTCACGTCGCACCATGTGCAGGCACAGGTCCATCGCCGCCGCCTTGCCTGCCGACGTCAGCACGCTGCCGTTGTCCACATAGAGCACATCGGGGTCGACCGTCACCGCCGGGTAGCGTGCCGCCAGCTCGTCCGTGTGCGCCCAGTGCGTGGTCGCCCGCAACCCGTCGAGCAGGCCCGCGGCGGCCAGCACGAACGCGCCCGTGCACAGCGACGCCACCCGCGCGCCCGCCTCGTGGGCCGCGCGCACCGCGGACACCAGGTCGTCAGGCGGTGGCGACTCCACGTCGGCCAGCGCGGGCACGATCACGGTGCCGGCGTCCGCCAGGCGATCGAGTCCGTGGTCCGGCTCCACCGCGAACCGGCCCACCCGCACCGGGTGCGAGCCGCACACCCGCATGTCGTACCACGGGCCGGGCAGCGCCGCGGGGGCGGCGCCGAACACCTCGCACGCCATCGACAGTTCGAAGTGGAGCATCCCGTCGGTGGCGGCGACCGCGACCGAGCGCGAGGTGGAGCGCATGTCGGAAATTGTACGGGTCGTGTCGTTCCGGACACTGGGCAGCGACGCCCCGGGGCACGACGATCTTCCCCATGAAGCACGTCGAAGAAGCGGGAAACGTGGCCGTCTACGGGGCCTACGGGCACACCGGCCGGTTCGTGGTCGCCGAGCTGCGCAGACGCGGGTACACCCCGCTGCTCGTCGGCCGCGACGGCGGCAAGCTGGCGGCGCTCGGACCGGCGACCCGGCAGGCCGCGGTCGACGACCCCGCCGCGCTCGACCGCGCGCTCGCGGGCGCGGCCGCCGTGATCAACTGCGCGGGACCGTTCGCCACGACCGCGGCTCCGCTCGTCGAGGCGGCCCTGCGCGCGGGGATCCCGTACGTCGACGTGGCGGCCGAGATCGAGGCGAACCTCGACACGTTCGCCCACTTCGGGGCGCGGGCCGAGGCGGCGGGTGTCCTGGTGGTCCCCGCGATGGCCTTCTACGGCGGGCTCGGCGACCTCCTCGTCACCGCCGCCATGGGCGACTGGGCGGCGGCCGACGAGGTGCACATCGCCTACGGCCTGAGCAGCTGGCACCCGACCGCGGGCACGCTCGCCGCCGGTGCCGTGTCGAGCAGCAGGCGGGGCGGCCGCCGCGTGCGCTTCCGCGGCGGCCGGATCGAGTACCACGACGACCCGCTGCCCACCCTCGCGTGGCCCTTCCCGGACCCGCTCGGCACTCAGGACGTCATCGGCGAGTTCAGCATGGCCGACATCGTCACCGTGCCCAGCCACCTGAAAGTCCCCGAGGTGCGCACCTACATGACCGCCACGGCGGCCGCCGACCTGGCCGGCGCGCAGGCCCCGGCACCCGTCGACGAGCACGGCCGTTCCGCGCAGACGTTCGTCGTCGACGTGCTCGTCCGCTCGGGCGGCGCCGAACGCCGGATCACGGCCGCGGGCCGGGACATCTACGCGATCAGCGCGCCGCTCGCCGTGGAGGCCGTCGACCGGATCCGCACCGGCCGCACCAGGACCACGGGTGTCGCGTCCGCGGGCGCGGCGTTCGACGCCCGCGACTTCCTCGGCGCCCTGTCGGCGCACCTGGCGGTGGGCGACCGGTCAGCGGTAGAGGCCGAGCAGTGACCGGGTGGCCGCGTCGACGATCTCGTCGGCGGACGCGGTGAGCGCGCCGTCCAGCCACGCGGTCACCAGCTCGGCCATGCCGCCGATGAACAGCAGGCCCGCGGTCTCGTCCTCGTTCTCGCTGCGGTCGGACGGGCCGAGCCGCGCGCGGGCCTCGAGCGCGGACTGGTGGGCGAGGTGGCGCAGGAGCTCGGTCCTGCGCTGCCGCAGCTTGGGCACGGCGACGGACTCCACGATCGCCACCCGGCCCTTGCGGGGGTCGTCGAGCAGCAGCCGCACGAACGCGCGGATCGACGCGCGCACGCGTGCCTCCGGGTCCGCGCCCGCCTCGTCGGCGGCCGCCCGGCTGGTCTCCTCGATCTCGGCGGCGATGTCGTTCATCACCGCCTCGAGCAACGCGTCCAGCCCGGGGAAGCTCTCGTAGAAGTACCGTTCGGACAGCCCGGCCTCGGCGCAGACGGCGGTCATCGTGGTCCGCGTGTCCGGGTCCGCCCACACCGCGAGCGCGGCCTCGAGCAGCCGGGCGCGGCGCGCGGCGGCACGCTCCTCGGCGCTGACGCCCCGGTAGACCCCGGACTGCACGGCCATGCGCCCCACCATGCCACATCGGACGCACCGCGCAAGGTTGACAGGACGCCCTTCCTGAATAAGGCTGAGCGTGACCGCTGCCACACCAGCGCGAGGTGAGTCCATGACGGCCGAAACCCTCGACCCACGTCCGATCCCGGCGCTGCGCCGCGACGACCGCGGCCTGCCGTTCATCGGCCAGATCCTGGAGTACGCGAAGGACCCGGTCGGTCTCTACCGGCGCCACTGGGAGCGCTACGGCCCGGTCGCTCCCTTCCGGACCGTCGGCAGGACCGCGGCGGCGATGCTGCTCGGACCGGACGCGTGCGGCGAGGCGCTGCAGAACAAGGACAAGGCGTTCGCCAACGGACCCGCGTGGTCCCAGCTCGTCGGGCCCTTCTTCCACCGCGGCCTCATGCTCATCGACTTCGACGAGCACCTGGCGCACCGCCGGATCATGCAGGAGGCGTTCGTCCGGCCCAGGCTGGAGGCCTACACACGGAGGCTGCACCCGGCCATCGAGCAGGGCATGGCGTCTTGGGCGGCGGACACGGAGTTCCCGTCGTACTGGCGGCTGAAGCAGTTGACCCTCGACATCGCCGCCGACCTGTTCATGGGCGGCGCGCGGGACACCAGCCAGGCCGAGATGGACCGCGTCAACAAGGCGTTCATCGCCTGCGTCCAGGCCGCCGGCGGGATCGTCCGCGCGAACGTCCCGTTCACCCGCTGGGGCCGGGCCTACCGGGGCCGCACGGTGCTGGAGAGCTTCCTGCGCCACTACCTGCCCGCCAAGCGCGCGACGGAGACCGACGACATCTTCTCCGTGCTGTGCCACATCGAGACCGACGACGGCGACCGGTTCAGCGACGACGACGTCATCAACCACATGGTGTTCCTGATGATGGCGGCGCACGACACGTCGACCATCACCACGTCCACGATGCTGCAGTACCTGGGACAGCACCCGGTCTGGCAGGAGCGGTGCCGCGCGGAGGCGCTCGCACTCGGCCCGGCCCCGTCCGCGGCCGAGCTGGAAGGGCTGGTCTCGATCGACCTGGTGATGCGCGAAGCGCTCCGGTTGCGTGCGCCCGTCCCGGTGCTGGTGCGGCACACGGTCAAGGACACCGTCGTGCAGGGCGTGCGCATCCCCGCGGAAACCAGTGTGGCGCTGGGCATCCAGTTCACCCACCTGATGGCCGGCTACTGGACCGACCCCATGGCGTTCGACCCGGACCGGTTCTCCCCGGAGCGCCGCGAGGACCGGTCGCACCGGTTCGCGTGGCTGCCGTTCGGCGGCGGCGTGCACAAGTGCATCGGCATGTACTTCGCGGGCCTGGAGGTCAAGGCGATCATGCACCGGCTGCTGCGCGAGTACCACTGGCGCGTCGACCCGGCGTACGAGCCGCCGATGGACAACCACTCCCTGCCGTTCCCGAAGGACGGCCTCCCCATCACCCTGGTCAGGAACTGAGCATGGACTTCGACGACACCCCGGAGGAAGCCGCCTGGCGGGCGGAGGTGCGCGCGTTCCTGGAACGGCACCGGGCGGAGGGCACGGCCACGGACACGGGCACGGCCAGGGCGTGGCAGGCGACCCTGTACGACGCCGGGTACGTCGGCGTCACCTGGCCTGCCGAGGCGGGCGGCCGCGGCGGCACCCCGATGCGGCAGGCGATCATCGACCAGGAGATGGCCCGTCTCGACATGCGGCCGCTGATCAACCTGATCGGCATCGGCATGTGCGGGCCGACGGTGATCGTGCACGGCAGCGACGATCAGAAACGGCGTTACCTCACGCGGTTGCTCCGCGCCGACGACATCTGGTGCCAGCTGTTCAGCGAACCCGCCGCGGGCAGCGACCTCGCCGGGCTGCGCACCAGGGCCGTCCGCGACGGCGACGGCTGGCTGGTCAACGGGCAGAAGGTGTGGACGACCCGCGCGCACCTCGCCGACCACGGCATCCTGCTCACCAGGACCGACCCGGACGTGCCCAAGCACCGCGGCCTGACCATGTTCGTGGTCGACATGAAGGCGCCCGGCGTCACCGTCCGGCCGCTGCGCCAGATGAGCGGCGGCGCGGACTTCAACGAGGTGTTCTTCGACGACGTGGCCATCCCCGACACCGAGCGGCTCGGCGCCGTCGGCGACGGCTGGCGGGTGGCGCTGACGACGTTGATGAGCGAGCGGCTCTCCCTGGGCGGTGGCGGCACCGGCATCGGGCCGACGGCCGAGACGGTGGCCCGGCACGTCGCCGAGCACCTCGGCGGCCTGTCACCGGACCGGCAGGCGCTCGCGCGGCAGGCGCTGGGCCGGGCGTACGTCAGCGTGCTCGGCGCCCGGTACACCGGGTACCGGCAGCTGTCGAAGCTGTCGCGCGGCGAACTGCCCGGGCCGGAGGCGTCGGCGGGGAAGCTCTCCGGCACCCGGTCGGCCCGCGACCTCGCCGACCTCGCGGTGCGCGTGCTCGGCGACGACGCGCCCGTCGGCGGCGGCTTCTGGCACGACCTCCAGGCCGGGCTCCCCGGGATGGCGATCGCGGGCGGCACCGACGAGGTGCTGCGCAACATCATCGGTGAGCGGGTGCTCGGGCTGCCCGCCGAGCCCCGCGCCGACAAGGGCGTCTCGTTCCGGGAGAGCGTCGAGGGGACGCGGGCATGAACTTCGACCTGGACCCCGAGCACCTCGACGTCGCCGCCGCGGCGCGGGACTTCCTGTCGGCGACGGCGTCCCCGGCCGCGGCCAGGGCGGCGCTGGACGGCGGCGCCGCGATCCAGCCGGGCCGCGCGGAGCTGGTCAAGAGCGGCTTCGCCACGATCACCGTCCCGGAGCGCGCGGGCGGGGGCGGCGGCAGCGTCCTCGACCTCGCCGTGGTGGCCGAGCAGGCCGGGCGCGTGCTCGCCGGCCCCTCGCTGGTGACCTTCGCGCGGGCCGCCGTGCTGCTGGACGGTGCCGCGCTCGCCGGCCTCGCCGCCGGTGACCTGAACGTCGCGATCGTCGACGGTGGACCCGTCCTCGACGCCGCCTGCGCGGACACGTTCCTCGCGCTGCGGGACGGCGCACTGGTCCGCGGCCCGGGCACGGTCACCGTCCGCGAGCCGATCGACCCGACCCGCGGCCTCGGCGACGTGGTGCTCGGCGAGACCGAGGTGCTCGTGCCGGACGCGGCCGAGCGGTGGCGGCGGGGCGAACGCGTCGGCCGCACGATCCTCGCCGCCGAGGGCCTCGGCGCCGCGGCCAGGGTGCTGGAGATGGGTGTGGCGTACGCGAAGCAGCGGCACGCCTTCGGTCGCGCGATCGGTTCGTACCAGGCCGTCAAGCACATGCTGGTCGACGTCTACGTCGAGGTGGAGCAGCTGCGGTCGCTGGTGTGGTGGGCGGCGTGGGCGGCCGACCACGCGCCGGACGAGCTGCCGCTGGCCGCGGCCGCCGCGAAGGCCGCCGCGGCCACGACCCTCGAACACGCGGCGGAGACGGTGATCCAGGTGCACGGCGGCATCGGCTTCACGTGGGAGCACGACGCGCACCTGTACTGGCGCAGGTCCAAAGTGGACCGTTTCCTGCTCGGCGACGACGTGGCGGCCCACGACGAGGTCGCGCGACTGGCGGTGACGCGATGACCGGCATGGGAGAGCACAACCTGGCCGTCCTGGCCGAGGACGCGTACGCGCGGCTCGGCGACTACGAGTCCCTGTTCTTCGAGGGCAGGTGGCTGACCACCGGGGAGATCAACGACCGCGCGGCACGGGTCGCGGGCGGCCTGCGTGCCCGCGGCGTGGCGCCGGGCGATCGGGTGGTCGTGATGATGATGAACACGCCCGAGGTCTTCATCTCCTACCGCGCGATCTGGCGGGCCGGTGCCGTCGTGACGCCGGTGATCTTCCTGCAGACGGTGCCGGAGCTGCGGCACATCCTCACCGACTCCGGCGCGACCGCGGCGATCATCAGCGCGGAGCTCGTGGACCTGTTCCGCGGTGCCGCCGAGGGGCTGGACATCGCGACGTTCGTCGTCGGCGGCTCGTTCGACGGGCTGGCGGCGAGCGAACCGGCCGGGATCGAGCCACGCGCCGACGACGACCTGGCGGCGCTGCTCTACACCGGCGGCACGACCGGCAGGGCGAAGGGCGTCATGCTCAGCCACCGCGGGCTGTGGGAGTCCGGCCGCGGCCTCCAGCTCGCCGCCAGGACCACGGACACGACGCGGTCGTTGCTGCCACTGCCGCTGTCGCACGCGTACGGGTTGATCGTCACGATCAGCGCGCTGCACTCCGACCGCAGGCCGGTGTCGGTGCTGCAGCGGTGGTTCGACCCCGCGGCCTGGCTGGCGCTCGTCGCCGAGCACAAGCTGGAGACGAGCCCGGTGGTGCCCGCCATGTTGCAGGCGCTGCTGGCCCAGCCGCGCGCCGGCCACGACCTGTCGTCGCTGCGGTCGTTCGGCTCCGGCGGCGCGACGCCTCCGCCCGCGGTGCGGGCGGAGGCGGAGAAGGTGTTCGGCGTGACCGTGCTGCAGGGCTACGGCCTCACGGAGGCGAGCGCGGCGGTCGCGGCCGAGACGGTCACCGACCACCGGCCCGGCAGCGTCGGGAAACCCCTGCCGCACGCGGAGGTCGCGATCCTCGACCCGGACGGCAAGCCGGTGCCCGCGGGGGAGGAGGGCGAGATCTGCGTGCGCGGCCACGGCGTGATGCTCGGCTACTGGCACGACCCGGAGCAGACGGCGAGCACCATCCGCGACGGCTGGCTCCACACCGGCGACGTCGGCCGCCTCGACGCGGACGGCTACCTGTACGTCGTGGACCGGATGAAGGACCTGATCATCCGCGGCGGCTTCAACGTGTACCCCCGCGACGTCGAGGACGCGCTGCTGGAACACCCCGCGGTGCAGGTGGCCGCGTGCGTCGGCAGGTCCGACCCGGACCGCGGCGAGGAGGTGGTCGCGGCGGTGCAGCTGGTGCCCGGCCACGGGGTGACGGGCGCGGAACTGGTCGAGTTCGCGAAGGCCCGGCTGGCGAAGTACAAGTACCCGCGCGAGGTGGTGGTGCTCGACGCGGTGCCGCTGACGAGCGTGGGAAAGATCAACCGCAAGGCGGTGCGCGACCTGCTCGGCTGACCGGGCACTAGTGTGCTGAGGCATGAGCAGGGGAGTTCTCGTCACCGGCGCGTCCGGTGGGATCGGCAGGGCCATCGCGGTCGCGTTCGCACGTGGGGGTGACCGGGTCGCGGTGCACTACTCGGCGCGCCGGGCCGAGGCCGAACAGACCCTCGGCGCGCTGCCCGGGGACGGGCACGCGCTGGTGTCCGGCGATCTCGCCGACCCCGCGCAGGTCGCGGACCTCGCCGCGGCCGCGGGCGCCGCGCTCGGCGGTGTCGACGTGCTCGTCAACAACGCCGCCGTCGTGACCAGCGGCTACTCGGTGGCGAACACCGGCTACGACGACTGGCAGCGTGCCTGGCAGGACACCCTCGCCGTGAACCTGTTCGGCGCGGCCAACCTGAGCTACTGCGTGGCGCGTGCCCTGATCGAGCGCGGTGTCGAAGGCGCCATCGTCAACGTCGGCTCCCGTGGCGCGTTCCGCGGTGAGCCGGACGCGCCCGCCTACGGGGCGAGCAAGGCGGGCCTGCACGCACTGGGCCAGTCCCTCGCCGTGTCCCTCGCGCCGCACGGCATCTCGGTCACGTCCGTGGCGCCGGGCTTCGTCGAGACCGACCGGGTCGCCGACCGGCTGTCCGGCGCGAGCGGCGCCGCGATCCGCGCGCAGAGCCCGTACGGCCGGGTCGCCACCCCGGAGGAGGTCGCCGCCGCCGTCCGCTACCTGGCCTCACCGGAGGCCCGCTGGTCGACCGGCGCCGTGCTCGACGTCAACGGCGCGTCCTACCTGCGCTGACGTCACTCCCACAGCCGCGCGCGGGAATCCGTGCCCGCGGTCGCCAGCGTGCCCGTGCGGCTGAACGCCACCGCGCGGACGTCGATCTCGTCGGCGGCGAGGGCGGCGACGGTCGTCAGCTCGGCCACGTCCCACACCTTCGCCTGCTCGGCGGCGGTCGCGAGCAGCGTGCCGTCGGGGCTGAACGCGAGGCCGTGCACCGGCTTCTCGTGGCCGCCGAGCACGGCCTTCTCGCGCTGGTCGCGTGCGCTCGCCATGTCCCACAGGACCACGCGCGCGCCCGCGTCACCGGTGCCGCCGTCCGCCGCCGCCAGGACCGTGCCGTCCGGGCCGAACTCCACGGCCATGACGACGCCGTCGTGGTCGCCGATGAGGTCGGCACGGGTCCCGTCGGGCACGTCCCACAGGAAGACGGCCTGGCCGGCACTGGACGCGAGGAGCCGCCCCGCCGGGTGGAACGCGACGCCGGTGACGCGGGTGTTGTGACCGGCGAGGACCGCGTGCTGCCTGCCGCTCGCCACGTCCCACAACCGCGCCGTCTCGTCGTCGGCCGCGGACGCGACGAACCGCCCGTCGGGACTGAACGCCACGTCGGAGAGCACCCCGGTGTGCCCGGACAGGACCGTCCGGATCTCCCGCGTCGCGACGTCCCACAGCACCACCGACTGGTCGCACCCACTCGCCAGCAGCGTGCCGTCCGGGCTGAACGCCAGTCCGAAGGCGGGCATGGCCGGTCCGGTGAGGACGGCCCGCTGCCTGCGTGACACCACGTCCCACAGCCGCACGTCGTCGCCGGACATGGTGGCGAGCACCCGTCCGTCGGGGCTGAACGCGACCTCGTTGACGGCCGACCTGTGGATGCCGAGCGTCGCCGCCAGCCGGAACGGGCCGCTCGCGGCGGGCTGTGTGCCGCCGGGGTCCTCGGCGTCGTCGTCCGCCAGCACGAGCGGGATGGTGATGCCGAGCGCCGCCACGCCCGCCAGCCCGGCGCCGCCCAGCAGCAGGCGCCTGCGGGTGACGGCCCGGGGAGCGGCGGGCCGGGCAGGCGGCGCCGGCGCCGGGGGCGGCGCCTCGACGACCGGCCGCGGCGGCGGGGGCGGGCCGGTGGGCGCGCCTGCCTGGCACCGGGCGACGATCTCGGCCGGGGAGGGCCGTCGCCGCGGGTCCTTGTCCAGGCACGCCACGACGATCGCGCGCAACGGTTCCGCGCACCCCGTCAGGTCCGGTTCCCCCGCCACGATCCGGTACGTCACCGCCTGCGCGTGACCGCCGCCGAACGCGGGCCGTCCGGTCGCCGCGAAGTACGCCAGCGACCCCAGCGCGAACACGTCCGCGGCGCCGGTGACCTCCTCGCCGCGGATGTACTCCGGCGCCAGGTAGGCGGGCGTGCCGTGCCGCGTCACGGCGGTGCCGTCGGCGGCGTGCACGACACCGAAGTCGGTCAGCCGCGGTCCGCCCGCGGTGAGCAGGACGTTGCCCGGGGTGAGGTCCCGGTGCACGACACCCGCCGCGTGCAACGCCTGCAGCGCCTCCGCCACCGTCGCGACCAGCCACAGCACGGTGTCCGCCGGGCCGGGGCCGTGCGCGGTCACCGCGTGCCGCAACGACGGCCCGTCGACGTACGGGCTCGCCAGCCACGGCCGCTCCGCCCCGGGGTCGGCGTCCACCACCGGCACGGTGTAGAGCCCCTGCACCTGCCGGACCGCCGCCAGCTCGTGCGCCAGCCGCTGCCGGAACGCACCGTCCTCGGCGAACTCCCGGTGCAGCACCTTCACCGCCACCGCGGCGCCCGCGGCCGTCCGTCCCAGGTAGACGCGGCCCATGCCGCCGTCGCCCAGCACGGCCTCGATCCGGTACGGGCCCACCGTCGCCGGGTCACCCGGCTCGAGCGCGCGATGCGGTGGCGCCACCAGCGGCCACCCCGGCCCGGCCCTGCCCGGCAGCGACATCCGACTTCCTTCCGCCGACCCCACCCTCCGCACCGTAGCCGCCCGGCCACCCGACGCCCTCGGCGGCTCGGCCCGCGTCAGAGCCGGTGGACGGTGCGGTCGGCGATCGCGGTGAGCTTGGCCGGGTTGGCGACGTTGTGGATGCCCGCCACGCGGCCCTGCTCGTCCAGGTCGAGGGTCAGGGTCGCGATCACCCGGCCGGAGCCGCGGAACACGATGCCCGGCGTGCCGTTCAGGTCGACCACCTCGGCGCGCATGTCCGCCGGGTCGACGCCCTCGTACGGCCGGGTCGCGACGCCCGCGAACCACTTCGCGACGCGTTCCGCGCCCGTCACCGGGCGGGTGGCCTGGCGGACCTTGCCGCCGCCGTCCGTCCACAGTGTCACGTCCGGGGCCAGCAACTGCATCAGCGCGTTGATGTCCCCGCCCGACGTGGCCGCGAAGAACCGGTCGGTCACCTCGCGCTGCCGCGCCCGGCCCGCGTGGAACCGGGGCCTGCGCGCCTGTACGTGCCCGCGCGCCCGGTGCGCCGCCTGGCGCACGGTGTCCTCGGAGCGTTCGACCGCCTCGGCGATCTCGCCGTAGCCGAAGCCGAACGCCTCCTTGAGCACGAACACCGCGCGCTCCAACGGGGTCAGCGACTCCAGCACCACGAGCAGCGCCATCGACACCGACTCGGTGTCGGTGGTCTCGTCGGTGATCACCGGTTCCGGCAGCCACGGACCGACGTAGGTCTCGCGCTGCCGCGCCGCCGACCGCAGCCGGTCCATCGCCACGTTCGTCACGATCCGCACCAGGTACGCCTTCGGGTCGGCGACCGCGCCGCGGTCGGCCGCCGACCAGCGCACCCACGTGTCCTGCACCGCGTCCTCGGCGTCGGCCGCCGACCCGAGGACGCGGTAGGCCACGGAGAAGAGCAGATTGCGGTGCTCGTCGAAGACGGTCATCGCGTGTAGCGGCCACCGTGCGGCCAGATCGCGCCCGACCTGGGCATCCTGGTCATGCGGCGGAACGTCGGCCACGGCGAGGAACTCACCGTCTCCTTGTACCAGACGGCGCGGCGCCCGGTGAGCGACACCTTCCTCGGCGTGCCGTCCGGTTTGGTGAACTGCACCACGGCGTCGCCGCGGCCCAGGCTCACCGGCGTGTGGTAGTAGCCGAACCGGAACGGCTTGGGCGCCTTGCCGTTCAGCTCCCGCACGATCGACACCGCCGCGTGCACCCCGGTCGGCATGCCGCTCTGGCACGTGCCGTGCAGCAGGCCGAAGCCCTGCCGGACCGCCGCCGCGTCCCCGACCACGTAGACGTTCGGGTGCGACACCGACCGCAGCGCCGGGTCCGTGACGATCCGGCCGCGGTCGTCGGCCTCGAGGCCCCGCGCCAGCCGGGGCACGCGCACGCCGCTCGTCCACAGCACCACGTCCGCCGCGACGGTCTCGCCGCCCGCGAGCCGCACCGCGTCGGGCAGCACCTTGACGATCTCTCCACTGTGGACCCGCACCCCCAGTCGCCGCAGCGCCGCACCCAGGTGTGCCTTGGCCTTCTGCCCCATGTCCGCACCCGGTTCCGCCCGCCCGAGCAGCACCACGTCGAGACCCGGGTGCTGTTCGGCGATCTCGGCCGCGGCCTCCACGCCGGTCAGCCCGCTGCCGCAGACGGCGACCGTGCCGGCGGCCAGCCCGGCCAGCCGGTGCGCCAGCGACTCGGCGTGGTCGAGGGTGTAGGCGTGCTCGTCCACGCCGGGCACGGTGGCCGTGTCGGTCACCGAACCCAGCGCGTAGACCAGGGTGTCGTACTCGACGACCCGCTCGTCGTCGACCCGCACCGTGCGCGCGTCCACGTCCACCGCGGTGACCCAGCCGCACACCAGGTCGACGTCCGGCAGGAGGTCCGGGATGCGCAGCTCGGGCAGCTCCTGCCCGGACGCGACCTGGTGGAGCCGCAGCCGCTCGGTGAACCGGGCGCTCGCGTTGACCACGGTGATCCGCACGTCGTCCCGCCGCCTGGTGCGCCCCACCAGGTGCGACGCCGCCGACATGCCGGTGTACCCACCGCCGAGAACCACGATCCTGTGCATGGTGTCCGTCCTTTTCGCTCGGTTGACGACCACGAGACGGGACGGGCGGACACGAACGTGAAGCGCGGTGACCGGGGTCACAGGACGGGGCGTGCCGGTGCCTCCTCCCGGCTCGGCCCGCGCTGAGCGGTCAACCGCAGCAGCGGTGTCGCCATCAGCGTCGTCACCAGGGCCATCAGCAGCATGATGGTGAACAGGGTCGGCGTGATGATGCCCAGTTCCAGGCCGACGGTGAGGATGACGATCTCCGTCAGCCCCCGGGTGTTCATCAGCAGCCCGATGGTCGTCGCCGACGACCACGACTCGCCGACCGCGCGCGCCGCCAGGGTCGCGCCGCCGAACTTGCCGGCCACGGCCACCACGACCACCAGCGCGGTGACGGCCCACAGCGCGGGCGAGGTCAGCAGGTCGACGCGGGTGCCGAGGCCGACGACCACGAAGAACACCGGCAGCAGCAGGTGCGTCACCGTGGTCTCGAGCCGGTCGTGGACCTCGCGGCGCCACGGCTCGCGCCTCGGCATCACCACCCCGGCCACGAACCCGCCGAAGATGGCGTGGATGCCGATCTGCTCGGTGGTCCACGCGCTCACCAGCAGCAGCGCCAGCACCGCCCACAGCGGCACCCGCTCGAACCGGGCGAGGAGCGGCGCGACGCCGCGGAACATCACCAGCACGTACACCGCAGCGAACACGATGGTCAGCACGGCGTCGGTGAACCCGGCCGACGACGTGGTCGCCACGACCACGGCCAGCAGGCACCACGCGGTCACGTCGTCGATCGCCGCGCACGTCATCGCCAGGACGCCGGTGCGGGTGCTGATCAACCCGGTCTCCTGCAGCAGCCTGGCCAGCACCGGGAACGCGGTGATGGACATCGCCGCGCCGATGAACAGGACGAACCCGGCCCGGTCCACGCCCGCGCCGAGCGCAGGGTAGAGCCCCAGCGCGAGCACGGCGCCGAGCAGCATCGGCGCCACGATCGACGCCTGGCTGATCACCACCGCCCGTCTGCCCTGGCCGCGCAGCGACCGGAAGTCCAGCTCCATCCCGACCAGGAACATGAACAGGGCGAGCCCGAACTGCGCCAGCACCTTCAGCGCGCCGATCACACCGGACGGGAACAGGAACTCCAGCGCCCCGGGCCACACCAGCCCGAGGACGCTGGGCCCCAGCAGGATGCCCGCGATGATCTCGCCCATGACCCTCGGCTGGCCGATCCTCGCGACCAGCCAGCCGACGGCACGGACGCTCACCACGACGGCACCGACCGACAGCAGCACCTGGACGTTCGCCGCGGCCGCCACGCGTCACACCCTGCTGTAGCGGCCGGGGGCGATGACGTGGTCCGGGTCGAGCGCGTTCTTGACCAGCGCACCGGCGGTCCAGACCGGGAGGTCCTGCCCGGTCAGGTACGCCATGTTCGCGATGTCGACGCGGTAGAAGCGGAACCCGTCTTCGTACAGCGCGCGGTGCAGCGCGGCACTGCACGCGTGCGCGTTCCGCACGGCGGCCTCGTCGGTGGTGTCGAAGTACACGTTGATCACCGACTCGAGCGCGTTCGCGTCGACCGGGTTGAGGGCGATCGCGGGCACCAGGCCGTACTGCGCGCACACCTTCTCGGTCAGGTCGACGGCGTCGGTGACCGCCTGCCCGTCCGCCGGCAGGAACGGCATGCACGCGAGCATCCCGTACCGGGTCGCGTCGAGGTCGTCGGGATCCGTGACGTCCGACCCGTCGCCGAGGGTGTGGTAGAGGCCCTGCATGAAGACCCCGTTCGACTCTCCACTGTGGACGCGGAACATGCCGTCGACCATCGGGTCGACGCCGCGCGCCACGTCCTCGGCGGAGAAGAACGTCACCGTGCCGCCCAGGGGCGCCAGGGCCGCGCGCAGCTCCTCCTGCGCGAACCGCACGTAGTTGGCGGTGCCGTCGACCGCGGTCACGCCCGTCCAGGTGGCGGCCTGCGTGCTGCTGCTCATGGTGAGGATCCGCTTGTCGTTGAAGACGTGCACGATCGAGCGCAGCGTGCGGTCCCGGAACAGCCCGGACACGGTCTCGATGGCGTCGGCGAGCCGCGCGTCGGGGAAGGTGAACATGAGCATCCGCATGTCCTCCTGCGCGGGCACCAGGTTCACCACCGCGGCCGTCACCACGCCGTAGCTGGACTGCGTGAACAACCCGTCCAGGTACGGGCCCATGCCGTACTTGTAGTGGTGCGCCTCGCGGGCGTTGTCGCCGTCGCCGCCCCAGTAGCCGGTGCGCACGAGGTCACCGGTGCCGAGCACGACCTCGACGCCGCGGACGTCCTCGGTGCGGTGGTTGCGGAACCCGGTGCCGCGCTCGATCGCGTTGCCGAGCACGCTGGACTTCGGCGACGAGCCGGTGACGTTGAGCAGCAGCCGCAGCCCGTGCTCGCGGAGGTACTCGCCGAGCTGCCGCTGCGTCACGCCGGGTTCGATGATCGCGTAGTGGTGCTTCTCGTTGACCACGCGGATCCGGTTCAGCCGCCCGAGGTCGAGCAGCGCGCAACCGCCGACGGGCGGCACCCGCGACCCGAGACCCCAGTTCTTGCCCGTGCTGTACGGGTAGAGCGGCACCCCGGTCTCGCGGGCGATCCGCACGATCGCGACCACGTCGTCGACCGACGCCGGGCGCAGCGCGGCCACGACCGACCCGTCGTACCCGGACGTGTTGCGCAGCAACGCGTCCAGACCTGCCTGGTCGGCGGTGACGGCGTCGTCACCGAGCAGCGCACGCCACCGGGCGACCGCGTCCTCGTGTGCGTTCATGTCACGCCGCCTTCCTGCCCTGCTCGGCCACCGTCACGACGCCGGCCCGGTACAGGCGCTTGAACAGTTGCAGCTGGGGGAGTGTCAGCCGGTCGACCAGGTCCTGGTAGCGGACCGGGCCGCGCGCCAGCAGGTCGGCCAGCTCGGCCGCGCCGTCGCGGTCCAGGCCGCGGACCTCCTGCGCCGCCGTCGAGAACCGCCTGCAGGCCACGGGTTCGGCGGTCGGCGACGGCGCGAGGTGCCCGTTCGCGATCGGGTCCTCCCAGTACCGCGCGATCGCCTCCTTGACCGGCCGCGGCAGGTCGAACGGCGGCGGCGGGATGAACGCCTTGAACCCCGGCACGTCCAGGCCGGGCCCCGGCCGCACCCGCACGCCGGGCGCGAACACGACCTCCGTGTCCGGCCGCAGGTCGTCCGGCTCGGCGAGCGCGGCGGCCGCGGCGAACGGGCCGTTCCGGTCGAGGTCGGCCATCCGCCTGCTGCCGCTCGTGATCACCTGCAGCAGGTCGGGGGTGAAGCCGGTGTTCAGCAGCGCGTCGAAGGTGCGCTCCTGGATGCCGAGGTCGACCGTGTTGCCCCGGCTCTGCCAGTAGACGCTGCCCGGGTTGTTCTTGCCGATGGCGTGGTACCACTGGTCGATGGACAGCGCGTAGGTCTTCGCCATCCCGTGCCAGCCCTCGTCGTAGTCGTGCCACAGGTCGCGGGCGTCGCGCTCGGAGGTGGCCGGGTCGAAGGTCTGCTTCAGCAGCAGCGCGGCGGTGCTCGCCTGGGCGGCCGCGAACGCGACGCCGGAGGAGAACAGCGGGTCGACGAAGTAGGACGCGTCCCCGATGAGCAGCCACCGCTCGTCGAAGTTCGCGAACCGGTCGTTGATCATCGAGTAGTTGGTGGCCGTGAGCATCTTGTCCGCGATCGGCGTCACGTCCTGGATCAGCTCGCGGAGCAGCGGCACCTGCTTCACCGTGTCGATGAACACGTCCTGCTTGGTGAAGTCCCGGCCGGGCAGCTTCAGCACGGCCGGGTTGGTGACGATGCCGATCGAGTGGGTGACGACCCGCTCGCCGTGCACGATCTTCGGCACCGGGATGTACCAGCACCAGCCGTCGGGGAAGGCGAAGCAGCCGATCGGCGACACGTTCGGCTCGTGGAAGACGTTCCAGCCCTCGGGCAGCGACTGCACGGTCTTCCCGCCGAGGAAGTGCTGCCAGATGGCGATGTTGCGGTAGCCGGACAGCCACTCGCGCTTCTGCTTGGCCGCGATGCTGTTGCGCCGCCCGGACGCGTCGACGAAGTAGCCGCCGCGCACGGTCGTGCCGTCCTTGAGCGTGACCACGCAGCCGTCGGCGGCCGGTGTGAACGTCGACACCGACGTGCCCTGGAAGACGTCCACGCCGGACTCGGCGGCGTGGTCGAGCAGGATGTGGTCGAACTCGGCGCGGTTGACGTGCATGGCCCACCGGTGCACGCCGTCGTTGACCCAGTTGGCGTGGTCGAAGAACGCGACCTTCGGGTCGCCGTCCTCCCAGTTGAACACGCCGCCGTACTTCTTCACCCAGCACTCGCTGGCGAGCACCTTCTCCAGCGCCCCGCTCTCCTCGAGGACCGGGATGAGCGGGTGGGCGAAGGACTCGCCGATGTGCTCGCGCGGGAACACCTCCTTCTCGAAGATGGCCACCCGCAGGTCGGTCTGCCGCGCCAGCAGCGCGCCGAGCGTCGACCCCGCGGGGCCGCCACCCATGATGATCACGTCGTACTCGGGCTGGACGTTCATGGTGTTTCCCCTCGGGTCGCTCAGATGACCTGGATGCGCTGCAGGTGCCGGGACGGGTCGCCGCGGAAGGCGTTGCGGCCGTGCACGAGCGCGTGATTGTCGACGATCACGATGTCGCCGGCCCGCCACTCGTGGTGGTAGCAGACCGCGGGGTCGTGCAGCCGTGCCGCGAGGTCGGCCATGAACGGGCCCGCGTCCTGCGCCGGGATGCCGGACACGGTGAGGAAGAGCGGGTTCAGGTAGCGGCCGGGGTCGAGCGGTTCCGCGTAGCGGATGGTGGTCTCCCCGGTGACCGGGTGGGTGGCGAGCAGCGGCTGGGACACGTTGCCGCCGTAGTGCGCGACCTTGTCCGTGCGGTAGGTGACCCGCACCGACTCCCAGGTCCGCCGCAGTTCCGGGGTCGCGCGGCGCACGACCTCCGCGGTGTCGCAGAACACCGTCTCGCCGCCGGAACCCGCGGGCGGGGCGGCGAGGCACTGGAAGAGGAAGAAGCTCGGGGTGGCCCGCGCGAACGCGCCGTCCCAGTGGAACGGCACGTCGCCACGGGCGAACAGGTAATTGGCCGGGTCGTCCCGCACCACGAGGTCGAGCACCGCGCCGAAGTCCCACGTGAGGATCTCGCCCCAGTTCTCGCAGTAGGACACCAGGTCGTCCCGGTCGAGCAGGTCGAACCCGCGCAGCACGACCACTTTGGACTCGATGGTCCAGTCGCGCAGCTGTGCGGGGGTGAGCGCACGCAGGTCGGCGCCCGGTTCGGTCTCGACGACGCGGCCGAACGGCGTCAGGTCGGTGTGGACGTACTGTCGTGTGACGGATCGTGTCATCAGGCGGCCTTCCCCAGTGTCTCGGTCATGTCCATCGCGGCGGGACGGACGAAGTGACTCGGCCTGCTGTTGCGCCAGATCAGCGACGCGGACATGTCCTCGGCGTCGCTGCGCTTGACGAGCGTGAACCTCCTGCCGTCGTCGACGACCACGCCGTGCCACGGGGTCAGCCAGCTGTCCGCGGTCCTGATCATGTGGAAGCCGATCTTCTGCGCGTGGTTGTCCTGCGGGTGGATCGAGAGCCGCACCGACGCCGGGAACTTCTCGCCGACCAGCTCGCCCCACGCGTTGCTGCGCTGGATGACCTGGTAGGCCATCTCCTTGCAGTGGGTGCGGAGCTTCGTGCGGCTCAGGTCGGGGCGCAGCGCGGTCTGGTCCTCGACCATGAACCGGTGGATCCCGTTGAACAGCGCCCGTCTCGCGGGGTCGGTCTTGACCTGCGCACGGATCTCCTCGACGGGCCGCGCGTACCGGCGCAGCAGGATTTCCCTTCTCTCCTCGAACGAACCGGCCGGGAACGCGTCGTCGAGCGAGTAGATGTCCACCGAACCACCACCGGTGGCCAGGATCATCCTCCGCAACTCGGCACGGTAGGCCAGCACGTCCTCGTCGGGGATGCCGAGCACGTCGCTGAACACGTGCCCGTCCGAGCAGATCGTGATGCGCCCGCCGGGTGGGTAGACGTGGCAGATCTGGTCGCAGAAGGATTCCAGGAACCCGATGGCGAGGTGTTCCGCCAGGTCCGGCAGCGTGCCGAGCACCTTGTTGGGGTTGCGTGACTTCGCGGGGAACGCGGGCAGCACGAAGTGCACCGGCTGCCCGGCGGCGACGAAGTGCCCGACGGTCTCGCGGTGCACGGCGAAACAGGTCTCGCACGGCTCGTCCGCACACGGAGCGGCGGGATCGGAAGACCGCCGGAACGCGAAGACCAGCCGGAGGATCCGCCGGGTGATGTCGTCTGGTGAATGGGCTGGAGCAGGTCGCATGTGGGACCCCCTGTCCAGATCACGACCTTTCGAGTGGCTCGCCTCCCATGTCTACGGCACCCGGCTTTTCTTCTGTTGGTGTACACCTCGCACGCGCGGTGCTCGCGTGTGCCCGCTGCGCGACCGCCGGCCCGCCGGTGCCGCGCCGCCCCGGCCGGTCACCGCGGGCGTCGGCGTCGAGAGCAACGGAGGAGATGTCGGCGGTGGACGGAGGTGCGAAGAATGGCCGCTGACATCGAACGTCCACGACGGCGAATCGAGGCAGCGGCATGGGTTTTCCTTGTCAGACAAGCGAAACACCGGCCTTCTCGGTGCTGCTCGGGCCGGACTACGCCGGCAAGTCGTCGGTCATGGCAGAGCTGCGCGCCACGGTCCCGGACTGGCACCTGGTGTCCGTCGACTCGCCGTTCGTCGCCGGGGAACACGCCGTCCTGTCCCGGCTCAAGCACGCGCTGGTCGCCGACGCCCTGCCCGGGCTCGGGTCCGCGTTCTCCAGCGACTTCGTCCTCAGCCTGGCGCAGACCGCCGTCGTGTACCTGCGTGACCAGGTGCTCGCCGCGCCCGGCGGCGCGCCCGTGGTGGTGGACTCCTACTACTACAAGATCCTCGCGAAGTGCGGGCTGATCGGCGGGGACGACCACCCGGTGTTCGCGTGGTGGCGGACCTTCCCGAAACCCCGGCACGTCCTGTACCTCGACGTGGCCCCGGAGGTGGCGTGGCGCCGGTGCGGGCGTGGCGCGCGGGTCAACCGCCTCGAGCACCACGGCACGCACCCGGACCGGATCGCGTTCGAGTCCTTCCAGTCCGATCTGCACAAGCTGATGCTCGACGAGGTGCGGGACCTGCCGGTGACCCGCCTGCCCGGGGACGGCACCGTCGCGGACACGGCGCGGACCGTGCGGGAGGTGCTGTCCGATGAGCGAGGCTGACCGGGTCCACCGCTACCGGGAACGCGTCTTCGCCGAACGCGACCGGCTGTCCGCCGCGCTCGCCGACGGCGCAGGCCACCAGCGGGCCGTGCTCGCCGACCTGCTGTCGCACAACGCGGACACGAAGTTCGGCCGGGAGCACGGGTTCGACCGGATCCGCACGCTCGACGAGTTCCGCGGGGCCGTGCCCGTCCACGACTACGCCGCGCTCTCGCCGTGGATCGACCGGGCGGCGAACGGCGAGAGCGGCGTGCTCACCGCCGACGACCCGGTCGTGTACTTCACCAGCAGCGGCAGCACGGGCACGCCCAAGAAGGTGCCCGTCACCCGGCGGTTCATGCGTACCACGTTCTTCCCCTTCTACTACGCGGCGTGGGCGCCGCTGGCCGAGCACTTCCCGGAGGTCGTCGCAGCGCCGGACGCCGTGCTGAACCTCAAGCACGACCCGTTGCCGGCCATGCGGACCACACCGAACGGCCGCCCGCACCTCGGCGCCAGCCAAGTCGACTTCGGCACCACGTTCGGCGAGCCGCTCTCGGCGGAGCCCGGCAGCCGCGCGTCCTGGGAGACCCTCACGACCCCCGTCGATCCCGGTGACCACCTGGAGAAGCAGTACCTGCGCCTGCGCCGCGCCGTGGAGGGCGACGTGCGGTGCGTGATCGGGATCAACCCGGCGATGGTGGCCGCGCTGCCCCACCAGCTGCGGCTGTGGTGGCCCCGCATCCTCAAGGAGATCCGGGACGGCACGCTCGGCGGGGTGCCGTACCGGGACCCGAACCCCGGGCGCGCGGCCGAGCTGGAGCGGTTGGCCGCGCGGTCCGGCACGGTCCGGCCCGCGCTCGTGTGGCCGCGCCTGCGGGTGATCTTCTGCTGGACGACGGGCGTGGCGGCGCTGTACCTGCCCCGGCTGCGCGAGGAGTTCGGCGCGGGCGTGTCGGTGCTGCCCGCCCCCGTCGCCGCGTCCGAGGGACCGGTCGGGGTCGCGCTGGACCGCCACGGGTCCGCGGGCAGCCTCGTGGTGACCGCGTCGGTGTACGAGTTCGCCGACGCGGACACCGACCTCACGCCGGACGCGGTCACGCTCGCGCCGCACGAGCTCGAACCCGGGCGGGAGTACCACGTCGTGTTCAGCCACGTCGGCGGGCTCTACCGGTACGCGGTCGGCGACGTGGTCCGGGTCGTCGACACCGCGGCGGGCGTGCCGCGCGTCGAGTACGCCGGGCGCGCCACCACCTGCGGGGTGGCCGGCGAACGGCTGCGGGACGCGCACGTGATCCGCGCGGTGGCCGCCGCGACGGCCGCGACCGGGCTCGAGGTGCGCAACGTGTCCTGCCGCCCACCCGGGACCGACGGTGGTGGCTACGCCGTCGCGGTCGCGCCACCCGGTCCGTGGAACACGACGGAGACCACCCGGTTCGCCGCCGTGTTCGACGAGGCGCTCGGCGCGGCGCCGGGCTACCGCACCGCGCGGGACGCCGGGCGGCTCGGACCACCCGCCCTGCACGTGCTGCCCGCCGACGCGTTCGTGCGCGGGTGGCACGCCGACGTCGCCGCGGGCGTCCGCCCGGCGATGGTCAAGGACCGCGTCTTCCGCACGGATCCCGCGGCGTGGCAACGCCTCCTGGACACCGACGACCACCCCGGAGGGGAAAGACCATGACCAGGTTCACCGCGGTCGAGCGGACCGCGCTGCTCACGGCCGCCCTGCGCGCGGCCGAGACGACCCGCCCGGACCGCCTCTACGCCGACCCGTACGCTGCGGCGTTCGCGGGCGACCTCGGGCCCGCGTTGCTGGGTGAGGTGCGCGCGGTGACGTTCCCCGCCGACGCGGCACGCACCCTGCCCAGCACCCCCGACTACAACGCGATCAGGACCCGGTTCTTCGACGACCTGCTGACCGGCGCCGCCCGCGAGCCCGGAATGCGGCAGGTCGTGATCGCACCGGCCGGGATGGACTCCCGCGCGTTCCGGCTGCCGTGGCCCGGCCACGTGCGGCTCTTCGAGGTCGACCGGCCCGCCGTGCTGGCCGAGAAGCACGCGGTACTCGGCGCCATCGAGTCCACTGTGGACCGCACGGCGGTCGCGGTGGACATGCGCGACCCGGACTGGACCCGCGCGCTGACCGGCGCGGGCTACGACCCGTCGGCGCCGTCGACCTGGCTCCTCGAAGGACTGCTGTACTACGTCGAGGAAGCCGACGTGCACGCGATCCTGGACGCGGTGGCCGCCGTGACCGCGCCGGGCAGCCGCGTGATCGCCGACGTCGTCAACGCCGACGCCCTCACCCTGCCGAACATGCGCGGCCTGCTCGACGTGTTCGCGGGCTGGGGCTGCCCGTGGCTCTTCGGTACCGACGACCCCGAGGGCCTGTTCGCCGGCCACGGGTTCGCCGTGACCGCGGTCCAGCCCGGGGAACCGGCCGCCGACTTCGGCCGCTGGCCCGACCCGGTGCCGCCGCGGTCCCGGACCGGGGTGCGGCGCGTGTTCTTCGTGCACGGCAGGCGAACCGCGGAGGCGCGGCCATGACACTGGTCGTGGTGGGCGGCAGCGTCGCCGGGCTCGCCACCGCGCTCGCGGCGGCCGGGCAGGGCCGTGCCGTGCTGGTGCTCGACCGCGCCGCCCCGCCACCCGAGGGCCCGGCGGGCGAGGTCGCCGGCACGTGGGTGCGGCCGTCGGTCCCGCACGCGCAGCAGGCCCACACGCTGACCTCGGTCGGGATGGCCGTCCTGCGCCACCGCGCACCCCAGGTGCTCGACGCGGCCGTCGCGGCGGGCGCGTCGGTGCTCGACGTGGTGTCGACCATGCCGCCGCACCTGGGCGGCCGCGTCGACGGCGACGACGAACTGGTCGGTCTCGCCTGCCGCCGCACGGTCCTCGAACTGGTGCTGCACCGGGTCGTGCGGTCGCTGCCGGGGGTCGCGATCCGGTACGGCACACGGGTGTGCGGCCTGACGACCGCGACCGGACCGCGGGTCACGGGGGTCGTCACCGACCGCGGCGAGCACGTCCCGGCGGACGTCGTCGTGGACGCCACCGGCCGCCGGGCGCAGGCACGGTCCTGGCTCGCCGCGCACGGCATCCCCCTCGCCGCCGACAGCGTCGTCCCCACCCGGACCCGCGCGTACTCCCGCGTGTACCGCAGGCGGCGCGGAACCGCCCCGCCCTACCGCGGCAACATCGCGGGCATCGTCGGCGAGCACGTCCTGGGCATCCTGAACCCGGGCGACGGCGGCCACTTCTCCGTCGCGCTGGGCGTGCACAGCGAGGACCGGGCGCTGCGGGCGTTGCGGCACCCCGAGGTGTTCCACGCGGCCGCCGCGATCTCGCCGAACATCGCGGACTGGCTGGCCGACGACCCCGTCCCGGTGTCCGGCGTGCACGCGATGACCAACCCGCCCAACGCCTTCGGCGCGCTCGCCACCGCCTGGCCACAACCGGTCGCGGGCCTGTTCCCCGTCGGTGACGCGGCCTGCGTCACCGACCCGGTGTTCGGCCGCGGCCTGTCGCTGGCCGTCGCCCACGCCTTCCGGCTCGCCGACGTGCTGCGCGCGCACCCCGAGGTCGGTGACACGCAGAGCAAGGAGGCCGTCCGCGCCGCCACGGACCTGTTCACGCCGTGGCACCGGCAGGCGTGCGCGGAGACCACCGAGCGGGTCGCCCGGTGGTCCGGCCGGCCCGCGCCCGCAGGCGGCAGGCTCGGCGTGCGCGCGGTCGCCTGCGCCGCCCGGCACGACGCGACCGTCTGGCGCGGACTCGTCCGCGTGCTCATGGGCCTGCGCACCCCCGAGGAGGTGTTCGAGGACGACGCCTTCGCGGGCCGCGTCCGGCGGGTGCTCGCCGACCACCCACCCGCCCCCGGGTTCGGGCCGGCGCGGGCCGAACTCCGCGCCGCGATGGAGGTCTGACGTGCGCACCGCGACCGAACCGGGCCTCCTGCCGGGACCCGCCGCCCGCGCGGGCAGGAGGCGGGTGCTCGTGGCGCCCGTGACGATCACCCCGACCAAACCGCTCAGCCCCAGCCACCTCAAGGGCCTGTTCTGGACCGATGTCCTGGTGCGGGCGTCGTCGGTGCTGGCCGACGTCACCTACCGGTACAGCCACACCACCTACCACCCGTGCGAGCAGACGCTGGGCTTCTGGGAGTACCTCGACCGGGTCGTGGGGGACACCGACTACACGGCCTGCACGGAGGAGGAGATCGGCGAGCACTACGTCCGGTTCCGCGCCGCCGACGACCGCCCGCCCTTCGCCGCGTGCCGGCCCTACCTCGACGCGGTGGAGCGGGACGGCTGGACACATCCCGCGAGCGCGCGGGTGCTGGAGCTCTGGTCGGCCCACTACGCCGCGCTCGGCCTGCACGACCCCGGCCTGCGCGAGCACCAGCCGCCGGGCCTCACCCTCGACGAGGCGATCGACCAGCTCTCGGCGCTGGGGATGTGCCTGGACCTGCGGGACGTGCGCGGACCGGTCTACCTGGACGCCACGCGCGACGGCCAGCCGCTGCGGCTGATCGTCGCCACCGACGGCAGGCCGAACTACCTGGCGTGCGCTCTGCGGGAGCTGCTCGCGCTCGCCCCCGCCCACGACGACGTCGTGCTGCTCTACGACCGCGGCCTCGAGCCGGACTACGTGCTGCTGCACGGTGTCCTGTCGCGGCTCGGCACCACCGTCCACCGGATACCGCTGGGCCGGGTGCCGATCGGCGGCCGGATCGGGTCGGGCCGCGACGGCGACTGGCGCGGTCACCACGCCGGCGCGCTGCTCGCCGGTCTCGCCGGGCACGACGACGACGCGCTGCGGCTGGGACTGCGGCTCTACTTCATCGCCATGCTCGGCCCCGGCGACCGGACGTCGTACCGGCCCGAGCTGGTCGAGCGGTGGGTGCGCCGCGCCGCACGGATGCTCGCCGCAGGCCCCGGGCCCGTGCCGCCCGCCGAGTACCTGGCCGGCGGCTTCGGCGACGAGCCGTTCGTCGACCCGTACCGGCTCGCCTCCGGGCTGCTGACCAGGCACCGGGCCAACCCCGGCCCGCCACTGCTGCGAACGGTGTTCACATGAGCCTCACCCAGGACGTGCTCCGCGACCGGGTCGCGGACCGGATCCGCGTGTCCCGCCCGGACTGCTCCCGCGACCTGTCCACCTACGCGCGGCTGCTGTCGGTGCAGCGCGAGGCGGAGGACGACGCCGGCCCGGTCGCGGTGTCCGTGCTCGCGCGGTACGAGCCCGCGGCGTGGATCCGCGGCACCTGCGCGTTCGCCATGGGCCTGACCGGTGCGCGGGTGACCGCGTGGCGCCGCGCCTTCACCAGGACGGTCTTCCTCGCCGGCAACCCGGCGAACCTCGTCGGCCGCTTCGACTTCGCGCACGTCGCCGACGACGGGTCGGCCGCGTGGACGGCGCCCGCGGCGCAGGCCGCCACCGGCACGCTGCGCAGGCTGCTCCGGCTCTTCGAGGGCGCCGCCGAGCTGCCCGCGCGGGACGAGCTGCCGGTGCGCCTGCCCGGCCACGGCGCCGACCCGGTGCGGCGGGCGCTGTACCTGACCACGGCGGGCATGACCGTCGCCGACAGCCTCGTCCACCTCAACCACCTGCTGGTCGAGGCCGTGCTGGACGGCCTGCTGCGTCCCGGCGACGAGCTGCTCGTGCGGCAGGTCCCCCGGCTGGTGGGCGTCGGCGAGCGGTTCGACGCGCTGCGGATCGGACCCGACGCGGACGGCGCGGACCGGCTCCGCGCCTTCGCGGGGCTGACGGGAGCGGTGCGCCATGACTGACCCGCTGCGGTTCGGCTACCACGGCTCCACCGAGGTGCCCTCGGCGATCGTCCACGCCGCGGGCCTGCGTGCCGGCGAGGTCGAGCTGGTCGAGTACGCCGTCGACGACCCGTTCCGGCTGCTGCGGTCGGGTGGCCTGGACGTGATGGTCGTCAAGTTCACCGTCCGCGAGCCCGACCTGGCGGTCAGCGGGGTGCTCGCCACCGACGCCAGGGCCGCCATCGTCGGCGCGCACCACCCGCTCGCCGGCCGGTCGAGCGTGTCGGTCGAGGAACTGGCCGGGTACGACGCGTTCCAGTGCCCGCGCGGCATGCCGGACTACGTGTGGGACGAGGTCGTGCCGCGGACCACGCCGCGCGGGCGGCCGATCCACCGCCGCCACCCGATCACCACGACCGGCGGCATGCTGGCGGTCGTGAGCACCACGGACGCGGTCCACATCTCGCTGCTCTCGCTCGCCGACATCGCGCCGCCGTCCGTGCGGGTCGTGCCCGTCGACGACCTGCCGCCCGCGCCCGTCGCCGTCGCCTGGGTCGCCGGACGGGACGACCGGCGGGTGCGCGCGTTCGCCGCCGCGGCCGAACGGGGGCGGGCGGCATGACCGTGGTGTTGTTGCACGCGCTCGGGGTCGACGCCCGCATGTGGGTGGCGCAGGAACGTGCCCTGCGCGCGGCGGGCCACGACGTGTGGGCGCCGCACCAGCGCGGTCACGGCGGCGTCCCGCTCGGCGCGGCCGAGCCGTCGCTGGCCGTGGTCGCCGACGACGTGGCCCGCGGTCTCGACGAGCGCGGTGCGGAACGCGCGGTGCTGGCCGGCACGTCGATGGGCGGGTACGTCGCGATGGCGTTCCTGCGGCGGCACCCCGGCCGCACCGCCGCGCTCGCGCTGCTCGGCACCCGCGCGGCCGCGGACGATCCGGCGACCGCCGCGCACCGCGGGAGGTTCGCCGACGCGGTGCTGGACCCCGCGACCCGGGCGCGGGCGCTCGCCGCGGTGGTGCCCGGCTTCGTCGGCGGCACGACCCGCGCGCGGCGCCCGGAGGTGGTCGAGCGGGTCACCGCGCTGGTCGGGGCCGCGGCCCCGGCGACGGTCGCGTGGTGCCAGCACGCCATCGCGGCCCGGCCCGATTCGTTCGACGTCCTGCGCGCCGCGGACGTGCCCGCGGTGGTGGTCGCGGGCGCCGAGGACGCGCTGGTGCCGGAGAAGGAGGCACGCCTGATGGCCGAAGCACTGCCGCGCGGCGAGTTGGTCGTGGTCCCCGATGCGGGGCACCTGGCCGCGATGGAGACACCCGGCGAGGTCACCAGCGCGCTGGCGGACCTGCTGAGGAGGACCGGGTGGTGACCGCCGACCACGCGTCGTGGGGCTTCCGGTCCTCGACCGGCCTCGGCTTCACCGCGGCGTCCATAGTGGACGCCCACTTCGCCGCGTGCCGCCCGACCTACCTGGACCTGCTCGGCCGGGTGGGCATCCGGCCCGGCTGGCGGGTGCTGGACGCGGGCTGCGGCAGCGGCGCGTTCCTGCCGCACCTGGCCGCGCTCGTGGGTCCGGGCGGCGCCCTCACCGCCGTCGACCTGGCGGAGGAGAACGCGGCGCTGGCGGCGCGCGCGCCGACCGTCTGTCCACTGCGGACAGACCAGGGCGACCTGCTGGACCTGCCGTACCCGGCCGCGTCCTTCGACGCGGTCTGGTGCGCGAACGCCACGCAGTACCTCGACGACGACGAGCTGGCCGCCGCGCTCGCCGAGCTGCGCCGGGTGGTCCGCCCCGGCGGCGTGGTCGCGGTCAAGGACCTCGACGCGACCCTGGTCACCGCACGCCCCGGCGACCCGTTCCTGTTCACCGACTTCTTCCGCCGGGCGGGTGCCACCCCGGGCTACGCCCGCCAGCTCCTGCGCACGAGGGACCTGCACCGCCTGCTGCGCGCGGCGGGCCTCGCCGAGGTCCGGCAGTGGACCGTGCTCTCGGAGCACCACGCGCCGCTGAGCCCCGAGGAGTGGGCGTTCTACGGCCCGTCCTGCGCCAGCGTCGCACGGCAGGCGCTGGCGCTGGGGGTACCGGGGGAGTGGCGGCCCTACCTCGACCCGGGCGCCGCCGACCACCCGCTCAACCACCCCGACGGCTACCTCAGCGAGGGCAACGTCCTCGCGGTCGGCGTGGTGCCGTCCGGCTGACCGGCGAGCAACCCGGCGACGTCCAGCCCGGCGACGACGGTCGCGCTCTTCTCCTGGTCGAGGAAGCGCAGGCCCATGAAGTTGTCGCCGACCGTGAAGCCCGGCAGCGCCCACACCCGTTCGTACGGGATCGCCACCCGGCGGTAGGCGCGGAAGGTGTAGACGTTGCGCCACAGGCAGCGGGCCGGGTCCGGGCGCCACAACCTGCGGGCCAGCTCGTCGTTGCGGAGGCGGCAGCCGACCGTGCCGACCGCGCGCACGTGCTTCTGCCCGGTCAGCAGCACGACGTCCCCGGCGGCGAGGGTGTCCATCCGCCTGTCGTGCTGCGGGGTCGCGCCCCAGAAGCGGGCCAGCCCGTCCGGGTGCTCGGCGAGCAGCCCGGCACGCTCCGCCGCGTCGAGGACCTCCGCGTACTCCGGGCGCGTGAACGGCACCGGCCGGTCCAGCGTGTCCGCCCAGTGCCGCCGCGCTTCCTTCGTGCCGTACGACGGCTGGATGATCACGCGCACGGACACGGCTGCCCACTCCACACCCGCGCGAAACCCCCGCACCCGATCGGCGCACCCGATCGGCGCACCCGATCGGCTCACCCGATCGACGTTGCCTGCCTGCGACGTGCTCGCCCCGCCGGGGCGAGAACCCGGAGTGTCGCTACTGGATGTCACCCGTGGTCGCGGAGCGGACCGGGCCCTGGGCGGTGAGGTCGCCCGGGGGGATGCCGGGGTGGTGGGTGTCCCCGGCGCTCGCGGTGGTCGCCGTCGGGCCCAGGGCCAGGCGGGAGACGATGCGGTAGCGGTCGCCGCGGTAGAGGGAGTGCACGTACTCGATCGGGCGGCCCGTGTCGTCGTTGGTGAGGCGCTCGAACAGCAGCGCGGGCGACAGGACCGGCACGCCGAGCAGCTCCGACTCGGCGTCGTTGGTGACCGTGGGTTCCACGGACTGGATGGCGTCGTGCACGCGCACCCCGTGCTCGTGCAGGCGGGCGTAGAGGTCGCCGGACTCCAGGTCCACGAGCGACAGTCGCGGCGCGACGGTCACCGGCACGTGCAGGTACTCGATCGCCATCGGGGCGCCGTCGACGAACCGTTGCCGTGCCACGTAGAAGATCTCGGCGGCGGGCGAGATCCGCAGCCGCCTGCCCACCCGCGCCCCCGCGGCGATGGTCGCGAACTCCAGCACCTTGCTCGTCCACGTGCCCGCCGCCTGGGGGAGCGTCATGGACCGCTCGCCCGACACCATCTCCTGCGTGATCTTGGCGGGCGCGACGAACGTCCCGCGCCCGTGCTGGCGCACCAGCATCCCGTTGTTGACGAGTTCGTCCACCGCCGAGCGCAGCGTCGGCCGCGACACCTCCAGCCGCTGGCACAGCACCCGCTCGGCGGGCAGCGGCGCGCCCGGCGGGTGCGTCTCGATCAGCTCGAGGAGGTAGTCACGCACGCGCTCGCGCTTGAGGATGGCTCCGGCCATGTTGCCAGTATGACCTGACCAGAGGACAGCGCACATAGTTGACCACTTGTCCGCCGCTCACGAGGCATATCTTGGCGTCGACCAGGCTATTGACGCAGAGATTGGTCTATGCCATTTTGGTGCAGACCACCCGGACCTTACCAATTGGTCAGATCCCGAAGCACCGTGAGGTGACCCCGTGCCGCATCGCTTGGCCGCCGGCCTGCTCGCGCTGGCGCTCTCCGTCCCCGCCCTGGCCGCGTGCGGCTCCGACGACACGCCGGGCAGCGGGCCTGCGAACCTGACCGTCTGGCTGATGAAGGACACCGCGACCGACGAGTACGTCGCGGACTTCGAGGCCGAGTTCGAGCGCGACCACCCCGAGTACACCCTCACCGTCCAGATCCAGGAGTGGGACGGCATCACCGAGAAGATCACCGGCGCGCTCGCGAGCACCGACCCGCCGGACGTGATCGAGGTCGGCAACACGCAGGTCGCGCAGTACGCGGCGAGCGGCGGCGTCACCGACCTGTCGGACAAGGTCGGCGCGTTGCGGGGCGAGGACTGGCTGCCCGGCCTCGCCGAACCGGGCGCGGTCGACGGCAAGCAGTTCGGCATCCCGTTCTACGCCGCCAACCGCGTGGTCATCTACCGCACGGACCTGTTCGAAGCCAAGGGGATCGACCCGCCTGCCACCCGCGAGGAGTGGCTCACGGCGACCGCCGCGCTCAACCAGGGCGGCACGCAGGGCATCTACCTGCCCGGCCAGAACTGGTACGTGCTCGCCGGGTTCATCTGGGACGAGGGCGGCGACCTCGCCGTGCGCGACGGCGACCGCTGGCAGGGCACGCTCGGCACCCCGGAAGCCCTGGCGGGCGCGGACTTCTACCGGCGGCTCCAGGCGCTCGGCAAGGGGCCGAAGGACTCCGACGAGGCCAAACCGCAGCAGACCGACGTGTTCGCCCGCGGCGACGTCGCCCAGTTCATCGCCGTCCCCGGCGCCGCGAAGCTGGTCACGACCGCGAACCCGGAACTGGCCGGCAAGCTCGGCTTCTTCCCCATCCCCGGCAAGACGGCAGGCGAACCGGGCGCGGTGTTCACCGGCGGCTCCGACCTGATCGTGCCGGTCGCGTCGGCCAACCAGGACGGCGCCTACGCCGTGGTCGAGGCCCTGGCGGGGGAGAGGTGGCAGGTCGAGCTGGCCACGACGATGAACTACGTGCCCAACCGCACCTCGCTCGCCGACGCGGTCGGCGACGACCCGGGCGCCGCCGCGATGGCCGCGGGCGCCGCCAACGGCCACGCCACGCCGAACTCCCCGAACTGGACGGCCGTCGAGGCCCGCAACCCGATCAAGGAGTTCCTGACCAAGGTCCTCACGGGGGCCGACCCGAAGACCGCCGCCGCCGACGCGGACGCGGTGATCACCGCGGCGCTCAACACCGCGACGTAGCCGTGGTGGTCACGGAAGCTCCTCCGGTGCGGCGGCCGCACCACAGCCGCAGGGCCGCCGCACCGGGGGACCGCCGCCGCCGGGCCTGCTGGCCCTACCTGCTCGTCGCGCCGACCCTGCTGGCGACCGCCTACCTGCTGCTGTACCCGTTGCTGCGCAACGTGGTCATCTCGTTCCAGCACTTCGGGATGGCCGAGCTGATCCGCGGCGGCGCGGGCTTCGCGGGGCTCGCCAACTACACCGCCGTGCTGTCCGACCCGGAGTTCTGGTCGGTCACCACCCGCACGCTGGTGTTCACCGCGATCAACGTCGTGCTGATCATGGTGCTGTCCACGGCGGTCGCGCTGCTCGTCGTGCGGCTGGGGCGGTGGCCGCGGCTCCTGGTGCTCGGCGGGGTCGTGCTCACCTGGGCCACCCCGATGATCGCCGCGACCACGGTGTTCCAGTGGATGTTCTCCTCACAGCTGGGGGTGGTGAACTGGGCGCTGGTGTCGCTCGGGTTCGAGCAGTTCCGCGGCCACACCTGGTTCGCCGACGGGCCGCAGACCTTCGCGATCCTCGTGGTGCTGATCGTGTGGCAGTCGGTGCCGTTCGCCGCGCTGACCCTGTACGCGGCGATGACCACGGTGCCCCACGAGCTGTACGAGGCGGCGCGCATCGACGGCGCGGGCGCGTTCCGGTCGTTCCGCTCGATCACCTTCCCGGTGCTGCGGCCCATGTTCGGGCTCGTCACCTGCCTCGAGGTGATCTGGGTCGGCAAGGCGTTCGTGCAGATCTGGGTGATCAGCGAGGGCGGGCCGGGGCGCGCGACGACCACGCTCCCGGTGTACGCCTACCAGGTCGCGCAGTCGCTGCACCGCTACGACCTCGGCGCCGTGATCTCCATGCTCATGGTGCTGCTGCTGGTGCTCGCGCTGCTGTTCTACTTCCGGCACATGTACCGCGAGGAGGCGCGCGCATGACCCGCCGCCTCGGGAGGAACCTGCTGGCACTGCTCGTGTTCGTGGTGTCGGTGTTCCCCGTGTACTGGATGGTGCTGACCGCGTTCAAGCCGACGCGGGAGATCCAGGCGGAGACGCCGACGTTCTGGCCGTCCACGCTCACGGTCGAGCACTTCGGCACCGCCGTGGCCGCCCGGGGTTTCTGGTCGTTCTGGCGCAACAGCATCCTCGTCGCGGGCGGCGCGGTCCTGCTGTCGCTCGTGGTCGCGCTGCTCGCCGCGTACGCGGTGGCCAGGCTGCGCTGGAAAGGCAGGCGCGGCTTCATCCTCATGGTGTTCATCGCGCAGATGACGCCGTGGGAGGCGCTGCTCATCCCGATGTACGTCATCGCGCGGGACACCGGGATGCTCGACACGCTGGCCATGCTGACGCTCGTCTACTTCATGATCACCCTGCCGTTCACGATCGTCACGCTGCGGAACTTCCTCGCCGCGGTGCCGGTCGAGCTGGAGGAGGCGGCGCAGGTGGACGGGTGCGACCGGCCCGCGGCGTTCCGGCGGGTCGTGTTCCCGCTGCTGTGGCCCGGCCTGCTGAGCACCTCGCTGTTCGGGTTCATCACCGCGTGGAACGAGTTCGCCTTCGCCAACCTGCTGATCATCAAGGACCAGGACGACCGCACCCTGCCGGTCTGGCTGTCCTCGTTCGGCACCACGTTCGGCACCGACTGGGGCGCGACGATGGCCGCGTCGACCCTGTTCATGCTGCCCGTGCTGGCGATCTTCCTGGTGCTGCAGGGCAAGGTGACCGCCGGCATCACCGGCGGCGCGGTCAAGGGCTGAGAGGGGAGACCACCGTGCTCGTGCCGAGACCCACGCGCCTGCGCCAGCGGGCGGGGCAGTTCGTGTTCGGGCCCGCGACGGCGTTGCGCGCGACACCCGGCGCCGAACCCGCGGCCCGGCTGCTGCGGCGCTACCTGCGCCCGGCCACCGGGCTGCCGCTTCCCCTGTCCGCCACCGGAACCGTGCTGTTCGCGCTCGACGAGCGGCTCGTCGGGCTCGGCGACGAGGGGTACGCGCTGACGGTCGGCGAGCAGGCCGTGGTGCTGCGCGCCCGCCGCCCGGCCGGGCTGCTGCACGGTGTGCAGACCATCCGGCAGCTGCTGCCCGTCGAAGCGCTGGGGGAGACTCCGGCGCCGGGCGTCCGGTGGGCGATGCCGTGCGCCGACGTGACCGACGTGCCGCGACTGCCGTGGCGCGGGGCGATGCTCGACGTCGCGCGGCACTTCCAGCCGGTGCGGTTCCTGCGCCGCTTCGTGGACCTGCTGGCACTGCACAAGCTCACGGTGCTGCACCTGCACCTGACCGACGACCAGGGCTGGCGCATGCCGGTCGCCGCGTACCCGGCGCTGACCGAGGTCGGTGGGGTGCGGTCGTCGACGCAGCTCGGCCCGGCGGGCAGCGACCGGTTCGACGGCGTGCGGCACGGCGGCGCCTACACGACCGCCGAGCTGCGCGGGCTCGTGGCGTACGCGGCCGCGCGCGGGGTGCGGATCGTGCCGGAGATCGACATGCCCGGGCACGCGCGGGCCGCGCTCGCCGCCTACCCGTGGCTGGGCAACCAGCCGGAGCGGCGGCTTCCCGTGTGGACGGAGTGGGGCGTCTCCGACGCGGTCTTCGGCGTGCACGACCGGGTCTTCGCGTTCCTCCACACCGTGCTCGGCGAGGTCATGGACGTCTTCCCCGGCGAGCACGTGCACATCGGCGGGGACGAGGTGCCGTGGACCGAGTGGGCGGCGAGCCCGGTCGCGCTGGACCGCGTCGCCCGCGAGGGACTGGCAGGCCCGCACGCCCTGCGTGCCTGGTTCCTCCGCCGGATCGGCGCGTTCCTGCTCGACCACGGGCGGGTGCCGGTCTGCTGGGACGACAGCGCAGGCGACGTCCCGCCGCTCGACCCGCGCACGGTCGTGATGCCGTGGCAGGAGGGCGCTTCCGTGCCGCGGGGGCACCCCGTCGTGCTCACGCCGTACCGCGCGACCTACCTGGACTATCCACAGTCGACGGACGACGGCGAGCGGCCCGGCCAGCCCGGCGGGGTCGTGACCATGTCCGACGTCTACCACCAGCCGATCCCCGACGACCCGGCCGTGCTCGGCAGCCAGTGTCAACTGTGGACCGAGCAGGCCCCGCGCGCCGAGGACGTGGAGTACCTCGCCTTCCCCCGGCTGTGCGCGCTGGCCGACGCGCTGTGGTCCGCCAGGCCCGGCTGGGCCGCGTTCCGCGCCGCGATGACCGTGCACGAACACCGGCTGGCGGCCATGTCGGTTGCCCACCGGTCCCTGACCGCGACGAGCTGAGAGGAGGACCGCACCCCGTACGCACCCTGCACGTACTGGAGGAGAAAGTGTTCCGGAGAACCCTCGCCGTCGTCGCCGCCGTGGCCGCGGTGACCACGGTCCTGCACGCACCGGCGTCCGCCGCCGCGGACGCCGTCACCGCCAACTACCGCACCAGCGCCACGGGCGCCACCACCGACCAGGTGGAGCCGTGGTTCACCATCACCAACACCGGCACGACCACCATCCCGCTGTCCGAGCTGACGCTGCGGTACTACTTCCGCGGCGAGACCCCCGACGTCGGCTACCGCTTCGCGTGCTCGTGGGCGGTGCGCGGCTGCGCCAACGTGACCGGCACGTTCCGGCCGCTGTCCACGCCGACGCCGGCCGCGGACCGGTACCTGGAGGTCGGGTTCACCTCGGGTGCCGGCTCCCTCGCGCCCGGTGGCACGACCGGCGACCTCCAGTTGCGGTTCTACCGGAGCAACTGGGGCCCGATCACCCAGACCGACGACTACTCGTTCGCCAACCGCACCACCTACGCCCTGGCGTCCGCCATGACCGTCCAACGTGGGGGGACGACGATCTGGGGCACCGGCCCCGGTGGTGACGGCCCCACCGATCCGCCCGACCCGCCGGACCCGACCGGCGAGGTGCTGTTCGACGACTTCGCGTACACGTCGTCGAGCGAGCCGAGGATCGCCCAGCGCGGGTGGACCGTGCGCTCGGGCGGCGGCGGCCCCGGGGTGCCGGGCGCGACGTGGGACCCGTCGCTGGTCACGTTCCCCACGGTGGGCGGGAACCAGGTGCTGCAGCTGGAGTCGTCGAACAACGGCTCGAGCGCGCGGCAGACGGAGCTGTACCACCAGCGCAAGTTCTTCGAGGGCACCTACGCCGCGCGGGTGTACTTCACCGACGCGCCGGTCCGCGGCGTCGACGGCGACCACGTGGTGCAGACGTTCTTCACCATCACCCCGCTGAACGCCCCGATGGACCCCGACTACGGCGAGCTCGACTTCGAGTACCTGCCGAACGGCGGCTGGGGTGAGCAGGCGAACATCCTGTACACCACGACGTGGGAGACCTACCAGAACGAGCCGTGGGTCGCCGACAACGTCCACACCGAACAGCGCACCAGCTTCGCGGGCTGGCACGACCTGGTGATCCAGGTGGCGTCCGGCCGCGTGAAGTACTACGTGGACGGTCAGCTGTTCGCCGACCACGGCGACCGGTACTACCCGGAGACGCCGATGTCGATCAACTTCAACCTGTGGTTCATCGCGGGCGGGCTGGTCGGCCAGCCGGGTGACCGCGCCTACCAGGAGCGGGTCGACTGGGTCTACTTCGCCGAGCACGAGGTGGTGAGCCCGGCCCAGGTCACGGCACGGGTGGGCGGCTACCGGACGTCGGGCGTGACGCACGTCGACACCGTGCGGTGACCGTAGAGGTGGTGGGGAGCGCGCGCTCCCCACCACCTCTAGGCTGGTGGTACCCGGACCGATCGAGAGGCGTCGTGAGCCTGGCGAGACCCGCGTTCGTGTTGCACGACCACCGCAAGCCGCGGCCGCACTTCGACCTGCGGCTGGAGGAGAACGGCGTCCTGCGCTCGTGGGCGGTCCCGCGCGGCCTGCCGGCCGAACCGGGGGAGAACCGGCTGGCGATCGCCGTCCCCGACCACGACCTCGACCACCTCGAGTACACCGACGAGCACAAGTCCATCGCCGACATCGGCTGGTGGGAGGAGCACGACCGCACACCCCGCCGGTTCATCTTCACCCTGCACGGCCGCCACGACGACGTGCGGTACGTCCTCGTCGACACCGGTGCCGACTGGCTCCTGCGCCGCACCAACGACCAGCCCGCCGCCGACGGCTGACCTACGCGATCAGGTCGTCGACGATCTCGGCGAGCCGCTCGACGCCGCGGTACGTAGCCATGCGGGCGGCCAGTCCGCGCGCGGCCGCGCGGTAGCGGTCGTCGGCGAGGACGGCGCGGACGGCTCGGCGGAGGGCGGCGGGTGCTCGGTCCGCAGCCGCCGCCCGGCCCCCGACCACGCGACCCGGGCGATGACCTCCGCCTTGTCTTCGTGCGCACCCGCGGCCACGATCGGCACCCCGTGGCGCAGCGCGTACTGCACGCCGCCGTAGCCACCGTTCGTGACGTGGACGGCCGTCTTCGGCAGGAGCTGTTCGTACGGCAGGAACTCGGCCGCACGTGCGTTGGCCGGCAGCGGCGGCAGCGTCTCGACCGGCCGCCCGGTCGGTGGCGACCGCGGCAGCCGCTGGAACATCGCGTCGGCGAGCCGCTGGACGTCCCGGAGCACGACCTTGGCGGTCAGCAGCGCGTGCACGCCGTTGCGGAGCCTGCCGAGCGGGGGTGAGCCCCATGCCGAACGGTGCGGTGTCGCGGCTCGCGATCATCAGCGGGCAGACACATGACGATCGGCGGCCGCACCCCCCTCGGGTGCCCGAGCAGGAACGCGCCACCCAGGAACGCCGGGTCGGCGAGGAGCACGTCGGCGGGTTCCTCGGTGTGCGCGGCCATGACCGCGTCCCGCTGGGCAGGGCCGGGGCGGACGAAGATCCGGTCGATGTCGTGGGCGATCGCCTGCACCCCGGTGAGCGCGGCGCGCTCGGGGAAGGTCTCGTGCCAGTCCTGCCGGTCGTCGAAGTCGATCTCGGCGGGCAGCGGCACGCGCTTGGCGCCGGTGGCGACGACGACGTCGGCGAACCTGGCCCCGGTGAGGAAGCGGACCCGGTCCCCGCGCCCGGCGAAGTGCCGGGCGACGGCGAGCAGCGGCGTGACGTGCCCGTGGATGGGCATCGTGGCGATCAGGATGGCGGGCGCGGGTCGTGGCGTCGGCCGCCGCGGTGTTCGGCGAGCACGGGTTCCACGCCGCCACGTTCGCGCAGATCGCGACGCGGGCCGAGGTCTCGGTCGAGACGGTGCGGAAGCACGGCCCGAAGACGGCGCTGCGGTGGGCCGCGGTCGAGGTGGCGTCGTTCGGCGTCGAGGGCGACGTCGACCTGTTCGACACCGAACGGGGGCGGGCGTTCCTCGCGACCGGGGACCCGGACGAGTTCGCGGCGCTGGCCGGCGCGACGATGCCGGCGATCAACGAGCCGGTCGCCGGCACGTGGACCGCCGCGGCGCACGGCGACCCCGAGGTGGCCGGCCACCTGGCGCGGCGCCTCGCCACGATCAGGGGACAGGTCGAGCAGGCGCTCCGCGTCGTCGGCGACCGGGGCTGGCCGCGCGCCGACGTGCCCTTCGACGACCTCGTGGAGGCCGTCTGCGTGCTCACGAGCGTCGAGACCTACGTGCGTTTCGTGCGCGTGGACGGCAGGAGCCCACAGCGGTACCAGGCCTTCGTCGCCCGTGCGCTCCGCGACACGGTGCTCGCCCGCTGACCCGGGTTGTGCGTGCGCTGTGCCGTGATCGCGCCGTGGCGGTGCGCGCCGTCGGTAACGTCGCCCGCGTCCGGGATCGGCCACGGGGAAGGACGACGAGCACATGAAGACCACGCGGAGGCGGCTGCTCACGGCGGGCGCGGCGAGTGCGGTCGCCGTCGGGACGTCGTTCCTGACGGCCGGCGAAGCGGCCGCTGACGGCTACGGTTCCGGGGCGCTGGGGCCGTGGGAGAACCTGTCCAAGGCGATCTCCACGATCACCCAGATCCGGCCGGTGCTGACGAGCGACGGGCTGTTCATGTTCGGCGACAGCATCGCGGTCCAGGACGGCTACTCGCTGGCGCAACGGCTGCTGAGCCGCACCGGTGACCAGATCGCCGTGCACAACTGGTCGGGCAGGCCGACCGAGCCGGCGGTCGACGCGCTCGCCGAGTGGGCCCAGACGTACGGCCTCCCGAGCCGGATCCTGATGGCGACCGGGTCCAACGACATCTTCACCCCGCCGGTGTTCGCCGCGCAGGTCGACCGGGCGATGACCATCGCCGGGCCGGGGCGGACGGTGTTCTGGGTGAACACGCAGGTCGCCAGGACGAGCCAGACCGCGGCCGTCCAGCTGGCCGACCAGCGCAACAGCGCGTGGATCAACCTCCAGCTCGCCGACGCGCAGAAGCGCCACCCGAACCTGCGGATCATCCGGTGGGCGGAGTTCCTGGCCGCGAAGCCGTCCCGCCTGACGGGCTACCTCCGCGACGGCGTCCACACCACCGTCCCGCTGGGCCAGGACGCCCGCAACGAGCTGATCGTGCAGGCGATCGAAGCGGCCTGACGCCGGACGCTCGTCGTCGTACGCCGTCGTGGCACGAGGAGGTGCGCGATGACCGCCGTTTTCGGAAATCCGCGCGCCTGAAAGTTTCGGCCGGCGGGTAATCCACCCGAATTCTCCACTTTCCGTTGAACTTTCGGTCACCAGCCGATACGGTTGGTGATTGCTGGGAGCGCTCCCAATCCGATCACCATTCCCATCAACGGAGATGGAGGCCTCGTCCATGCGTATGCGCACGACCACCAGGCCGAAGGCGCCGCCGCGTGCCCTGCTGGCACTGGTCATCGCCGCGCTCGCCAGCGTGTTCGTCCTGACCCCGACGGCATCGGCCCACGGCACCATCGTCAACCCCGCTACCCGCGCCTACCACTGCTGGCAGGCATGGGGCAGCCAGCACATGAACCCCGCGATGCAAACGCAGGATCCCATGTGCTGGCAGGCTTTCCAGGCCAATCCGGACACCATGTGGAACTGGATGAGCGCCCTGCGGGACGGTCTCGGCGGCAACTTCCAGGGCTCGACGCCCGACGGGCAGCTGTGCAGCAACGGCCTCGCGCGCAACAACTCCCTCAACAACCCCGGTCAGTGGAAGACCACCAACATCGGCGCCAACTTCACGATGCAGCTGTACGACCAGGCCAGTCACGGCGCGGACTTCTTCCGGGTCTATGTCAGCAAGAACGGTTTCGACCCGACCACGCAGCGCCTCGGCTGGGGCAACCTCGATTTCATCATGCAGACCGGCAGGTACGCACCTGCCCAGAACATCTCGTTCAACGTCCAGACCTCTGGCTACAGAGGACACCACATCGTGTTCACGATCTGGCAGGCATCGCACCTCGACCAGACGTACATGTGGTGCAGTGACGTGAACTTCGGTTGAGCATTCCGGCCGTCCGGCCGGAATTTCGCGGAAGGGGCGGTCCGGCGTGGGGCCGCCCCTTTCCACGACCGTTCAGAACGTGCCGAACAACGTCTCCAGCTCGATCCCGACGCCCATCGCGCCGGTGAACCCCGCGGTCCAGCCGCGGGCGCCGTTGTACTGCCCGCTGAACCCGACCTCGCCGAACAGGTAGATGTTCGAGTGGCGGACCGGGTATTTCACCCCGCCCTGCAGGAAGTCCACGATCCAGGCGTGCTCGGTCGAGTCGTGCCCGAACTGCGCGCCGATGCCCTGCTCGAGGCTGAACTCCAGGTGCGACCCGAACGCGGGCCAGCTCCGCTGGAGCAACGTCCACCCGAACTTCGCCTGCCACGTGTAGCCGGTCGAGTAGGAGATCGAGAAGGCCGGGTCGCTCGGGTTGATCAACCCGAACAACGGCCGCGGCAGCAGGTGGAAGTCCCCGAAGGCGAACTCGAAGGTCATCGTGCCCTCGAAGCCCTCGCCGGTGTCGCCCTCGGCGGCGGCCTCGACGGCGATCGGGCCGAGATCGGTGTCGGTCACGAGACCCTCCTGGCGTTGCCCGGCAGCTCGTCCAGCTCCTCGAGCGTGATCTGCTCGTCCGGCGCGGCGACCCGCACCTGCATGGAGACCGCGATGTCGCCCGGCACCGCCGCCGACTGCTCGCCGCCCTGCCCGTCCGCGGCCGGCGTCGCTTCGCCGGTGAGCGCCGCCCAGGTCCCCTCGTCGCACCGGCCGGTGGCGGACAACCCGTACTGCTGCTGGAGCGCGCTGACCGCGGACTCGGTCACCGCGCAGTACGTGCCGCCGTCGAAGCCGCTGCCCACCCCGTGGTACTCCAGCAGCTGCTGCAGGTAGGTCACCCATTCGCCGGTGTCGCCCGCGCTGAGCGTCGGTTGCTCCGCCATACCTCAGTTGTGCCAGGTCCGCGCGCGGCGGGGGACCGTCGTCCGGGCGCCCGATCGGGCGGTCCGGCGCGCCTCAGTCGGCGGGCCCGCGGCGCCGTTGGTGCACGGGTCGCTGACGACGGCGGCGTTTCCGAGCCTGTGGCCGGGCGAGAGCCCGTCGGCGTGCGCTGGTCCGGATGGCGCAATTCGGCGTGCCCGGTAAACGCGGCGCGGGTGCCGCGTGGTTCTCCAGGGTGGGAGGGGTTCCTGACAGGGAGGAGATGTGGTGCGCCGACGGAAATGGTGGCGTGGCGGTACGGTCGTCGCGCTCGTGGCGGCACTCGCCGCGAGTGTGGTGTCCAGCGTGGGGCCGGTGGCGGTGGCACAGCAGAGCGCCCCGGCCGGCCTGGGTGAGCCGGTCTCGGTCACGCTGGTCAGCGGGGACCGGGTGGAGCTGTGGGGGAGCGGAGCCTCGGCGCCCCTGCGGGTCGAGCCCGCCGCACGCGCGCACCCCGTGCCGTTCCAGGACTACTGGCACGACGGCGACCGGTACGTGGTGCCCGGCGACGCGGCCCGGCTGGTGGCGGACGGCGTGCTGGACCGCGAGCTGTTCAACGTCACCGGGCTGGTCCGGCAACGCTACGACGACGCGCACACCGCGGCGGTGCCACTGCTCGTCGAGTACGCCGGCGCACGGGCACGGGCCGCGGTGCCCGCGGGTGCGTCGGTGCGCCGCGCGCTGCCGGAGCTGGGCATGACCGCGGTGGACCAGAAGAAGTCCGGCGCCAAGGCCTTCTACGACACGCTGACCGCCACGCCGACGGCCCGCGGCGCCGCCGGCGTGCGGAAGGTCTGGCTGAACAAGCGGGTCCGCGCCACCCTCGACCAGAGCGTGCCGCAGGTCGGCGCGCCCGCCGCGTGGCAGCGCGGGCTGACCGGCGCCGGGGTGCGGGTCGCGGTGCTGGACACCGGCATCGACACCGACCACCCCGACCTGGCCGGGAAAACCGCCGTCAGCAAGGACTTCACGGGCGCCGGCGGGGTCGAAGACGGGCACGGGCACGGCACGCACGTCGCGTCGATCATCACCGGCACGGGTGCCGCGTCGGGCGGGCGGTACCGCGGGGTGGCGCCGGACGTCTCGCTCGCGGTCGGCAAGGTGCTCGACGACAGCGGCTGGGGCACCGACGACAGCGTGCTCGCCGGGATGCGCTGGGCGGCCGCCGAATCCGGCGCGAAGGTCGTCAACATGAGCCTCGGCAGCGAACCCACCGACGGCCAGGACCCGATGTCGGCGGCGGTGAACGAGCTGAGCCGCCGGTACGGGACGCTGTTCGTGATCTCCGCCGGGAACTACGGGAACGACCGGACGGTGAGCGCCCCGGGCGCCGCGGACGACGCGCTCACCGTCGGCAGCGTGTCGAAGCAGGACGAGCTGAGCGACTTCTCCAGCCGCGGCCCCCGGCTCGGCGACGGCGCCGCGAAGCCGGAGATCAGCGCGCCGGGTGGCGGGATCGTGGCGGCCCGGCCCGAGGGCGTGCCGCCGCTGGGCGAACCCGTCGGCGACGGCTACCAGAAGCTGGACGGCACCTCGATGGCGGCGCCGCACGTGGCCGCCGCGGCGGCGATCCTGGCCCAGCAGCACCCGGACTGGACCGGGTCGACGCTGAAGTCGGCGCTGGTCAGCAGCGCGCACGAGCTCCCGGGCGCCGGTGTGTTCGGGGTCGGCGCGGGCAGGCTCGACCTGGCGAGGGCGACCGCGACCCCGGTCGTGGCGACCGCCGCGGTGTCGGCGTACCTGCCGTGGCCGAACACCGGGTCGCGGGCACGCCGGACCGTCACGTGGACCAACACCGGCGACACGGCGGTCACCCTGTCGTTGCGTGCCGGCCTGGTCGACGGGAAAGGGCAGCCCGCCCCGGCGGGTCTCGTCACCCTGGCCGACGACGTGGTGACCGTGCCCGCCGGTGGCAGCGCGCCGGTCGAGGTGGTCGTCACCGGTCAGGAGGGCCGGACCGGGACGTACTCCGGCGTGCTGGTCGCCACGAACGCCGACGGCACGGTCCGCACCCGCACCGCGATCGCGGTGTACCAGCAGGAGCAGCGGCACGCGTTCACGCCGAACCTGGTGGACCGCAACGGTGCCGAACCCGTGGCGGACGGGCGGTCGCTGGCGTACGTGCTCGACCTCGACTCCGGCGTCGCCTACTACGCCCTCTCCGGCACGACGATCACCCTGCCCCGCGGCCGGTACGCCGTCCACGCCACGATCTTCACCGACGAGCCGGGCAAGGAGTCCTCGTACACGGTGGTCAGCCACCCGGAGCTGAACCTGGACCGGGACGTCACGCAGGCGTTCGACGCCCGCATCGGCCGGCCGGTCGTCGCCGAGCCGGACAACCCGGACGCGAGGGGTGGGACGCACGCGCTGTTCGCGATGTCCCGGCTCGCGGTCTGCGACTGCCTGTCCGCGCTGTTCTACGACGGCGACGCGCGGTTCGAGCCGGTGTACGCGGCGACCCTGCCGGGCACCGCGTCGGACGGCTACGCCCTGGGCCACGCCCGCCGCGCCACCGAACCCGGCCTGGAGATGGTGGCCGACGACGGGCAGCCGTTCGACGTCAACCTGCGGGCCCTGTTCGGCACCCCGCCCACCGAGGAGACCACCCTCACCGCGGTCTACGGCGGTGCGGGCACACCGGCGGACCTCGCGAAGATCGACGCCACCGGCAAGCTCGTGGTGGTGGAGTTCGACCCGGACCTCGGCCGGGAGGAGTGGCTGCGGCGCGGCGTCGCCATCGCCGAGGCGGGCGGCAAGCTCGCCATGTTCCGGTTCGTCGAGGAGGGCGCCACACCGCTGCCGCCGGGCGAACCGGTCGAGGGCGAGCCGGTGCCGACCTTCTACGGCAGGGACGGCAACGGCACCGTGGACCGGCTCGTCGAGCTGGTCAAGCGCGGCGAGACCACGGTCAGCTACGCCGCCAGGGCGGGCACCGACCTGCGTTACGAGCTGATCCACGGCGTGGCACGGCAGGTCACCGCGCCGCTCGTGTACCGGCCGGAGACCGGGGACCTGGCGTCGGTGCGCACGGCGTACCACGACGGCGCCCCGAACCTGGCCGGCTTCGCCGCGTTCGGCACGCTGTTCGGCCGGCACGTCGGCACCGGCTGGTTCGCGCAGGCCGCGGCCCAGCAGGAACGGGTCGAGTACTTCACCCCGGGGACGTGGGAGCTGACGGCGAGCACCGGCCCGATGGTCGTGACCGACACGGTGACCCTCGCCGCGCACCGCCCGCCGGCCCGGATCGCGTGGAACAAGGCGGTCATCGGCCCGGCGCTGCGGGGCACCACGATGAACAACCTCGGCGAGCAGCCGCACCCGTGGTCGTGGCGGCACGACGGCCTGATCAGCGTCAAGCTGCCGATGTACGGCGACGCGGCCGGGCGCGCGCGGATGGTCGACGCGTTCACCGACGCCACCGGCTCGGTCACGGTCCTGCGCGACGGCGTCGAGCTGGGCACGTCGCCGGTGACCGACTTCGCCGAGTACCCCGTGCCGGACGAGGAGTCGTCGTACCGCGTGGTGGCGGACGCCAGGCAGTCCGGCCCCACCTGGTCGACGTCCACGGTGGTCACCGCGGAGTGGGCGTTCCGGTCGTCGGCGGCCGGAGCGGACAAGGCGCTGCCGATGCTGACGACCCGGTTCGCCCCGGCCGTCGACGTGCGCAACCGGGCACCCGGCGACCGCCGGTTCTCGTTCCCGGCCCACGTCGAACGCCAGGACGGGCCCGCGCGGATCACCGCGCTGTCGGTGGACGTCTCCTACGACGACGGGAAGACGTGGCGGCCGGCCGAGGTCCGGCGCACCGGCGACCACTGGACAGTGACCGTGCGCCACCCGAAGGGCGGCTACGCCTCGCTGCGGTCCCGCGCCGCCGACGCGGACGGGAACCGGCTCACGCAGACGATCGTGCGCGCGTACGGGATCGGCTGAGGGGTCGCGGGCCCGGCGGTGTGCGCGCCGCCGGGCCCGTTCGGCCGTTCGGCACAGGGGTCGTTCGGGATCGTTCGGGACAGGCGACACCGTCGCGGACCCCGTGTCACGGTCGACGCCGGTTCCGACGAGAAAGCCTGAGCGCACATGAGAAGAACGCTGAACGTACGCCGTCTGACCGGTGGCGTGGTCGTCGCCGCGGCGCTGGCCGCGACCGCGGGCGTCGCCCCGGCGGCGGCCGAGTCGACGGGGGTCCAGAGCGCGGTGCTGGGGACGACGTGCGAGGGCACCCTCGGCGGTGTCGAGAAGTTCGTCATCGTGTCCGACAGCGGGATCCCGGCGGGGAGCACTTGGGTCGTCAGCACGAGCGTGAACCCCTCGCCGTACACCTTCAAGGCGGTGCCGGACTCGCCACTGGTCCAGGCGACGCAGCGCAGCCAGTCCTCCGTGGACCTCAAGGCACTGGCGGCGATCCCCAGCGGGACGGTCGTGAAGGTGACGCCGCAGAACTTCTACACCACGTCGGTGCTCACCATTTCCGGCTACGGCGGCTCCGTGTCGTCCGCGCCGTGGTGCTGACGCTCGCTGGCTCGGCAGCCGGCTGGTTCTAACAGCTATTTTCTATATTGATGTCCGATATTAGCCGTGGGAACGCGGGATGGGGGGAGGGAAAGCGGGGAGCGAGGAACGGGAAGAACCGGAGAACGAGGGGGCCGCGGATACCGCGGAGACTTCGGAGGGCGGGAACCGCGGAGATCACGGGACGCGGGTAGACCCGGAATCCGGGGCGCGGTAACCGCAGAGAGACTGCGGAGAACGAGGGGACGCGGAGACTGCGGAAACCTCGGAAACCCCGAAGACCTCGGAGCGCGGGAAACCGCGGGAATCCCGGGACGCGGTAGACCCGGGAACCCGGGGCGCGGTCTCCTCAGAGACTGCGGAGACCGCAAAAACCGGAGAGACCGAGGGCGTGCGGGTAGACCGGGGAACCGGGGGCGCAGGACCGCAGACCGCAGAGACCGCGGAGACCGTGGAACCGCGGAGACCGTGGAACCGCGGAGACCGTGGAACCGCGGAGACCGTGGAACCGCGGAGACCGTGGAACCGCGGAGACCGTGGAACCGGAGAGACCGCGGGGCGCGCGGTACGCCGGGGAACCCTGGGGGCGCGGAAACCACGCAGACCGCGGAAACTGCGGAAACCCGGCGGGCGGTAGGCCGCGGAGGCTGCGGGGCGGGAGCACGCAGACCGCGAGCCGCGGAGGTGGGAGCCGCGGAACCACGGAACCGGGGAAACTGCGGACACCGCAGAAACCGCGGGTCGCCGTAGACCGCGGAGACCCGGGGCACGGTGCCGCGGAAGCGGGAAAGCAGGGAGACCGCGGGACGCCGAGGGACACCGAGGCAGGAGATCGCCTTCATACCCGCCCGGGCATGAAGGTCCGGCCGGTCAACGCCCGGCACCCCCGGCCACGAACGGCCGGGGGCACCGGGCGGCTCGATCAGACCGGCCCGCCCGCCGAGGCCCTGGCGTCGGCTCTCGCGGCGGCCACCTTCTCGTCGAGGCGCCCTTCCCACGGGTCGGTGCCCGTCTCGTACTCGTCGTGCCTGCGCCACCACTCGTACGGCCTGCCCTGCGGGTACCCGTCCGGCGAGTCCTCCCAGTCCTCCTGCCTGCCGAACGCGGTCAGGTCGAGGTAGCTCCACGTGCTGCCCAGCGCCTCGTCGCCGCGGTGGTTGAGGAAGTACGTGCGGAACACGCGGTCGCCGTCGCGCACGAACGCGTTCGTGCCGTGCCACTCGTCGACGCCGAAGTCGGTGTCGAAGGTGTCGGTGATCGTGTACCAGGGGGCGCTCCACCCCATCTCCGCCTTGAGGCGGGCGATGTCCGGCTGGGGCGCGCGCGAGACCCGCACGTACGTGGTGTCGCGCGCGTTCAGGTGCGACAGGTGGGCGACCTGGTCGGCCATCATCGAGCAGCCGACGCAGCCGCGCTCCGGCCAGCCGTGCACACCGGGCTCGAAGAAGAACCGGTACACGACCAGCTGGCGGCGGCCCTCGAACAGGTCGAGCATGCCCACCTGCCCGTCCGGGCCGTCGAACCGGTAGTCCTTCGCCACCGCCGTCCACGGCATGCGCCTGCGTTCGGCGGCGAGCGCGTCGTGCGCCCGCGTCACCTCCTTCTCCTTCACCAGCAGTTTCCTGCGGGCGTCCTCCCATTCGTCGGCTGGGACGACGCGTGGCGTTGTCATCGTGCGTTTCCTCCCGGGATGAGCCGGGCGGGGAGCCCGGCGGCGATCACATGGCGCGGGTCGTGGAAGTTGACCGCGCGCGTGAAGCGGCCGTCGACGACCGTCAGCACCCACAGGCCGCCCGCCACCAGGTCGCCGGACGCGTCGCGGCGGTAGGTGGCCATGGCGGGCTGGCCGTTCGCCCGGGTGGGCAGTGCCCGGTAGTCCCCGGCGAACGCGTTCCGCTCCAGGAACGGCAGGCACACGTGCACGCCCTTGAACCAGACGGGGTGCGGCACGGCCTCGAGGCTGAAGTCGTCGTGGATGACGGAGCGGATGGCGGCGGCGTCCCCGGCCTCGAACGCCTTGACGTAGCGGTCGAGCAGCGCCCGTTCGAGCTCCAGGTCCGGCGCCGACGGCCGCTGGTCGGCGAGGTCGAGCTCGTCGAACCGGCTGCGGGCGCGCTGCAGGAGGCTCTTCACCGCGGCGACGCTGATGTCGAGGGTCTCCGCGATCTCGGCCGCCGACCACGACAGCACCTCCCGCAGCAGGAACGCCGCGCGCTGCCGTGCGGGCAGGTACTGGAGGGCCGCGATCAACGCCAGCCGCACCGACTCGCGCAGCACGATCAGCTCGCCCGGGTCGCTGTCCCGCCGGCCGAGCACGGCGTCGGGCAGCGGCTCGAGCCACGCGATGGACTCGTCGGCGTGGACGGCGGTGTCCGGGTCGGTCGACGGTGCGCCGAGCCCGGCGGGCAGCACGCGCCTGCTCCGGTGCTGCAGCGCGCTGATGCAGGTGTTGGTGGCGATGCGGTACAGCCACGTCTTCAGGGAGGAGCGCCCCTCGAACCCCGCCATGCCGCGCACCGCCCGCAGGTAGGTCTCCTGGACGGCGTCCTCGGCGTCCTGGTAGGAGCCGGTCATCCGGTAGCAGTGCGCGACCAGGCCGTCGCGGAGCCTGCCGAACTCGTCGTGCAGCGCCACACCGCTCTCCGGTGGGATCGCCTCAGTGGACACGGTCGTACTCCTGCCTGCCCGTCGGTCGGGCTCCTTCATTGGACATCGTCCGCGCGGAAAAGGAATCGCCGCGGGTCGCGGCCGAGCGCCGCGAGCAGGCGGTCGGCCGCCGGACGGTCACCGGGCAGCGCGACGGGGTCGGCGAACACCCCGCGCCGGGTGCCCGCGTCGAGCACGGTCGGCAGTTCGGCGAGCAGCCGTGCCGCGAGGTCGCGGGGGAGCGGCAGGGCGCACCCGGCGCCGCGGGCGGCGTCCCACCCGTGCGCGGCCGCCTCGATCGCGCCGACCACGACGAGCTGGCGGCACCGCAGCGGGACGCCGTCGACGTCGACCGGCGGCCTGTCGCGGAGGTCCCGTGCCGCCGCGGCCAGGCACGCCGCCGCCTCGTCGAGGTCGCGGCGCAACCGCCCGGCCGTGACCGGGCCCGCGGTCGTGGCGACCGGGGCGGGCACGGCACCCGAGGTCAGCGAGACGGCAAGGAACCGCAGCGACTGCGTCAGGTGCACGAGGACGTCCGCGACCGTCCACCCGGCACACGTCGACGGACGGCCGAGGTCGGTGAGCGTGATCCGCGCCGCCGACCCGGTCGCGTAGTCGAGCGCGGGCCCGAGCAGATCCCCGGTCATCCGCCGGCACGCAGCCGTTCGAGGGCGCCGCGCATGGCCGGGAACCCGGCGCGGTGGAAGCGGGGCCCGAACGACACCCTGGCCACGCCGAGCGCCGCCAGCGCCACGAGGTCGAGGGTGTCGGTGGTGTTGCCGTTGACCGGGCCCGGCACCTCCGCGACCAGCGTGGCGAGGTGGTCGCGGGCCGACCCGCCGACCGGGTAGACGCAGTCGGCGCCCGCCTCCCGGTAGAGCCTGCCGCGCCGCACCGCCTCGGCCAGCCGCTCGCTCTCGGGGATGCCGTACGCGGGCAGGAACACGTCGGTCCTGGCGTTGACGACGACCGGGACCCCGGCGGCGTCGGCCGCCGCCCGCACCGCGGCGATCCGCTCCGCCTGCGCCTCGGCGACCACCAGCCCCCCGGCCCGGTGGTCGACGTCCTCGAGGTTGCAGCCGACGGCGCCCGCTTCGAGGAGCCGGTCGACGAACTCCGCCGGGTCGAGCCCGTAGCCCGCCTCGGCGTCCATGGTCACCGGGACCGGCACGGCGGCGGCGATGCGGGCGGTGGCGGCGAACATCTCCCGCCACGGCGCCTGCTCGCCGTCCTGGTGGCCGAGCGAGTCGGCCACGGCGGCGCTCGACGTCGCCACGACCGGGAACCCCATCTCGGCCACGAGCTCCGCGCTCGCCTCGTCCCAGGCGTTCGGCAGCACCAGCAGCGGGCCGTCGTGCAGCTCGCGCAGCAGGTCGGCGTGTGCCTTCAGGTCGGACATGAACTACACCCTTCGTGGAATGGCGGAACCGGCCAGCGCACCCGCGACCGCGAGGACCGCGCCGGTGAGGAGGGCGGCCGTGAAGCCGCCGGTGAACGCCGTGTCCGACGCGTAGCTCCCGGCCGAGGAGAACCCGACGACCAGGACCGCGACACCGAACGCGCCGCCGAGCTGGCGCATCGTGCTGAACGCGCCGGACGCCTTGCCGACGAACCGCGGTTCGACGGCGGTGAGCACGGCGGACTGGGCGGCGGGCAGGCACATGGCGATGCCGGAACCGGACAGCACCATCGGCGCGACGATCGCCCAGTAGCCGACGGCGGGGTCGGCGACCAGCGCGAGCCACACCATGGCGACGGTGTGCAGGCCGAGGCCCGCGACGATGAACGGCCGCTCGCCGAACCGGCCGACCAGCCGCCCGGTCCACTGCGGGATGACGGCCGTGGTCAGCCCCCACGGGACCAGCCCGAGGCCCGCCGCCAGCGGCCCGTACCCCAGCCCGGTCTGCAGGAACTGGGCCATGAAGAACACCACGCCGAGCGCGGAACCCCAGTGGAAGAAGATCACGACGTTGCCCGCCGTGAACCGGCGGGAGCGGAACAGGTGGAGCGGGAGCATCGGGTGCGCCGCCCGCCGCTGCCAGGCGACGAACGCGCCGAGCGCCAGCAGCCCGGCCACCGCGCACACCACGACCGGCGTGCTGGACCAGCCCTCCGTGTTGCCCTGCACCAGTGCCCAGACCAGCCCGAACGAGCCGACGGTCACCAGTGCCAGCCCGGGCACGTCGATCGCGCGGTCCGGTCCGCGGCTCTCCTCGATCCTGGTGTGCGCGAGGTAGACGAGCACCGCGCCGATCGGGACGTTGAGCCAGAAGATCCACGGCCAGGAGACACCGGCCACCACGGCGCCGCCGAGGAGCGGCCCCAGCGGGACGGCCACGCCGCTCACGCTCGCGAAGACACCGAGCGCCCGCGCCCGCGCCTCGGGCGGGAACGCGGCCGACAGCAGCGCGAGCGCGAGCGGCATGACGAACGCGGCGCCCGCGCCCTGCACCACGCGCCCGGCGACCAGCGTCGCCACGTTCGGCGCGACCGCGCACACCAGCGACGCCGCGGCGAACACGGTGACACCGGCCGCGAACACCCGCCGCCTTCCCCAGCGGTCACCGGCCGCGGCGGCCGTCATGAGCAGGACGGCGAAGCTCAGCCCGTAGCCGTTGACCGTCCATTCGAGTTCGGCGACCGACGCGCCGAGATCCGCCCGGATCGCCGTCAGCGCGGTCGCGACGACCAGCGCGTCGAGCACGACCATCAGCGAGGCGATCGAGGTGATCGCGAGCACCCACGTGCGTTGTCCGTTCACGGGGACTTGGACATCGCCGGGGCGCGGAAGGAATCGGTGGGCGGCCTACTCCGGCCACGCCGACGTCGCGACGGTGAGCCGGTCGTCGTAGGGGTACCGGTCGTGCTCGTCGGGTGGCAGGGGACCGCGGACGAAGCAGCGGTGCGGCAACAGCTCGCGGCGCTCGTCGTGGGGATCGTCGCCGATGTCCACCCGGCCGTCCCCAGTTGAGGTGGAAGCCCTCGTCGTCGGCGTGGAAGCGGGGGAAACAGGTCAGGTGCCGCGGTGCCCGCACCCGCACACCGGCGCGGCTGAACAGCAGGTCGCCGAACCAGAACCCGGGCCACGGCACCTCGGCCACGGTCACGTCCGTCGCGGCCGGGTCCTCCGACACCTCGGCGATCTCGTACCGCCGCCGCCCGTCGACGTCGTCGTGCTCGCGCCCGTGGCGCTCGATCCGGGTCACTTCCGCCTGCTGTGCGAAGGCCTCCGCGACCACCAGATCATGCCACCCGGTGCCCGAGAATGGCGGCATGCGGACCGTCGTGGTGCTGGTGACGTGTGCCGTCCTGGGGTTGGCCGGTGCGTGCACGACCGAGGACCCCCGGGCCGGCGAACGGTGGCCGATGCCGGACCTGGTCGGGGCGAACCTCCGCGACGCCCAGGACCGGATCCACGACCTCACCGACGGCGCGGTGGCGGTCACCTCGACGCACCCCTTCGAGCAGTTCGGCGACGCGCGCGACCGGGACTGGCGGATCTGCACCCAGAGCATCGCCCCCGGCGCGGCGCTGACCGCCCGGTCGACGGTCGAGTTCGGCGTGGTCAAGCCGGACCAGCCCTGCGACTGAGCGCCACCGCCGCCCGGTGTTGACCCACGACGTATGGTCGAACGAAACTAGAACAGGTTACAGTTGCGGCGGGTGCGGTGGATCGAGGAGCGGGCATGGCCAAGAAGGTGCCGCGGGGCAGTGAGGCCGACTACGTGGTGGTCGGCTCGGGCAGTTCGGGTGCCGCCATCGCGGGCAGGCTCGCCGAGTCGGGGGCGAGCGTGATCGTGCTCGAGGCGGGCAAGGCCGACGGCAACCTGCTCGTCACCAAGCCCGGCATGATCGGCCCGCTGCACTCGGTGCCCCAGCTCAAGAAACTCGTCGACTGGGGCTACTACTCGGTGCCCCAGAAGCACCTGCTCAACCGGCGGATGCCGGTGCCGCGCGGCAAGGTCGTCGGCGGCTCCAGCTCCGTGAACGGCATGGTCTACGTCCGCGGCAACCGCGCCAACTTCGACTCCTGGGCCGCCGAGGGCAACACCGGCTGGGACGCCGACAGCGTCAACGCCGCCTACAAGCGGATGGAGGACTTCGAGGACGGCGAGAACGCGTTCCGGGGCGCGGGCGGGCCGATCCGGGTCACCCGCAACAAGATCCCCCAGGAGGGCGCGCTGCAGTTCCTCCAGGCCACCGCCGACACGATCGGCTGCCCGGTGCTCGACGACTACAACGCCGCGACGCAGGAGGGCGTCAGCCGGATGCAGCAGAACGCGGCCGACGGCCTGCGGTACAGCGCCTCCCGCGGCTACCTCCACCACCTCGCGCCCGCGACGCTGGAACTGCAGTCGCGGGTGCTGGTGACCAGGGTGGTCATCGAGCACGGCCGTGCGACCGGCGTCGAGGTCACCGACGCGGACGGCACCCGGCGGACCGTCCGCGCGGGCAAGGAGGTCATCCTCTCGGCCGGGTTCGTCGGGTCCGCGCAGCTGCTCATGCTGTCCGGCGTCGGCCACGCCGCGCACCTGCGGGAACACGGCATCGACGTGGTCGCGGACCTGCCGGTCGGCGACAACCTGCACGACCACATGTTCCACGCGCTGACGTTCCAGGCGTCGTCGAGCAGGCACAAGGGCACGGCCCCGTACTTCGCCAGGGGACTGGCCAGGGAGCTGGTGCGGCCGGGCAGCACGTTCATGGCGAACTCCGTGTTCGAGGTGCTCGCGTTCCTCAGGACCTCGCAGGCCCGCGACGTGCCCGACCTGCAGCTGCACCTCCTGCCGTGGGCCTACGTGTCGCCCAACCAGGACGAACCCATCCGGCACAAGGTCGACAAGCGGCCGTCGCTCACCGTGCTGGCGACCCTGATCTACCCGAAGAGCCGCGGCACGCTGCGGCTCGCCTCGGCCGACCCCGCCGCGCCGCCGCTCATCGACTTCCAGTACCTGGCCGACCCCGCCGACCTCGAGGTGCTCGCCGAGGGGTCGGAGATGGTCCGCGAGATCTTCGCCGCGCCCGCGTTCAAGGGCTCGGTCAAGGCCGAGACCCACCCCGGCGAGCGGCTGCGCGGCCAGGAGCTGCGCGACGCGATCCTCAACCGCGCCACCTCGGTCTACCACGGCGTCGGCACGTGCCGGATGGGCGTCGACGAGCTCGCCGTCGTCGGGCCGGACCTCACGGTCCGGGGCGTCGACGGGCTGCGGGTCTGCGACGCCTCGATCATGCCGTCGATCACCGGCGGCAACACGAACGCGCCGTGCATCATGATCGGCGAGATGGGTGCGCGGCTCGTCCTCTCGGGAGGGAAGGCATGACCCGCACCCACCCCGGGCTCACCCGCCCGGCCTCGGTCACCGACGCGTTCCTGCGGCAGCTCGTCGAGCGGGTGCCGGGCTCGGCCGGCGCCACCTGGCAGCTCACCGAGGTCTACACCGGCGAGGTCCTCGTCGAGCTGCCGCAGTCGACGCCCGCCGACATCGAGCAGGCGTTCGCCACCGCGCGCGAAGCGCAACGGGAATGGGCCGCCACACCGGTCCGGCAGCGGCTCGCGGTGTTCGACCGGGCGCACACGATCTTCGTCGACAACGCGCACACCACCACCGACCTCATCCAGGTCGAGAGCGGCAAGAACCGGCGGATGGCCATCGAGGAGACCTGCGACCCGCCGATGGTGATGAGCCACTACCTCAAGCGGGCGGCCAAGCTGCTCGCGCCGGTCCGGCGGGGCGGGCCGGTGCCGTTCCTGACCTACTCGACGGAGATCCGGCAGCCCAAGGGTGTCGTCGGCGTCATCGCCCCGTGGAACTTCCCGTTCGCCACCGGCATCTCCGACGCCATCCCGGCGCTGATGGCCGGCAACGCGGTCGTGCTGAAACCCGACAACAAGACCGCGCTGTCGCCGCTGTACGGCATCCGCATGCTGGAGGAGGCCGGGCTGCCGAAGGGCCTGTTCCAGGTGGTGTGCGGCGAGGGGCCGGACGTCGGCCCGACGCTCGTCGACAACGCCGACTACGTGATGTTCACCGGGTCCACCGCGACCGGCAGGGTGATCGGTGAGCGCGCGGGCCGCAACCTCATCGGCTGCTGCCTCGAACTGGGCGGCAAGAACCCGATGGTCGTGCTGGACGACGCCGACATGGCCGAGGCCGTGCAGGGCGCGGTGTTCGGCGCGTTCGGCAACACCGGGCAGATCTGCATGCACGTCGAGCGGATCTACCTGCCGGAGTCCAGGTACGACGAGTTCCGCGACGCCTTCGTGGCCGCGGCGGAGGCACTCGACGTGCGTGCCGCCTACGACTTCGGCCCGGAGATGGGCTCGCTCGTCTCCGTCGACCACATGCACCGCGTCAAGTCGCACGTGGACGACGCGGTCGCCAAGGGCGCCACCGTGCTGTGCGGGGGCAGGCCCCGCCCCGACCTCGGCCCGGCGTTCTTCGAGCCGACCGTCCTCGAGGGCGTCACGAAGGACATGCTCTGCGGCGTCACCGAGACGTTCGGCCCCGTCGTCGCACTGCACTCCTACCGGACCGTCGACGAGGCGGTCGCGCTGGCCAACGACACCGACTACGGCCTCAACGCGTCCGTCTGGGGCGGCGACATCGCCGCGGCACGGGCGGTGGCCGCGCGGATCGAGGCGGGCAACGTCAACGTCAACGACATCCTCGCCACCGCGTTCGCGGCCAAGGGCACCCCGTCCGGCGGCGTGAAGAACTCCGGCGTCGGCGTCCGCCACGGCGACCAGGGACTGCTGAAGTACACCGACGTCCAGCACATGGCGGTGCTGAAGAAGCAGGTGATGGGGCCAAGACCCGGCCAGGACTACGGGAAGCACGTCGAACGCGTGCTGTCCGGCCTGAAGATGATGCGGCGGTTGCGCATCCGGTAGCGTGGACGGCCCGGCACGTGCCGGACCGTCCACATCAGCCGGTCACCGACGTCCGGGGAGCGATCCCCCGGACCCCCGGGTCAGAAACCCATGCGGCAGCCGGACAGGATGATCTCCTGGCCCAGCAGTGTCACCACCCGCACCGAGTACTGCGCGAGCTGTCCGTTCGGACCGTTCACCGTCTGGTTCAGGTAGACGGTCGCGACGAGCGGGATGGAGATCGTCGTCGGTCCCGTGCCGATCGGCTGGCCGTTGAGCGTGCCGACGCGCGACGACCCGCTCAGCCCGTTCTCCGTTGCCACACAACGGGTCTCGACGTCGGTCAGGCGGATCGCGCCACCCAGCAGGTTCGCCCCGCTGATCTCCGCGGCGGCGTCGGTGTGGCCGGTCGACGGGTCGAGCGCGCACTTCGCGTGCAGCGCCTGCACCGTCGCGAGCCCCGGCACCGACAGGCTCGCCGTGGTCAGGTCGGTGCTGGGCGGGCAGGTGGCGTGCGGGGTCTTGGTCACGGTGACCACCCCGCTCGCGCTGATGGCCCACGCCTCGGCACGCACGTGCGACACCAGCTTGACCACGGCGGTCGCCGATCCGCCGTCGTCGTCGGTGACGGTCACGACCACCACGTGCGCGCCCACCCCGGTGTAGGTGTGCGTCGCCGCGCAGGTGCCCGAGCCCGCGCCCTGCTGGACCGTGCCCGCCACCGGCGCCGAGCCGTCGTCGAAGTCCACCGTGCACGTGTGCGTGTCGTTGGTGGCGACGTCGGTGAACGGCGCGGTGACGGTCACCGGCGCGCCGCGCAGCACGAGGGTGCCGTCGGCCGGGCTGTCGATGGTGACCCCGGGGGCGACGTTGGTCAGCGTCAGCTCGGTCGTGGCCGCCACCGGCGGGTTCAGCCCGTCGTCCGCGGTGAGCCGCAGGGTCCACGTGCCGTCGTCGGTGCAGGTCACGGTCGTGTCGACGGCCGAGGCGGCACCGAAGGCGCAGGTCGCGCCCGCGTCGACCCCCGAGGCGGGCGTGGCGGTCCACTGGGTGGTGAGGGCCGGCCCGTCCGGGTCGGTCACGAGGCCCGCGATCGCCACCGGGGTGCCCTCCTGGCCCGCGTACGGCCCGCTCGGGTCGACGGTCGGCGGGTCGTTGACGACCACGGTCACGCAGTCGGTCACCGAGCCCGCGCCGCCGTTGTCCTTGCCGTGGGCCGTCACGCAGATCTCGTGCGTGCCGGCGGTCAGCGTGCCGGTGGTGTACGAGTAGTCCACTGTGGCCGGACCGTCCTGCGGCAGCCCGGGGCTGACCGCGGTCACCGGCGCCGCCGGGCCACCGTCCACTGTGGCCGTCAGCGAGGAGAGTTCGGAGGCGAGCAGGTCCGGCAGCACGTCGGGCAGGTTCGCCGGATCGGGCACGTGCGTGCACTCGCCGCCGGTGCGGTCGGCGATCAGCTGCAGGCTGTCGCTGTAGGGGCCGACCTGGCAGGCCGACCCGGACCCGACCGCGAAGGTGTGGATGTCCACGTTCTCCGGGACCGCGTCCAGCGCCGGGTTCACGTTGCCGGACGAGGCGCCGTCGGACAGGAACGCCACGATCTTGTGCGCCTCGGTCTGCGCGCCGGTCACCGTGGTCGCCTTCACCACGGCGTCCGGGAAGAACGTGCCGGTGGCCACGGTGCGCGCCGAGAACAGGCCGACGTGCCCCTGGCTCATCGAGCCGAGCACCTCCTCGACGTCCCGGGCGCTGTTGGCGTTGTCGTCGGTCGCGGGCCCGGTCAGCACCTGGTCGCCGCCCGCGGGCCGCACGTCCGCCACGGCCGCCGACGAGCCGAAGATGACGGCCCCGACGGTGCCGACCGGCGTGTCGGGGTCGGCGGCGAGCGCGTTGAGCGCCTGCGACGCCTGCACCTCGCACTGCAGGACCGTGCGCGCCGTCCCGTCACACGACGCGGCCGTGCTCCCGGACACGTCGACCACGTAGGTGATCGCGGTGTCCTTCACGACCGCGGCCTCACCCACCGACGCCGTGCCCTCGACCGTCACCGGTCCGCGCGGGAACACGGTGCCGTCGGCCGGGCTGTCGATCGTCACCGAGATCGCCGTGCCACCGGGCAACTGCCCGTCGACGGCGACCGCCGTACCGGTGAACAAAGCCATCGCCATGCACGCCGATATTCCCGACAATGCCATGGTTCTTCGAGTCATGCCGTCACATCCTCGTCGTTGGTCAGGTCCCCGCACCTGTACATCGGCGCGGCGAACTCCCCGTTGCTCCAACGATTCGGTGAACGGACCACCCACCTGACCGGCCCAGTCCCATGACGAACGTCACGACCCGCACGGGTGAGAAAAACCCCGGAAACCGGTATTCCACTGGGCCGGTCGCGAATTCCCGGTCCACGCCGAACACAGAAGGTGACGACGCCGGAAATCCCGCTATGCCGGATCGCGGTACTTGTGCAGGAGGCCGTTGAACATCCGCAGCTTGCCGACCGCGTCCTCGGGTACCGGGTCGGGGTGGAAGTGCATGACCTTGTTGCGGATGAGCCGGATCTCTTCGAGCCGTGCGATGAACGCCGTGCGGTCCAGTGGCCAGCCGAGCGATTCCCATGCGTCCTTGTTCGCCAGGACCCGTTGGTAATCGCCGATGGAGAGTTCGTCGAAGCTCGTGATCGTCGCCTTGTTGCAGAGCTGCTGGACGGTCTCGATGTCGAACGCGCGGTTCAGGATCCAGCGGAGCGTCTGGTCGAGCTCGCCCAGCAGGAAGAAGGGCGTGGCCATGTCACCGTAGCGCTGCACGACGTCCGAGGTCGTGACGATGGCAGCGATCTCCCTGCTCTCGTTCTGGACGAACACGAACCCGCGTTGTTGCAGCGCGGGGAGCACACCGAAGAGATCGCGGTCGTACGGGACGACCTCCACGTGGGGCTCGAGAGCGTCCGCGACGGTCGCGTCCGGCTTCTGGTGGACCGCCTGCGCGATCGAGCGCCACGTCACCGCACCGCGCGGGCTGCGGGGGCCGCTGAGGACGGCGAGCTGTGAGAAGTCGTTGAGAAGCATCTTGGTGATCGCTTCTTCGATGGTGCCGTTGGGCACGATCGACGTCACACCGCTGAGCGGGGACAGGTTGCCGACCTTCAGGCGGACCTCCAGGTCGCCGCCTCCCTCGTCGTCCGCCACGACCGGGAGGTCGTCGCTCGCGGCGGGCTCCGCCGTCGCGGTCTCCTCCGCCTCGTCGGGTGGCGTGGTCAGCGCAACCACGGTGTCCAGGGTCACCGCGCGAAAGCTGGGCGACGTGACCAGCCCGTGGTTCGCCAGGTCCGCCTCGATCTGGCTGACCTGGTCGCCACGATCCGTGGCGCCCCAGAGCGCCAGGAGCTCGCGGACGGAGATGCGTTCCGGCGTGTGTTCGTCAGCGCTCCTGCGTGCCTGCCTCAGGCGCTCGTGGACGCGCTGCTGCGACGCGTCCCTGGCCATCCTGTCGGCCGCGGCCGTCACACTCGAGATCTCCCGGTCGAGCAGCTCCTGGCGCACCGCGTCCAGCAACCGGTCCTGGTCGATCACCACCCACGCACGCCAACCGTCGACCGCCCGCATGCCGGCCGCCATCGCGGCGGCCCGCGACGGTGTGCGGAACTCCTCGCCACCCGGTTCGAGGCGGATCCGGCCGTTGTCGGTGATCGTCGCCTCGTAGGTCTTGCGGATCCGCTTGCGCCTGAACCGGAGCTTCGTGCCGGCCTGTACCAGACCGGCGTCGAGCAGATCCGAAACCGTGACGCGGCGCCCGCCGATCAGGTGCATCGCGCGACCGGCCGCCTCGTCGTGGGCCACCGCGCTCACCAGTTCCGCAACCCGGCGAACTTGCGCCGGGCCCCGATCGCCTGCTTGAGCACCCGCTTCTCGAGTTCGGACGGCTTCAGCCGATCCACGCGCGTGAGCTGCAACTCGGCTGCGACCGCCAGCAGCCCGGTGCGGTCCAGGCGCTGTGAGCGCAGGTAGGCGGCGCCTTCCTCCTCGGTCTCGATGTCGCGCAGCCGCGCGGCGACGGCCGCCGCGTCGTGATTCTCCGGCACGACCCCGGCCGGCTCCGCCACGGGCGACGGCCGTTCCGGTCGCTTCGGCTCGACCGCGGCCGCTTCGGTCCGGTCCGGGCCATGGCCCGCCAGCAGGGCGACGAGTTTCGGCTTCGACAGGTGGCTGTAACGCTTCAGCCCAAGCGATCTGGCCACCTTCTGAAGTTGCTTTCCGGTCAACCCGGTGGCGTTCAGGTAGACCTGCCGTTCGTGCTCCGATGCCAGTCGCGCGAGATCCTGGGCCGCCTGGAACGGGTCCTTGGCGGGTACCACGGTGTGGCGCGCCGGTGCCTGGACGTCGCCGTCGGAACGAACGGCCAGTCGTACCGTTCCGTCGACGATCCGCTGGAGCGTGGCCTCGTCCTGTTCGGCCAGGAACTCGTACACGCGCGCTTGCAGAGCGGAGAATTCGCGCAGGTCGTTCATTGCGGACCACCCGACGCGAGTCCGACGGCGCTCAGGAATTCGTCCGCGAGCTGGTCGAACTCGATGACGACGTCGTCCCTCGCGGTGGCGCGCAACATCGCCGGTACGCCACTCTCGCCCGCGTCACCGAAGTGGCGGGGACTGTTGCGTATTTTGTTCTTCAGCACGGGCACCTGCGAGTTGAGGCGTACTTCCTCGATGTAGGTGTGCTGCGCGAAGGTCACCTGTTGCGCGTAGATCTGCACCATGGTGAAGACCACCCCGAGAAAGCCGGGGTCGATGGGGCGGTGATCCCCGGTGCCGCGCTTGTGGTTGACGTAGTCGTTGAACTGCTCCACCAGGCTCGCGCAGTTGCCCACCAGGTAGTCCAAACCGAGCGTGGACAGGTAGTCCGCCTTGGCGGGCACGAGGATCTGCTCGCTCGCCACGATCGCGGTCTTGGTGACGAGGCCGAAGTTCGGCGCGCAGTCGATGAGCACCAGGTCGTACTCGCGGAAACGGCTGTCCTCCAGCGCGCTGCGCAGGCAACCGTGCAGATCGAGGAACCTGCGCTTCGATCCCTCGAGCGTGGTGGTCCCGCCCAGCCGGGCGGCGAGTTCGAGATCGATGTCGATGAGACCGAGGTGTGAGGAGATCAGGTCGAGCCGTCCCGGGGTGTCCTCGAGTGCCTCGTTGACACGCTCCGGCGTGACGACGAGGTCCGCGAGCGAGACGTCCCGACCCGGCATGTCGCCGTCGTACCACCGCTTGATCGTGCGCTTGTCCTTGAGGCGGTCGTGCCAGTCGTCGATCGAGAAGAACGAGAAGGTCAAGTTCGTCTGCGGGTCGAGGTCGAGGAGTAACACGCGCAGGCCACGTCTGGCGGCGACCGCACCGAGATTCGCGGTGAGCGTCGTCTTTCCCACTCCGCCTTTGTAGTTCATGACCGCCACCACGCGCATACGCTTCTCCCGGTGGTCTCGTGCCCATGCCGTCGGGATTCCCGACAATACCCATCGAGAGGGGTGGATCCGCGAAATTGTCAGGTATTTGTCCATTCGCGGAAAATGGTGATCACCCAGCGGTCAGAGTGACAAGCGGCGCCGGGTCCGCGTGCCCGGCCGCGGGATCCACAGTGGACAGGCTGAGGAGGGCCGTGGGCACGCCGCCCCCTGTGCCGGGCGGCCGTCGAGTGCCAGCGCCGCCGGTCCTGCCGGGCGGCTAACGCCGGGTGGAAACAGCGGTGTCCTCGGTGCCCTCCTCCGCGCTGATCACCTCCGCGATCGCGGCGAAGAACGCGCCGATGCCGGGCAGGTTGGCGCCCTTGGCGCGGGACGCGGCGTAGTCCTCCGGGCTGCGCCAGGTCACGATGTCGAGCCACTCACCACCGGGCAGTCGCACCAGGCGGGCGTCGACGAAGCCGGTGCGGTCGGCGCGGAAGTCGGCGAGCATGGCGGGCCGTGCCCGCAGGAGGTCGTCCTCGCGGTCGGGGGTGACGCGGAAGCGGGTGAGTTCGACGGTCGTCGTGGACGTGTCGGTCATGCCGGGTACGATACTGTCCAAAAGTTGGACTGTCCATTTATTGGACTATGTGAGGGAGCGCACGTGGGACGCGGTGCACGCAAGGCGGCCGACCCTGACCTCGGCGTGCTCGCGGCGCGCCTGCTCTTCGGGCTCCAGGCGGAGCTGTTCGACCGGGCCGCGCGCCTCGGGTTCGACGACCTGCGGCCGCGCCACGGCGCCGTGGTCGCCCACCTGGACGAGGACGGCGTCCGGCTCGTCGACCTGGCCCGCCGCGCGGGACGCAACAAGCAGACGATCGCGGCCGTCCTGGACGAGCTGGAGAAGCTCGGGTACGTCCACCGCGCGCCCGACCCGGCCGACCGGCGCGCGAAGCTGATCGTGCCCACCGACCGCGGCCGCGAGCTGATGCGGATCTCCGACGAGATCGTCGCGGACATCGAGGCGCGGCACGAGGAGCGGCTCGGCCGTGCCGCCTACGCCGGGTTCAAGGCCGCCATCAAGACCATCACCGGCGGCTGACCACCCGCCTGTATCACGGCCCCGTCCCGTCACCTCTGACTCGACGACACCAGTCGACACCCAGGAGGTGACCGTCATGTGGAAAGCGGCGTTCTGGAAGGACGCGGTGGAACGGGCGATCAGGACGTTCGCGCAGACCTTCGGCGCGCTCGTCGTCGCCGCCGGTACGGGGCTGCTCGACACCGCGTGGCTCACCGCGTTCTCCGCGGCGGGCATGGCCGGGCTGCTGTCCGTGCTCACCTCGCTGGCCAGCGAGGTCAAGGCCCCGAACGGCACCGCGTCGATGATCGACCCGGCGCCCGCACCGGAACTCGCCCCGGCCGTCGAGCCCGGCGCCACCGGTTGACGTATCAGCCGGCCGCCGAGCCGCATCAAGGAAGCCAACACGCCAGTGCGCGGCGGAGAGCCGCCGGACCCGTGCTGGCGGGAGCTTCAAGGAGATGAGGGAAATGGCCAAGAGCCAGAACGGGTTCCCGGCGTCGGCCAAGCCCGCGGAGATCGGGGTGCGGTCGTTCACCGTGCCGGGCACGCAGGTCACGCTGCCGATCCGGGCGGACGTCGCGCCCCGGCTGCTGGAGATGGCGCGCTGGTTCCACCACAACGTGGAACCGCTGCGCAAGGGGGAGTGCTGGGGCTACGCCTTCCGCGACATCATCGGCGGGACCGAGCTCAGCAACCACGCCAGCGGCACGGCGATCGACCTCAACGCGCCGTCGCACCCGCTCGGCAAGCGCGGGACCGTGCCCGCGGGCAAGCGGGCCGCGATCTCGGCGAAGGCGAGGGAACTGGGCCTGCGCTGGGGTGGCGACTTCCAGGGCCGCGTCGACGAGATGCACTTCGAGGTCGTGTCCTCGAACGGCCACGCGCCCGGCCGCCCGACGATCCGCCGCGGTTCGCAGGGCCCGGCCGTCCGCGAGGCGCAGGGCATCCTCAACCGCAAGCAGGGCGCCCACCTCGCGGTCGACGGGATCTTCGGCCCGCTCACCGACCAGGCGGTGCGGTCCTTCCAGCGCCGCGCGGGGCTGGTCGTCGACGGCATCGTCGGCCCCAAGACGTGGGGCAGGCTGCTCGCCTAACCCGCGCCGAAGCACACGAAACCGAGCGCGGTGACCCTGGCCGTGACGTCGCCCCCGCGGGCGACGTCACGCTGGGCGCGGTGCAGCGCGGCGGCCGGGCCGAGCCCGGCGTCCAGGTGCCGGTGCAGGCGCAGCATGAGCGGCCTGCTCGTCCGGTCCGGGACCGGGACCACGGTCGCCACCAGGCTCCGCGTGCCGAGCCCGAGCAGCGCGGCGGCGAGGCCGAGCAGCTCGTCGCCCGGGTGCACGGCGGGCAGCCCCGAGTCGCACGCGGACAGCACGAGGTGCCGCGGCGGGGTGGCGAGGCGCTCCAGGTCGTAGACGGTCAGGGGGCCGTCCGCGAGGTGCAGTGCGGAGAACAGCGGGTTGTCGGCCCGGAACGTGCCGTGCGCCGCGATGTGCGCGAGGCCGGCGCCGTCCAGTGCGGCGGTGACGGCCTCGACCCGCGCGCGGCCACCGGTGAAGCGCAGGCCGTCGCGGTGGCGGGACAGCGCGGCCACCTCGGCGGTGGCGTGCGGCAGACCGGGACCCGCGGCGAACACGCGGTGCCCGTCCGCCCCGGCGGGACTACGCAGCGCACGGTGCCACAGCGCCGCGGACGGCGCGACCGACACCGGCCGGCCCGCACATCCCGGCAGTGCCGGCCACGGCAGCGCGTGCAGCGCACCCGTCGGCACGACCACCAGCTCGCGGTCGCCGACGTCGGCCGCGAGCGGCCGCAGCAGCAGCCGGTCCAGCCGCTCCGCCCGCCGTTCGATCAGGTCGGCCGACGCGGCCAGGGCACGTGCCGAGCCGAGCCGGTACCCGACGCTGCGCAGCCCGAACCGCAGTGCGTCCACCTGTTCGGCGACCTCCGCGACCGGCCCGAGCGCGTGCAGGCGCGTCCGTCCACCCGCGACGGTCACGGCCGAGAACACGCCGTCGTGCTCGACGAACTCGACCAGGGCACGCGCGCCGAGCGCGGCACGCAGCGCGGTCACCGGCACCGGCGGGACCGGCGCGTGCGTGCCGGAGGCGTGCCGTGCCCGCGCCCGCACCCGCCGCTCCACTGTGGACTGCCGGTGCAGCAGGGCCGCGGTGTCGCCGGTCCCGGCCGCCGCCTCCGCCAGTTCCACGGCCACCTGCCGCAGCTCCGCGAGGTCACCCGCCAGCGCGGCGTCGTCCGGTGGGCGCGCCGGACGCAGCAGCAGCGCGCCGGCCCGCCAGCGCTCCGCCCACAGCAGCACCTGGGCGGCCCGGCCGGACTCGAGTGCGAGCCGCAGGCCGAGCTCGGCCAGCTCACCGGCGTGCCCGGACGCGTGCGCCCGCAGTTCGGTGGCCCCGAGGCTCGCCCGGAACGCGTCCACCACCCGCATCCCGGCGGCCAGCGCGGCGCGGGCACCTCGGGTGTCGCCGCGGGCGAGGCGCAGCAGCGCGAGCGCGTGCCATGCCCGGGCCCGCAGCTCGGCCGGTCCCGTCGACCGCGCCGGCGCCGTGGCCGCCAGCTGCCGGGTCGCCACCGCGGTGCGGCCGAGCGTGAGCGCCGTGCGCGCGACGATCAGCCGCGCGTCCATGGCCGCGACCAGCCAGCCCGCGCCGGTGAGCGCCGCGACGGTGCGCCGCCCCGACCGCAGCAGCGCCGGATCGCGGTCCCCGGCCGCCCACCGGGCACGCAACGCCACGTACGCCGCCAGCGCCACCCAGCCCGCGCGGTGCTGGCGGGCGGCCGACCGGCGGGCCCGCTCCGCCTCGGTCCGCGCGGTGGCGGGGTCACCGGCCAGCAGCGCGGCCTGCGCGAGCAGCAGCCGCGCCTGCACGAGGTCGACCGCGTTGCGCTGCCGGGTGTACTCCGCGATCGCGTGCTCCGCGGCCGCCCGCGCCTCGGCGACGAGCCGGACCGACAGCAGCGCCTCGGCCTGCTCGACCGGGAGCAGCCCGAGGTCGCGCCCGGCCGCGCGGTAGCGGGCGGCCGCCTCGTCGAACGCGACCAGCGCGGCGGGCAGGTCACCGCGGACCGCGGCCGCGAGGCCCCGGTTGTGGTGGACCATCGCCGTCCGTCCCGTGTGGCCGGTGGCGAGGTAGTTCGCCTCGGCGCGGCACAGGTCCTCGTCGGCGGCGCGCCAGTCCCGCCGGTGCACCAGCAGCAGGCTGCGGTTGGTGCGGATGTCGGCCTCGAGCACGGGGTCGCCGCCCGCGCGGTGCAGGATCGCGAGCGCGTCGGCGAAGCCGGCGGCCGCCTCGGCGAAGCGGGCCAGCTCGGTGAGGATCAGCGCACGCAGCATCGCGAGCCGCGCGGCCGGGACACCGCGCAGCACCGGCGCGGCGAGCGCGATCTCGGCGAGCGCGTCGTCGGTGCGGCCCGCGAGGGTGAGCACGTAGGCGAGCGATCCGCGTGCCTCGGCCGCGCGGACCGCGAGCCGCGCGCCGTCGGCGACGGAGATCGCCGTGCGCAGGTGCCGTTCCGCGGGGACGAGCCTGCCCAGCGCGGTGCACGCCATGCCCAGCGCGCGCCCGGCCACGGCGGCCGCCTCCGGGTCGCCGTTCGCGCGGTGCGCCGCGGCCGTGGCGAGCCGCACGGCCTTGGCGGGCTCGGTCACCGCGATGTCCAGCGCGGCGACGGCCTGCCCGAGCGCGGCGGAGGTCTCGGTCACGATGCGGTCCGGTCGCGCCGTGATGTATCACGCGGGTGGCGGGCGACATCACCCATGGATGTCCACAGCAGAAGGGAGCCGATGACATGTTCCGACCCGCCGGTGGCCGCGTGGGCGGCGCCTCCGACATCGCCGTCGCCGTTCACCAGTCGTACCCGCCCAACACCACTCCGGCCCGCGACTTCGTGGTCGGTGTGGTCGACACCGGTTTCGCGTGCCACGGAGGCGGACCCCACGCCTGGCTCGCCAACCATATCGAGCGCACGGAGGGCGACGTCGAGGACATTCCCCCGAACGGGATGCTCGGGGAGACCCACGGGCACGGCACGTTCATCGCGGGCCTGGTCCTCCGCGAGGCGCCCGCCGCCACGGTGCGCATGGTGAAGCCGGCGAGCTGGGCGGACGGCGATGTGAGCGCCGCGATCAGGTCGCTGTCGCGCTGCCGGTTGATCAACCTGTCCTTCGCGGGCACCGAGATCGAGCAGGGCCGGCCGGCGGACATCGCGGCCGCGCTGCGGGACCTGCCCGGGGAGACGGTGGTCGTCATGGCCGCGGGCAACCAGGGCGGCTCGGACGTCGTGTACCCGGCCGGGGTGCGCACCGGCGACCGGGACTGCATGACCATCGCGGTCGGGGCGGTGGACGAGACCCACGCCGCGGCGGGCGGCGTGCCGCCGGCCCTCGCGCCGTTCAGCAACCGCGGGCCGTGGGTGGACTGCACCGCGAGCGGCGTTCAGGTGCTGGGGCCCCATGTGCACCACAACGAGACGCAGGACCCCGCGGTCGCGCACCTCGCCCAGCACTTCCACGGCTGGGCGCTGTGGAGCGGCACCTCGTTCGCGGCGGCCACGGTCACCGGCGTCATCGCGCGGGCGGTCATGGAACAGGGGCTGTCCCTGCGCGCGGCGGCCGAGAAGTACGTGCTCGGCGCACAGCGCATCCCGGTGCCCGGCGGAGGCACCGGGGTCGAGTGGAAGCCCTACGTCCGCGGCAGGGCGAGCACGTGGGGCGAGATCACCCTCGCGCCGCCTACAGACTGACCCAGCTCGTGGTGGTGCCCGGCACGGTGACGCGGGTGGCGCCGCGCGGGAGCCCGGTCACGGCGAACCAGCCGTCGTCGATCGGGACCGCGTGGCGCTCACCCGCGACCTCGACGACCGCCTCGCCCGTCGCGCCGGTCACCAGGCCGCGCACCGACACGCGGTCGTCGCGGTACTCCACCTGCAGCTCGAGCGACACGCCCGCCGACTCGAACGTCAGCAGCCGCACCTCCGGGGCCGCGGCGCGCACGCCGGTGTCGGCGAGCGCGGAGTCGGCCACGAGCGCCGCCAGCTCCTCGTCCATCCTGCGGGTGCCGAGCGCGGCCCGCGCCGCGGCGAGCACGTGCTCCGGCACGGGGTCGTACTCGGCGGCGGTCTCCCGCAGCCGCGCCAGCAACCGCTCGTCGGCCGCGTCCTGTGCCGCGTCCCGTTCGTCGGTCATGGCCGTTCTCCTTCCCCGGTGCGGACGGCGGCGTCCATCAGCTCACGCAGCCGGGTGAGGCAGCGCCTGCGGGTGGGGCCGATGCTGCCGATCGGCATGTCGAGCGCGGCGGCGACCTCGGTGTAGGCGGGGGCGGGCACCGCGGACAGCACCCGGAGCAGCCGTTGACAGCGTTCGCCGAGCTGGGCGAACGTCCGCCACAGCTCGGCGTCGCGTTCCGCGCGCAGCAACCGGTCGTCCACCGGCGGCGCCGGGTCGGCCAGCTCCCCGACCAGGTCGGTGTCCGGCGTCTGCCTGCTCGCCGCGGTGCGCCGGATCAGCTGCAGGCACTCGCGGCGCACCGTAGTCGCGAGCCAGCCGGGCAGCCGCTCCGGGTCCTCGATGCGGTCCAGGTGCTCCACCAGCCGCAGCCACGTGAGCTGCACGGCGTCGGCGGCGTCGGCCGGGCCGAGCCGGAACCCGCGGGCGACCGACCACAACAGGCCGGTGTACGCGTCGACGAGCGCGTGCCACGCCTGCTGGTCGCCCGCCGCGGCGGAGGCGAGCATCGTGCGGACGTCCACGGTGGGCCTCCCATCAGGCTCATCGTAGGAGAGGCGGCACGTGGTCGCCGTGATACACGCGGCCGTCCGCGGCGGGTTCATTCGATCAGGCGGCGGGGGCTCCTGGTCGTCGTCAGCTGGAACAGGTCGGGGCGGGCGTAGTGGCCGGACACGTCGAGGTCGAGGTACGCGCCGTCCAGCAGCGCCGTGTCGAGGTCGGCGACCAGCACGTCGCCGCGGTCGAACACCGGGCCGGTGAGCGGGGTGCCGAACGGGTCGACGACGCAGCTGCCACCGCGGATGACCGGGCCCCCGGCGGGCACCGGGAAGTCCGGCGGGTAGTCCGCGGCGACCGCGTACTGGGTCGCCGACAGCACGAAACAGCGGCCCTCGACGGCGACGTGGCGCATGGTCGCCGCCCACGTGTCGCGGGAGTCGACGGTCGGCGCCACGTACAGCTCCACGCCCTGCCGGTACAGCTCGGCGCGGTAGAGCGGCATGTAGTTCTCCCAGCAGATCGCCATGCCGACCCGGCCGAGGGCGGTGTCGACCACCGCGACGTCGGACGCGTCACCCTGCCCCCAGATCAGCCGCTCCGTGCCGGTGGGGACGAGCTTGCGGTGGTGCCCGAGCAGCGTGCCGTCCGGGCCGATCAGCAGCGCCGTGCAGTACAGGGTGTGCCCGGCCCGCTCGATCGCGCCGACCACGACGTGCGCCCCGTGCGTGGCGACCGCGGCCAGCACCCGGTCCAGGTCCGGGCCCGGGATGTCGATCGCCGCCCTGCGGTACCGCGCGAACAGCGCCCGCCCCTCGTCGGTGCGCGCGCCGACCGTCGCGCCGAAGGTCGCGCCCTTCGGGTACCCGCCGAGGAACGCCTCCGGGAACACCACCAGCTCCGCACCCGCCGACGCCGCCTCGGCGAGCAGCGACGCGAAGCGCCGCAGCGTCTCCTCGGTGTCGAACAGCATCGGCGCGGCCTGCACCACCGCCACGCGTGTCACGGGTAGTAGCCCTCGACCGGGACCTTCGCCTCCTCGTACAGGTGCGGGCCGTCGGTCGGCACCGCGGGGAAGTCACCACCGGTGCGCAGTCCGTTGAGCTGTTCACCCGACAGGGCGAAGTACACCTGCCCGAGCCCGGACCGGGCCAGCGCGCCCTGGCACATGCCGCACGGCTGGCAGCTGGTGTACATGCTGGTCTTCGCCGCCGTCGCCGCGTCCAGGTGCTGAGCCGCCCAGCGCGCCAGCTTCAGCTCGGGGTGCGCGGTGATGTCGTCGTCGGTGAGGGTGGTGTTGCGTTCCTCCACCAGCACCGTGCCGTCCGGGCCGGCCAGCAGCGAGCCGAACGGCGGGTTGCCCGCCGCGCGTGCCTCGGCGGCCAGCTCGATCGCCCGCCGCAGGTGTTCTGGGTTCACCGGATCTCCTTGTCTCGCACCATTTCCCGCACGGTCGCCAGCATGCGCCACGCCCGCTCCGGGTGCCGGGTCTCGTCGGGGTCGCCCCCGAACGGGTCGAGCACGACGGCCGACGCGCCGTCGGCACGCAGTCGTTCGATGTCGCCCGCCACCTGGTCGAGCGTGCCCTCGCCGAGCCTGCGGTCGGTCAGCGGCGCGTCGGTGAGCCGCACCAGGATCCGGGGCGCCAGAGCCGGGACCGGCCGTCCCTCGTCGTCGGCGATCTTCCGCAGCCGGGCGAGGGTGTCCCGCCAGTCGTCCGGGGTCTGGCGCAGCGGGTGCCAGGCGTCGCCGAGCCGGACCACCCTGCGCAGCGCGCCGTCGCTGTGCCCGCCGACCCACACCGGGATGGTCCCCGCGCGGTAGCCGTCGTCCCGCCACGCCGCCCGGACGGTCGTGATCAGCTCGTCGGTCAGCGCGCCACGCCGGTGGAACGGGACGCCGAGCGCCGCGAACTCCTCGCGGGCCCAGCCGATGCCGACGCCGAGCACGAACCGGCCGCCGCTCAGGTCGTTGAGGTTCGCGGCCATCCTGGCGACGAGCAGCGGGTGCCGGTACGGCGCGATGAGCACGGTCGTGCCGAGCACGACCCGCTCGGTGACCCCCGCGAGCCAGGACAGCGTGGTGAACGGGTCGTAGAAGGGCGCCGGGTACTGCGCGGCCACGTCCGGGGTGATCGCCACGTGGTCGGACACCATGAGCAGGTCGAACCCGAGCCCCTCCACGGTCCGCGCCCAGTCGCGCAGCACCGCCGGCCGGGTCCCCGGCCCGAAGTTGGGGACGTTCACTCCGATCAACACGCCCCAAGACTATGTCCGGCGCGCACCCCGGATGAAGGGACTGTCCACGGCGTTCTGGCGGGTTCGCCGTGGATCTCCCGGTAGATTGGCGGAATGACCGAGACCCTCGACGCGACCGACTGGGCCATCCTCGCCGAGCTGCAGACCGACGGCCGCGTGGCGCTCACGGAGCTGGGCAGGCGGGTCAACCTGAGCGCATCGGCGACCACCGAACGCGTCAAGCGCATGGAACAGGCGGGGATCATCACCGGCTACCGCGCCACCGTCGACCTCGACCGGCTCGGGTTCGGCGTGCTGGCGCTGGTGCGCCTGAAGTACCCGGGCAACCAGCACCAGCCGCTGCACCGCCTGCTCGCCGAACGCCCCGAGATCCTCGAGTGCCTGCGCACCACCGGGGAGGACTGCTACACGCTCAAGGTCGCCGCCACGTCCATGGGGCACCTGGAGCAGGTCGTCAACGAGCTGACCGCGCTCGGCACCACCACGACCAACATCGTCTACACCCAGACCCTGCCGTTCCGCGGCATCGGCACACCCGCCTGAACCGTCACAGGGCGGCCCGCACGCGTCCGATGAGGTCGCGCGCGGCGGCTTCCGCGGCGTCGTAGCGGTCGGGGAAGGCCGACACCTGGACGGCCTGCGCCACCTGGCCCGCCGACCAGTCCGGGTGGGCCGCGGCGACCGTGACCGCCCTCGTGAAGAACGAGTGCGACGCGTACGCCACGTCCACGACCTGCTCCGGCGTGCCCCAGCCCCGCGACGGGCGCTGCTGGAACACCCCGAGCGAGTCGCGGTCGCCGCACGGCAGGTTGTGCATGTGCGACTCGACCAGCCCGGTCTCGAACCCGGCCAGCATCACCCGGTCGCCGACGCCCAGTTCGGTGCCGGCCCGGTGCACGACCCTGGCCACGTCGAGGTCCGGCTGACCCGGCACGGGACAGCCCGACCCGGCCTGGCCGACGAGGTGCGCCCACGTCAGCGGCCCGATGACACCGTCGCCTGCCAGCCCGTTCGCGGACTGGAACGCGCGGACCGCCGCGGCCGTCGCCGGGCCGAAGCTGCCGTCGATCACCAGCGCGGAGCCGAACTTGTTCAGCTGGACCTGGGCCGCCCGGACCGCGTCGCCCGCCGAGCCCTGCGACACCGTGACGACCAGGCGGCCCCAGGTCTGCGCGCCGACGATCCCGTCCGCGGTGAGCCCGTTCGCCCGCTGGAACGCCACGACCGCGGCCTGCGTGCCCGACCCGAAGTCGCTGTCGGGGGAGATGCCGTGGCCGTGGGCGCGCAGCAGGTACTGGGCGGTGGTCACGTTCGCGCCGTGCGCGCCGGTGCGCAACACCGGCCACGACGGTTCCGCCGCGGCCACGGGCGTGAACCCGGCCAGCAGGAGGAGCACCGCGCACAGCACGGCGGCGAGCCGCGTCATCCGACACACCCCCCGGTGGGCAGGGCGGCCGCGGCGGGCGGCGTGCGGCCGTCGTGGATCGCCAGCAGGAACGGCTGGGGGCAGCGGTTCACGCCGCCCGCGTGGATCTCGAGGTGCAGGTGCGGGCCGGTGGAGTTGCCGGTGCTGCCCGACCAGCCGAGCTGCGCGCCCGCGCCGACCCTGGTGCCGGAGCCGACGCCGTGGCTGGACAGGTGGCAGTACAGGTAGGACGCGCCGTCGTCGCCCGCCAGCGAGTAACCGAGACCGCAGCGGCTGTTGCTGATCCGGTTGGCGACGCCGGACCGCACGGCGTACAGCGGTGTGCCGGAGCCGACCGGCAGGTCGAGCGCCGGGTAGTCGTGGTGCGGGGCCGTGTAGTAGCCGCGCGACAGGGCGCCCCGGGGGATGGGCAGCGAGAACCCGCCGCCCCCGCCGCCTCCGCCGAGGAGGTGCTGCCAGGTCTGCGGCCCGGCGATGCCGTCGACGGCCAGCCCGTTGGCGGACTGGAACGAGCGCACCGCCGCGGCCGTCGCAGGCCCGAACGCGCCGTCCACGGCCAACCCGGCGCCGTGCTTGCCGAGCGCGGTCTGCACGGCGGCGACCGCCTCCCCGGTGTCGCCCTGGCGGACCGTGACGATCAGCCCGCCCCAGGTCTGCGCGCCGACGATGCCGTCGGCGGTGAAACCCCGCGCCTGCTGGAAAGCGACCACGGCCGCACGGGTCCGCGGCCCGAACGCGCCGTCCGCGGTGATGCCGTGGCCGTGGTGGCGCAACAGGTGCTGGGCCGTGCCCACGTCCGGGCCCGAGGACCCGGCGCTGAGCACCGGCCACCCCGGCGCCGCGAACGCGGGCTGGACGAAGCCCACCAGCATCGCGACGACCGCGATGGCGGCGAGCAACGGTTTCGCTGTGCTGACGATGCGTGTTCCCAACCCGGCTCCCCGAAGACGAGTGGCAGTTCCGGCGGCGAACGTAACCGCGGGGGAGCGGCAGTGGTGTCGGGTGTTCGACCGACGGCCGTTCAGCGCAACGCGTCTCCGCCGCCGGTGCTGCCTGATCCGGGTACGGGGTTCCGGGGTCAGACGGGGAGCTGGTGTCCGGTGTGGAGCGTCGTTGGTCCGGTGGGGCAGTGCCGGACCAGCCACGTCCGTCCGGTACGGATCAGACCCGCCGGGCGGCGGGTTTGCCGTCGTCGGTGACAAAAGTGGCGAGCGTGTACGGTGCTCGAGCGGCGGGGTCGCCGCCGCTCGAGATCGATGTGCCCAGGTCCTCGGTGGCGAGCGTTTCCGAGGCCGGGTCGGCGAAGTCGGCCGTCCGGTCGACCACCCGGTTGCGGTGCCGCAGCCGGTTCACGGACGCACCCACCGCGGGCGCGGTCGTGGTGGGCCCCACCGGGCTGATCGCCGGGTCGGCGCGGAACCGGTGGAAGTACTTGCGGGCCGCCGACGTGAGTTGTCCGGCGGCCGGACCGGGGATACGGTCGCCTCCTGCGGAAGGAGCCGCCCGATGATCACCGACCCGATGCTGGTCCGGATCGGCGAGGCGGTGCGGCTCAACCACCAGGGTGAACGGGACGCCGCCCGTCGCCTGTTCGAGGAGCTGTGGACCGAGATCGGCGGCGACACCGGCGACCCGCTGCACCGCTGCACCCTGGCGCACGCGATGGCCGACGCGCAGGACGACGTGCACGAGGAACTGCTCTGGGACCAGCGCGCCCTCGCGGCCGCCGACCAGCTCACCGACGACCGCGTCGGGCAGGCCGGTGTCGCGCTCCCGGTGGCGGGCCTGTACCCGTCGCTGCACCTGAACCTCAGCGAGTGCTACCGCAAGCTCGGCGACCTCGACCGCGCCCGCGCGCACCTCCGGCAGGCCGAGGACACGATCGGCGCCCTGGCCGACGACGAGTACGGCCGCCTGATCCGCGACGGCCTGGCGAAGATCGCCGGCGCGCTGCGCTGACACCGTGCTGACACCGTGGTCGAGCTACGGGACGCGACCCCGGCGGACGCGCACGCGATCGCCACCCTGCTGGTGCGGTCGTGGCGTGCCGCCTACCGCGGTCTGCTCCCCGACGACGTGCTGGCCGGACTGTCCGTCGCCGAACGGGAGGCCGTCTGGTCGGACGTCCTCACCACCCGCGCGCCGGGCACCGGCGCGGTCGTCGCGACGACCGGCGCGGCCGTTGTCGGCTTCGCCGCGACCGGGCCGCCGCTCGTGCCCGCGGACCGCGCCGACCCCACCCTCGGTGATCTCCACGCGCTCTACCTCGACCCGGACGTCTGGCGGCGCGGCATCGGCACCCGGCTGCACGCCGCCGCCCTCGAACGGTTGCGCGCAGGCGGTTTCACCCACGCCGGGCTGTGGGTGCTCGACACCAACGAGCGCGCGCTGCGCTTCTACCGCCACCACGGGTGGACCGACACCGGGCGCACCCAGCTCGACCACGGCCCCGGCGGCGTCGCACTGCGCGAACGACGGCTCCACCACGACCTGGGCGCCTGAACGGTCTTGCGGTGGAGCGCGCTCCAGGGCCTAGCGTCGGGCGCCATGGAGTATCGATTCCTCGGCAGGTCGGGTCTTCGGGTCAGCGAGTTGTGCCTCGGCACGATGATGTTCGGCGAGCGGACCGACGAGCGGACGAGCCACCGGATCCTGGACGCCTTCACCGACGCCGGTGGCACCTTCATCGACACGGCGGACGTCTACGGGCACGGCCGTGCCGAGGAGATCCTGGGCAGCTGGCTCAGGACGCGGCGCCGGACCGACCACGTCATCGCGACGAAGGCGTACGGCGAGATGGGGCCGGGGCCCAACGAGCGCGGCCTGTCCCGCAAGCACATCCTCGACGCCGTGCACGCCAGCCTCCGCAGGCTCGGCACCGACCACATCGACCTGTACCAGCTGCACGTCTGGGACGACGGCACCCCGCTCGAGGAGTCGCTGTCCACGCTCGACGGGCTGGTGCGCGCGGGCACGGTGCGGTACATCGGGGTCAGCAACTTCACCGGCTGGCAACTGCAGAAGGCCGTGGACGTGGCGGTGCTGCGGGGGTGGGAGCCGCTGGTGTCCCTGCAGCCCCTGTACAACCTGCTCGACCGGGAGGCCGAGTGGGAGCTGTTCGAGGTGTGCCGCGCGGAAGGTCTCGGCGTGCTCCCGTGGTCACCGCTGCGCGCGGGGTGGCTGGCCGGCGCGCACCGGCGTGGCGCGACCGCGCCGGTGGCGGGCAGCCGCGTCGAGGCCGGCGCCGAGGCCGGGGTGATCCCGTGGCGCGGCTACGCCACCGACCGCACCTGGCGGGTGATCGACGAGGTGACCGCGATCGCCGACGAGACCGGGCGCACCGCGGCACAGGTGGCGTTGCGCTGGCTGCTGCAACGCCCGCCGGTCACCGCGCCGATCATCGGCCCCCGCACCATCGACCACGTCGAGGACAACCTGGCCGCCGTCGGCTGGGCCCTGACGCCGGACCAGGTCGACCGGCTGACGACGGCCGGCGACGCGGAAACCCTGCCGTACCCGTACGGTCTGCTGACCCGCTTCGTCCGCCGAGGAGCGTCATCGCGCGCGTGAGGGCGCGGGCGAGCGTGCCCACCAGCGGCGCGCCGCGAGCGCGGCCAGCCCGGCGCCCGTCGCGTTGAGCAGCACGTCGTCCACAGAGGACACCCGGTCCAGCTGGAGGACGTACTGCGCGGTCTCCACCACGGCCGAGCAGCCCGCCGCGAGCACCAGGACCCGCGGCACGGACGCCAGCGCCGTGAACCGCAGCGGGGCGAGGAACCCCAGCGCCGCGAACACCAGCAGGTTGCCGACGATCTGACCCGGCGACATCGAGAGCAGGTCCCGCAGCGGCACCAGGCTCACCCGGCCGGGGACCTCACCCGCCCGGCTGCCCGGCAACAGGATCATCCACACCCACGGCACCGTCCCGTGGACGAGGCCCACCTCGGCGAACGACGTGCGCCAGGCCCGTGCCCGCGTCGTGCCGGCCGCGATCCGGTGGCGGGCCAGCGCCCACACCACCAGCGCGGACAGCGGCAGCGCGACCACCGTCAGGACCACGACGCCGGTGAACGTGCCGACCCAGCCGTGCCACCCCGCGCTCACGCCACCACCCGCGTCCCCAGCCTGCTACAGTGCCGATATGCAATATATCAGCCGGGTGGACCGGGTGCGGCTCAGCGACCAGGCGCTCGGGGCCATCCGGCGCGCGATCGTGGTCGGGGAGCTGGCGCCGGGGACGCCGGTGAAGGACGTGGAGCTGGCCGCCCGCATGGGCCTGTCGCGCACGCCGGTCCGGGAGGCGCTCGCCCGGCTGGCGGACGAGGGCCTGATCGAGTCCAAGCCGCACAGCTACACCCGCGTCACACCGCTGGACGCCGGCGCGGTCCGCGACGCGCACGCGGTGGTGCAGGCCATGCACGGGCTGGCCACGCGCCTCGCGGTGCCCGTGCTCACGCCCGCGCACCTGGACGCGCTGCGCGAGGCCAACGCCCGGTTCGCCGCCGCGGTCGACGGCGGTGCGCTGGAGGACGCCATCGACCGCGACGACGCCTTCCACGGCGTGCTGGTCGCGGCGTGCGGGAACACGGCGGTCGCGGCGACGATCCGCAGGTACACGCCGCTGCTGCACCGCGCGATCTACCTGTACTTCCGGTCCCCGCTCGGCCGGGACTCGGCCCCGATGCACGAGCGGATCATCGCAGCGTGCGCAGCGGGGGACGCCGCTCTCGCGGCCGAGCTGGCCGAGCGGAACTGGGCGAACCTCGCGGTACTGCTTGAGGAGAAGTCATGACGTTCGCGCGCTACCCGCTGCTGCTCGGCCCGTCCCCGGTCCACCCGCTCGAACGCCTGACCGCGCACCTCGGCGGCGCCGAGCTGTGGGCCAAGCGCGAGGACCTGAACTCGGCGCTCGCCTTCGGTGGCAACAAGACCCGCAAGCTCGAGTACCTCGTGGCGGACGCGCTCGCGCAGGGCTGCGACACGCTCGTGTCGATCGGCGGCGTGCAGTCCAACCACACCAGGCAGGTCGCCGCCGCGGCCGCGCGCGCCGGGCTGAAGTGCGTGCTGGTGCAGGAGAAGTGGGTCGACTGGGTGGACCGCGGCTACGACCGGGTCGGCAACATCCAGCTGAGCAGGCTGATGGGCGCCGACGTCCGGCGCGACCCGTCCGGCTTCGGCATCGAGATCAAGGAGTCCTGGCAGCGCGCGCTCGACGACGTGCGTGCCGCCGGCGGCACACCGTACTCCATCCCCGCGGGCGCCTCGGACCACCCGCTCGGCGGCCTCGGCTTCGCCGACTGGGCCGACGAGGTCCAGCGGCAGGAACGCGAGCTGGGCATCTTCTTCGACACGGTGATCGTCTGCTCGGTCACCGGCAGCACCCAGGCGGGCATGGTCGCGGGTTTCGCGGGCCAGGAGCGCAAGCGGCGCGTGATCGGCGTCGACGCCTCGGCCAAACCCGCCGAGACCCTCGACGCCGTCCGCCGGATCGCCAAGCAGACCGCCGACCTGCGCGGCACGACCGTCACCGACGACGACGTCGAACTGGACGAGCGCTACCACGCGGGCACCTACGGCATCCCCGACGACCAGACACTCGCCGCCATGAAACTGGCGGCCCGCACCGAAGCGATGATCACCGACCCGGTGTACGAGGGCAAGTCCATGGCAGGCCTGATCGACATGGTGACAAGGGGCGAGATCAGCCGCGACGCACGCGTGCTGTACGCACACCTCGGCGGCCAGCCCGCGCTGAACGCGTACGCGGACCTGGAGTTCTAGGTGTGCTGTCCGGGGATGGGTTGTACGGCGGGTGGTGCTGACGCTGGTGTCACTGCGGTCCAACGCGGGGCAGACGATGCTGGCGGGCTGGTTCGGGATTTCCCAGGCCACGGTGTCGCGGATCTGTCGGGCGATGTTGCCGCTGTTGGAGCAGGTCACCTGTCTGCCCGGTCACCCCCTGTCCGACGTGCTGGCCGGGAGGCTGGTTGTCGTGGACGGCACGATCGTGCCGGTCGGGAACCGCCGCACCGATCGCGCCACCCACGAAGCCGCACCCACGACCGGGCGGCGTTCGGTACGGGCGGGTTCGACCAGCTCCTCGCCCGCACACCCGCCCTCGGCGACCTCGGTGATCCGGCCTCGCCGCAAACGCCCTGGTCACGCCGACCATGATCCCGCCACCCAGGTCTGGAACCGCAGCATCGCCAGCCCGCGAATGGGCCGGTCGCTACCGCGACGGCGGAGCGGGAATGGTTGACCGCAGCTCCCGCCCGCTCGGCATACCCGCCCTACCGCCCGCACACCAACGGAAAGATCGAACGGTAGTGGCGGGCGTAGGCTCAGCCGCGCAGGATGGGTGGGTACAGCGTGGTCGCCGAGCCGCTCCGGTAGAGCATCGCCGGCCTGCCGCCGTTCTTCGTGCTGTACTCGCCGGTCGGTTCGAGGAAGTTCTCGACGGTGGTCACCTTGCGGTGGAAGTTGCGCGGGTCGAGCCGTTGCCCCCACACGATCTCGTACACGGTGCGCAGCTCGGTCACGGTGAACACCGGTGGGCAGAACGCGGTGCCCAGGTTGGTGTACTCGAGCTTGCTCCGCGCGCGCTCGACGGCGTCGGTGATGATCTTCCGGTGGTCGAACGCGAGTGACCGCCCTCGCCGGAGGGCCCGGTCGACCGGTACCCACGTGGCGGACTGCGCGTCGCCGCCCGCCACCGGCAGCGGCAGGTCGGGCACCAGCGCGAGATAGCACACCGTGACGACGCGGCGCCGTGGATCCCGGTCGGGTGCGCCGTAGGTGCGCAGCTGTTCCAGGTGCACCTGCTCCGACGTCAGCCCGGTCTCCTCCGCGAGCTCCCGCGCGGCCGCCGCGTCGACGTCCTCGGCCTCCGAAGCCAGGAAGCCGCCCGGCAGCGCCAGCGCGCCGAGGAACGGCTCGACGCCCCTGCGCACCAGCAGGATCTGCAGTCGTCCTGATCGGACAGTGAGGACCGCCAGGTCGACGGCAACCGCGACGGTGGGGATCGTCCATGCGGCTTCGGTGGTCATGCGGGCCAGTCTAGGTTCTCGTCATGGTGACGACAACCGGGGTGCGCCACTAAACGTCAGGTTGACGAGAAGTCGCGGTCGCGGCTACCGTCGAGACTTCGGTTCATGGGGGGCCGTAGCATCGGAGCGAGCTGATGATCGTGATTCTCACTGCCCTGCAATGCGAGTTCACCGCGGTTCGACGACACCTGACAGACGTGCGCACGCACCGCCACAGCGCCGGGACCCTGTTCGACGTGGGCACCCTCGCCGGCCATCCGGACCGGCAGGTCGGGCTGGCGGTCACCGGCGAGGGCAACGCACGCGCGGCGACCATCGCGGAACGGGCGATCACCGAGTTCCGGCCGGCCGCCGTGCTGTTCGTCGGGATCGCGGGCGGGTTGCGCGACTGGCTCAAGCTGGGCGACGTCGTCGTGGCCACCCGGGTCTACGGATATCACGGCGGGAGCAGCGGCGACGACGGGTTCGACGCCCGGCCGAGGGCCTGGGAGACCTCGCACGAACTCGACCAGGTCGCCCGGCACGTCGACCGGACCGGCGCGTGGCGGTCAGCGGCGTCGGGCGAGCCCGACGTGCACTTCTGCCCGATCGCGGCGGGCGAGGTCCTCCTGGAGTCGGCGGATTCGGACGTCGCGGAGCAGTTGCGCCACCACTACAACGACGCGGTGGCCGTCGAGATGGAGAGCGCCGGGGTCGCACAGGCCGGCCACCTCAACCTGGCGACGCCCACCATCACGATCCGCGGTGTCAGCGACCACGCCGACCGCACGAAACGCGTCACCGACCAGCAGGGGGTGCCGCGGCTCGCGGCCGAGAACGCCGCCGCGTTCGCCGCGGCCGTCGTCGCCACGGTCGAGGACACCGGCCCGCCCGCGGACCGGCGTGGCAAGGACGGGGAGCACCACCACATCAGGAACGTGGCCAAGGGCAACGCGAACGTCATCGCGCAGATCGGCGTGGTGCACGGCGGTGTGCGGTTCGGCACGCCCCCGGGCGAAGGCGGCTCGTGATGTCCGACGACAAGGCGACCGAGGGCACGCAGACGACCAACACCGCCACGGGGAACGCGAAGGTCGACGCCCAGATCGGGTACGTGGAGGGCGATGCCGTCTTCCACAAGCACGAGACGATCTACCAGTTCGCCGACGACGACTCGGCCGAACGGAAGTTCCGGGTGGCGCGCAACTTCCTCGACGGTGGCATCCCGCGACCCGCGGAGGAGCTCATCCGGCAGGCGCTCGGCTCCGGGTACGCGACCACCGAGGTCGCCTACTACTACGCCATCTCCGTGCTCAGCGAACGGTCGTTGAACCAGCTCGGGGCGGACGAGCTGGACAAGCTCGAGCACGCCATGCGGGTGGCTGACGGCCTGCCGCGCGACGAGTGGTGGGCGGCCATCGCGGTGATCGGCGAGCTGGTGCAGTGCGCGGTCAACCCGGCCAGTGCGCCCACCGCGCTGAACGGTCCGCTGGAGCTCGTGCTCAAGGAGTTCCAGGCGCTCGCCCACGAGCGCCAGGCCGAGATCACCCGGCACCTCGACATGATCTTCGACGGTGCGGTGCAGGAGGAGCTGGACCGGTTGAACGCCGCGACCGTGGCGGTGGAACGGGCCAAGGGCGACCGGGCCGACCGCGCGTGGAAGTACTTCCACCCGGATCCGACGGAACCGCGCAGGGCGACGCCGCTCCCGCTGCGCGACGGCGAACCGAAGGCGACCGCGGGGGTCGTGACCGCGTTCGGCCTCCTCGCCCTGGCGCTGTTCGTCCTGCTCGCCGTCAACGACGCCGCGGTGCGGTGGTCGCTGCTGGGGCCCGCGGTCCTGTTCCTCCTCGGCGCCGCGGTCACCTGCTGGGGCGGGTCGGAGGTGCTGACCGTCCACCTCCGCAGGCGGATGAAGGAGGTCGAGCACCGCAGGAACCCGGCGGAGTTCGAGGGGCACGAGGAACACGGCATCGAGCTCACCGCGACGGAGAAGTTCGCCCACACGGTGTGGAAGCGGATCCACTTCTACTTCGGTGTGCGCGGACCGCTCAAGAACAAGGACGTGTGGGACGCGGCGACCGCGGGGATCCAGGCAGCGCTGCACTGGCGGCTGGTCCGGCAGTACAGCGCGAGACGGGTGCCGGTGCCGACGCTCAACTGGCTGATCCGGTGGCACGCCAAGCGGACCGCCGAGCAGTGGCGGGCGGGGGAGCTGCCCGACTTCCGCCGGACGTTGCGGCCCCGGCCCGCCACGGTGTTGTGGGTGGTGGCCGGTGGGATCGTCGCGACGATCGGCGCCGGTGCGCTGGTCGTCAGCTCCGCCGAGCAGGGCATCCTGCCCACGGTGCTCTCGGTCCTGCAGGTCCTCGCGGCCTGCGCGGCCGCGGCGGGCGCGGGCTACGTGCTCGCCGACCGCCGTGCGATGGCCCAGGAACAGCGGGAACTCGACGAGGTCCACGCGGACGAGCGTCGCGAGTACGACCGGTGGCGGGACCGGCTGCGGGACCGGCCGACGGACAACGAGGTGGCGAACTGGCTGGAGTACGACAAGGCGTACGTCAAGACGCTGGCGATGCGCCGGTGCGAACTCAGCAGCCGGGAGATCATCGCCCACGTCGTGCTCACGGCGGGCAAGCCGAGGGCCATGCGGGCCAGGGTCGTCAACGGCCCACCGCGGTTCTCGAAGTACGTCGTGCTGGTCTTCCTCCTCACCGAGCACGGCGTCCGCGAGGTCGACGTCGACCTGGACTTCCGGACCGGCGCGATCTACGACGAGCGGCGCACCGCGTTCCGGTACGACGCGCTCGCCTCCGCGCAGGTGCTGGAGAAGGGTTTCCAGTCGGCGGCGGGACAGCAGCACGTCGTGCTGCTCGGGCGGGACGTGCACCTGACCGACAAGTCGTCGCTCGTGCTCAGCCGGACCTTCGAGCTGGCACTGGTCAACGACCAGAAGATCGAGGTGGTGGTGGACAACTACGAGGGCCTGCTGGACGACAGCACCACCGAGGACAGGTCCGCGCTGGACAAGCTGGCGCTGGACGCGTCCGGGGTCGCGATCGCGCTGCACATCCTCGAGGCGGTCGCCGCGGAGGGCCGGGAGTGGATCACGCGGGAGCAGGACCGGCGGAACCGGCGGTGGCGTGAGTGGGAACGTGAGCGGCGCGGCAGGACCGTGCTGCCCGGCAGGCCGTGGCCGCTGGGCATCGGCCCCGCCGGGCGACCGCCCGAGGTGTCCTGACGATCAGGGTCCGGGCGGCGTGGACAGTTCGCGTGCGCAGGCGCCCAGTCCGTACTCGCTGGAGGCCTTGACGAACACCACGTCGCCCGGGGCTAGCAGGCTTGTGGCCAGCCGGGTCGCCTCGGTCACGTCGTCGGCTGTGTGCACCGTGGTGCCGGATGCCGCGTTCGCCATGGCGCGGGGGTCGCCGTCGCCGACCGCGATCAGGATGTGGATGCCGAGGTCGGCCACCAGCTTGCCGACCTGCTCGTGCCGGGCCTGGGACGCGTCGCCCTGCTGGCCCATCGCGCCGAGGATCGCGATGGTGCGGCGGTCCGCGGCGAGCGCGCGGAACGCGTGCAGGCCGGCGCGCATGGACTCCGGGTTCGCGTTGTAGGCGTCGTCGATGACGGTGATGCCGTCGGGTCGGTCGGTGATCTCGAAGCGGCCCGGCGAACGGCGTCGTGCCGCGGTCAGCCCCGCCGCGATCTCGTCGGCCGGCAGACCGAGCGCCACGGCGGCCGCCGCGGCGCCCAGGGCGTTGGCCACCTGGTGCTCGCCGACGAGGTCCACCGCGACCCGCGCCCTCCCGGTGGGGGTGACGAGGTCGAACGACGGGCGGGCGCCCTCGTCCACGTGCACCTCCTCGGCGCGCACACCGGTTTCCTCGCCGTAATACAGGATCCGGGCCCTGGTGCGGTCCGCCATCCCCCTGACGTACGGGTCGTCGGCGTTCAGGACCGCGTACCCGTCGGGTTTCAGCGCCGCCACCAGTTCGCCCTTGGCCGCCGCCACGTCCGCGAGGCCGCCGCCCATGCGGGACACGTGCGCCGCGCCGACGTTGAGCACCAGGCTCACGTGGGGTGGCGCGATCCCCGTCAGGTACGTGAGATCACCCTTCCTGCCCGCGCCCATCTCCAGCATCAGGTACCGGGTCCCCGCGTCGGCCCGCAGGACGGTGAGCGGCAGCCCGAGCTCGTTGTTGAACGAGCGGTCGGTCGCGACCGTCGGTGCGTGCCGTTCCAGCACCTGCGCCAGCAGGTCCTTCGTCGTGGTCTTGCCGACGGAACCGGTCAGGGCGACCACCGTGCAGTCGAGCCTGGTGAGCACGTGCCGCGCCAGCACACCGAGCGCCGCCTGCACGTCCTCGACCACGATCGCCGGCACCCCGACGGGGCGGGCCGCCAGCACGGCCACGGCACCACGCGCGACCGCGGTGGCCGCGTAGTCATGGCCGTCGACGCGCGCGCCGACCGTCGCGGCGAACAGGCCGCCGGGCACCACCGCACGGGAGTCGACCGCCGACGGGCCCGTCACCAGTGCCGCCGGGTCGGGCACGGCGTCCAGCTCCGCGTCCAGGACTCGGGCGATCCCGGCCAGCGTCATGGGGATCACGCGCCGCTCCTCGCGAGCGCCAGGTCGATGAGCCGGGTCAGCAGGTCCGGGTAGGACAGGCCGCTCGCCGCCCACCCCCTGGCGTAGACGGAGCGGGCGGTGAAGCCGGGCATCGTGTTGATCTCCAGTACGTACAGGCGGCCGGTGTGCTCCTCGTAGAGGAAGTCCACGCGGGCCAGGCCGTAGGCGCCGATCGTGCGGTAGGCGTGCAGCGACAGCGCACGCACCTCCTCGGCGACCGGCGCGGGCAGCGGGGCGGGCACGGTCGCGAGCTCGTAGTCGCCGAGGTACTTGGACTCGTAGTCCAGCCAGTCACCGCGCCGGTTGAGCTCGACCACGACCGACGCGCCGGGGGAGTCGTGGTCGCCGAGCACCCCGCAGGTCAGCTCGCGGGCCACGACCCCCTGCTCGACGACGACCACCCGGTCGTAGCGCAACGCCAGCTCCACACCCGCGTCCAGCTCCGCCTGCGACGTGACGCGGGAGACGCCGATCGAGGAGCCCATGTTGGCCGGCTTGACGTACAGGGGCCAGTCGAGCGACTTCACCATGCCCTGCCGGTCGGTCGCGGTGCGCCACTCGTGCGCGGTGACCGACACGTGCGGGGTGACCGGGATGCCCTCCGCCTGGAACACCCGCCGCGCCGCGGTCTTGTCCATCGCCACGGCCGAGGCCAGGACACCGCACCCCACGTACGGCAGGCCCAGCGTCTCCAGGTACCCCTGCACGACCCCGTCCTCGCCGAACGGGCCGTGCAGCACGGGGAAGACGACGTCCACCACGCCGGCGCGCAGGTCCGCCGACCACCTGCCCTGCCGGTCGATGACGACGAGCACCGGGTCGTACCGCTCCGGCGGCAACGCGTCGAACACCGCCCGCGCCGACTGGAGCGACACCTCGTGCTCGGCGGACGGCCCGCCTGCCAGCACCGCCACCCGCAGGCGATCAACCATGGTCGTCCAGCCCTTCTCCCTGTCCGGCAACGCGGGCAGTGTCGGCGTTCCGGCCGACCGGTCACCAGAGCGTTCACTGCTCAATTTCTGGTCGGCACCTGGGCAGTTTTCGGTCTGCGAAACGGGCAACGCCGGTGGCTACCGTGCCGGGCCATGCGCACAATCGGGCTCATCGGCGGGCTGAGCTGGGAATCGACGGTCCTCTACTACCAGGTCATCAACCAGCGGGTGCGTGCGCGCCTCGGCGGCAGCCACTCCGCCAACAGCCTCATCTGGTCGGTCGACTACACGACCGTCGAGGACCTCATCTTCGCGGGCCGGTGGGACGAGGTGGGCGACCTGCTCGCCGGTGCCGGTGTGCGGCTGGAGGCCATGGGCGCGGAGCTGCTCCTCATCTGCAGCAACACGTTCAGCCGCGTGAACGACGAGGTGGCGCGCGCGGCGAGCGTGCCGGTGCTGCACATCGCCGACGTCGTCGGCGCCGAGGTGAGCGCCAGGGGCATGCGCACGGCCGGGCTGCTGGGCACCCGCTTCACCATGGAGGAGCCGTTCTACCGGGACCGGTTGGCGGCACACGGTTTCGAGGTGCTCGTCCCCGGCCGCGACGACCGCGAGCTGGTCCACCGGGTGATCTTCGAGGAGCTGGTGCGCGGGGTGCTGCGGCCGTCGTCGCGGGACGCCTACGCGCGGATCATCGCCGGCCTCGCCGACCGGGGCGCCGAGGCCGTCATCCTCGGCTGCACGGAGATCGAGCTGCTGATCACCGACAAGGACGCGGTCGTCCCGGTGCTGCCGAGCGCGCGGCTGCACGCGGAGGCGGCGGCCTCGCTCGCCCTGCTCACGTGACGTCGGTCAGCTCCCGGCGCCACAGGTCGTCGCCGAGGCGTTCGATGCCGGCCATCAGGTGGCGGCGGTAGGTGCTGAAGGACAGGCCGAGGCGTTCCGCGGCGGCCTCCTGGGTCGGCGCGCCGCGCAGGTAGGTGACGTCGAGGGCGCGGTACGGCTTGCCCGCCCGCGGATCCCGGCCCAGGGCGCGGATGCCGTCCTCCAGCAGTTCACGCAGCGCGGCCGCCGGGTCGGGCCGGCCGGCGAGCAACCGGCTGCGGGCGAGGGGGTTGGCGGCCAGCTCCGCGTGCTTCGACAGGTGGCGCAGCGCCGTGCGGACCGCCTCGGCGAACTCCTCTTTGGACAGCACAGCCAGCTCTGGTCCGGTGTGGACGGCAGGGTCGTGCTCGCCGGACAGCAGCCGGCCGAGCCACACCAGCGGTGGCACCGCGCGCCAGTCGTGGTCGGGCAGCTCGGGTGCGAACGTCCACGCCAGGCGTTCCGAGCGCAGCAACCAGCCCACGGCGCGCCAGTGGATCAGGCTCGTCACCGCGGACGTGCCCCCGGGCCGCGCGCGCACCCAGCCGCGGTGGACGGCGACGTGCTCACCGGGCCGCAGCGGGGCGTGGGCACAGGCCGGGTCCGCGTCCGTCCCTTCCGTGAGGCGCAGCCACGCGGACACACCCACCAGCTCGCCGTCGGCCACGCCCCGGTAGAGCCGGAATCCCCGGGGTTGCAGGGACAGCCACCGGGAGACGACGGCCGCCGCGTCCGACTCGGCGGCCAGGCGCAGCACGTCGTCGGTGTCCTCGGGGCGCAGGACGTCCTCGTACACCTCGTCGGCGGCACGCCAGACGTGCGGTGGTGTCCGGTACGCGGCGCGGTGCAGGTGGAACAGCGAGCCGACGGCGCGGAGCACGTCGGGGTCGGCCGCGGTGCGGACCCGCTGCGTGAAGTGGGCGCTGAGGCGGTCCCGCAGGTCGGCGTGCGCCTGCGGGTCGCGCCAGCGCAGGTCGGTGTCGACCACCCGGCGCACCACGTCGTGGGGGTACACGCCGCGCGGGCTCGACGCGACGAACGGCAGGTGCCGCAGCCAGGAGAACAGCGCGGCCGCGTCCTCGCCGGGGAGCGCCGCGCGGAGCACGTCCTGTGTGGACCGGTAGGTGAGCGCGCAGACCTCCAGTGCCTGCCGGTGCACGGGGCTGGGTACCGCGCCGACGAGCTGGTCGAGCAGGGCGGCGACCACGTCGTGGGGCGGCGTCCAGCGGGAGCCACCGTCCTGCCGCGCCGCCGCGGCCGCGAGGGACAGGGCGAGCGGGTGCCCGCCCGCGAAGGCGAGGAGCGGGTCGCGCAGCCGGCCGGCCACGCCGCGGGACTCCAGCAGGGCGTCGGCCTCCGCGGGCTCCAGGTCGCCCAGCGCGACGACCCGCACCACCTCGGCCCAGCCCGGGTCGGCCTGCCACGTCAGCGCCGGGGGTGTCCGCCCGGCCACCACGACCAGCGCACCGGCGGGCAGTGCGGGCAGGAACCGCTCGCGCAGCCGGTCCTCCAGGCCGGGCTCGGCGTCGTCGATCAGCAGCACGGCCCGTTCGTCGACGTCCGGGTCCGGGTCGAACGTCCGCCCGGCCGACACGGTCACCGCGCGGCCGGCCTGCTCGGCGCGCCGGGCGAAGCACCGCAGCAGCGCCGACTTGCCGACGCCGCCGGGGCCGTGCACGAACAGGACCCCGCCGCCGCCGTGCAGCAGCTCGTCGAAGGCGGCCAGCTCCTCCTTCCGCCCGACGACGGCACGGAGCCGCGCGGCCTCGAGACGCCGGGCGAGTGGTGCACGCACGCCACCCACGATCGCCGCCGAATGTGCGTGCCCTGTCCGCTGCGTGTCACGGTTTCTCGACAGCGTTCCGCCACGGGACGGCGAACCGCGCTTATAGGATCCCCGCACGGGGGAGGCTCGGCGGGACGGGAGCGGACGTGGGGTGGCAGTTCGGCCATTACCGGATGGAGGGGCTGATCGCCCGGGGCGGCATGGGCGAGGTGCACCGCGCCTACGACACCCAGCACGACCGGGTGGTGGCGGTCAAGCTGCTCAACGCCCACCTCGTCGATGACGACGACTTCCGGCGGCGGTTCATCCGTGAGGCGCGTGCCGCGGCACGGCTGCGGGAGCCGCACGTGATCCCCATCCACGCCTACGGCGAGATCGACGGCCGCCTGTACCTCGACATGCGGCTCGTCGAAGGCGACGACGTCAGTGCCGTGCTGGCCCGGCACGGCGTCCTGGCGCCGGCGGCCGCGGTCGACCTCGTCGCGCAGGTGGCCGGTGCGCTCGACGCCGCCCACGCAGAAGGGCTCGTGCACCGGGACGTGAAGCCCTCGAACGTGCTGCTCGACGCGGGCGGCTTCGCCTACCTCGTGGACTTCGGCATCGCCCGGTCCACCTCCGGCAGCGCCACCATCACCGGGGTCGGCATGCCCGTCGGGACCGTCGCCTACATGGCGCCGGAACGGTTCGCCCCCGACGGGCGGGTCGACCACCGCGCCGACGTCTACTCCCTGGCCTGCCTGCTGTACCAGTGCCTCACCGGGGTGGCGCCGTTCCCCGACGAGAACCCGCTCGCCCTCATGCAGGCCCACCTCCACCGGCCGCCGCCGCGGGTCACCGCGCCGCGGCCCGACCTGCCGCCCGCCTTCGACGACGTCGTCGCCATCGGGATGGCGAAGGACCCCGCCGCCCGCTACCCGACCGCGGGTGCGCTGGCCGCGGCGGCGCGCCACGCACTGGCGGGGGCACCGGCGCGCCCGGCGACGCTGCCCGCACCCGTGGCACCACGCCGCACGGGACGGTGGTGGCTCGCCGGTGGCGCGGTCGCGGTCGTGGCCGTCGTGGCGGGTGCGGCGGCGCTCGCCGGGCTGCTCGGCTCCGGCGGCGGCGGTGGTGGCACACCGGAACGCACGGCGACGACCGCCACCACCACCGGTCCCGAGCCGTTCGGCGCCGACCTCGGGGTCTCGGTCCCGATCAGCACCCCGGACTGCGACGGCAGCTACATCGTCATCGTCGGCTCCGCGCTGAACCCGGACGAGTACCGGGAGGACGTCCAGGCCTTCCTCGACGCCAAGCCCGGCGCGAGCTACCTCCACGCCCCGTCGACCGGCTGCGGGTCGCTGCGCCAGCGGATCGACGGCGCGGACATCTACTCCGTCTACTACGGACCGTTCCCCGGCCGGGACGAGGCGTGCGCCCGCCGCGCCGACGAGGGCGGCGACGCCTTCGTCCGCCGCCTCGACGACACGTCGTCCCCGAAACAGGCGGTCAGCTGCGGCTGACCCGCGCGGACCGGGCGGTGACCTGCGAAGCTGTCGGCATGGCCGACGAGCTGGTCGCGGCACGGGCCGCGTTCGCCGAGCGCCGCTGGCGCGCGGCCGCCGACCTGTTCGCCCGCGCGGGCGACGGCACGGCCGAGGACCTCGAACGCCGGGGGCTCGCCGCGTTCCTCACCGCCCGGGACGCCGAGTCCGACGACGCGCGGGCCCGCGCGCACCACGCGCACCTGCGTGCCGGGCGGGTCGAGGCGGCGTGCCGGGCCGCGTTCTGGCTGGGCCTCGCGGTCACCCTCCGCGGTGACCACGCCCGGGGCGCGGGGTGGTTCGCACGGGTGGCGACCGTCCTCGACGAGCACCACGTCACCGACTCGGTCTGGCACGGCTTCCTGCTGGTGCCGCGCGCCATGGACGCCCTCTTCGGCGGCGACCTCACCACCGCGCTGGACCTCGCCGCCCGGGCGGTGGCCCACGCGGACCGGTACGGCGACCACGACCTCGCCGTGCTCGCCCACAACGCGCACGGGCAGGCGCTCGTCGGCACCGGCGAGGTGGCGGCCGGCCTCGCGGAGCTGGACGAGGTGATGGTGCTCGTGACGACCGCCGACGACGTCTCACCGCAGCTCACGGGGCTGGTCTACTGCGCGGTCATCGAGACCTGCCGCGACACCTTCGACGTGCGCCGCGGCCGCGAGTGGACCGCCGCGCTGAGCCGGTGGTGCGCGGCGCAGCCCGACCTCGTGCCGTACCGCGGCCAGTGCACCGTGCACCGCGCCGAGATCCTGCGGCTCACCGGTTCCTGGGCGGAGGCGGCCGCCGAGATCGACCGCGCCGAGGCGGCCGCCGCGGCGATGACCCGCGACCCGGCCACGGGCATGGCGTGCTACCAGCGCGGCGAGCTGCACCGGCTGCGCGGCGAGTACGACGCGTCCGAGGCGGCCTACCAGGAGGCGCTGCTCGTCGGCCACGACCCGCAGCCGGGGCTGGCGCTGCTGCGGCTCGCGCAGCACCGGACCGCCGTGGCGCTCGCCGCGGTGCGCCGCGCGCTCGACGAGGTCACCCGGCCGTCGCTGCGCCTGCGGCTGCTGCCGGGCTGCGTCGAGATCGCGCTCGCGGCGGGCGACGTCGCCACGGCACGCGCGGCAGCGGACGAACTCCGGGCGGCCGCCGCGCGGCACGCCGCCCCGTGGCTGCGGGCCGCGGCCGCGCACGCGTGCGGGGCGGTCGACCTCGCCCACGACCCGGCCGCCGCGCTCGGCACGCTGCGTGCCGCGTGGGCGGCGTGGCAGGACATCCCCGCGCCGTACGACGCGGCCCGCTGCCGTGTGCTGATCGCGCTCGCCTGCCGCGCACTCGGTGACGACGACACCGCGGAACTCGAGCTCGGCGCCGCCCGCTGGGCGTTCGCGCAGCTGGGGGCGGCGCCGGACGTCGCGGGCGTGGACCGCCTCGCCCGCGCGCCGGTGGCCGGCGCGCGACCCGGCGGCCTCACCCTGCGCGAGGTGGAGGTGCTGCGCGCGGTGGCCACCGGCGCCACCAACCGGTCGATCGCGCAGACCCTGTTCCTCTCCGAGAAGACCGTGGCCCGGCACGTCGCGAACATCTTCACCAAGCTCGGCGTGACGTCGCGCTCGGCCGCCACCGCCTACGCCTACCAGCACCACCTGGTCTGACCCGTCCGGCGATCTGCATAGTTCTGCCGACGCGGTGCCGTGCCCCGCGCTCCTACGGTCACACCACCACCGACCGTCAGCACAGGAGTCGCCATGAGCACCGGATACACCATCGCGTACGCGTTGGGCCTGACCCCGTGGGAGCGCGCAGGAGAAGCGGGTTCCCACGCCATCGACAAGCTGATCGCACGGGCCGAGGACGAGTTCGGCGGCCCCGACCGGGCGCTGGACCTCGGTTGCGGGTCCGGCGCGCAGCTGGTGGCGCTCGCCCGCCGCGGCTGGCAGGCCACCGGCGTGGACGCCGTCGGCAAGGCGGTCCGCCGGGCACGGGCCCGTGCGGCCGCCGCGGGCGTCACCGTGACCCTGCTCCAGGGGGACGTGACCGCGCTGGACCCGGGCCGGGTCGGCACCGGGCACCGCCTGGTGCTGGACATCGGGTGCTTCCACGGGCTGACCGACGAGCAGCGCGTCCGGATGGGCCGCTCGGTCGACGCCGTCGCGGCCCCGGACGCGGTGCTGGTCCTGCTCGCGTTCCGCCCCGGCGTCACGCGCAGGCCGCTGCCGCGCGGCGCGGACGAGACGGCGATCGAGGCCGCCTTCCCCGGCTGGCGGGTCGCCGACGCGGAGCCCGCTCCGGTCGACGGCATGCCCAAGCCGCTCCGCGCGACCACCCCGACCTTCTACACCGTCCGTCGGGCCGGATGACGGTGCCCCGAGTGGACGGACGGACCATCGTCGTCGCCTGACCGCAGGAACCCGGTGCGGGGAACGGCCTATTTCCATTCAGGACTGCTCGTAATACCTTTACCGTACGTGATGGATGTTTGTCAGTGAGTTCCCAACCCTGCGGGAGGCCCCTGTGACGTCCACCGTGGTGCACCGCGCGCTGGACGGCAGGCGCTACGAGCTGAGCGGCCCCTTGGACCTCGGGCAACCGAGCACGTCCTCGGTGCGGGTCACCGTGCGCGGCCGGACCCACGAGTTCGTCGCCGGCGTGAGCGGGCTCGCCGAGGAGGTGGCCACCGCCCTCGGGGTGTCCGGGTTCGACGAGGAGCTGGGGTTCGCGGGCGGCACGCTGCTCATCGGCCGCACCCGCCGCGTCGAGCCGGGTTCGCGGATCACCGAGGACATCCTCGTCGCCGTGTGGCGCGGGCGGCGGCACTGCCTGATCAGCCACTTCTACGGCACGTCCACCGCGGCCGCGGTCGCGGCGCTGGCCACGCTCGGCATCACCGAGCACGACGACGGGGTGGCCGTGCGGCCGACGGCGGGCAGCGCCGTGGTCGCGCCCGCGGCCGTCGTCAAGGAGGTGCCGACGCTGGGCCTGCTGGAGATGACCGTCCCCACGGCGCCGCAGGCCACCCGGCTACCCGGGTGGAAGGGTGCGAAGACCCGCTCCGGCGAGCTGTTCTCCGACCGGATGTCCAACGGGGACCCCTACTTCGTGCTCGCCGGCGAGGACACGTGGACCACGGTCCTCCCGCTCGCCGACACCGACCTCGCGCGGGTGCCCGCGCTCGTGGACCGGCTCGGCGCGCGCCTGCTCGGCGACCGGTGAGGCACCCGTGTTCCCGGTGAGCGTCGCGGCCTACGCCGTCCTGGTCGTCCTCGTGATCGCGGTGGCGGAACGGGTGCGCGCGCCCGGCGCGCTGCCCGCCGCCCTGGCCGCGCACCGGATCGTGCCGCGCCGCGCGATCCGGCCGGTGGCGATCGCGGTGACCGGCGCCGAGGTGGCGCTCGGCCTGCTGCTGCTCGCCGGGCTGACCGGCGAACCGTCCCCGCTCGTCCTCGCGGGCGCGGCCGTGCTGTTCGCCTGCTACGGCGGCTACGCCTGGTACGTCACGGAAAGCGGCCGCGGCGGACCGTGCGGCTGCGGCGGGGCGGACGTGCCGATGGGGCACTGGGTCACCGGCCGCGCGTTCGCGCTCGCCGGGCTGGCCGTGGTCGCCGGGGCGGCGGGCGACCTCGTGCTGCCGCTGACCCGCTTCGACGCGCGGCTCCTGCTGGTCCTGCTCGCCGCGGCGACGATCGGCACCCTGCTCTGGCACCTGCCCGCCGCCATGACCCGACACCCGGAGGTGGCCCGGTGAGCTTCGAGACCAGCGCGTTGATCGTGACGTGGGTCGCCCTGCTGCTGCTGGCGTTCGTGGTGGCCGGGCTGGTCAGACAGGTGCACGCGCTGTCGTCCGGCGCGGGTCCGCGCCCGGTCGCCGCCGGGCCGCGGACCGGTGATCCCGCCGACCTCGCCCGGTTCGGCGTGACCGGGCCCGCGGTCCTGCTGTTCCTGCGCGCGACGTGCCACACGTGCGTCGAGGCGCTGGCGGAGACCGTCGCGGTGGCGGGGGACCGGCTGACCGTCGTCGCGCTCTACGAAGGACCGGCGCCGGACCCGGTGCCCGGCGTCGTCGCGCTCGCCGACCAGGGCCACCTGTTCGCCGGCTACGGCGCGCTCGCCACCCCGTTCGCGGTCGTGGCCGGCGCGGACGGCCGGATCACCGCCGCCGCGCCCGTCGGGTCGCGGGCGGCCGTCCGCGCACTGCTCGCCCCGGTGATGGAGGTTCGATGACCGACCGCGACGTCATCACGGTGCCGCCGTTGCGCGGCACCGATCCCGGCATGCCCGTCGAACCACGCACGCGCACCAGGCGGTTCCGCTGGGCCGGCTGGGCACCCACGAGGCGCGCCGTGCTCCGTGCGGGCGGCGTGGCCGGGCTGACCGTGCTCGGCGGCGTGTTCCCGTCGGTGCGCAGGGCGGTCGCCGACGGCTACGACATCTACCCGACCTGTCCGTCGTACGCGGCCGACCACAACTGCTCGCCGGGTTGCGGGCCCAGCACGATCTTCGCCGACGCGTGCGTGACGTCCGGGTCGAACACCGGCTTCCACAAGAACGACCAGGTGACCTGGCGGCTGCGGCCCAACGCGTGCCTGTCCGGCAGCTACGACGGCTGGATGTGGCGCTACGACCAGGCGTGCGGGGCGTGCACGTGCCACGTGGAGCGCCGCTGCCACGACGGCTACCGCAAGACCGCGTCCGGCTGGGTGAACTCGATCTGCCGGTGGACCACCGACTGCGGCTGCCCGTCGTCGGTGAGCTGGCCGTCGGTCTCGTCCGGCGCGACCGGCGCCACCGTGACCGCCATCCAGCACCTGCTCACCCACCACCGCTTCCCGACCACGGTGGACGGTGTGTACGGCCCGGCGACGGCGCAGGCGGTCCGCGACTTCCAGGTCGCGCGCGGCCTCGCGGTCACCGGCGAGGTCGGCGCCGCCACGTGGCCGTCGCTCGCGGTCACCACCCGCCAGGGCGACAACGGCAGCCACGTGCGCGCCACCCAGGTGGAGCTCAACCGCTACGGCTACAAGCTGGTCGTGGACGGCGTCTTCGGGTCGGGCACGTTCGCGGCGGCCGCGGACTTCCAGCGGCAGAACCGGATCACCGCCGACGGCATCGTCGGGCCCACCACGTGGCGCACCCTCACCGGCGGCGCCGTGTGAGCGCACCACCGCCGGCGGTGCGCCGCGGGCTCACCCACCCGGCGGCGGCGCTGCTGCTGGCGCCCGCCGCGGTCGCGCTGGCACTGGCCGGGTGGGCCGTCGCCGTGTGGGCGGTGCTCGGCGGGCTCGCCGGGTACACGCTGTCCGGCTCCGTTTGAACGAGGAACAGCGCGTTCGCGCTGACCTCGCCAGGGTGGCGGGGCAAGACCCGGCAGGGCACGGCGCTCCTGCTGTTCGACACCGGGCTCGTGCTCGGCGCGCTGCTGAGCGCGCTCGTGCTGTGGCTCGTCAGCGGCCTGGCCACTCCGGTGCCCGCGCCCGTGCGGCACGGGATCGTCGTCGCGGTGGCGGTCGCCGCGGTGCTGCGGGACGCGGGCCTCGTGCGGTTCCCGCTGCCGCAGAACGCGCGGCAGGTGCCGCGGGAGGTGCTGACCGGTGACGTGGGCCGGGGTTCCCTGCGGTTCGGGTTCGAGATGGGCACCGGCGTGCGCACGTACGTCTCGTCCACCGTCCCGTACGTGCTCGTGGTCGCGCTGCTCCTGACCGGGCCCGGGTTCGTCACCGCGGTCGCCACCGGGGCGGGTTTCGGTCTCGGGCGGGCGCTCACGCCGACGGCGCGGTACGCGAGCGGCGACGGCGAGACGTGGGACGACGTGCTGCACCGGCACCTGACCGCGATCAAGGTCGCGAGCGGGCTCGCCGTGGCCGTCGCGCTGGCGGTCCTGCTGTTCTGATCAGCTCGCGACCGCGTCGAAGAAGCCGGTGATCTCGGTGCCGCCGTCGGCCGCGGTCACCCCGTCGTGCACCCACTTGCCGACCGCGAGGTCGAGCACGCCGAGGCCGAACGGGGAGAAGATCACCGGCGTGCCCGCCGGGCATGTGTGCCGGCCGGTCAAGAGGTCGGCGAGCGTGCCGTGCACGAAGTCGCGGTTGCCCGTCCGCTGCTCGGTCAGGTGCAGCGAGGTGCGTTCCCGGACCGCGTGGTCGATGTCGTCGGTGATGTTGTGCGCGGCCAGGATCAGCTCCGGCGCCAGGTCCCGCAGCGACACGTGCAGCACCACCGGTGCGTGGTCGAGCAGGGCCGGGTCGTGCAGGTGCGGCTCGCCTGCCACCGTCGTCAGCAGCACCAGGTCGCAGTCGGCGAAGGCGCCCGCAGCGTCGTCGACCGCCACCACGTCCCGCGCGCCCTGCTCGGTGAGCGCCGCGCCGAAGCGGTCCGCGGCCGCCCGGTCCAGGTCGAACAGCCGGAAGCCGCCGATCCGCCAGCCGAGGTCGCGCAGGAACTTCCACACCTGCCTGGCGATCAGGCCCGTGCCGACGATCCCCACGCGCCGCGCCTCGCGGCCGCCGGTGATGGTCTGCGCGGCGAGGACCGCGGACGCCGCGGTGCGCGCGGCCGAGATGATCGACGACTCGAGGCACGCGTACGGGTAGCCGGTCGCCGCGTCGTTGAGCACCAGCACCGCGGACGCCCTCGGGATGCCGATGTCGCGGTTGGCGGGGAAGCTCGCGATCCACTTGATGCCCGCCACGTCGAACTCGCCGCCCAGGTACGCGGGCAGTGAGATGATCCGCGACCGCGGCTGGTGCGGGAAGCGCAGGAAGCCGCTCTGGGGGTTCACGCTCTCGCCCGCGTCGTGCGCGAGATAGGCCCTGCGGACCACGTCGAGGCACTCGTCCCGGTTGCCGTCCAGCCGGCTCGCGACGTCGGCGCCGCTCAGCACGCGCAGGGTGGGCAGTCGATCAGACATCGGCATCCCTTTCATGCGGCGGCCGGGAACGGCTCGCCGGTGCGGAGTGTGTGGACCCAGGCGGGGTTGTAGACGGTGTCGGCGTACGCGTTCCCGCGGTCCGCGCACAGGAACGCGACCACCGGTGTGCGCCGCGGGGTGGCGTTGGCCGCGAAGTACCGGCGGATGGCGTGGTAGACGCTGCCGGTGGAGCCGCCCGCGTACAGGCCGTGCGTGCCGAGCAGTGCGTGGCAGCCCGCGACGGCGTCGGGTTCCGGCACCAGCACGACGTCGTCGATGATCGCCTGGTGCACCAGCGGCGGCACGATGCCGGAGCCCAGCCCGGGGATGCGGCGCGGCGCGGGTGGCCCGCCGAAGATCGCCGAGCCGACCGCGTCGACGGCGATCACCGCGCAGCCGGGGAAGGTTTCCTTGACGCGGTGGGAAACCCCGGCGATCGTGCCGCCGGTGCCGACGCCGACGAACAGGTAGTCCAGCCGCGGCACCGCGGCGCACAGCTCGGCGCCGGTGAACCGGTAGTGCGCCTCGGCGGCGTCGGTGTTGACGTACTGGTTCGGCCAGTAGACGGCCGGGTCGCCGTCGACCAGCTCGCGCACCCTGGCCAGCCGCGTGCGCAGGTAGCCGCCCGTGCCGTCCGGTTCGGAGACCTTCTCCACGACCGGGCACATCGACCGCAGGAACGCCTCGGTGCCCCGGTTGCAGTGCGGGTCGAGCACCGGCACGAACCGCAGGCCGAGCGCCGCCGCGTAGGACGCGAGCGAGATCGCGAAGTTGCCGGACGAGGACTCGACGACGGTGGTGCCGGTGCGCACGTCGCCCCGTGCCACGGCCTGCTGGAGGATCCACAGCGCGGCCCGGTCCTTGGCGCTGCCGTTGACGTTGCAGTACTCGAGCTTCGTGAGCAGCTCCAGCCCCGGCTCGCGCAGCGGCAGTACCGGCGTCGGCGTCAGCCCGCCGCGCAGCACGCGGAGCCGGTCGCGCAACTGGTCGTCCGTGGGACCGGTCGTCATGCCTTACAGCGAACCGAAATCGGCTGGGGTTCACCTCGTGCGCCGTCGGTAAACCCGGTCTATCGCCGCGATTACCCCGGAGTGACCCACCGCTCATAGCCTCGGAACGCCGGCTGGGGATGCGTTGGAGGTGCGGCCGCATGACACGTCCAGCGGACGGGTTCACCCATGTCCCGCACGCGCTCGAGCACTGGGCGCGGGAACGGCGCGACGACACCGCGTTCACGTGCCTCGGCGCGGGCGGCGCCGTCGAACGGGTGCTGACCTACGGCGACCTCGCGGCCGAGGCGGCGCGGGTCGCCGCGTTCCTGCGGGAGACCGTGCGGCCGGGCGAACGGGTGCTGCTGCTGTTCCCGCCCGGCGCGGACTACCTCGCCGCGTTCCTCGGCTGCCTGTCCGCGGGCGTGGTCGCGGTGCCCCTGTACCCGCCGCGCCCTGGCGCCAAGCTGGACCGGATCACCGCGGTCGTCGACGACTGCGCCGCCACGCTCGCGCTGACCGCCGCGCCGCTGCTGCCGTTGCTCGCGGACCTGCCCGTGCCCGCGGTCGCCACCGGCGACCTGCCCGCCGCGGCACCCGTGCCCGCGGCGGTCGGGGACGTGGCGTTCCTGCAGTACACGTCCGGGTCGACCGGCACCCCCAAGGGCGTGGTGGTGAGCCACGCCAACCTGGTGGCGAACCTGCGGGCGATCGAGGCCGGGTTCGGCATCGGGCCGGACGACGTCGTGCTCAGCTGGCTGCCGATGTACCACGACATGGGCCTCATCGGCACCACGCTCCTCCCGCTGTACGCGGGCATCCCCGCCGTGCTGCTGCCGACGTTCGAGTTCGTGCGCGACCCGCTGATCTGGCCGCTGGCGGTCGCCCGGTTCGGCGCCACCTGCTCCGGCGGGCCGGACTTCGCCTACCGGCTGCTGGCCGAGCGGTACGACCCGGCGCGACTGTCCGGAGTGGACCTGAGCCGGTGGCGGATCGCGTTCAACGGCGCCGAACCGGTGCGCGCGGCGACGATGGCGGCGGTGGCCGAACGCTACGGCGCGCACGGGTTCGCGGCGTCGGCGTGGTTCCCGTGCTACGGCCTGGCCGAGGCGACGTTGTTCGTCACCGGCGCGGCGGGTGTCGGCACGACCGAGATCGACGGCCGTGCCGTGGTGTCGTCCGGGCCGCCCGCACCGGACACGACCGTGGTCGTCGTCGACGCGGCCGGCCGCCCGGTGACCGGTGCGGTGGGCGAGATCCTCGTGCGGAGCCCCGGTGTCGCGCGGGGCTACTGGGGCAACCCGGACACCTCCGCGTTCCGCGCCACCGTGCCGGGCCACGCGGGGGAGTTCCTCCGCACCGGCGACCTCGGCGCGCTCGTCGGCGGCGCGCTGCACGTCGCGGGCCGTGCCAAGGACCTGATCATCGTCGGCGGGCGCAACCACCACCCGCACGACCTCGAGGCCGCCGCGGCGGGTGCGGACGCGCGGGTCCGCGGCGCCGCGGCGTTCCAGGTGGGCGACGGCGTCGTGCTGGTCGCCGAGCTGGTCGGCGCGGCCGTCCGGCTCGCGGCCGGGGAACGGGCGGCGCTGTCGTCCGCCGTGCGCAGGGCCGTGTCCGTCGACTGTGGACTCGACCTGGCCGAGGTCGTGTTCGTGCGGCCCGGCGCCATCCCGAAGACGTCGAGCGGCAAGACCCGCCGCGCGGCGACCCGGGAACTTTACGAACGCGGCGAGCTGAAGGCCGTCGGGCAGGCCAGGGCGGCCGCGCGCCCGACGGACCTGCGGTCCGTGCTGGTGGAGAGGATCGGGTTCGACCCGGCCCCCGGGGACGCCGCCCGCCCGCTGGCCGCGCTCGGCCTGGACTCCATGAAGCTCATGGCGCTCAAGGGCGCGGCGGAGGCGGCCACCGGCACGCGGCTCCCCGCCGAGCTGTTCTTCGGCGACGCGTCCCTGGACGACGTCCTCGCCGCCGCCCTCGCCGCCGTCGCGGGCGCGACCCCCGCCGAGGCACCCGCGACCGTGCCGGACGTGTGCCCGGCCACCGACAGCCAGCTGCAGATGCTGTTCCACGACCAGCTCCACCCCGACGACCGGTCCAACACCCTGTCCGTGGCGCTGCGCCTGGACCGCCCGTTCCCGGCCGCGCAGGTCCACACCGCGGTGGCCGCCGTCGTCGCGCGGCACCCCGCGCTGCGCACGACGATCCGCGACGGCCACCAGCACGTGCACGACGAGCCGCGGTTCGACTGGGCGGTGGACGCCGACCTGGCCGAGGTGTCGCGGCGCCCGTTCGACCTCGAGCGGGGCCCGCTCGTCCGGGCCGCGGTCGTCCTCGACCCGGCGAACACCACCGTGCTGGTCGCGTGCCACCACGCGATCGCCGACTACGTCTCGCTGCGGGTCGTGCTCGCCGACGTCGTCGCGGAACTGCTGGGGGACAGGGACTTCGCGCTCACCGGCGGCGCCGACCCGCGGGTCTGGACCGCCGAGCAGGCCCGCCACCTCGCCACCCCGGAGGCGCGCGCCCGGCTCGCCGAGCTGGCCGACCGGTGGCGCCCGGTCCGCAACGAGGTGCTGTTCGCCGCGCCGCCCGCGCACCGCCGCCGCAACCCGGCCGCCGTGGTGGACTTCGCGATCGACGCCGACCGCACCGCCGAGCTGTACGCGCGGAGTGCCGCGCGCGGCACCACCCCGTTCGTCACCGTCGCCGCCGCGTACCTGCGCGCACTGCACCGCGTGACCGGCAGGACCGCCGTCACCATCGGCACCACGCACCACGGCCGCACCGACACCCGCTTCGCGAACACCGTCGGCTACCTGGTGAACCCGGTGCCGCTGCGCGGCGATTTCACCGACGGCGACCGGCTCGCCGACATCGAGGACCGCACCCGTGACGAGCTGCGCGACGCGCTCCGCACGGCCGACCTTCCGTTCGCCGCGCTGGTCCGCGCGCTCGCGCCCGACCGGCACGGCCAGAACCCCGTGTTCCAGGCGACGCTGACCTACCAGCAGTCGGCGGACGGGCGGCTCGGCGACGGGTTCGCGATCCCGTGGAGCGGCGCCTCCGGCACGGTGCGCGGCGTCGGCGTCACCGTGGTGGACGTGCCACCGGCCGACGTCGCGTTCGCGCTCAGCCTCTACGGCGCGCGGGACGGCGACCGCACCGTCTACCGCCTCGTGTACCAGCGGGAACTGGTCGGCGAGGCGGTCGCCCAGCGGGTGGTCGACGAGTTCCGGCTCGCCGTCGACGAGGCGCTCGGCCGGACCGCGGCGGTCGCGGCCGAGGAGGTGCCCACGCTGCAGTGGGCGCCGAACCTGTCGGCCGCCTTCGCCCGCTCGGTCGAGTTGTTCGGCGACCGCACCGCGCTGCGCTGCGGCACCGAGACCCTGACGTACCGGGAGCTGGACGCGCGCGTCGCCGCGCTCGCCGGGGCGATCGCCGCCCGCGCGGACGACGGCGAGCGGCCGGTCGGCATCCTCCTCGACCGGTCCCTCGACATGGTGGTCGCCGCGCTCGCGGTCGTCCGCACCGGCGCCGCCTACGTGCCGGTCGACCCCGCGACCCCGGTCGCCCGCACCGCCCTGATCCTCGCCGACGCCGCGCCCTCGCTGGTCGTGACCACCGCCGCGCTGGCCGAGCGGGCCGGCGACGCCGCGCCGGTGCTGCTCGTGGACGGGCCGCTGTCCGGGGCGCCGCTGCCCGCCGAGGTGTGCCAGGCAGGCCACGGCACCCGGGCGTACGTGATCTTCACGTCCGGCACCACCGGGCGGCCGAAGGGTGTCGAGGTCTCGCACGGCAACCTGCTGCGGCTGTTCACCGCCACCGAGGAGGCGTACGGGTTCGGGCCCGACGACGTGTGGACGCTGTTCCACTCGTTCGCGTTCGACTTCTCGGTGTGGGAGATGTGGGGCGCGCTGCTCTACGGCGGCTGCCTCGTCGTCGTGCCGCGCGAGGTGGCCACCGACCCGGCCGCGTTCCGGACCCTCCTGCGGGACAACGGGGTCACGGTCCTCAACCAGACGCCGACCGCGTTCACCCAGCTCGTCGCGGAGGACACGAGGCACCCCGACCGGCTGCCGCTGCGGTACGTGATCTTCGGCGGCGAGGCGCTGCGCCTCGCGGACCTGCGCCGCTGGGTGGCCGGGTACGGCGACACCGCGCCGCGCCTGGTGAACATGTACGGCATCACCGAGACCACCGTGCACGCCTCGTACCGGCCGCTCGTCCGCGCCGACCTGGAACGCACCGACAGCCCGATCGGCCTGCCGCTGTCCGATCTGGACTTCGTGCTCGTCGACGACGACCTGAACCCGGTGCCGGACGGCGAGAGCGGCGAGATCGTGGTGACCGGCCCCGGCGTGGCGCTCGGCTACCTGAACCGGCCCGACCTGACCGCCGAGCGGTTCGTGACCGTCGGCGGGGTGCGCGGCTACCGGTCCGGCGACCTCGCCGTGCGCACGAGCGGCGAGTACGTCTACCTGGGCCGCAAGGACGACCAGGTCAAGATCCGCGGCTTCCGCATCGAGCTGGGCGAGATCCAGGCCGCGCTCACCGGCGCGCCGGGCGTGCGGCAGGCCGCCGTCGTGGTGGACCAGCCGCCGACCGCCGACGTCGTGGTCAAGGAGCCGGCCTCGACGTTCCGGATCGCCGACACCCGCGAGCTGATCCGCGGCACCAGCGCACCCGCGAGCACCGGCCCCCGGATCGTCGCGTACGTCGTCGGCGCGGACCTCGACGGGCCGGCGGTGTTCGCGCACCTGCACGCGTGCCTGCCCGGGTACATGGTGCCCGCGTTCGTCGTCCCGGTGGCGGCGATCCCGCTCAACCACAACGGGAAGGTCGACCGGGACCGGCTGCCCGCGCCGAGCGCGGCAGGCGCGCTCCGCGCGTCCACCGCGGACGGGACGGCGGCGAGCCCGGCCGAGCGGCGGATGTGCGCGTTGTTCGAGGAGGTCCTCGGCACCACCGGTGTCCGCCCGGACGACTCGTTCTTCGCGATCGGCGGCGACTCGATCATCGCGCTGCGGCTGCGGACCGCGGCGCTCGCGCAGGGCGTCGCGATCGAGCTGTCCGACATCTACGCGCTGCAGACCCCGAGGGCCATCGCCGCCGCCGCGGGCACGCCACCCGAGGAGGCCGCCGCGCCGGTGGCGCCCTTCGCCCAGATCAGCGCCGAGGACCGGGCGCTCGTGCCCGCCGGGGTGGTCGACGCCTACCCGGTCAGCACGCTGCAGGCGGGTTTCCTGTTCCACAGCACGTACCAGACCGACGTGAACATGTACTGCGACGTCTTCCTGTTCACGTTCGGCGCCCGCTACGACCACGCCGCCATGCGCACGGCCGTGGACCGGGCGGTCGCGAAGCACGAGATGCTGCGCACGTCGTTCGACTTCACCCGCTACTCCGAGCCGCTGCAGCTGGTGCACGCCACCGCGCACCTCCCGCTCACCTGCACCGACCTGCGCCACCTCGACGAGGCGGCGCAGGAGGCCGAGCTGGCCGCGTGGTGGGAGCGGGAGAAGCAGACGCCGTACGACTGGAACACGCCGCCGCTCGTGCGGTTCGCCGTGCACGTCACCGCCGACGACGTGTTCCGGTTCGCCATGAGCTTCCACGACGCCACGCTCGACGGGTGGAGCGAGTCGGTGATGATGACCGGCATCCTCACCGAGTACTGGGCGCTGCTGCACGACCGTCCACTGGGGCCGGTCGAGCTGCCCGCGCGGCGGTACGCCGACTTCGTCGCGGCCGAGCGGGAGGTGCTGGCCCGGCCGTCGGCACGCGAGTTCTGGGCGCGGGAGATGGCGGACGTGGTGCCGACCCCGCTGCCGTCGCTGGCGTCCGGGGCACGCGACATCCACGACGGGCGGATGGGGTTCCTGTCCGTCGACCTGCCCGCGGACGTGTCGCAGCGGCTCGACGAGCTCGCCGGTGCGCTGTCGGTGTCGCTCAAGCACGTGCTGGTCGCCGTGCACGCCCGCGTGCAGGCGCTGCTGTCCGGGCAGTCGGAGGTCGTGGTCGGCATCGTGTCCAACGGCCGGGTCGCCGAGGAGGGCGGCACCGAGTCGCTCGGCGTGCACATCAACGTCGTGCCGTACCGGCTGACCGCGACCGGCCTGACGTGGACCGAACTGGCGAACAAGGTGCTGGCGAAGGACACCGAGCTGCTCGCCACCCGCGGCTTCCCGTACGCGGAGATCCGGCGGCTCGCGGGCGCCGGCGGCGACCTGTTCGACGTCAGCTTCAACTTCACGCACTTCCACGGCTACGAGCGGCTCGCCGCCGCCACCGGCATCGCCGTGCTCGACGCCCGCGCGTGGATGCAGACCAGCTTCGCGTTGCGGGTGGAGCTGAACAAGGACCCGTTCACGCGGCTGCTGTCGCTGGACCTCGAGGCCAACATGGAGCGGGTCAGCGAGGCGCAGCTGCACCAGATCGGCGAGCTGTACCGCAACGCGCTGGCACACGTCGTGGCCGCGCCGGACGCCGTCCCGGCGAACCGGGACCTGCTCGGCGACGACACCTACCGGCGGTTGCTGGCCGCGAGCCGCGGTCCCGTGCGGCCGCACGCCGACACCGGTTTCCTCGCCACCTTCGCGAAGTCCGTGGCCGCGCACCCCGGCCGGGTGGCCGCGATGTGCGGCGACGACGCGGTGACATACGCCGAGCTGGCCGCGCGGGTCGCCTCGTGCGCGGGGTGGCTCGCCGCGCGCGGGGTGGGTGCCGGGGACGTGGTCGCGCTGCGTGCGGGCCGCGACATCGGTTACCTCGTCGCGCTCATGGCCGTGCTGCGGGTCGGCGCGGTGTACCTGCCGCTGCCCGCCGGTCCGGCGTCGCGCGTCGCGAGCATGCTCCGGCGCGGCGCGGCCGTGCTGGTACTGCACGACGACGCGTCGGCCGACGTGGTGCGGGAGGCGGCCGAGGGGATCGCGACCGCGCGGCTCGCCGACGTCGAGGACCACGCGCCGTACGACGGTCCGCTGCCCGGTGGCCGGGACGGCGCGTACGTCATCTTCACGTCCGGCTCGACGGGCGAACCGAAGGGCGCGCTCATCCGCCACGACGGCATGCTGAACCACGTGCTCGCGAAGGTCGGCGTGCTGGGCATCGCGCCGGGCGACCGGGTGTCGCAGGACGCCGCCGCCACCTTCGACATCTCGCTGTGGCAGTGGTTCTCGCCGCTCGCCGTCGGCGCGACCACCGTGATCTACCCGGACGAGGTCAGCCAGGACCCGCCGCGGCTGCTGCGTGCCGTCGCCGAGGACGGCATCACCGTGCTGGAGGTGGCGCCGTCGGTGCTCAGCGTGTTCTGCGCGGAGCTCGCGCACTACGGGGTGGACGCGTACCCGCCGTTCGCGCTGCGCTGGGTCGCGTCCAGCGGCGAGACGCTCAAACCGGGTGCCGCCAACGAGTTCCGCCGGCTGCTGCCGGACGTGCGGCTGCTGAACATGTGGGGCATCACCGAGACCTCCGACGACACCACGCACCACGAGGTCACGGCCGAGGTGGACGAGCGGCTGCCGTCCGTTCCCGTCGGCACGCCCATCGAGAACACCGCCGTGTACGTGCTGGACGGGACCGGGGAGCCGGTGCCGGACGGCACGCCGGGGGAGCTGTACGTCGGCGGCGTCGCGGTCGGCGCGGGCTACGTCAACGACCCCGACCGGACCGCGGCGGCGTTCGTGCCGGACCCGTTCGACCCGGGCGCCACGCTCTACAAGACCGGCGACCGCGGCCGGGTGCTCGCCGACGGGAGCCTGGAGTTCCTCGGCCGCGTGGACCGGCAGCTGAAGATCCGCGGCCAGCGCGTCGAGCTGGGCGAGGTCGAGGCCGCGCTCGCCGCCGTGCCCGGGGTCGGCGAGAGCGCGGTGGTGGTGCGCACCGACGACGGCGAGCAGCGCCTCGCCGGGTTCTTCGTCGCCCGCACCGAGCTGTCCACCGCGGACCTGCGGGCCGCGCTCGCCGGGGTGCTGCCCCGGTACGCGGTGCCCGACTTCCTCGTGTGCCTCGACGAGCTGCCGAGGACCCCGCACGGCAAGGTCGACACCAAGGCGCTGCAGCGCACCGAGGTGCTCCCCGCGCTGGAGCGGGTCGCGGCCGAGCCACCCGCCACCGCCACCGAGGCGGCCGTGCTCGAGGTGATCGGCGCGGTGCTCAGGACCGGCACGCAGGACCCGACGGCCGACTTCTTCGAACTGGGCGGGCACTCGCTGCACGCCACCCACGTGATGGCCCGGCTGCGCGACCGGTTCGGCGTGCACCTGCCGCTGCGGCTGCTGTTCGAGCACCGCACCGCGCGCGGGGTCGCCGCCGCGATCGACGAGGCGCTGGGGGAGTGGCGCGCCGAGGAGGTGACCGCGCACGGCATCCCGGACCGGCCGGCGGGCATGACCCGGTTCCCGCTCACGCTCAACCAGGCCAGCCTGTGGTACCTGCACCAGGTCGACCCGGACGACCGCGCCTACGACAACCTCAGCCTCCTGCACCTGCGCGGCCCGCTCGACGTCAGCGCGCTGCGGCACGCCGTGGCCACCATGGCCCGGCGCCACGAGGTGCTGACCGTCCGCTTCGGCGACCAGGGCGGCGTGCCCTACCAGACACCCGCGCCGGGCGCGCCGGTCGAGCTGGAGGTGGTCGACGCGACCGGGGTGGCCACCGACCGGGACGCGATGGTGGCCCACGTCCGGGCCGGCGACCACCGCTTCGACCTGGCCCGCGGCCCGCTCGCGATCGCCCGGCTGCACCGGTTCGGCCCCGAGGAGCACGTGTTCGAGTGGCGCGTGCACCACATCGTGACCGACGGCTGGTCCTCGGACGTCGCCATGCGCGAGATTCGCGCCGCCTACCTCGCGCACCTGGCAGGCCGCGACCCCGGCCTGCCCGAACTGCGGGTGCAGTACGCCGACTACGCCCGCTGGCAGCAGGACTACCTCGCCACGCACGCGCAGCAGGACGAGAACTTCTGGAAGTCCTACCTGGACGGTTACGACGGCGTGCTCGAGGTGGCCACCACCTACCCGCGCGACCCGGCCCGCGCACGCACCGCGGGCTACGTGACCCGCACGTGGGACCGCGCGGCCGCGGACCGGATCGCCGCGTTCGCCGCCGGACGCCACGTCACCCCGTTCATCCTCGGGCACGCGGTCACCGCGGTGCTGATGGCGAAGCTCGCGCAGCAGGACGACGTGGTGGTCGGCGCGGTCGTCGCGGGCCGGACCGTGCCGGAGACCGAGCAGCTGGTCGGGTTCTTCGCGAACACGTTGCCGCTGCGGTACTCCGTGGACCTGACGGCGACCCCGGCGTCGGTGCTGTCCTCGGTCGCCGCGAGCGCGGTGAGCGGCATGGAGAACCAGCTGCTGCCGTTCGGCCGGATCGTGGAGGCGGGCGGGGTGCGCCGCGAACCCGGCGTGCCGCCGCTCGTGCAGGTGCTCACCACGTTCGACAACTTCCCGTTCGACCTGTCCGGGCTCCCCGGGCTGACGAGCACGCTGATCCAGGTGCCGCAGGAGACCAGCCGGTTCGACCTGCTGTTCCGGTTCGTCGAGTGGAACGGGCTCGAACTGACCATCCAGTACGACGCCACGTTGTTCTCCCCGGCCGCGGCCGGGCAGCTGGCCGACGGCGTGGTGCGGCTGCTGGACTTCTTCGTCACCGCCCCGGACCGCCCGCTCACCGACGCGGTGCTGTGCGGCGACGACGAGCGGGCCGCGCTCGCCGCGATCTGGCGGGACCTGACCGGCGAGGCGGTGTTCGACGCGGCCACCGTGCTCGCGTCCGAGCACGCCACGGCGTTCCTCGACCTGGCCGACCGGCGCGGGCTGCTCACCGCGCTGCTGCTGACGCTGTGACTCTGGAGGGCACATGGGCATCGATCGCGCGGAAGCGTTGCGGCAGCGGCTCGCCAGGCAACGGGGGGTGCCCGCCGCCCCCGCGCCCGGGCCGGCCAACCTCGCGGACGCCTTCGCCCGCTCGGTCGAGCGGTTCCCCGACCGCACCGCCATCCGCTGCGGCGCTGACCGCCTCTCCTACCGGGACCTCGACACCCGGGTCGCCGAGCTGGCGGGGACGCTCCGCGACCGCGGCGCGGGCCCGGGCACGCTCGTCGGCATCCTGCTGGACCGGTCGATCGACATGGTGGTCGCCGCGCTCGCGGTGGTCCGGGTCGGCGCGGCCTACGTGCCGATCGACCCGGCCACCCCGCCCGCCCGCGTCGAGCTGATCCGCGCCGACGCCGCGCCCGCGCTCGTGATCACGTCCCGGCGGCTCGCCGACCGGGCGGGTGCCGCGACGCTGCTGGTCGACGAGCCGCACCCGGCCGCCGTCCCGCTGCGGGACTGCCCGGCCACCCACGACTCCCGCGCGTACGTGATCTTCACGTCCGGCACCACCGGCAGGCCGAAGGGCGTGCAGGTCTCGCACGGCAACGTCCTGTGGCTGTTCCGCGACGCCGCGCCGGTGTACGGGTTCGGCCCGGACGACGTGTGGTCGCTGTTCCACTCGTTCGCGTTCGACTTCTCCGTCTGGGAGATGTGGGGCGCGCTGCTGCACGGCGGCTGCGTCGTGGTCGTGCCGACGGAGACCGCGAAGGACCCGGCCGCGTTCCGGGCCCTGCTGCGCGACGAACGCGTCACGGTGGTCAACCAGACGCCGACCGCGTTCACCCAGCTGATGGCCGAGGACGTCCGGCACGCCGACCGGCTCGCGCTGCGGCACGTGATCTTCGGCGGTGAGGCGCTGCGGTTCGCCGACCTGGCGCCGTGGTTCGCGAAGTACGGCGACACCACACCCCGGCTGGTCAACATGTACGGCATCACCGAGACCACCGTGGTCTCCACCTACCGGCCGGTGACCCGCGCCGACCTGTCGCGTTCGGACAGTTCGATCGGCGTCCCGATGTCCGAGCTGGCGTTCCTGCTCGTCGACGAGGACCTGAACCCGGTGCCCGACGGCGAGGTCGGCGAGATCGTGGTGACCGGCCCCGGCGTGGCCATCGGCTACCTGAACCGGCCCGAGCTGACCGCCGAGCGGTTCGTGACGGTCGGCGGTGTGCGCGGCTACCGGTCCGGCGATCTCGCCGCCCGCACCCCCGACGGCGAGCTCGTGTACCACGGCCGCCGCGACGACCAGGTCAAGATCCGCGGCTACCGCATCGAGCTGGGCGAGGTGGAGAGCGCGGTGCGTGCCGTGCCCGGGCTCGCGCAGGCCGCGGTCGTCGTGCGGGACCTGCCGACGCGTGGCCCGAGCCTCGTCGCGTACGTGGTGGGTGAGCCCGGCGCGCCCGGCGCGGACGCGATCCGGGAGCGGCTCGGCGAGGTGCTGCCCGCGTACATGCTGCCCGCGCGGATCGAGTTCCTCGACGCGATGCCCATGAACGACAACGGGAAACTGGACCGCGCGGCACTGCCCGCGCCGGCCGTCGAGGCCGTGCGGGAGGCTGTGCCCGTCGAGGTGTCCACGATGGACGCGGTGACGCGCCGGGTCCACGACGTCGTCGCGGGCCTGCTCGGTGTGCCGTCGGTCAGCACGACCACCGACTTCTTCGCGCTCGGCGGGCACTCCCTGCTCGCCACCCGGCTGCTCGCCACCGTGCGTGAGACGTTCCGGGCCGATCTGTCCCTGCGGGACTTCCTCCTGAACCCGACGGTGGCGGCGCTCGCGGACTCGGTGCGGGCCGCCACCGCCGCGACCGCGGCCACGTCCACCCTCCTTCCCCTGCACCACAGCGCCGACCCCGGGCCCGTCGTCGTGTCGATCCCCGGCGCGCTCGGGTTCGGGCTGTCGTTCGCGCAGCTGTCGGCCGCCATGCCCGGGCGGCCGTGGTACTCGATCGACCTCGGCGACCTCGCCACCGCGCGCGGCGCGGGGCTGACCATGCCCGTGCTGCTCGCCGAGCTGGCCACCCACGTCACGGAGGCGGCGGCCGGGCGGCCCGTGCACCTGGTCGGGCACTCGCTGGGCGGCACGCTCGGGTTCGCGCTGGTGCCCGTGCTGCGCGCGCTCGGCCAGGAGGTGTCGAGCCTCGTCCTGTACGACGCCGTCGACCCGGCCCTGCTGACCGACGAGCTGGCCGCGTCGCGCGGTCACCGGATGTGGGAGTACCTGACGCACGTCGCCACGGTGTTCCCGGGCGCGACGACCCGCTGGCCGGACGCGCTGCCGACGGACGGGTCGGTGCCGGACGACGAGGTGGTCGCCCGGGCCGAGTCGCTGCTCGACCGGGAGGTGGCCGACCTGTTCCCCCGCGGGCTCGTGCCCGCGTACCACGGTTACCGCAGGCTCGCGGACCTGCGCTGGCCGGCACCCGCACCCGTGCCGGTCCCCGCGCTGCTGGTGCAGGCCCGCACGGCGTCGCTGGGGAGCAGGCAGGTCGCGGGCTGGTCCGCGCTGCTGCCCCTGACCGCACGCGGCATCGACGCCACGCACATCCTCATGATCCAGGCCCCGCACGCCACCACGCTCGCCGCCATGACGTCCGAGTTCCTCGCGGACGTCGAGCAGACCAGTCACCGGAAGGCGTCCTGATGACCGAAAGCCTGCCCGCCCGGCCGCCGTTCCTGGCGAAGCTCCTGGTCGCCGGTTCCGGCATCATGAGCCTCGCCATCGCGATCACCGTGCCGTTCCTCGCGATCTTCCTCGCCCGCGAGATGGCCATGGCGCCGACCACGATCGGCCTGCTGATCGGGTCCTCGGTGTTCTTCTCGATCTTCGCGGGCTTCCTCGGCGGCACCCTGTCGGACATCTTCGGGCGGACGAACGTGCTGCTGTGCTCGATGCTCGGCGTCGCGCTGTCGTTCGTCGGCTTCTACCTCGGCCGGCACGTGGCGCTGATGTTCGTCTTCAACGCCACGCTCGCGCTGTCCACGGCGTCGTTCAGCCCGGTCGGGAAGGCGCTGCTGAGCGACCTGCTGCCGTCGGGTGACCGGGTGCGGTGGTTCTCCTACCAGTACCTGGTCGCGAACGTCGGGTTCGCGGTCGGCCCGCTGGTCGGCGTGTTCCTCGGGCTGTCCGGCGGCCGCACCGCGTTCCTCGTCGCCGCCATGGCGTACGGGGTGTACTTCGTGCTGCTCGCCGGGTCGCTGCGGACCGGCCGCGCGGTCGTGACCAGCCGGCCGGCTCGCACCGAGGGCACCGTGCTGTCCCGGTTCCTCGACAGCGCCCGCGCCGTCGCCACCGACCGCAGGCTGCTGTGCCTCCTCATCGCCGGGCTGCTGCTGGAGTCGGTGCACCTGCGGATCTCCGCGCTCCTCGCGCAGGACCTGGACGCCGACTTCGCCGACGGGGCGCGGATCCTCGCGATCGTGATGGCGACCAACGCGATCACCGTCGTGGTGTTCCAGCTGTTCGCGTCGAAGGTCGTGACCCGCCGGGACCCCGTGACGGCGATCGTGGTCGGCGGCGTGCTGATGTTCGCGGGCATGGCCGGGTTCGCCACCGCCACCACCACGTGGCACTTCGTGGTCGCCATGGTGGTGTTCAGCGTCGGCGAGACGTTCATCGTGCCGTCCGAGTTCGCCGTCATCGACCGGATCGCGCCGGAGGAGCGGCGCGGCAGCTACTTCGGCGCGCAGACGTTCGGGCAGCTCGGCGGGTTCGTCGGCCCGTACCTCGGCGGGCTGCTGCTCGCGACCTGGAACGGCACCGTGATGTTCTTCGGCATCGGGTCCCTCGCCCTGCTGAGCGTCACGTTCTACCTCGTCGTCGGCCGCCGCGTGCCCGGGCTGATGGGGAAGACCCCCGAGAAGGAGCCGGTCGATGCCGTTCGCTGAGTGGGCGGTCCGCCAGGTCGCCCGGCTCGGCCGCCACCGGTCCGCGGGCACCCGTCGCGGGGCGGGCCTGCGCACCGGCGCGACGATCGCCCGCGACGAGCGCGGCGTGCCGACCGTGCACGCGGACGACGAGGCGGACCTGTACTTCGCGCTCGGCTACGCGCAGGCGGCCGACCGGTTGTGGCAGATGGACGTGCTGCGCCGCCGGGCCGCGGGCAGGCTGTCCGCGGTGCTCGGCCGGGTCGTGGCCGGCGAGGACGTGCGGTGGCGCTCGCTCGCGCTGACCAGGGTCGCGCGGGCGAGCCTCGCGCTGCTCGACGACCGCACGCTGGCCAACCTGGAGGCGTTCAGCGCCGGGGTGAACGCCCTCATGGGCAGGCGGTGGTGGCTGCCGCCCGAGTTCGTGCTGCTGCGGTACCGGCCGGAGCCGTGGACCCCGCTCGACTCGGTGCTGATCGTCAAGCAGCTGGGCTTCGACCTGGGGCTGAACCTGCGCCACGAGGCGTTCCGCGGGCAGGACGTGCCCGCGCACCTGCGGGTGCCGAGGTACCCGGCGGACGGCCCGGTCACCGTGCGCGCCGGTGCTGCCCGGCCGGCCGGGGTGGCGGCGTTGCCGGCGCCGTCGCGGGTGTGGCTCACCGACCTGCTGGACGGCGAACGCACGATCGGGTCCAACGCGTGGGCCATCGCGGGCGAGCGCACCGCGTCCGGCGCGCCGCTGCTGGCGAACGACCCGCACGTGCTGTTCACCCAGCCGAGCCTGTGGTACCAGGCGGGGCTGCGGCACGGGGAGTCCGCCGCCTACGGCGTGACCGTGCCGGGCATCCCGGGGCTGATCGCGGGGGCGTCCCGGGACCTCGCGTGGGGCATCACGAACTCGTGGGCGGACACGCAGGACCTGGCGACCGACCCGCCCGCGCCGACGTGGACAGAGGAGAGCGCGGTCGAGGTCCGCGGCGGCGACCCGGTGCCGGTGACCGCGGCGGGCGGCGACGGCTGGGTGGCGATGGGCGACGGCACCGGCCTGTTCTGGAGCGGGTGCACCCCGTCGGCGGAGATCCAGGCGTGCCAACGGATGTGGCGCGCGCGGTCCTACGTGGAGTTCCGGGACGTGCTGCGGTCGTTCGGGGTGCCGGTGCTCAACGTCGTGGTCGCGGGCCGCGACGGGACGATCGCCGTGAAGACCGCGGGCCGGGTACCGGACCGGGTGCGGGGGAGCGGCCTCGCGCCGGCCCCGTTCGACGCGGTGGCGGCGTCGTGGCGGGAGTTCGTGCCGTTCGACGCGCTGCCTGAGGCGGTGAACCCGCCGGAGGGCTACGTGGTGTCCGCCAACCACAAGCTCCTGCCCGACGACGCGTCCCCGGACCTGGGCGGCGACTGGATGCCCCCGTACCGTGCGGCACGGATCGAGGAGCTGATCCGCGCCACCCCGGAGGCGACCGCGGACGACTGTGCCCGCTGGCAGACCGACGACCTGAACGGCCGCGCCCGCGCGCTGGTGCCGCTGCTGCGGGGCACCCCGGCGACCGCGGCGGGCCGGACGTGCCAGGCCCTGCTGTCCACGTGGGACCACCACGACCGGCCGGACGCGGCGGCACCGCTGGTGTTCGCCCGCCTGATGATCGCACTGGCCGACGCGTGGCTGGGCCCGCACGCGACGACCGCGCCGGACCTGGTGCTGCAGGTCGACCACCTGGTCCGCACCCCGTCCGCCCGCGACGCGCTGGGACTGCCCCCGCTGGCGGACACGGTGGGCAGGCTGCTCGACGAGGTCGGTGCGACGCTGACGGAGCAGTACGGCCCGCCGGAGACGTGGCGCTACGACACGGAGCACCGCATCACCGACCCGCACCCGCTGGGCGCGGGCGGCGCGGCACTGCGGGCGGTGTTCTGCACCCCGCCGACGCCGGCAGGCGGCAGCAGCCAGACGGTGGGCATGATGGCCGCCGTCCGGGAAGGACACGTCGTGGAGGGCGCCCCGTGGCGCATGGTCGCCGAACCACACCGGGACGGCCCGCGTGTCCGCGACGTGCTGCGGCACGGCGCGTCCGGCCACCCGGCGTCCCCGCACTACGACGACCAGACGGCACGGCACACCCGCGGCGAGCTGCCCACGGTCCCGTTCCCACCGGACGGCGGCACCGCGCTGCGCCTGCGGCCTCGGCGGGGTTGAGCAGTCCCGGGTTTCGTCGCGGGAGGCGGGGCCGCGTGGTGGCTTCGATCTTGGCTGAGCTGTCCGGGGTTCCGTTGCCGGAGGGCGCCGCGCCCCGAGTCCGGTGCCGCTGCCCTTTCGGGCAGCCGGTCACAACCGCCTCACAACCGGTGCTGGGTACACCTTCCGCCATGAGTTCCGTGAGAAGGGGTGGACGGATGCGTGCGAGGGTGCTCGCGGTGGTGGCGGCGGCCGCTGCCGTGCTGGGGAACGTCGTGGCGGGTGGGGGTGCCGCGGCCGCGGACGTGTGCGCGGCGCCCGCGGTGTCGGTGGCCGATCCGCGGGCGCAGTACGAGGGCTCGGAGGGCGGCACGACGACCGTCAAGCTCACCGTGACGATGGCGGCGTCCACGGCGGGCTGCCCGGAGACGGGTTCCGTGCGCTACCAGACCGTCGACGGGACGGCGGAAGCCGGCTCGGACTACGTGACCGCGGCCGGGACGCTGAGCTGGACCGGGCCGGGCTCCCAGCAGGTGCAGCTGTCGGTGCTGCGTGACGACCTGAAGGAGCAGGACGAGTACTTCACCCTGGCGTTGTTCGGGCCGCGCGGCGTGACGATCGCGGACCCGGCGACGACCGTGCAGGTGCTCGACGACGACGGGAGCATCCCCGGCACCGGTCTCGTGGTCGCGCTGCCGGAGAGCGGGATCTGCTGGTGGCCCTCCGACCACTGCGCGATCCCGGTGCGGCTCAACACCGTCGCGCGGGCGCCGGTCTCGGTGCGGATGCGGACGGTGGACGGCACCGCGGTGGCCGGCAAGGACTACGAGCCCATCAAGGACCGGCTCGTCACCATCCCCAAGGGGGCGGACCGGGTCGTGGTGCCCGTCGACCTGCTGGCCGGTGCGGCGCCGGGCGAGTACTTCGGCGTCGAGATCAGCGGCGCCACCGCGGGCACGATCGGGTGGGCGCACATGAAGGTCACGATCCAGGAGGGGTGAGTGCCCCGGCCTCGGCCGTGGCGTTGACCCGGCGGTAGAGGTGCACGGCGCGGTCGCGGTGGGACGCCGCGGCCGCGCCGTCCCCGCGTGCGGCGGCGAGCGCGGCGAGGTCGCGGTGGACGTGCGCCTCCTCGTAGGCGTCGGGCACCTGCGAGCGGACCGCGAGGGCCTGCTCCAGGTGCTCGGCGGCCGCGTCCGTCCGGCCGGCCAGCAGGTGGACGTGGCCGGTCAGCTGGAGCGCGATCGCCTCGCCGTTGCGGTCGTGCACGGCCCTCGTGACCGCGAGCGACTGTCCGAAGTGGTCCAGCGCGGCGGCGAGGTCGCCCGCGGCGAGGTGCGTGATCCCGCAGTCGCGCAGCAACTCCCACTCCAGCCACCGGTCACCGATGTCGCGGCTGATCGCCAGCGCCTCGGCGAAGTCGCGCAGCGCGTCGGCGTGCCTGCCGAGGTCGCGGTGCGCCTCGCCCAGCGTGTCGAGGGTGCCCGCGCGCAGGCGGGCGTTGCCGATGTCGTCGAAGATCGCGAGCGCGGCGGCGAGCGGCGCGAGGCTCTCACCCGCGCGGCCCATCCGCACGAGCGCGTGGCCCAGGTTGCGCTGGGACAACGCGACGCCGATCCGGTTCCCCGCGGCCGCGGCACGCGCACCCGCCTCCCGGAACACCGGCACCGCCTCGTCGAACCGGCGCAGCTCGGCGTAGGCGTTGGCGAGGTTGTTGAGCACGTGCCCCTCGCCCGCGAGGTCGCCGACCTCGCGCACGACGCGCAACGCGGTCAGGTTGGTCTCGACCGCCTCGGTGAGCCGCCGGGTCATGTAGTACGCGACGCCGAGCGCGCGCAACATCTCCGCTTCCGCGGCCTGGTCGCCGCTGTCGCGCGCGGCGCCCAGGCCCGCCTGGCACAGCTCGACCCGTTCGGTCCAGTGGCCGCTCACCTCGTAGAAGCTGGTGAGCAGGTACACCAGGTGCCACGCCTCGGTCGGCATCCCGTGCTCGCGCGCGTGCTGGACCACCGGGAGGAAGCCGTCCCGTTCGGACTCCAGGAACGCCGTCGCCTCGTGCCTGCCCGCCGCGAAGGGCAGCGGTGGCAACGGGAACCGGAACGTGGGCTTCACCGCGTCGCGGTCGGGGTTGACGAGCCGGTTCGCCTCGTCGGCGATGAACAGGTACCAGTCGAGCAGCCGTCCGGCGACCGCGGCGGGCGCGGTTTCCTCCGCCGCGGCCCGGTCGCGGGCGAACTCGCGGATCAGGTCGTGGAACCGGTAGCGGTGCTCGCCGGCGCCGATCAGCAGGTGCGCCCCGGTCAGCTCGCCGAGCACCGCGTGCGCGGCGGCGGCGGGCACGTCGGCCAGCGCCGCACCGAGGTGGCCGCTGACCGTCGGCGTCGGCGCGGTGCCGAGCAGGCGCAGCATCCGCGCCGCGCCGGGTGACAGCGGCCGGTACGCGCCCGCCAGCACGGCGCGGACCGTGCGCGCGTCCCCTTCCACCGCGAACCCGTCGAGCCGGGCGGTGGACAGCTCGTCCGCCAGCTCGGCCACCGACCGGGTGGGCGCGCCGACGAGCCGCGCGGCCGCGATCCGCAGCGCGAGCGGCATCCCCGCGCACACCCGCGCCAGCCGTGCGGTGGCCTCCGGTTCCCGCGCCACTCGCGCCCTGCCGAGCACCTTTCCCAGCAGCGCGACCGAACCCGCCGCGTCGAGCGCGTCGAGCACGACATGGTGCACGGCGTGCCGGGTGACGAGCCCGGTGAGCGAACGCCTGCTCGTCACCACGAGCAGGCTGGTGTCCGAACCGGGGACCAGCGGCAGCACGTCGTCGACGGTGCCCGCGTTGTCCACCAGCACCACGCACCGCCGCGCGTGCACCAGCGTCCGGTACAGCGCCGACCGCGCCGACTCCCCGGCGGGGATGCGGTCCTCCGGCACGTCCAGGCCGCGCAGCAGGTGCGCGAGCGCCTGCTCGGCCGTGATCGCGTGGTCGGGGTCGTGGCCGCGCAGGTCGAGGAACAGGTGACCGTCGGGGAAGCGCGCGGCGATCCGCGCCACCCACTGCACGGCCAGCGACGTCTTGCCCATGCCTGCCGGGCCGGAGATCACCACGATCGGCAGCTCGTCGCCGTCGAGCACGTCGTCCAGGTCGGACAGTTCCCCGTCGCGGCCGGTGAAGTGCCCGACCCTGGCCGGGAGCTGCGCGGGCACGTGCGTGGCGACCGCGGCGGCCTGGGCGTGCGCGGGCGCGGCGAGGGCGGCGTCGCGCCGCAGGATCGCGGTGTGCAGTTCGGACAGCTCCGGGCCGGGGTCGGCGCCCAGCTCGTCGGCGAGGCGGGTGCGCAGCCGTTCGAAGACGGTGAGTGCCTCGGCGTGCCTGCCGCAGCGGTGCAACGCCAGCATCAGCAACCCGGTCAGGCGCTCCCGCAACGGTTCGGCGGCCACGAGCCGCGGCAGCTCCAACGCCGCCGCGGCGGCCCCGCCGGTCGCGATCTCCGCCGCCCAGCGGTCCTCGGTGGCGGACAGGTACAGCTCGCGCAGCCGGTCGAGCTCGTGGTGCCCCCACTCGCCGAGGTCGGTGCCCGAGAACGGCTCGCCGCGCCACAGCCGCGCCGCCGCGCGCAGCGTCTCCACCGCCGCCGCCGGGTCGCCCCGGTCGAGGTCGGCGCGGGCCCGCCGGACCATCAGCTCGAACCGGTGCGCGTCCACCCGCTCCCGGGGCAGCTCCAGCACGTAACCCGGGTCGCGTGTGGTGACCACCGGGTCCACCCCGGACGCCGCGAGCGCCTGCCGGATCCGCGCGACGTGGCTGTGCAGCGTCTTGAACGCCGTGCGCGGCGGCGACTCGCCCCACAGGACGTCGACCAGCTCGGTGTAGGGCACGACCGCACCGGCGCGCATGGCGAGCACCCCGAGGATCACCCGCCGGGTGCTGGTCAGCGCGACCGTCCCGTGCGGACCGGCGGCCTCCACCACGCCGAGGACCCGGATCTCGAGATCGGTCACCCACCGCTCCTTCCAGGGGCGCATCCACCCGGCAACCGCTCCACAGCCGTCCGGCAACCGCCGGTCCGTAGACCTGCCACCGGGACGGCGGACACCTGCCGCCCCGGTCCACGAAAGGAAAATACCCATGCGTACACGCCTATGCTCTCGTCCGGGCGGGCTACGTCGCTACGCCCTGCCACTGATCGCGGTCGCGGCGGTCACGGCCGCGCTGATCCCCGCGCAGGCCGTCGCCACCGCGTCGCCCCGGGCGGTGACGGCCGAGGAGCCGGGGGACTACCCGGCCCCGCCCGGGCCCGGCGACCTGAGAGCCGACCCCGAGATCGCGTCGATCATGCAGGACGCAGACTACGCGCTGAAGTACTCGATGGCCGTGGTCGCCGCGGACCCGGCCACGCCGTACCCGGTCGGCAGCATCGAGGAGGACCTGCGCACGGGCATCCTGTCGATGCCGGCCGAGCGGCAGAAGTCCGCCGCCGCGGCCGCCCGGGCGATGATCAGCGACCCGGCGATCCGCAAGCGCGAGTTCGGCAGGCACGGCGCCATCGACCCGGCGAAGTACGCGCAGCTGGGCTTCTCCGGCGTGTTCACCCCCGAGACCGTGCCGTTCGACCGGGAGGCGCTCAAGAACCGGCTCACCGACCAGGCGGCCCGGATCGCCGCGACGCACCGGATCGAGGAGGCGGGCGCCAAGGAGATGGCGCTGAAGTACCAGATCCCGACCGCCCTGCAGATCCCCACGCTCACCAGCCTCGACTACCGGATCGAGCGGGTGAAGTGCGCAGACGAGACCAACCCCGAGTGGCCGGGTGACGACGAGATCGCGATGGGCGGCGTCGCCGTCGGGCACAACGGCGGCACCACCAAGGTCAACCAGTTCATGGTCGCCGACGACTTCGACGACAACGAGGTCAAGGTCTACGCCGACCCCGGCAAGCTCTTCCACCGCTTCGACCTCACCGGGTCGGGCGCGTGGCCGAGGACCTACAGCACCGTGGTCATGCTCGCGGAGAAGGACGGCTCCGGGTTCGCCGACGCCATCAACACCGTGTGGGCGAAGGTCAAGGACGACGTGCTGGCGGTGATCGAGAAGGCCGTCGCCGGCGTGCTCACCGGCTACCTCGGCGCCGCGCTCGCGGAGGCCATCGGCAAGGCCGTCGCCTGGCTCGTCGGCGTGTTCTTCGACTGGCTGTTCGAGCTGTTCCAGGACGACCTGTTCGACCCGGGCACCCACTACGTGTACCTGCCGAACCGGTACGAGTGGATGTACAAGAACGCCTCGGACTACGGGTGGACGAACTTCCGCCTGCCGACCGGCACGTTCACGTTCAACGGGCACGGCGGCAGCTACAAGGTCAACGTGCACTGGCAGGTCAACCCCTGACCGGCGGGTGGCACCGCGCCGAGGCGTCCGGAGTGGTCCGGGCGCCTCGGCGTCCGCCTTTCCCTGCCCGATGGACCGGTCCGCCTGCCCCATCGGACGTGCCGGCGGGCGTGTCCACTGTGGTATCGCGGGTCGCACAATCGGAGGTTCGCGCACATGGAGGAGGTGGACACGTGGCCACCATCAACGTCTGGGGTTACCCACAAGGCGGCGCGCTCGCGCCGGGGCAGGAGCAGTCCTGGTGGACCGGGCCGCTTGCCGCGTCGTTCGGCGGGACCGTGCAGGTCATGGCGCACGCGTGGATCGGCCCCGGGGCGCAGTACACGCAGGCCCTGGCGGTGACCCTCGTGCAGATGACGGTCAACCAGTTCGGCGAGCACTACGCGCAGTACGTCATCAAGAACGTCCACTCGTCCCATGTCGTGGCGTACACGATATGGGTCACCACGATCGGCGCTTAGGACGGAGTGGTCATGAGGTTCTTCGCCGTGCACGACACAGCGGGCAACATCGCGCGGATCGTGGGCTGCCCGGACGGCGCCCCGCCGACGCTCCCGACGTCGATGGAGCCGGGGCAGGCGGTCGCACAGATCGAGCTGCCGGACACGATCGCGGTCTCCTCGGAGCGGGACCTCCTCGCCGACCTGGCCGACCTCGCGCAGAACTACCGCGTGGACGTCGGCCGCGGCACGTCCGCGCGCATCGCGCGGAAGGACGAACCCGCGGGCGAGTGATCGCCTGGGCTCCCGTGCCCGGAGCCCTCGAGGAACACACCCCCGGCCTGCGGTGACGCGGCTACCTCGGCGGCAGCACCGGCGTCCGCTTCAGCTCGGCCTTCGCGATGGCGCGGACGTGGACCTCGTCGGGGCCGTCGAACAGCCGCATCGCGCGGTGCCACGCGTACATCGCGGCCAGCGGCGTCACGTCGGTGACGCCCGCGCCGCCGTGGACCTGGATGGCGCGGTCGATCACGCGGGTCGCGGCGCGGGGCACGGCGACCTTCGCCATGGCGACGAGGTCGCGGGCCGCCTTGTTGCCCTGGGTGTCGATGACGTGGCTCGCGTGGTGGCACAGCAGCCGCGCCTGCTCGATCTCCAGCCGGGACTCGGCGATCTGCTGGCGCACCACGCCCTGGTCGGCGAGCGGGCCGCCGAACGCGACCCGGTCCTTGGCCCGCGCGACCAGCAGCGCCAGCGCCCGTTCCGCCGCGCCGAGCGCACGCATGCAGTGGTGGATCCGGCCGGGGCCCAGCCGGGCCTGCGCGGCCGCGAACCCGCCGCCCTCCTCGCCGACCACGTTGGTCACCGGCACGCGGACGTTCTCGAACCGGACCTCGGCGTGCCCGTGCTGGTCGTGGTGGCCGAACACCGGCAGGTCGCGGACCACCGTCACGCCGGGGGTGTCCCGGGGCACGATCACCATCGTCTGCCGGCGGTGGGTGGCCGCGGCCGGGTCGGTCTTGCCCATCACGATGAACAGCGCGCACCGGGGGTCCATGGCGCCGCTGGTCCACCACTTGCGGCCGTTGATCACGTACTCGTCGCCGTCGCGTTCGATGCGGGTGGCGATGTTGGTGGCGTCGCTGCTCGCCACGTCGGGCTCGGTCATCGCGAACGCGGACCGGATCTCCCCGGCCAGCAACGGCGCCAGCCACCGCTCCTTCTGCTCGTCGGTGCCGAGCAGGTGCAGCAGCTCCATGTTGCCGGTGTCGGGGGCGGCGCAGTTGATGGCCTCCGGCGCCAGGTCGAGGCTCCACCCGGACAACTCGGCGATCGGCGCGTACTCGAGCTGGGTGAGACCGGACTCGGCGGGCAGGAAGAGGTTCCACAAGCCCTCCGCCTTCGCCTGCTCCTTCAGCTCCTCGACGACCGGCGGCACGGTGTGGTCGTCCGGCCCGGCCGCCCGGCGCGCGGCCAGGTACTCGTCCTCCGCGGGCAGGACCCGGTCCCGCATGAAGGCGACCATCCGGTCGTGCAGCGCCCGCGCGCGTTCGGACGGTGCGGGAAGGTCGTACGCGGCCACGGTGCCCGCCTCCTGAACAAACCGATCAACTGGTCGGTTCGACGATAGGTGCCGCCCGGGTGGGCGTCAATGCGCGGACCACGTCGAGCGCGAACCCCACGTACTGCCCGGCCACGACCTCGGGGGAGGACGGCCCGGTCGGCGACCACCACTGCGGCAGCGCCGTGCACATCGTGACCACGGCGCGGGCGGCCTCGTGGGGGAGCGGCGTGGCCATCACCCCGCGCCGGACGCCCTCGGCCACCTCGTCGTCGACCATCCGCTGCACGTCCTGCCGCAGCGCCGCGATCCGGGTGCGGTCCGGCTCGTCGACGCTGCGCATCTCGCTCGCGCCGATGAACCCCAGCTCCCTGCGGTGCGTGTGGAACAGCGCGAGGCACTCGACCAGCAGGGTGAACCGTTCGACCGGCCCGTCGCCCTCGGCCCTGGCCGCGCGGCAGCGGGCCGACAGGTCGGCCATCGTGAGGTCCAGCAAGGCCACGAGGAGGTGCTGCTTGGTCGGCCAGTGGTGGTAGATGCCCGGGGCGGACAGCCCGGCGCGCTGCGCGACGTCCCGGATGCGCGCGCCGTGGTAGCCCAGCTCCGCGAACGCCTCGAGGGCCCCGGCGAGCGGCGGGTCGAGGTCCAGCGGCCCGAAGTCGCGCCATGTGGTGCCGGCCGACGTGGGCGCGGCGAGGAGGCGGCGCGTCGAGGTGCGGAACAGCCGCGCGGCGGCGCGGAGCCGTTCGCCGGTGATCCGCGTGCGGCCGTTCTCGACGGCGCTCCAGGTGCCGACGCTGACGTCCAGCGACCTGGCGGTCTCGCGGAGCGTCAGCCCGGCGGCGCGCCGGGCGGCCCGCAGCCGCAGGCCGACCTCGGCCCGGTCGGCGGTCGCCGGTCCGTCCATCCCCGCCCCCGTCGCTTGACATCGTCAGGTGCACGGAAGACAGTACTCCAGGTCTGTTCAGTTCGACCGGCCGAACGTTCGGGAAGGTGCGATGAACCTGGTCACCTACGCGTGCCGCGACGGGGTCGCGCGGATCACGCTGGCCGACGGCGACCGGGGCAACGCGCTCCGGCAGTCCACAGTGGACGAGCTGGCGGCGGCGGTGCGCCGGGCCAGGGCCGACGACGCGCACGTCGTGGTGCTCGTCGGGCAGGGCCGCGCGTTCTGCGTCGGCGGTGACGTGGCCGCCTTCGCCGAGGCGCCCGACACCGAGCGGACGGTCGACGACCTCGCGGAGTCGTTGCACCGGGTGGTCAGCGAACTGCACCGGATGGACGCGGTCGTCGTCTCGGTCGTGCACGGCGTGGCAGCGGGCGCGGGCGTACCCCTGGCGGCGGCGGCCGACCTGGTGCTCGCCGCCACGTCGGCCCGGTTCACCCTCGCCTACACGAAGATCGGCTTCTCCCCGGACGGCGGCAGTTCACTGCTGACCGCGTCGGTCGGCCTGCACCGCGCCCTGCACCTGGCGCTGCTCAACCCGGTGCTGTCCGCAGACCAGGCACTCGCGATGGGTCTCGTCGCCCAGGTCCACCCGGACGACGAGCTGGCAGCCGCCGTCGAGGACGTGGTCGCCGAACTGCGGGCGGGTTCGCGCCCGGCCCAGGTGGCGGCGAAACGACTCCTGCGCGAGACGGCGACCCCGGCCGAGGAGACCGCGCTGCGCAGGGAAACGCTGTCGATCCGCACCCGAGCCGCGAGCCCGGACGGCAGGGAGGGCGTGGCCGCCTTCCTGGAAAAACGACGCCCGGAGTTCCCCAGCGGCTCGGTGTGAGCGGCGCTGGTTCCGGTACTCGGTCCCTGGGGATGCGGTGGTGGAGGCTTCTGTGGAGTGGTGCGTTCGGTCCTCGTGACGGGACCTGCGCTGCTTGGCGTGTCTCCACGGTGTTGCCGACGCGGCGGATCGGCGTTTCCCGGCGTTGGGGTGGGTGGCGTTGTTCCGGTGCGCTCGAATCCTCGTAACGGGACCTGCGCTGCGTGGCGCACCCACACGGTGCTGAGGAAACGACGCCCGGAGTTTCCCAGCGGATGGGGATGAGCGGCGTTGTTTCCGGCTCGGTTCCTGGCGCGCACCGGTGGTGGAGGCTTCTGTGGAGTGGTGCGTTCGGTCCTCGTGACGGGACCTGCGGTGCTTGGCGTGTCCCCACGGTGGTGGCGACGCGGCGGATCGGCGTTTCCCGGCGGTTGAGGTGGGTGGCGTTGTTCCAGTGCGGGCTTCCTGGCGCCGGTGGCGGAGGCTTTCTTTGGCAAGGCGCTGCGGACCGGGGACCTGCGCTGCTTGGTGTGCCCCCCACGGTGCTGGAGAACGACGCCGGAGTTCCCCGCGGCTTGGGATGAGTGGCGTTGTTCCCGGTACTCGGTTCCTGGCGTGCGCCGGTGGCGGCGGCTTCCGGAGCGGCGCGTTCGATCTTCGTCGGTGACGGGGTCCGTGTGTCTGGCGTGTCGCCGCGGTGCTGCCGAAACGGCGGGTGAGTGGCGCCTGGCGTGTGCTCCCACGGTGCTGAAGACATCGGCCTTGCCAGCACTTCCGGATCGAGCAGCTACCGGTGGCGGCCGTCACGTTGGTGTTCGGATCGCGTTAACGGTGGGCCTGGGGGCGTCAACGTCCCGTCAGGTGCGGGTGCCGGCCACCTGCGCGGGCGCACACTTCGCCCGGCCGGCCGCCATCAGAGGCGGCCCACGTGGAGGGAGCATGCGCCGATGGCCGACTTGGCCTTCGCCGTGGTGCTGGTCGCCGGGTTTCTCGTTCTCGCCTTGGTGTTGCGGGGGTTGGCGAAGCTGTGAGCGGTAGCGGAGTTGTCGCAAACGTGGTCGGTGGCGTGCTCGCGCTGCTGCTGATCGGGTACCTGTTCGTGGCCCTCGTGCGGCCGGAGAGGTTCTGATGTCGTCCACTGTGGCCGGTCTGCTCCAGGTCGGTGTGCTGCTGGCGGCGCTCGCGGTCGTGTACCGGCCGCTCGGGGACCACATGGCGCGCGTCTTCACCGACACCGAGCACCTCGCGGTCGAGCGGGTCGTCTACCGCCTGGGCCGGGTGAACCCCGGCAGCCGGCAGCGCTGGCCGGTGTACGCCGCTGGCGTGCTCGGGTTCTCGTTCGTGTCGATCGTGTTGCTCTACCTCGTCCAGCGGCTGCAGCCGGTGCTGCCGTTCGGTTTCGGGCGCGGTGCGGTCGACCCGGGGATCGCGTTCAACACGGCGGTCAGCTTCGTGACGAACACGAACTGGCAGTCCTACGTGCCCGAGGTCGTCATGGGCCACACCGTGCAGATGGTGGGGCTGACCGTGCAGAACTTCGTGTCGGCCGCGGTCGGGCTCGCGGTGGCGATCGCCCTGGTGCGCGGGTTCACCCGGTCCGCGACCGACCGGCTCGGCAACTTCTGGGTCGACCTGACCAGGGGCGTCGTCCGGATCCTGCTGCCGATGGCGTTCGTGTTCGCGGTCGTGCTGATCGCGCTGGGCGTCGTGCAGAGCCTGTCCTCCGGGGTGGTCGTGACCAACCCGGACGGGTCGTCGAGCACGATCGCGCTCGCGCCGGCCGCGTCGCAGGAGGCGATCAAGGTACTCGGCACGAACGGCGGCGGCGTCCTCAACGCCAACTCGGCCCACCCGTTCGAGAACCCGAACTCCTGGACGAACCTGGTCGAGATCTTCCTGCTGCTGGTGATCCCCGTCAGTCTCACGAGGACGTTCGGCACCCTCGCCGGCGACCGGCGGCAGGGGTACGCGCTCCTGTCGGTGATGGGCGTCCTCTGGGGCGCGATGCTGGCCGTGATCTGGTGGGCCGAGGCGCACCCGAACGGCCCCGCCGCGCTGCTCGCCGGCGCCGCCGTGGAGGGCAAGGAGGTCCGGTTCGGGATCCCGGGATCGGCGCTGTTCGCCGACGCCACCACCGGCACGTCGACCGGCGCGGTCAACGCCATGCACGACAGCTTCACCGGCCTCGGTGGCGGCGGTGCGATGCTGAACATGCTGTTCGGCGAGATGACGCCGGGCGGCGTCGGCACCGGGCTGTACTCGATCCTGGTCATGGCGATCATCGCGGTGTTCCTGGCCGGGCTGATGGTCGGCCGCACGCCGGAGTACCTGGGCAAGAAGCTGGGGCGCCGGGAGGTGACGGCGGCCGCGATCGCCATCCTCGCCATGCCGACCGTGCTGCTGCTCGGCGCCGGCACCGCGATCCTGCTGCCCGGCACCCCCGGCTACCTGGCCAACAGCGGTGTCCACGGCTGGTCCGAGGTGCTGTACGCGTACACGTCCGCGTCGAACAACAACGGCAGCGCGTTCGCGGGCATCACCGTGACCAGCCCGTGGTTCCAGTCCTCGCTCGCGATCTGCATGCTGCTCGGCCGGTTCGTCCCCGTCGTCGCGGTGCTGTGCCTGGCCGGATCCCTTGCCGCGCAGAAGAAAGTCCCGGCGACGGCGGGCACGCTGCCCACGCACGGCCCGCTGTTCGGCGCCCTGCTCACCGGCACGGTCGTGCTGGTCGCGGCACTCACGTTCGTCCCCGCACTCGCCCTCGGTCCCCTCGCAGAGGCTCTCGCATGACCACCACCGAACGACCCGTCGCCGACCGGCAACGGCACCACGCCGAGAACACCGGCCGCGTCGCCGCTGGCGTGTTCAGCCCCCGGCAGCTGCTCGCGTCCTTCCCGGACGCGCTGCGCAAGCTCAGCCCACGCCACCAGGCCCGCAACCCGGTCATGTTCGTGGTCTGGGCAGGCTCGGTGCTCACCACGGTCTTCGCGATCGGCGACCCGAGCGTGTTCACGACCACGGTCACGGTGTGGCTGTGGTGCACCGTCCTGTTCGCCAACCTCGCCGAGGCGGTCGCCGAGGGCCGGGGCAAGGCGCAGGCGGACACGTTGCGGCGCACCAGGAAGGAGACGACGGCGCGCAGGCTGCGTGCCGACGGCGCCGAGGAACCGGTGCCGGGCGCGGACCTGCGGATCGGCGACCTGGTCGTCGTCGAGGCCGGACAGGTGATCCCCGGCGACGGTGACGTCGTCGAGGGCATCGCCACGGTCGACGAGTCGGCGATCACGGGGGAGTCCGCGCCGGTGATCCGCGAGTCCGGCGGCGACTTCTCCTCCGTCACCGGCGGCACCACCGTGCTGTCCGACCGGATCGTCGTGCGGATCACCACGGCACCCGGTGCGTCCTTCGTGGACCGGATGATCGCGCTCGTCGAGGGCGCGCAACGGCGGAAGACGCCGAACGAGGTCGCGCTGACGATCCTGTTGGCCACGTTGACGATCATCTTCCTGCTCGCCGTCGTGACGCTGCAGCCGATCGCGCGGTACGCGGGCGGCACCCAGTCGGTGATCGTGCTGACCGCGCTGCTGGTCTGCCTGATCCCGACGACGATCGGCGCGCTGCTGTCCGCGATCGGCATCGCGGGCATGGACCGGCTCGTGCAGCGCAACGTGCTCGCCACGTCGGGCCGGGCGGTCGAGGCCGCGGGGGACGTGTCGACGCTGCTGCTGGACAAGACCGGCACGATCACCTTCGGCAACCGGCGGGCGACGGAGCTGATCCCGGTCGGCGGCACCACGCCCGCGGCGCTGACGGACGCGGCGCGCCTGGCCAGCATCGCCGACACCACACCGGAAGGGCGGTCCGTGCTCGACCTCTGCGGCGGTCCCGCCGAGGTGGCGGAGCCGCACGAGTTCGTGCCGTTCACCGCCCAGTCCAGGATGAGCGGCATCGACATCGGCGGCAGGCGGATCCGCAAGGGCGCGGCGAGCGCCTTCCTCGCCACCGAGGAGTCCCGCCGGGTCGTGGACGAGATCAGCGCGGGTGGCGGCACCCCGCTGGTGGTGGCCGAGAACGACGCGGTGCTCGGCGTCATCCGGCTGTCCGACGTCGTGAAGCCCGCGATGAGGGAGCGGTTCGCGCAGCTGCGCCGGATGGGCATCAGGACCGTCATGATCACCGGCGACAACCCGGTGACGGCCGGGGCGATCGCGGCGGAGTCCGGTGTGGACGACTACCTCGCCGAGGCGAGGCCCGAGGACAAGATGGCCTTGATCCGCAAGGAACAGGAGGGTGGCCGGCTCGTCGCCATGACCGGCGACGGCACGAACGACGCGCCTGCGCTCGCCCAGTCCGACGTCGGCGTGGCGATGAACTCGGGGACCATGGCGGCCAAGGAAGCGGGCAACATGGTCGACCTCGACTCGGACCCGACGAAGCTGATCGAGATCGTCGAGATCGGCAAGCAGCTGCTGATCACGCGGGGCGCGCTGACCACGTTCAGCGTGGCGAACGACCTCGCGAAGTACTTCGCGATCCTGCCAGCCATGTTCGCGGGCATCGTCCCGCAGCTCGGCGAGCTGAACATCATGGGCCTGCACTCGCCCGCCTCCGCGATCACGTCGGCGGTGGTGTTCAACGCGCTGATCATCGTCGCGCTGATCCCGCTCGCGCTGCGCGGCGTGCGGTACCGGCCGTCCACGGCGAGCGCGCTGCTGCGCCGCAACCTGCTCGTCTACGGGCTCGGCGGCGTGGTCACCCCGTTCGCCGGCATCTGGCTCATCGACCTCGTCGTCCGGCTCGTCCCAGGGATGTGACGTCATGACCGCACTCGCGAAACAGACCTTCGCCGGACTGCGGATCCTGGTGGTCCTCACCGTCCTCACCGGCATCCTCTACCCGCTCGGCGTCTGGGCCGTCAGTCGCGTCCCGGGCCTGCGGGCCAACGCGGAGGGCTCGGTCGTCGAGGTCGACGGCCGTGCTGTCGGCTCGGACCTGATCGGCGTCGACCCGGTCGCGGCCGACCCCGCCCACGACCCGTGGTTCCACACCCGGCCGTCCGCGGTCGCCGTGGACCGCGACGGCGACGGGTCACCCGACCTGCTCGGCCCGGCCGACCCGTCGCTCTCGGGCGGCTCCAACAAGGGCGGCTTCGACGCGGACCTCACCGCGGCCGTCCGGGCCCGCGCGGCGGTGATCGCCGAGCGCGAGGGCGTGCGCCCGGACCAGGTGCCCGCCGACGCCGTGACCGCGTCCGCGTCGGGTCTGGACCCGCACATCAGCCCCGCCTACGCGGAACTGCAGGTGCGCAGGGTCGCCCGCGAGAACGGGCTGTCCGCGGCACGGGTCCGCGCACTGGTCGAGGAGAACACCGACGGCCGGGGCGCAGGCGTGCTCGGCGAACCGGGCGTGAACGTCCTGCGGCTCAACCTGGCCGTCCAGGCCGCGCGGCGGTGACCGGCAACGTGGCCGGCACCGTTTCGGCATCGTGAACGCCACGAAGCCGTGTGCCGGAACGCTCGCCGCCGAGAACGTCTGGCTGAGCGCACGTTCCCCTCACCCAACGCTGTCCTCGGGGACGCACGGGACCGGTTGCGAGACGTGATGTCCAGGACACTGGCGGACCGCGCTCCTTCAGGGCAGGTCCGTGCTGCTGTCGACTGGGCGGACGGCCGGCGGTGACCGGGTTCAGGCGCGGGCGTAGCGTTCCGCGAGGCGGTGGAGCAGTGCCCGCAGCTCGACGGGTGACTCGACGGTGAAGTCCATCCCCAGCATGCCGATGTAGGCCGCGACCGTGTCCAGTGAGTCGGCGCCGGTGACCAGGACCGACGTGCTGTCGGTGACCGCCTCGACGACGCCGACGGCCGGGTTGATCCTGGCGAGGACGGTGTCCGCCGGGGCGTCGATCCGCAGGCGGGCGTGCACCTGCCACCCGCTGGACGCGACGCGGCGCATGGTGAACGTCGTGTAGTCGTCGTCGGGGAGGGGAGTGGGGGCGAAGCGGCGGTGGGTGCGCATGCGGGGCGTGATCCAGTCGGCCCGGAAGACGTCCCACTCGCCGCTGGACGGGTCGCGGGCCACGAGGTACCACCGTCGCTGCCAGGCGAGCAGTCGGTAGGGCTCGACGAGCCGCGACGTATCCCGGTAGTCGAAGCGGAACCACTCGACGTCGTGGATCGCGGTCGCGATGGTGCGCAGTACCGTCGGGTCCACCTCGGGGTCGGGGGCGTCGGTGCCGGTGTTCTCCGGTGCGTGGTCGACGACCGCGGCCAGCGCCGCCACGGTCGGCCGCAGCCGGGACGGGAGGACCTGTTCGAGCTTCGCCAGTGCGCGGGCGCTGGCGGTCTCCACCCCGGCGATGCCGCGCCCCGCGCGCAACCCGATCGCGACGGCCACCGCCTCCTCGTCGTCCAGGAGCAGCGGCGGGAGCTTGCCGCCCGCGCCGAGCCGGTACCCCCCGGTCCCGCCGCGGGTGGCCTCGACGGGGTAGTCGAGCAGGCGCAGGCGCTCCACGTCGTTGCGGATGGTGCGGGTCGTGACACCCAGCCGCTCGGCCAGCTCGGTGCCGTTCCACGACGGGCGCGACTGCAACAGGCCGAGCAGGGCGAGCAGCCGTCCGGACGTGTCCGCGGTCACACCGTCACCTCCGCTGTATAGGAACGTTTCTTTCCTATACCGAGTTTAGCGTTCTGGTCATGACGAACACGGAGATCCGCCCCTTCCGCATCGAGGTCACCCAGGCCGAGGTGGACGATCTGGCCGAGCGGCTGGACCGCACCCGGCTGCCGCAGCCCGCTCCCGGTG
>NZ_BAAFVK010000013.1:0-355523 GCF_054661535.1 Actinophytocola sp. KF-1 | reverse complement strand
CGAGTCCACCGCGGCCCGCGCCGACCTGTACCGGTCGTCCGTCGACGGCACCCGCACCCTGGTCGTCCTCGACAACGCCGCCTCCGAGGACCAGGTCGAGCCCCTGCTCGGCGCCACCCTCACCCTGGTCACCAGCCGCGAGCAGGGCATGCTGATGGCCACCGAGCACATCCGCCTCGAACCCCTGCCACCGCACGAGGCCGTGGAGCTGTTCCGCAAGCTGGTCAGCCCGGAACGCGTGCACGGCCACGTCGACCAGGTCCGCGAGATCGTCGCGCTGTGCGGGCACGTGCCGCTGCTCATCCACCTCGTCGCCGCCCAGTTCAACCGCCACACCCGCTGGCCGCTCGCCCACCTGCTCGGCCTGCTGCGCGAGGTGCCCGCGGTCAGCCCGGACACCACGTTCCCGCAGGCCGCGGCCATCGCCTGCACCGTGTCCTACGACCAGCTCACCGAGGAACAACAGACGCTGTTCCGGGTTTTCGCCCTCGCCCCCGGCGCTGACCTGTCCGCCCCGGGGGCGGCCGCACTGATGGGCGCCCCGCGCGCCAGAGCCCTGCTCGAGGACCTCCACCGCATGAGCCTGCTGGAGGAGTCCGCCCCGGAACGCTTCCAGATGCTCGACCCCCTCCGCGACTACGTGCTCGCCGCCCACCCACCGGACGACCCGATCGCCCCGGTGGACCGCCTGCTCGACTTCTACCTGGTCACGACCGCCACCGCGATCGACATCCTGTTTCCGTACGACCGTGCACGTCACCCCGCGGTCACCGTGACCAGCCCGGCCGCCCTGTCGTTCCCCACGGCTGACGCGGCCAGGGATTGGCTCGACGACGAGCGGCACAACCTCGTCGCGATCATCTACCACACCGCGGATCACGACAGGCCGGAGTACACGTGGCAGCTCGCCGTGCTGATGTGGCGGTACTTCTATGTCCGCGGCTACCTGCGTGACTGGACGGAGACCCTCCAGTGCGCCGCGAAGGCGCTCGATGGTTCGGCCAACCGCACAGGCCAGGCCCACGTGTTGCTGAGGCTGGCGAACGCGCGCTGGCGTTCCGGCGCACTTGCCGAAGCCAGGGAAATCGCCGAGCAGTCGCTGCCCTTGTGGGTGGAACTCGGAGACGTGAGCGGGGAGGCGGCCACCCTCGTGGTGATCGCGTCCACCGCCAACAAGCTCGGCGACTTCAGCGCAGCCGCCACGTATTACGCTGCCGCGTTGGAGCGGTTCGAACAGATCGGTGACCGGAGCGGTCAAGCTCACGCCCTCGATCTCCTCGGTGTCGTGAATGAGCTTCGCGGCGACTTGGCCGCCGCCGAGAGAAACCACATGGCAGCCATCGCGCTGTTGCGCGACCTCGACCACCGACAGGGCCTTGCACACTCGCTCGACAACCTCGGTTGCGTGCGGCAGAGGCTGGGCAGACTGGGCGAGGCGTACGCCAACCACACGGAGGCTCGCGAACTGGCTATCGAGTTGGGCGATCGCGGGTGCGAAGCGTACGCGCTCAACAACCTCGGTAACGTCCACCGCCTGGCAGGTAGGCTCGACGAGGCGATCGCCTGCCAACAACAGGCCCGTAAGGTCGCCGACTCCGTGGTCGACCCGAACCTGCGCACTCAGCTGTACCTCGATCGCGGTGAGACCGCCCGAGTGGGTGGTGATCACGATTCGGCGCTACACGCGTACCGAGCCGCGCTCGACCTCTCCGCGGGCATGGGGGAGCGAGCCCAATGTGCGCGGGCCAAACACCGCATCGCGCTGGTCCTGCACGAAACCGGTCGTCACCAGCCCGCCCACTGGCACGAAGCCCTCGCCGAGTACACCGCGCTGGGCCTCCCCGAGGCCAAGGAGATCCGCGAGGAACTGGACGAGTTCACGTGCGCATGCTCAGCGCAGCAAGGGTAGGAGTTCAGTTTGTAGATCGAGAACCTCGGAGTTGCTACGCCAGCGGTTCAGCGTCCGGTACAGCTCGCGCAGGTCGAGCCGGATTGTGGCCGAGTCAACCATCGCGACGTCGGCGAGCACATTACGTGCGACGGCGCACGCCTGGTCCGGTGAACCGTTCATAGCGTGGGCGAGCGTGCACCGCACCCCGAACCGTGCGCGGGCACGCCGAGCCGACGATGGCACCTCAGCCAGATGCCGTTCGAGCAGCTCGGCCGACTCACCGGGTCTGCCGAGGTCGTACAACGACCAACCGCGGACAAGACCCAGATCGTCCGGCACCGATGCGGGTCCCAGGACCGCACCGGGACTCTCCTCCCTGGTAGCGAGCAGTTCCGCGGCCCTGTCCAGCGCCTTCTCATAGGCACTGACATCCCCCGCGAGTGCGTGCCCCTGCGCCTCACACCGTGCGGCGAGCCCGAGTATGCGTGGACCGGCCAGATGATCTCGCTGAGCCAGTTTCGCCAGCTCGATCGTCCGTACCGGGTTGTGCTGGTACAGCGCTACCTCCGCGTGCCGGAACAACGCGAAGCTCGCCAGGTGCGGATCACGTTCCCCGGCGAGGGTCACAGCGCGGTCGGTCCACCGCAGGGCGTCCGCTTCGTCGCCGGCCTCCTGGCTCATCCAGCCGGCGTATTCGGCTGCCCGCGCGGCGAGCACCAGCAGCTCCGATCGCATCGGTTCAGGGTTGTCGACCGCGAGGGTGCGCAACGTGTGCAGGTGGGCGATGACCTGCCCGAGCACCAGCGCCGGGCTGGTCATTGTGCCCAGCACGTGGTGGTCGTCGAAGGACTTGCGGAGCAAAGTGAACATGTGGTCGTCGATAGCGGGCCTGCGGCCGCGGCCCGGTGCGTAGCCCAGGTCCGCACCGGCCCCTGCGAGCACCTGGCGCCGCGGTCGTTCCGTGAACCGCAACGCCCCGGCTTCGTCCAGTTCGAGCACCCAGACCTCGTCCGGCGGCGGTGCCTCGGTCCGCACGGGTTCGGGTGACACCGCCGCTGCGAGGGTGCCACCCGTACCCAATGCCTCGTCGCACAACCGCGCGAACATGCGGCCTGCCCGAGCGCGTCCATTCTCGATCTTGCTGACCTGGCTCTTGCTGTATTTGATCCGCCTGGCCAACTCCCCGAGAGACATGCCGCTCGCCATGCGGGAGTTCCGCAACAATTCGCCGAACTCGACCACGGATGTCCTCCCAGCGTCCCCTGCCGAGTACACCATCGTCGCGAATCGAGCGCAATGTTACGAAGGCACCCGCGTTCTCGCCTGACGCTGGGAGCCGTTCAGTTGTTCCAGTCGTGTCCCTCGGTCGTCGCGGTGGTGGTGGGCGGCGGGGGCGGTGCGTCCTCGCCGGCGGACGCCGAGGTGGCACCCATGAACGGGATGGCGACGATGATCGCCGCGGTACCGGCCAACAGTGCGATCCGCTTCGTGAAAACGGCAGAGTGGGGCCTCGACATGATTCCTCCTGGTGTTTGCCAACGGTGCCGAACTGGCGCCTGACATGAGAATTCATGAGCGAACTTGGGGCGACAATCTATTGCGTGTTTCCAGATGTAATAGGAAACGGGAAACGCTTTGTCGAAATTGAGTCAGCGGAGGTGTCGGTGCCCCGGGGGCGAGGTAAGGTGGTCGAACCGGCTCGCGGAGGTAGTGGGTCCGTCGAGATAGATCCACGCCGGCTCGGTGAACGCCTTGCGTCGAATGTTGATGATCTTCCGCTGGAAGGAGTCCGACGGCAGGTCCGGGTAGTTGTGCGCTACCACGTCGCGGTACAGCGGGTCGCTGACCGCTAGGGCGAAGGTTGCTGTAGGCGTGCACCTCAACGCGGTGCGCAACGGTGAGGAGTCCAGGAGTCGGTGCACGGCGGTCGCCGCATGTCCCACCCATCCGTTGATGCCCGGCTTCAACAAGCCTCGGTGCATGGCGACCCGAAGGCGCAAGCGAAGATGGCTGCTCGACGAATCGTTCGTGCGCCTCATGGCGATCGACAACCCTGTCACGAAGGCCGGTATCGCCGACGATTCGTCCAGTCCCGGCCGGAACACCAGGAACTGTCCGTCACCCGACCGATCGACGGAGACGTCCTCTTCGGAAATGTTGGCCTGATTACGGGCGTGCCGCAGTGCCTGGACAAACCTCTCCTGTGCGTGTTCCGCGTCGGGGTTGTCAAACCTGCGATAATTCTCGACATCGACGGCAATGCACAAGCGTACGGCAGCGTGAATTGCAGTTCTTCTCTTTCGGAGATGTTCAGTCATGAATTAATGGTTACGTCCGAGAATAGGCTGATTGCACTTACTGGCCAGAAACTACGGAACCTGACAGACCATGCCGCGCTGCGGACGTATGCTCTACGCAACTTGCCGGATCCTGACACGGGGGTGGAGCAGCATCGTGAGTGGCGTCCAGGTGCCGGGGCCTGACGAGTTGCCGCCGGGCCCGTTGAGGACGCTGACGGAGGGCCTGCACGAGCTCTACCGTGCGGCAGGAGAACCCGGATTGCGGACGATCGCGAACGCCGTAGCGGACGATGATCGATTTCGGGACTCCGTCAGCCACCAGAAGGTGCGCGAACTTCTGCACGGGATCGGCTCGCCCAGGTGGTCCAAGCTCGAACCAGTGGTCCGCGTTCTCGCTGAACGCAGCACGCCGCAGCGTGATCCAGACGAGGAAACGAAACGTTTCAAACACCTCTGGGACGCCGTGGTGACACGGGAGGATCTCGGAGAACAGTCGGCCGCTGCGGGGGGCAACAGGATACGTTCGGCCTTCGTTCTCGGCGGTATCACCGGCGAGACGAGTTACCCGGACTTCGAACGAACGGAACTGGAACAGTTCTGCCAGCGACTGGGGGTGGTGCTGGCGAAGGCCGCAGTGGACCTGGTCATTTGTTCCCCGATTCCCGATTCGGCCGACTTCCACGCATTACGTGGCTATGTCGAAACCGGCGGGAACGGAACGGTGCACATGCACCGGCCGCACCATCCGGAGGTCGAACAGTATTACGCACAGCTCCACGACGTTCTCGGAGCAGCGGCGGTCAACCGGATCAAGAACTGGTTCTATCCCGGGCCGGCGACCGATGACCGTGACTCCTTGGCGCAAGCGTGGGTGTTGTGCCAGTTGATGGCGATGGAAAGGGCCGACGTCATCATCGCCGTGGGAGGTCAACCGGGTAAGACGGCGAGTACGATCCTGCACTTGGCGGAGGCGCGTCAGCAGCCTATTGTGCCGTTCTCATTCCTTGGCGGAGCTGCCGCGCGGGCCTTCCGGCGGCGGGATTGGCGGACCAGTTATCCCTGGCTCGATTCGAGTCTCCTGACAGACAAGCACGCCGTCCGTGATGCCGTGACCATCGCCAACCAGATGGTGATGGCGCAGGTGCGTGGGACCAGCCTGCCCAAGGGGCGTCCGCACAGCATCTTCATCAGCCGTGCCAGGGCGGACCGGGACTACGCTCAGGCGTTGGATCACTACCTGACGGTGATGGGTCTCGCGGTGCTGTTCGGCGAGCGAGCGTTGCCACCGGATCGAATGGTCGAGGCGGCGATCGAAGACGCGGTGCGCGGAGCGGATCTGTTCATCGTTCTCTGGAGCCGTTCCTATGCGGCCAGCAGGTATTGCTACGACGAGATCGATCTCGCCTTGCGACAGCACCGCGCGGGGGAGTTGCAGTTGTTGATCATAAACTTGGACGGCTCCGACATCGTGCCACCTGGGGCGCGAGGGCTGGCCTCCCTGCAGGCCAGGACACCGGAGGACGTAGTCGCCGCGGTGCGTGAAGTGCTCAACAGATAGGTGGAGCCGATGGCCGTTCTGTTCGTCGGAGTTAGAACCTGACCTAGAGAAGGCCCTGTACTTGGGCGGTCAACACGGCGAATGTGCTGCCGGCGTGTGGAAGTTCGCCGGCGAGGACCATCTTGACAACCTGTTCGACAGGTATCCAATGCAACACGAGGTCGGCTTCCCCAGGCTCGAGTCTGCGCTCCCCTCCGCTCGTGAGTCCCATGGCGAGGAAGGCATGGTCCCGATGGTTCGTCAACGAGTCGGCACAGTTGATGGATCCGAGTGCACGCCAGTCATCGGCGCGGATACCTGTTTCCTCGGCGAGTTCCCGCTGCGCAGCAGCGCGCAATGTCCCGTCGAGTGTGTCGACGCGGCCCGCGGGCAACCGCCATTGCGCCTCTCCGTGTACACAGATCCACTGCCGTGTGACCGCGATCTGTCGTCGATCGTCCACCGCAAGTATGGTCACGGCGGGCTGTGCGACCACGCTGTCGTAGAACCCTCGCGAACCGTCCGGGCGCAGCATGTCGTCTCGCCGCACTTGAAACCACGGTGAAGCGAAGAGCACCTCGGAGGCAAGGGGAGTCCAACCTCGTCCGCCCCATTCAACCAGCACGAGCCCCAGTGAACCACGGAGAAATGGTGCCTCCAGCCTCCTGACCAGATCAGGAGGTGAAGATCGACCACTATCTGTCCACAATGGCGGCGTAATCGACCCTGACCAGGCAATCCACGTCCAATACATGTCCAGTACGTGTCCTGTGCCGACACTGCCGGGTATGCCTGCCACACTTGCCGGCCGCTACCGGCTCCTGCACCCCGTGTGGGGTGACCGGTACGGCATGACGCACATCGCCGCAGGTCCCGACGGCATGCCGGTCTCGGTCCGGGTGCTGTCGCCCGACCCGCCCGCGGTCCGCCGCGCCGACGTCGACCTGCTCACCGCCATCCGGCACCCGAACGTCGCGGCCGTGCGGGACGTGCTCGTCGACGGCCACGTCGCGATCGCCACCGACGCCGTCCTCGGCGGGACACTGCGCCGGGCCCGCCTGACGACCGCAGAACTGCTGCACGTGGCCGACGGCGTCCGCGCCGCGCTGGCCGAACTGCACACCCGCGGCGTGTGCCACGGCACCATCGGCCCGTCCGCGGTCGTGGTCGACGACCGCGGCGACGCCGTGCTGACCGACGTGGCCATCGGCAGGCTGCTCCGCCTGCCCGGCACGCCCGCCGAGGACCACCAGGCGCTGGCCTGCCTGCTGTCGACCGTCTGGCGGAACACGCACGGCCGATGGCAGCGCCCACCGCGGGCGCTGCGGGATGTGTGGGCAGACACCATGGCAAGGGCCCGCGATATGGGATAGGAACGGGCCATGAGCGACAACGAGGCCACGCTGTTGTGGCGTCCGGACCCAGGGCGCGTCGAGGAGAGCAGGATCGCCGGGTTCCGCCGGTGGCTGGCGGCGGAGCGGGGCGTCGAGGTGGCCGACTACCAGGCGCTGTGGGAGTGGTCCACGGGTGACCTGGAGGCGTTCTGGGGCGCGCTGGCGGAGTACCTGGGGGTGCGTTTCCACACCTCGGCCGAGCGGGTGCTGGCGTCGGCCGACATGCCGGGCGCCCGGTGGTTCCCCGGCGCGACGCTCAACTACGCCGAGCACGCCCTGTCCGCAGGCGCCGACGACGACCTCGCGGTGATCTTCGAGCGCGAGGACGGCGTGGCGGAGCAGCTCACGTACGGCGAGCTGCGCGCGCAGGTGGCGGCGGTGCGCGCCGCCCTGTCCGACCTGGGCGTCCGTCGCGGCGACCGGGTGGTGGCCCTGGCCCCGAACGCGCCGCGCACGCTGGTGGCGTTCCTGGCGGCGGCGTCCCTCGGTGCCACGTGGTCGTCCTGCTCGCCGGACTTCGGGGTCCGTGCCGTGGCCGACCGGTTCACGCAGATCGAGCCGGTGGTCCTGTTCGCGGTGGACGGCTACAAGTACAACGGACGCGCCTTCGACGTGCGGCCCACGATCGCGAAACTCCAGGCCGAGATCCCGTCGCTGCGGGCCACGGTGCTCATCGACTACCTGTCGTCCGAGGCCACGGCCCCGGACACCATTCCGTGGGACCGGTTCGTCCGCCCGGGCGCCGAACTCGCGTTCGACCCGGTCCCGTTCGACCACCCGCTGTGGATCCTGTACTCGAGCGGCACCACCGGCCTGCCGAAGGGCATCGTCCAGGGCCACGGCGGCATCGTGGTCGAGCACCTGAAGCAGCTGGCCCTGCACGCCGACTTCGGCCCCGGTGACCGTTTCTTCTGGTTCACCACCACGGGCTGGATGATGTGGAACTACCTGGTCTCGGGCCTGCTGGTGGGCGCGACGGTGGTCATGTACGACGGCAGCCCCGGCCACCCGGACCTGAACACCCTGTGGAGCCTCGCCGCCCGTCACCGGGTCACGTATTTCGGCACGTCGGCCCCGTACATCCAGTCGTGCCTGAAGCAGCACCTGAAGCCCGCGGCCACCCAGGACCTGTCGTCCCTGCGGGCGGTCGGCTCGACGGGTGCCCCGCTCAGCCCGGAGGGCTTCCGCTGGATCGCCGACGAGCTGGGGTCGGACATCCAGATCTGCTCGGTCTCGGGCGGGACGGACCTCTGCACGGCGTTCGTGGGCTCGTCCCCGGACGTCCCGGTGTGGCTCGGCGAGCTGTCCTGCCGAGCCCTCGGCGCGGCGGTGGAGTCGTGGTCCCCGACCGGAAAACCCCTGGTGGACGAGGTTGGTGAACTGGTCATCACCAAGCCGATGCCGTCCATGCCCCTGTACCTGTGGGGCGACGAGGACGGTTCTCGCATGATCGACTCGTACTTCGAGCTGTACCCGGGCACGTGGCGCCACGGCGACTGGATCCGCATCACCCCGAGGGGCTCCGCGGTCATCTACGGCAGGTCCGACTCGACCCTCAACCGCGGCGGCGTGCGCATGGGAACCAGCGAGTTCTACCGCGTCGTCGAGGGCTTCGAGGAGGTCGCGGACTCCCTGGTCATCGACACGTCCGCGGACGTCGAGGGCGAGCTGCTGTGTTTTCTCGTCCTGGCACCCGGCGCCTCCCTACCGGACGTGGAGCCCCGCCTGCGCACAGCGCTCCGGTCGGCCCTGTCCCCGCGTCACGTCCCGGACCGGTTCATCGAGGTCAAGGAGGTACCGAGGACCCTGAACGGCAAGAAGTGCGAGGTTCCCGTCAAGAAGATCCTGGCAGGCGTCCCGCCGGAGCGGGCAGTCAGCCGGGACGCCCTGGCCAACCCCGACGCGCTGGCGGCGTTCCTCCCCAGCTGACGACCCGGTTTGGAGACCGCTCGGGGGCCTGTGTAAGGTACTCGCCGAGCGGTACTCCGGGAGGCTTCGCCTAGTCTGGTCTATGGCGCCGCACTGCTAATGCGGTTGGGGGCAACCCCTCCCGGGTTCAAATCCCGGAGCCTCCGCCACACAACTGAACATGCGCCCGTAGCTCAACGGATAGAGCATCTGACTACGGATCAGAAGGTTAGGGGTTCGAATCCCTTCGGGCGCGCAGGTCAGAAGGGGTGTCCTTATCGGGCATCCCTTCTGTCGTCTCAGTTCCCGTCTCATTCGAGAGGCGAGGCGACCAGTCCGGGCATAGAAGCGCTCGAAGTGCTCCGGTTCGAGCTTCTCCAGTCGGTGCGCTCCCAGGCCGGGAATCAGGTACTTCTGCATGGTCGTGCTGTAGTACGTCTGGGTTTTGTACCGAACGTTGGGTTGCGCGATGTGCTCGAACCAGTGCAGTAGCCATTTCTCGGCTGTCCACTTTCCGCTACCCGCTGTGCGAGCTTTGCCGCTGTCTCGCTCGCGTTCGAGCGCACGAACAGCGCGGATGACTTCGCCCTCGGTTTTGCGTTCGACGTGTCGGCGGTCCGGGCTGCCGTCGTCCTTCGCCCATGGTCACGCGGCCGTGCCATCTCCCGTCTTTGCCGAGGTAGTTGGAGGATGCGCCGTTGGGTGCGCGGGTGCCTTCTGCTCGTTTGCATGGCATTTCTGTGGTGCCTTTCTGGGCTGGTTTTGGGGCATGGCCGCGCCCTGCTCGGTGTGGGTGTGTGGTGAACGGAACCGGTCGCGGGGATTCCGTCACGTGGTGACGAATGCCCGTCGACAGGGTTCTGTCACGGGGTGGGGCGGTACCCGGCGCGGTCGGCCTGGTTGGTGTTCTCGCGCCGGGTACGCCCCTCGCTCAGGTGATGCCCCCTGGCCGGGGTCTGGGGGGCGGGGCATCTCCTGGCGGGTCCACGCCGCCGCGTGTTGCAGCTGCGCGGCGCACTTCTCCAGTGCGGTTGCCGGGATGCGGCGGAGTCTGCCGACGCGCACGGACGTCACGTCCCCGGACTTCAACAGCGCGTACATGCGGGTGCGGCTGATCGAAGGCCGGGCGGCGGCCTCGACGGTGAGCAGCACGCGCGGCCCGTCCTGGTCGGTGGTGTGGGTTGCCATGTCGTGTCCCCCGATGGTCGTCCGGCCGGGTTAGGTCGTGGGTTAGCTCCGGTGTGGCGGGTGAGGTTGCTGACTCGCTGGTCCCGTCGGCGGAATGGTCTGCTGACCTGCGGGAGTTAGCCGAGTTAGCTCGGTTGGCCGGGCTGTCACGTCCCCCGTCACGGCGATGCTGGCGGGTTCCGTCACCTCGGGACCGGGCTGACTTCCTAGGGCTGGACCATCAGGGGATGGTTCAGCCGGTTTGGGCCTGATCGGTGCCTGTCGCGCGGGTGGCTGCTAGGCGCTAGGCCGCTGGTCGTGGTCGGGTTGGGCCGCTAGCGACCCCACTAGACCCAGCACCCTGGGCCCTCCGTTCGGCTTGTGGCCGGGCCGGAGTGAGGGCGGTGGGCGCGCTTGCGGCAGGGCCACCCTGGCGGGCCGCGCCGGGTGTCCGGTGCGCGTCCCGGAGGTGAGGGAGGCAACGGGTGCGTTACTGCGTTTAGTGCGTCGGGGATTGGCGGTGTAGACCTCGGCCGGTCGGCCGCGTCCCGGTTGGTGCACGCTGCGTGACCGTGAGCCGTCCTGCGGCGGCCAGTTCGGCCAGACGCGCGGTCAGCGTTGGTGTTGCGGCGGTAGAAGTCGGTGTAGACCTCCTTGCGAGTGCGGCCCTGCTCACCGGCCGCCGCGATCCACGCCACAAGCCTCTTAGTGACCTGCGGGCGTTAGTGCGCGTTCGGTGAGCATGCCCAGCGCTCCACCAGCTCATGCGTTCGCGGTCCTCGATGTAGATCGAGCCACGCTGGCCTTCCGCATAGCCGACGTCGGGAATGGGCTCCGGCGGGGTCAGGATTGAGAACGGGTGATCCACTGCCGGTGTCGCCCCGCGGAGCGTGACAGCACCTGCACCGTGATGTGCTCGGACTCCGCCGCGCCAGGACACGGCGCTCGCCCACCTCGAGTCCAGGCCCGGGTTCGCGCCGGTCACCAGCGCGCGCGTGTAGTCGGGCGTTTGCAGCAGGTCCGGCACCACCGTTGTCTCCAGTTGGCGCCGTGCGAGCAGTGTGGCCTCGACGTTCAGCAACTCATGGATCCTCCGGCAGGTCCTTGCGCAGCGCCAGCCAGTAGCCGCGCTCACCCGCCCGCGCCGACAACCGAGCACCCCACTCGCCCGTGTTGGCGTCCGTCACCTCGTATGCGTCGAGCATCCGCTCCACGTCGAAGTCCTGCACGCCCTGCGGCCGGTTGCTTGGCCGCGCTCGGGTGTCACCACACTGCTGGTGTGGCTGTCAGGCAGGTAGACGCCATCTCAATCCGGGTGGACGCGCACCGCGCCCGACTCCTCGACGAACCAGATCTCGATGCCGACCGCGCGCAGGGTGGCCGCGGTCTCGTCGGCGAGGTTCCGATAGCGCGGGAAGTCGGGGAACACGGTCAGCACGCGGTCGCCCGCGTGCTGACCGCGCAACCGGAGCGCGCTCAGCACGGCGCCGGCGAACCAGTGCGAGGCCTGCACAGTGGGCTGGGTTCTCTTGACCTCACCGGCTCTGCGCGCGTCGGCGTAGGTCGTCGACGGCCAACCCTTGACCTCGATGTGCAGGACGCGTCCGTCCAGCGACGCCACGATGTCGGTACCGCGCGCCTTCGAGGCGGTGTCGGCAACCGATCGGATGACCGCTCCTCGAGCCGTCAGGTGCCGGATCACGCTGGCCTGCACGTTGCCCTCCCAGAACCAGTCAGGGCGAGGGACGGGCGCTGTGGGCCGAGCTGCCGGCTGAACCTCGGTGCTGAAGTTCGTGATCGGGCTACCGAAGTTGTCCCGGCGGATGAGGCCCTCGGCCGCGAGCTGCCTGCACGTCTGGTTGATCGTCTGGTGCGACGCCCCGGTCAGCCTTGCCAGTTCGGCATCAGTGAGGCCATCGGGGTTCTTGGCCAGCAGAACCAGAACTTCGTCTCGTCTGGTGATGATCTCAGTCCTCTTCGTCTCCCTCGGCCGGCACGCCGTCCTCCTGGTCGTCGGGCTCGGGTTCGAACGCCTCCGGGCCCTCCGCCGGACGTTGGTCCTCGCCGTCCCAGTCACGGTTCACGTGTTTGCCCATCGCGCCTTCGATCAGGCCCACGAGCGCCTGGCGCCGTGCGGTGAAGTAGCCGTCGAAGTCACCTGACCGCAACGTCGCGGGGTCGATCGCGTGAGTGCGAACGATGTCGTCGACCTGGTCGGGTGTCAGCCCGTTGCCGTCGAGCTTCCTCATGTACTCCTTCGGAGACTGCCCGCCGAGCTGGATGTTCGTCTTCTTCCCCAGCGGTGTCTTGTTGATGATGCTCTCGCGATACGCCGGGGCGATCCCGTTGTCAAGGCACCACTTCCGGGGGAAAACGTGATGAACGTCGATCTTCAGGCTCTCGTAGGACGCCTTGTCGATGACCTGGTGAAACTTCCAGTCGACACATGGCTTGTCCTGCGCCATCAGCAGCGCGTACACGCCCTTGTAGGCGGCGGCGTTCTTCGTGCGCAGCGAGAGCAGTCGTGACTCCGCGAACTGTGCACGGCTGACGGTGTCCGGTACGGGCGCCGTGGCACCGGTCTTCGCCGCGACCGCCCAGGCTGGCATCTGTTCGGCGTCGCGGGCGACCTTCGTCTCGATGGTGCCGCCGTACTGCTCGCCCAGCACCCCGCACCAGAACCACTGACGCACGCGGGCGCGAACGGCGTACAGGTCGATGTCCTCGCCGAGCAGCACCCGGATAACCGCGAGCGCGGTCACCTGCGCGCGGTAGGGCAGGTTCCCCGCGGTGTGGATGTGTTCACCGTTGAGGAAGTGGGCGACCCACGGCAGCGCGTCCCGCAGCTGGCTCGACCACGGGAGGTAGTCGGCGAGGTCCATCGCGAGGATGTCCTCCTTGCGCGCGCTGGTGGCGGTGGGCTTCGGTTTGCCCGCCGCCAAGTCGCGTTGTCGCTTCGCGAGCGTCACGAGCACCGACACGGCCTGCAGGAAGTCGGTGTTCTGGAACCCCGCGAGCACCGAGTGGTGGCCGATGACCGCTGCGGTGGTGTCCCAGTCCTCGGCAAGCCGGAAGTCGGTGCTGTGTTCGGCGTAGTAGGCGGCGTCACCGGCGAACGTGGCGGTCAACAGCTCGAAGACGTTGAGCGGCAGGCCACCGGTGTTGACCTTCTCGAAAACGGTCGCCACCGCTTCCTTGCTGGTCTGCGCGGGCAGCAGGATCGCCGGGATCCGGTACTGGTTGATCCCGGCGAGCACCTGGCCGTTGAACCTGGCCATCACCTCGCCACGGGCGGCTGCGTGCTCCGGTCCTTTGGCGTTCATGTAGCCGATGAGCCAGGTCATGGGGCCGTTCGGGCGGAACAACTCGACGAACGGCATGATGCCCTGTTGCTGCTGGAGTTCGGTCGTGGACAGGTCGGTCACGACGTCCTTGCCGAAGTTCTCGGTGATCCGGCCGTCGGCCGGGACGGAACGGACCGCTTCGTCCTGGTCACGCGCGTCACCCAGCGACTTCTCGATGTCGAGGAAGTAACGCCGTTGCAGCTTCTTCTTGCGCTCGTCCTCGGTGTCGACCACCCCGTCGCCGGAGAGCGCCTGGAAGAGCGATGTCGTGCGCTGCTGCCCGTCCAGCAGGAGAAGGCCCGGCGCCTGGCTCGCTCCGGTGACACCGGTGATGGGTTTCGGCTTGAACCGGACCTGGTCGCCACCCGCTTCCAGTGCCATGAGGACGCCCATGGGGTGACCGCGGAGGATCGTCACCAGCAGCGACCGGATCCGCTCGTCGTCCCACTTGTAGGACCGCTGGAAGTCGGGCAGCTGGAGGTGACCCGATGCGGCCCATTCGAGCAGGTTCGTAACGGAGTAATGCGGGGTCTGAAAACTCATGCCTCGTCCTCGTCGACTGAACGGTCCCGGCGAGTGTCGATGTTCGCAGTCGATCCGTTACCGCGCGCGGAGACCGGTGTGACGGTGAGACACAATGTCGAGGCATGAGTGACGTGTCGTTCGCCCGACATCTGTCCACTCTGGACAAGGACGCACTGGTCCGGTTGCTGGTCTCGCGTCCTGACGTGCGTCGGGAGCCGGTGCCGTCCGGGTTCCGGCAGTTGGCGCAGCGGCTCGGCGGAGCCGGGTCCGTCGTTCCGGCGCTGCACACGCTCTGCCGGGACACGATGGTCGTCGGGCAGGCGGTGGCCGTGCTCGGTAACGCGGTGACCGTGGCGGCGGTCGCCGCGTTGCTGGGAGCCGGCGAACAGACCGTGCGGGACGAGGTGGCCACCCTGTGTGCGATTGGGCTGGCCTGGACGGAGAGGGAGACCATCCACCTGCCCGCCGTCCTGCGGGAACACTGGGCCGACGAGATCGGCGGTGGGCGGCCGGTGGTCAAACTGGCCGGGACGGCGCTCGTCGACGAGGTGCGTGCCTGCCTGTCCGCGCTGGGTGTCGAGGCGGCCGGGTTGCGCAAGCCCGAGCTGGTCGCGCGGCTGGGCGAGGCGATGGCCGATCCGCGGTCGTTGGGGGAGGTGATCCGCGGACTTCCGGCACCGGCGTGGGCGCGGCTGGCGGAGCTGCGGCTTGGTGACTTCGGGATCATGTTCGGCTTCGGCGCCCCGCGAGGCCGGGTCGACCCGACCGACGTGCTGGTCGAGACCGGTCTCGTGCTGCGATCAAACCTGCGGCCCGAGGTGCCGAGGGAGGTGGCGGTCGCTGCCTGGCTGGTGGAGAACGAACTCCGGCTGACCGGGCGGCCCGTGATTGCCGCCGCTGCCGGACTGTCCGGCACTGCGGCCGTGGCCGCGGCTCGAGAGGCGGTACGCGTCGTGACGACCCTCCTCGACGAGGCCGGACGCAAGCCGGTCGCCGCGTTGAAGAAGGGTGGGGTCGGGACACGGGAACGTGCTCGGCTCGCCAAACACCTCGGGACTTCCGACGACGTGTTGGCGTTGTGGATCGACCTCGCGTACGCGGCCGGGTTGCTCGGGGACGTGGACGGCGGCTACGCCCCCACCGGCGCCTTCGGACCGTGGCGGGAGGCCGCGCCCGGAGCGCAGTGGGCCGTCCTCGCGGTCGCATGGCACGGCATCGAGCACGCGCCGTTGATGCGGGAGATCGACGGCGACCGGGAGCTGCCGCCGCCGCTGCCGTTGATGTCCATGGCGGGGGACATGCGGCGGGCGATGCTGCGGGAGGCCCGCGCTGGGCTCTCGGTGCGTGGTGTCGGCGCCGAGATCGACTGGTTCTGCCCGCTGCACGGTTACGAACCGGGGGCCAGGGACGAGAAGATCGCCGCCACGGTACGGGAGGCTGAACTGCTCGGAGTCGTCGCGGGCGATCGGGTGACCGACCTCGGCGAAGCCGTGCTGGCCGCTGTCGAGACCGGTGGAGACGTCGTCGCGGACGCGGCCGGGCGCTGCGCGGCCCTGCTACCGGAGGCCGAATGCACGGTGATCCTCCAGTCCGACCTCACCGTGGTCGTCACGGGGCAGCCGTCGGCGGCCGTGTCCCGGCTGCTCGCCGCGGCCGCCGTTAACGAAACGCGCGGCGACGCGGCCATCTGGCGGTTCACCCGGGCCAGCGTCCGGGCCGCGCTCGACGCGGGCTGGTCGGCCGACGAACTGCTCGCCGAGCTGACGACCGTCGCGGATCGGGCCGTGCCCCAGCCGCTGGAGTACCTGGTCACCGACGCCGCTCGCAGGCACGGGCAGGTGCGGGTGCGGGAGACGCGGTCGGTCGTGGTCGCCGACGAGGCACTCGCCACCGAGATCCTCAACACCCGGGAACTGGCGAAGCTGCGGCTCAGCCGGGTCGCGCCCACCGTGCTGACCAGCCCGCACCAGCTGGACCACGTGCTCGAGCGGTTGCGCGTGGCGGGGCTGTCCCCGGTCGGCGAGAAGCCCGACGGCACCGCGGTCGTCGAGCGTCGCGAGGAGCACCGTGCGGAGGAGGTCGGCGTCGTCACCGTACGGCCGATGGTCGACGCCGGGGAGCTGGCCCGGCGACTGCTCGCCGACCCCGAGGGTGACCCCGAGGCGCAGCGGAGCGGGACCTTCGAGCTGATCGCCAGGCTCAACCCGCGTCTCGACGAGGCCGAGCTGGTGCTCATGAGCCATGCCGTGGACAACCAGGACGACGTGTTGATCTCGTACGTCGACAAGAACGGCAGTCACAGCGTCCGGCAGATCCGGCCACAGCAGCTCTTCGACCGGTGGCTGCACGCGTTCTGCTACCTGCGGGACGCCGACCGCGAGTTCGCCGTCGCCAACATCGAGTCGGTGGCGCCCGCGCCCTGAATCACGCGCCCGACAACGTCGTCCAGTACCTTCTGAACTCGCGTCCGCCTGCCCTGTCCTCGCGGCCGCCGTTCGTCTGGCCGAATGGGTCGGTGTGGTCGCGGACAAGCGGGCTGCGCAGTCAGGCAAACTGGATGATCCACTCGGCTCGTGGCGCCTAATCGGTGCCCTCGGAGACGAGGCGGTCGCCGCGTTTCGCGCCGTCGAACGGGTGCCCAAGCGCGCCGCGCACGTCCGGTCGATGGCCTACCAGTACGAGCAGGCGCGGAGCCGCCCACAGCGGTTCTGGCCCGGCTCGCCACCGAGTACGCGCACGCCGACCTGACCCGCCACGGTGTCGCCGCGGCCCGCTACGCCTCGATGGAGTTCCTCGGCAGGGTCGACGTCGAGCGGATCGCCGACAGTGGGCACCCGCACGCCAGGGACGTCGCCGAAGCCCTCGCCACTGTGGAGGGGAAGCCGGTGCCGGTTCAGCAGCTCAAGGTTCGTTGTACCGGGACTGCTGGCGACGCGTGCTACTTCCGGAGAACGCCAGGCTCGGGTTGCTCCATCACGTGATCACGGTGTTGTTCGGTTGGGACGACACCACTTGCACGTGTTCACCGTGGGACGTCACCGCTACGCCGATCCGATCCACGGGCTCGAGGAAACGGAGTCCGAGGACGCGATGCCGTTGCACCGGGCGCTGCCCGGGCCCGGTGCGTCGCTCTCCCACGTCTACGACTTCGGTGCGAGCCGGGGGCACGAGATCGTGCTGGAGAAGGTGCTGGACGGGCATCCGCTGGCACACCCGCAGTGCGTCTCACCGGCGAGGGTGACAACCCGATCGAGTACTACGACCAGGAAGACCCGGTGGATCCGGAGCCGCTCGATGTCGGGGCCGTCAACACGCGGCTGCGGCACCTGGTCACGCATGCGGAGGATTGGTGAGAGGCTGGCCGCGTGAGCCCGGTCAGCAGGGGACGTAAACGCAAACCGAAGAAGTCTGGACGCAGGACGGTTCAGCGGTCTGTTCCCGTCCGGGATGTTCACCTGCCGGACCTGCCGGACCTGCCGACCGACGAGGAGACCGCCGACCGGCGGGCGTTCGTGGTGCCGCACGGCAGCGCGGTGATCGACGGTGAGCGGGTCGACGGGCTCGATCCCGCCGACCCGGACGAGCGGTCGCTGCTCATCCAGGCCGAGCACCCGGAGTTCGCGGAGTACCTGGCTGACTCGTCGTGGCAGGGTGAGATCGACGGGACGAACCCGCGGTTCCCACGAGGTGATCGCCAACCAGCTGTGGGCCGACGAGCCGCCCGAGGTGTGGCAGGCGGCCAAGCGGCTGCGTGAACAGGGCATGGAACGGCACGACATCCTGCACGAGCTGGCCGGCGTGATGGCCGAGCACATGCAGCCGACCATGCTCCGGGGTGAACCGTTCGACGAGGACGCCTACCGACGGGCGCTGGCCGGCCTGGCGTCGCCGGGTCAGGGGTGAGCGCCGCGATGTCCGAGCTGGCCGAGCAGGTGCGTGCGTTCGTGGAGTGGATTGGCGAGGGCCGCAAACTGACCGCCACGGGGCAGATCACCATGGCCGACGCTCGGACGCTGGTGAATGCGCTGGGTACCGGTGACACCATCGACCCCGCCATCGGCGACCGCGTGTACCGGACCGGATCGAGCCAGGAACTGGCTGACCTGACGCTCGTCGTGGAATGGGCGAAAGCGGCGCGGCTGGCGCGGAAGACCGGCAACCGGCTGGTCCCAGTCAAGAAGAACGCGGCGCTGCTCGACGACCAGGGGGCGCTGTGGCTGAGGCTGTTCACGACGTTCCAGCGGATGGGCGAGGTGATCCTGTATCCGGGGTTGAGCGAGTCGCCGCTGCGCGTGGAGTTTGCGAGCGTCACCCGTGTGATGTTGCGCCTGTTGCACCGGACTGACCAGCCGGTCGCACGTCTGCGTGCGATGGCGTGGGATGTCGCGACCGCGCCGTACGTGCTGGATGACGCCACCGAGTTCCAACTCGGCCTCTTGCGCAGGACCAACGACCGCGACGCCGAGCGCACCCTCGACGTCCTGCGCCGGTTGGGCGCGGTGACGATCGAGGACGGGACGGCGGCGCTGACCGAGCTTGGCCGGTCCGGCATGCGCACGCTGCTGGGCGAGCCTGAACCCGGTGATCCCGTGTTCCAGCTCAAGATCACCCTGTCGGGAACGGACGATCCGCCGGTGTGGCGGCGAGTGCTGGTGCCTGCCGCGATCCGGCTCGATCGCCTGCACCAGGTAATCCAGGCCGTGATGGGGTGGCAGGACGCGCACCTGCACGTCTTCAGCGACGGGCAGACCCACTACGGCGTGCCGGATCCGGAACTGGGTTACCAGGACGAACACGCGGCGAAGCTTAACGACCTCGTGGCACCGGGCCGCCGGCTCGAGTACACCTACGACTTCGGGGACTGTTGGGACCACGAGATCCTCGTCGAGGAATCGAGCGCCTTCGGGCTCGGCGAACGGTGTCCGCGGTGTGTGGCCGGGCAGGGAGCGTGCCCGCCGGAGGACTCCGGCGGTGTGGGTGGATACGCGCACCTGGTGGCGGTCCTCGCCGATCCCGGCCACGAGGAGCACCGGTTCATGCTCGAGTGGCTCGGGCTCGACAGTCGCGCACAGTTCGACCCCGCCCACTTCGAGCCGGAGGACGCCAACCTGCGTTTGGCTGCCGGGATCGGCTGAGGGGACGGTCCACGTGCGTTACCAGCGTGCCGTGCAGCGGCTTCGGATGCTGGCCGAGGCGTGCCAGCACCACGACCTGGCCGCCGGACGAGCGCTTCCTCCTCGAGGCCTACGTGTTCGGTGAGGTGCTGAAGGGCGACGACCCGCTCGACCACGTCAAGGTCGCGCTGGTGCTGAACCTGCCGTCCGAGGAAGTGCCGTGGGAGTCGCAGCCGGACGGGACGGGCTGGCTCGTCAACACGCTCAGGCTCGACAAAGGCGGGTTCGCGTACTGGTGGCGTTCCCACCAGGACCCGGTGTGGAACCACTACATCCGCGAGCCGGTGCGGTTCTGGTCTGTCGACGGTCCCGACGAGGACGTCCTGCGGGCACTGGCGGAGCGCCGGTTCTCCGACCTGCCCCGGTTGACGGCGACGGCGGACGAGGTGCGTGGCCACACCGCCGCCGCGCTCGCCGCCGCCTTGGCCCGCCTGCGTGAGGTGCACGCGAACTACTGGGAACGCGACTGGCGTCGGCAGCACCGCGGCAACTACCGGTACCCGGAGAACGCCCTTTGGGAAGCGGTGGACGGCTACCTCGACCTCTTGGATGCGGCACGGCCGTCCGACGAGTGAGGCTGTCACTGCCATGCACTGGCATGTCGCCGGTGTCTCGTGGTCGGAAGAAGAAAAAGAAGAGTCGGGGCGCGCCGCGTCCTCGTTCTTACAGAAAGCTGCTTCGGGGCGGCCAGTGGGCGGCCGCAGTGGTTCGGGGCGGCGCTCCAGGGGGTGCTTGACGGGGCCACGGCGCTCGGTTCAGCGGCCGGCCCGGCGGGAAGTCGAGCAGATCACGGCCAAGTTGATCGGGCCGAATCGCATCGCCTGAGCAGGCGGAGGTGTGCCGCAAGGCGTTGCAGGGGATTGCGGATGCAGCAGAGGGGCTGGACGACCTCCTGCACATCTCGGCGACCGGTGAGGTGCTACGGATGCGGGACGCTTACGGCACGAGGTTCGGGGAGGTCGCGGGCTTCTCGTACGGCGACACGCCGGTCGTGTGCCTGTTCGACATCGATGGGTCGGAGTCGGTACGGCTGCTTTCGCCGGTGTCTTCGACGACGTTGACCAGGCTGTCGCTGCCTGGCGCGCGGAGGTCGGGCGTCGGTGGGCGGGGTGACGCCGCGACCGGTCGGTGGGCTTGCGGACCTGCCGTGCCTGACCGAACTCGCGATCGGCGACCTTCACATCGTCGGTGACGAGTCCCGCGTGATGATGGACAACTGGTTCCGGGTACAACGCCGCGTCGACGACCTCGCGGACCTGCTGCCTCCCGCGGCGTCGCTGTACGACATCGACGCCACGCCGATGGTCGCCGCATTCACGGCCTGGTACGAGCACCAGCGCGGTGCGGAACCTGCCCCCGACGCCGTGGCCTCGTTGGCGGAGCAGTGGATGGAAGGCGTCCTGCCCGAAACCTGGTACTCGGTGTCCCCGCTGCGGATCCGCACACAGCGCGCGTTGATCGGCGACTGGCTGCCTGGCGACCCGGTGACGCTTGCCACGCAGGACCTGCCACCGGACTGGGCTACCTGGCTCAGCGAACGTGCGAAGGTCCCTGACCACCTGCGGGAGCGGGTGCTGGCCGCGACGAAGTAGAACTCAGGTCGTGAGCGGTGCTGTGCTGTTGCGGACGATCAGGTCCGTTGCCAGTTCCACCCGTGGGCTGTCCGTCTCCTCGCCGCGGGACAGCCGCAGCAGCATGCGAGCAGCCAACGTCCCCATCTCCGCCAGCGGCTGGCGGACCGTGGTCAACGGTGGCGATGCCCAGCGGGCTTCCGGAAGGTCGTCGAAGCCGACCACGCTCACGTCGTCCGGGACGCGCAAACCCTGCTGCCGCAGGCCTTCGTACACGCCGAACGCCATCTGGTCGCTCGACGCGAAGATGGCAGTGGGTGGCTCGGGGAGGGACATCAGCGCGGTCGCGCCACGGAAACCCGACTCGTGGTAGAAGTCGCCCGGTTGGATCAGTTCGTCGGCTACCGGCAGGCCTGCCGCGTCGAGGGCGGCTCGGTAGCCGTCCAGGCGGGCGCGGCTGCACAGCAGCGACGTCGGGCCCGCGATGAAGCCGATCCGGCGGTGGCCCAGGGACGTGAGGTGCTCCGTCGCGGCTCGGCCGCCTGCCCAGTTCGTCGCGCCGATGGTCGGGACCTCCAGCGCCGGGCCGCCCGCCGGGTCGATCACGACAGCCGGGACGTTCAGGCGACGTAATTCTGCCTGGTGGGAGGGCTGCAGTGTGGACGTCACCAGGATCACGCCGTCCGACTTCCTTGCCCGGAGGTTGTCCAGCCACTGGCGGGTGGCCGCTGAGTGGCGGTGGATCGCGCTGACCACGGTGCCTACCTGGGCCGCGTGGGCGACGTCCTCGACGCCGCGGATGATCTCCACCGCCCACGGGCTGTCCAGGTCGTTGAAGACCAGGTCGACCAGGCCCGCGTGTTCGCCCCGCCGGGAACCTCTGCGCTGGTAGCCGTGCTGGGCCAGCAGCGCCTCGATGCGCGCCCTGGTCGTCGGGGACACGTCTGACCTGCCGTTCAGCACCCTGGACACGGTGGGCACCGACACGCCTGCTTCCGCTGCGATGACGTTGATCGTCACCTTGCGTTCTTTCGCCACGTCGCACTCCCCGAAACGTTCCGAAACTTTCGGAATACTACTTGCTGCCCATGCCTGCGAGGCCCGCGATCAGCCACCGGCGCGCCACCAGGTACAGGACGAACACCGGCAGGGCGGTGAGCATGACCGCCATCATCATCCCCGGCACGTTGATCTGGAACTCCTGCTTGTAGCTGGTCAGGCTGAGCGTGAGCACCCGCATCGACGGGTCCTGCGTCAGCACCAGCGGGAACAGGAACTGGTTCCACGCGCCCAGCGCGGTATACGTGCCGACCGCGGCGATCGCGCCCTTCGACATCGGGATGACGAGCTGCCACAGGATCCGGAACGGGCCTGCGCCGTCGACGGTCATCGCGTCGTACAGCTCGTTGGACACGTCCCGCAGCGAACCGACGAGGACCAGGATGACCAGCGGTAACCCAAAAGCAACAGTGGGCAGGATGATCGCGGTCAGCGAGTCGTACAGCTGCATCCGGTTGATGATCAGGTACAGCGGGATGATCGTCGCCTGCGCCGGGATCGCGAGGCCGGCCAGGAACACGCGGAACATGGCGCCGGAGAACCAGCTCATGGACCGGACGATCGCGTACGCGGCGGGGATGGCGATCACGAGCGTCAGTGCCACGGAAGCAGCGGTGACGATCGCGGTGTTCAGCAGGTAGCGCATGAACCCGCTGTCGAACACCTCTGCCACGTTGGCGAACGTGATCGAGCCGGGCAGTGCGAGCGGGCCGCGGTCGAGGAAGCTGTCCCTCGTCTGCAGGCTCCACGACACCATCGCGTAGACGGGCACCCCGACGATCACGAGCCACACCGCGGCCATCAGACCCGCGAGGTAGTTCGGCCTGGTCTTCACAGCCCCTCCATGGTGGACCGCATCTTCGCGAAGCCGGAGAACCGCACGATGAGCAGCGAGATCGTCGTCGCCACGAGCACCAGCACGGACGCGATCGCGGACGCGTACCCGAACTCGTAGGACCGGAACGACCGGAAGTACATCTCCAGCGGCAGCGTGCGCGTCGACGTGCCGGGCCCGCCGTTCGTCAGCAGGAAGATGGTCTCGAAGTAGGTCAGGGAACCCACGATCATGATCGTCGACGACGTGATGACCGTGTTCCGCAGCTGCGGCAACGTGATGTACCAGAACGTGTACCAGCGCCCCGCACCGTCCACTGTGGCCGCGTCGTACATGACCTTGGGGATGTTCCGCGCCGCCGCCTGGTACAGCAGGGTGTGGAACGGGATGAACTGCCAGCCGACCACGATGACGATCGCCGTGACCGCGCCGGACGTGGTGCCGAGGATGTTGCGGAACGGCTCCAGCCCGCGGCCGATCCCGACGTACGGGTCGAACATCCGGTTGAACAGCAACGCGATCGCGGCCGTCGACAGCAGCAGCGGCAGGAAGAACAGCGCCGACAGCACGGCCCGGTTGCGCTGCGGCCCGGCCGCCCACACGCCGAGCAGGATGGACAGCGGCGTCTGCGTGACCCAGAAGAGCACGGTCAGCAGCAACGTCGTCGACGTGACGTCCCAGATCGCGTCGTTGTCGAACATGCGCACCCAGTTGTCCACGCCGACGAACGCGGGCGTGCCGATGCCGCTCCAGTCGGTCAACGACAGGTACAGCACGAGGACCAGCGGGAACGCCGCGAACAGGCCGAAGAACACCGCGGCGGGCAGGAGGTACCAGGAGCCGGGGCGGTTCACACGCCGGGTGCGCCGCCGCGACGGCGCCGGTGCGGTCCGCACCGGCGCCCGCGACTCCGTCATGACCGCCATCTACGCCGCGTCCTCGTTCGCCTTGACGAACCCGGCCGCGTCCAGCTCACCGAGGAACACCTTCGACAGCGCGTCGAGCATCGGCTGCGCCTGCGCGCGTTCGATGGCCTGGTCCCAGGACAGCTGGAACGTCGGCGCCTGCGTGACCATGTCGTAGACGACCTTGGCGAACGCCGGGTCCGCGGCCTTGTCCATCTTGTCCTCGAGCCCGGTCACCGCCGGCACGTCGCCCATCTCGAGCCACTGGTCGATGTAGGCGTCGGACGCCATCTCCTGCTTCAGGAACTCGATCGCCGCGTCGACGTGCTTCGAGTCCTTGCTGACGGAGAAGTAGTTGGTGGGGTTGCCGACGATCGCCTTCGGGTCGCCGACCCCGCCGTCGACGGTCGGGAAGGTGGTGAAGCCCTGGTCGTTCTTCGCGTACTCCGGCTGGTCGTTGACCTGGTTCGTGTACTCCCACGACCCCATCAGGTGCATCGCCGCCTTGCCCTGCGCGATCAGCGTCGACGCGCCCGCGCCGTCCCACCGCACGGACGCGAAGCTGTCGCCGAAGCCGCCGCGGTCGACCAGGTCGCGGATCATGTCGATGGCCTTCGCGATGGCCGGGTCGCGCCACGCGTTCGGCTCACCCGCGGCGACCTTCTGGAACACCTCGTACCCGCCGATGCGGTCGACGAGGTACTCCGGCCACACCAGTTCGGTCCACGGGTCGCCGCCCGCGAGCGCGAACGGGATGATGCCGTTCGACTTGGCGCGGTCGACGATCCGGATCAGCTCGGTCCACGTCGTCGGCGGCTGCACGCCGAGGTCGGCGAAGACCGCCTTGTTGTAGAACAGGATGATCGGCTGCATGCCGCGGGCGGGCACGCCGTAGTACTTGCCGTCGATGGTGCCCGCCTCGAGGACCGACGGCAGGAAACTGTCCTTCCACGCCTTGTCCTCGTCGAAGTACTTGGTGAGGTCGACCAGGAGGTCGTCGCGGGCGTAGGTGCGGATGCTGCCGCCGCCCCAGTTGTAGAACACGTCCGGCTTGTTGCCGCTGCCCATGGAGACGTGCAGCTTGTCGGTGTAGCCGTCGTTGGGGGACGCGACGATCCGCGCCTTGACGCCGGAGTTCTTGTTGAACCGGTCGACGGCGCCCTCGTGCGCGACGTTCTGGCTCTCCTCCTGGAGAACCCACACCTGGAAGCTGCCGCCGTCGCCGCCCGCGGTGGAGTCAGTGCCGCACGCGCTCGTGCCGAGGACGCTCGCGCCGACACCCGCGCCGAGCAGACCGAGGAAGGATCGTCTGGGTAGCCGATGGGGAACCATGGGCGCGCCTTTCAGAAGTGGCCCGCGCGCCGAGGCGGACAGCAGCTCGCCCCAGCGCGATCAACCTGCCGTAAGTTTCGGAATACATCCGGTAGTTGGCCGGAGATTACGGCGATCGTCTCGGCGAGGTCAATACCTTGATACCGGTACAGGTCGCCGATAACTTGGGCTTCGGTCGGTCGTAACCGATCGAAACTTTCGGGATTGGAGTGCGCGATGCGCGACGAGCCGTGGCGGGATCCGGCGCGCTCAGTCGACGAGCGGGTCGCCGACCTGGTCGGCCGGATGACGCTGCGCGAGAAGCTGGGCCAGCTGTACGGGGTGTGGCTTGGACAGTCCTCTTCGGACGAGGAGGTGGCGCCGTTCCAGCACGAGCTGGTGGACGACGACCTCGACTGGCCCGAGCTGATCAAGAACGGGCTCGGTCAGCTGACCAGGCCGTTCGGCAGCGCGCCGGTCGAGCCGGCCGAGGGGGCGGAACGGCTGGTGCGGCTGCAGCGGGAGGTCATGGCGGCCGGCCGGTTCGGCATCCCCGCCGTCGTCCACGAGGAGTGCCTCTCGGGGTTCATGACCCACGGCGCCACGATCTACCCGACCGCGCTCGCGTGGGGTGCCGCGTGGGACCCGGAGCTGATCGAGCGGGTCGCGGCGACCGTCGGCGCGTCGATGCGGGACGTCGGTGTGCACCAGGGGCTCGCGCCCGTGCTCGACGTGACGCGGGACGTGCGCTGGGGCCGCACCGAGGAGACCATCGGCGAGGACCCGCACCTGGTCACCGCCATCGGCACGGCGTACGTGCGGGGCATGCGGTCGGCGGGGATCATCCCGACGCTCAAGCACTTCGTCGGCTATTCGGCGTCGCGCGGCGCACGCAACTTCGCGCCGGTCGCGGCCGGTCCGCGCGAGGTCGCCGACGTGCTGCTGCCGCCGTTCCTCGCGGCGCTGAAGGAAGGCGCGGAGTCGGTCATGCACTCCTACGCCGACGTCGACGGCGTGCCGCCCGCCGCCGACCGCGCCCTGCTCACCGGGCTGCTGCGGGAGCGGTGGGGGTTCGAGGGGACCGTCGTCTCGGACTACTTCGGCGTCACGTTCATCGAGAAGCAGCACGGTCTCGCCGCCGACGCCGGCGGGGCCGCCGCGCTCGCGCTCACGGCCGGTGTCGACGTCGAGCTGCCGCAGGTGCGCTGCTACGGCACGCCACTGCTGGACGCGGTGCTCGCCGGTGAGGTCCCGGAGTCCGTCGTGGACGCCGCCGTCACCCGCGTGCTGCGGCAGAAGTGCCTGCTCGGCATGCTCGACCCGGGCTGGCAGCCGACCACGACGTCCACTGTGGACTTCGACCCGCCGCCGGCGAGGGCGTTGGCGCGGAAGGTCGCCGAGGAGTCGGTGATCCTGCTCTCGAACGACGGCGTGCTGCCGTTGCGGGACGGTGTGAAGGTCGCGCTCGTCGGCGCGCAGGCCGACACCGACGCGGCGATGCTCGGCTGCTACACGTTCCCGCGCCACATCCCGTCCGCGCCCGACGGTGTCGCGATCCCGACGCTGCGGTCGGCACTGCCGCACGACGTGTACGCCGCCGACGGCCCGGAGGCGGTCGCCGCGGCACGGGACGCCGACGTGTGCGTCGTGGCGCTCGGCGACGAGTCCGGCCTGTTCGGCCGCGGCACCTCCGGCGAGGGCACCGACGCGTCCGACCTGCGCATACCCGGGCACGAGCTGCTGGACGCCGTGCTGGCGACGGGCACCCCGGTCGTCCTGGTGCTGCTGACCGGGCGGCCGTACGCGCTCGGCCAGTACGCGGGCCGGTGCGCCGCGATCGTGCAGGCGTTCTTCCCCGGCGAGGAGGGTGGACCGGCGGTCGCGAACGTGCTGACCGGGCTGGTCTCACCGTCGGGCAGGCTGCCGGTGAGCGTACCGGCCGATCCGTTCGCGCCGCCGTCCCCGTACCTCGGCGCGCCGCTGGCCAGGCTGAACGGCAGCAGCTCGGTCGACCCGACGCCAGCGTTCCCGTTCGGGCACGGGCTGTCGTACACGAGTTTCGAGTGGACGGACGTGACCGGCGACGGGCTCTCGGTCGGCGTGACCGTCACCAACACCGGGGACCGGGACGGCGCCGAGGTCGTGCAGCTGTACCTGCACGACCCGGTCGCGCAGGTCGCCCGGCCCGTGCAGAAGCTGATCGGGTTCGCGAAGGTGTGGCTGGCGCCCGGCGAGTCGCGGCGGGTCCAGTTCGACGTGCCGCCCGAGGCGACCGCGTTCACCGGCCTCGCGGGCACGCGGATCGTGGAGCCGGGTGACGTCGAGCTGTGGCTCGGCGCGTCGAGCGCGGACGTGCGGCACGTCCTGCCCGCGCGCGTCGAGGGTCCGGTGCGTGAGATCTCTCCCGGCGAGGAGCGTGACACGCGCGTTACGGTGACTTGATGGAGCTGTCGTGCGCGATCGTGGGCACCGGCGTGATCGCCGGGTTCCACGCCGAGGCACTGGCGGGCCGGGCCCGCATCGTCGCCGCCACCGACATCGACGCCGCCGCGCTCGCCACGTACGCGTCGAAGTGGTCGGTGCCCTCGGTCTACCCGACCCTGGACGACCTGCTGGAACACGAGAAGCCGGACCTCGCCACGCTGTGCACGCCGCCGGGACTGCACGCGCCGCAAGCGATTGCGTGCCTGTCCCGCGGGGTGTCGGTGCTGTGCGAGAAGCCGCCGGTGCTGAGCCTCGCCGAGCTGGACGCGATCGAGGCCGCGACCGGGGACGCGTTCTTCGCGACCGTGTTCCAGCACCGGTTCGGCAGCGGCGCCGAGCGGCTGCGCGCGCTCGTCGGCGACCCGCGCCTCGGCAGGCCGACCACGGCCGTGTGCCACACGCTGTGGTTCCGCCCGGACGAGTACTTCGCGGTGCCGTGGCGCGGGAAGTGGGCGGTCGAGGGCGGCGGGCCCACGATGGGGCACGGGATCCACCAGTTCGACCTGCTGCTGTCGGTGCTGGGCGAGTGGAGCGAGGTCGTGGCGGTCGCGGCCAGGCAGGCGAAACCGACCGCGACCGAGGATCTGTCGGCCGCGATCGTGACCTTCGAGAACGGCACCGTCGCGACCGTCGTGAACAGCGTCGTGTCCCCGCGTGAGCAGAGCTACCTGCGGTTCGACTTCGAGCACGCGTCGATCGAGCTGGACCACGTGTACGGCTACGCCGACCACAACTGGCGGGTCACGGCCGCGCCGGGACACGAGTCGTCGGTGACGGCGGCGTGGTCGGAAGGGCCGTCGGGCGTGGCGAGCGGGCACAAGGCGCAGTTCGCGGCGGTGCTGGACGCGATGTCGGCGGGCGTGGCGCCGCCGGTCACGCTGCCCGAGACGCGCAGGACGGTCGAGCTGATCGCGGCGATCTACGCGTCGGCGTTCACCGGCGCCCGGGTCCGGCGCGGCGAGCTGACCCCGGACTCGCCGTTCTACCACCGCATGGACGGGACGGGCGCGCCGTGGAACTGACCGACGACGGCGCCGCGCTGACCGCGGTGCACGACGGCGTGCCGCTGTGCCGGTACGTCTACCGGCCGCCGGAGCCGGCGGTGGAGTCGCCGCGGCCGTACTTCCACCCGGTCCGCACGCTGACCGGCGACGAGGTGTCGATCTACCGGCCGCACGACCACGTGTGGCACAAGGGCATCTCGTGGTCGCTGCCGCACGTGGGCACGCAGAACTTCTGGGGCGGGCCGACGTTCGTGCGCGACAAGGGGTACGTGCAGCTGGACAACAACGGGCGGCAGGTGCACCGCGCCCTGTCCATCTCGGGCGGCGCCGTGCGCCAGGAACTGGACTGGCTCGCCGCCGACGGGTCGTCGTGGTTCCACGAGGAGCGCGGGCTGCGGCTGTCGCTTGTGGACGGCGGCTGGGCACTGGTGTTCACGACGGCGATGACGAACGTGACCGACGCGGTGATCCCCATCGGCAGCCCCACGACGGCGGGCCGCCCCAACGCCGGCTACGGCGGGCTGATGTGGCGGGGCCCGCGGTCGTTCACGGACGGCGAGGTGCTGCTGCCGACGGGCACCGGCGGTGACGAGCTGATGGGCTGCCGCGCACCGTGGCTCGCGTACCGCGGCCGGCACGACGGCCACGGCCGGACGTCGACACTCACTTTCGTGGACGCGCCGGGGAACCCGGGGCACCCGGTCATGTGGTTCGTGCGGGCGACGCCGTTCGCGTGCGTGTGCCCGGCGCCGTTCTTCGCCGCGGAGGTACCGGTCGAACCCGGTTCGACGTTGCGGCTGGCATACGCGGTCGTGGTGGCGGACGGGTCACCGCAACCGGAGAAGCTCGTCTCCCAGGTGGACTTCACATAGTTGTCCACAGCCCACCCGGTTGTCCACAGCTCGCGGCTGAGCCCCTGGTTCTGTCGGTGGGTACCGGTAGACTGGCATGGCGGGTGGCCCCCGGGATCGGGTGGGGGTTGGCATCGCGCGCGCGAGCGGTGTGAGCTGACCCGGGATGCCGATCCCGGCATGAGGATGCCGACCTCGGAATGCCGGGCGCGCAGCGCCCGAACCCTGCGAAGCGGGCGAAGCCCCTATCACCCCGTGAGGGGTGCCTGCCATCCCGTCGACCTGGCGAAGCCCGATCACACCGTGTCAAGGGGGTCCGAAGCTCGACGCAACCCCGTGCCCAAGCCGTCGGGCCCCCCTTGACGCGGTGTGATAGCCCCGCGGGAGGTCGACGGGATGGCAGGCAGCCATGGACACCAGTCCTTGCCAACCCAGCCCCGTGCCCGACCCGCCGCCATCCCGGAGACCAGCCCGTCCGGCGAGGACCCCCCGGAGGGAAAACCCAGGCAAGGCACACCCCGGAGAGGGCTGCGCACACTCCGCGCCCCCGGCGTCTACTCCTCTTCGAGCGTTCGTTGCGCGATGGCGAACGCCGCGTTGGCGGCCGGGGCGCCGGTGTACACGGCCGTGTGCAGGAGGATCTCCGCGATCTCCGCCTCGGTCAGGCCGTGGCGGCGGGCCGCGCGGACGTGCATCGGCAGTTCCTCGTGCGCGCGCAACGCGGTCAGCGCCGCCAGCGTCACCGCACTGCGCGTCCTGCGGTCCAGGCCCGGGCGCGACCACACCGAACCCCATGCGCCCTCGGTGATGTACTCCTGGAACGGCCGCGTGAACTCGGTCGTCCGCGCCTCCGCTCGGGCCACGTGCTCGTCGCCCAGCACCTCTCTGCGGGTGGCCATGCCTGCGGCGCGGCGGTCGGGGCGGAGGTGGTCGATGATCAGGCCGGTGAACGCCGTCGGCTGCTCGACGTTCCCCAGGTGCGCGGCGTCCGGGACGATCGCGAACCGCGCGCCGGGGATGGCGTCGGCGATGCGGCGGCCGTGGTCCGGTGGGGTGGCCGGGTCGTCGGCGGCCGCGATCACCAGCGTCGGCGTGGTCACCGTCGGCAGGGAGTCCACAATGGACATCCGCTCGATCGCCGTGCAGCAGGACGCGTAGCCCTCGCCCGGGTGGCTCGCCACCATGTCACGCAGCCACCGCACCCGGTCCGGGTGCTTCTCCTTGAACGACGGCGTCACCCAGCGGTCGACGGCCGCGTCCGCCAGTGGCGCCATGCCTTCCGTCCGCGCGATCCGTGCGCGTTCCCGCCACATCGACGCGGGTCCGAGCGACGCCGACGTGCAGCACAGCACCAGCCGCTCCAGCCGCTCCGGCGCGTTCTCGGCCAGCCACATGCCGACCATCCCGCCGAGTGACAGGCCCACCAGCGAGACGCGCCGCAGGCCGAGCTCGTCGAGCAGCTCCAGCAGGTCCTCCGCCAGCTCCCGCAGCGTGTACGGGCCCGCCGGGGCGGGGGAGCGGCCGTGCCCGCGGTGGTCGTACCTGATCACCTGGAAACCGGCCGCCACCAGCGGCGCCACCTGCGGGTCCCACATGCGCAGGTCGCTGCCGAGCGAACCGGACAGCACCACGGGTGTGCCTTCGCCGGCGACCTCGTGGTGGAGGGTCATGCCATCAGGTCCGTCTCCGTGATGCCGGGGCCCTGACCGGCGCGGATGAACCACTCGGTGCCGAACGCGAACCCGAACGCCTCGTCCGGCAGCGCCAGGAAGAACGACTGCTCGCTGATCTGGCTGGCGTGCGCGCGCATCGCCTTGCGCTTGTGCTCGGTGTACGCGGTGACGTCGACCGCGCACGTGATCTCCTGCTCCGGGGTGCCGAAGTCGGGGCCGAGGTCGGGCATCTCGATCCCGGCGCGCTCGGCGAACTCCCGCTGGCCCGCGAGCGCGCGGTCGCGGTTGATCGTCGACTGGTAGACCTTCGGCGTGCCGGCCAGCTCGGCGGCACGCATGCCGACGCGGTGCACCTGGATGTGGTCGGGGTGGCCGTAGCCGCCGTGGTCGTCGTACACGGTCAGGACGTCCGCGTTCTCCTCGCGCAGGATCGCGGCGAGCTTCTCCGCGGCCTCCTCGACGTCCGCGGTCCAGAACGTGCCGGGCGCGTCGTTGGTGGGTTCGCCCATCATCCCGGAGTCGGTGTACCCGAGGAACTCGACGCGGTCGACGCCGAGGATGTCGGCGGCCGCGTGGGTCTCGACGACGCGGCGCTGCCACAGCTCCTCACCGTCGTCGAGGAAGCCGTCGGGCACTTCGCCCAGCTCACCGCGGGTGGCGACGACGAGGACGACGCGGTGGCCCTCCTCGTGCGCCTTGCGCATGACGCCGCCGCAGGTAATGCACTCGTCGTCGGGGTGGGCGTGGAAGGAAACCAGCGTGGCCATGACCTGAAAACTACGCGAGGTGGGTGCCGCGCGGCTCGTGACGGGGTGGTGTCACTATCCCTGCGTGACCAACGAACGGAGCTTGCCGGAGTGAGCATCAACCCCGAGTTCATCGCCGCCGAAGTCGTCTACTGCGAGGGCTGGGACCCCGGGTCGGGGACGGTCGTGCGGCCACTTCCCGAGTCCGTGGCGCGTGAGCGGGACGCGGCGGGCGAGCAGTACGCCGTGGTGTTGCTGGCCGGGGACGCGCCCCTCGCGCTCGTCGAGGTGTGCTGGCAGGCGCACCACGCCGCCGCCTGGCTGTTCGACGACCACGGCAGGCGCGACCGGCTGGTCGAGCTGCGCCGGTTCCCGACCGCCGACGGGGTGGGCCAGCTCGTGCTGCGCCTCGTCGAGCAGTGGTTGTACACCACGCCCGACCAGCCGGAGTTCGACGCGGACGCGCCGCGGCTGTCGAGCGAGTACAGCCTCGACGGCGACCGCCACGACTGGAACTGGTCGGACGAGGACGACGATGACGTCGAGCTGCTGGAGCTCGCGAAGACGTCCCGGCCGATGCCGCGCTTCGGCGACTGGTCGACGCTCGCGTACCTCGACGAGCTGCTGCAGGCGCCGGTCCGGCTGACGGTCCGCGAGGTCGAGGACGCCGGGCCGGACCCGGCCGAGCTGCCGTGGCAGCCGCCGTCGCCGATGCGGCCCGTCGGCCTGGACGAGGCGTTCACGGCGGGCGCGCGGTTCGAGCTGGACGACGACGGCCGCGAGGTGACGGTCGAGGTCGCCGAGGGCGGCAAGCTGTGGCTGCCGAGCGGCACGCTGGTCGCTGGTGATCCGGACCCGTGGCTGTTCGAGCAGGAGCCGTACGTCGACGTGGTGGAGCCGGGGGAGTACCCGCTGCTGCTGTCGGTCGTCCGGTTCGCCGACGACGCCGAGCACACCCGGGTGGCGGCGGCGAAGCTGGTGGTCGGCGACGCGCCGACGGTCCGCTGGGAGCCCGCACTGCGGGAGGGCGAGGACGTCCGGATGCTCGGCGACGACAGCTACTTCTCGGTCGGCGTCGACGGTGGGTTCCTCGCGCTGGTGGACGCGGAGGTGGCGGAGTCGTACGAGGACGTCATCGAGGACGTCGAGCTGGCGGGGCCGGTGACGGACGTGCCGGAACCGGAGTCGGGCGCGAACCTGCTGGCCGTGGAGACGGGCTGGGGCGACGGCGGCTACCCGGTGTGGGTGGGGCGCGCGGAGTCGGGCGAGGTCACGGCCTTCGTGTTCGACTTCCTGATCCTGCGGCACGCAACGCCGCTGGCCTGATCTGCCGGTGGCCGGGCGGTGGGTCTGCCGCCCGGCCACGGACGGTCGCTTGGTCGCGGATGGCTGCTTGGCCACGGATGGCTGCTTGGTCGCGGATGGCTGCTTGGCCACGGATGGCCGCTCGATCGCGGATGGCTGCTTGGTCGCGGATGGCTGCTTGGCCACGGATGGTCGCTTGGTCGCGGATGGTCGCTTGGTCGCGGGCGGCTGCCTGGCCACGGACGACTGCTCGGCCACGGTCTGCCGCTTAGCCACGGACGGCTGTTTGGTCGCGAACGACCGCTTGGTCGCGGGCGGCTGCTCGGCCACGGACGGCCACTTGGTCGCGGGTTCGGCTTCGGCGGCCGCCGGTCGGGAGACCGATTTCGGTCACCGCCCAGCCGGGGTGGTCGGCCCTGGCGGGCGCATGTCGGTGCCGGTGGTGGCTCGGTAGCGGAAGTCGCCGCCGACGTACTCCGCGGTGTCCACGCCGTCGGGTGACCGGCGTTGGCCTCCGGCCCCCGGTTGCCAGCCTCTCATGGGGCACCGACATTTCCCGGTCGTCGAGCGGGGGTTGTCCACAGGCGACCGAGTTGTCCACAGGTGACACCGACGACGCCTGGGCCTGTCGGTGGTCGCCCGTACGCTGGTGACCGGGGGCCGGAGGCCGCCCCCGCCGTCACGCGCGCGGCGCGGGTTCCTCCGTCACCGGTGCGGGCTCCACCTTCTTGGGCAGCGTCTCCGGCGCCGGGAACCACGCGAACGCGGCCAGCGCGCACAGCGACCCCGTCACCGCGAACGCCGCCGTGTACGACAGCCCGTCCGCCAGCAGGCCCGCCACGATCGGACCGAGAACCGCGCCGATGTCGGCCGTCATCTGGAACGTCGCCAGCACCGGGCCGCCGCGCCCGCGGGAGCCGATCACGTCCGCGACCGTCGCCTGCAGTGGTGGCGCCAGCAGGCCAGCGCCGAGCCCGGCGACGACCGTCGCGATCAGGAACGTCGGGACGTCCGTCGTGAAGCCGACCCACACCGTGCCGCCCGCGGAGACGACCAGCCCGAGCAGCACCGTCGGCTTGCGGCCCCACGAGTCGGCCATCCGCCCGGACACCAGCAGCATCAGCACGTTGCCCACCGCGAACACCGCCAGCGCCGTGCCCGCGAACGCGCCGTCCCGCCGCAGCACCTCCTCGACGAACAGCGGCACCAGCGACACGCGGACGCCGAACACCGCCCACCCGTTCGCGAACGACGAACCCAGCGCCGCCACGTACGACCGGTGCCGCACCGCCTCCCGCACGGTGAACGGCGACGACTCCGCGGTCACCCGGGCGGCGAGCGTCGAGTTGCGCAGGAACCACCACACGATGAGCACCGCGAGCAGCAGCAACAGCGCGTACACGACAAAAGGGGCACGCAGCGAGATGGTCAGCAGCCCGCCGCCGAGCAGCGGCCCCGCCACGTTGCCCATCAGGAACCCGGTGCCCCACAGCCCGGACGCCCGCCCGCGCATCGGCGCAGGCGTCAGCCGGATCAGCAGCGCGATGGCCGACACCGTGAACATGGTCGACCCGAACCCGCCGAGCGACCGGAACAGCAGCAGCTGCCAGTAGCTCGCGGCGAACGCGCACGCGCCGGTCGACACCGCCACGATCGTGATCCCCGTCAGGTACACACGGCGTTCACCGAGCGCGCTCACCAGTCGGCCACTTGCCGGGGCGAACACCAACCGGGCGACCGCGAACGCGCTCACCACGATCGACGCCGCGGTCACGCTCACGTCGAAGCTGCGGGCGAACGTCGGCAGCGCGGGCGCCACCAGCCCGAACCCAGCGGCGATGACGAAGTTGGCCGCGACGAGCACCCACACCTCGCTGGGCAGTCGTTCCTTGCGCGCGGTAACCGCGATCACCCCCACGTGTCTCGTCGTGACCCGATCCGGTCAACCTCGGACGTGCGCGCTTCATTCCTGATATACACGCTCGCATGTCACGGTCGGGGATCGCTCGGACGGCGGCGCTGGTCGCCGTCCTCATGGCGACGTGCGCCGGGGTCAGTGCCGCGGACGACGACGGCCCGGCCAACCGCGCGTTCGTCGACACCGCCGCCACCCAGGACGCGCTGGCCTCGGCCACGCGGCTCAGCGCGGACCTGTTCACGTTCGAGTACACCGACGTCAAGGCGCACGAGGCCAAGTTCGTCCGCCTCACCACCGGCGACTTCACCCGCGAGTACGGCAAGCTCTTCAACGACGTCATCGCACAGGCGAAGGCCCGGCAGACGTCGATGACCAGCACGGTCAACGCCGCCGCGGTGCGGGTGCTGCACGACGACCGGGCCGAGGTGCTCGTGTTCCTCGACCAGCGCGTCACGAGCGGGGCGAACGGTGACGAGACCGCGGCCAACGCCATGTTCACCGCCACGATCCAGCGGGTCGGCGGCACGTGGAAGGTCGCCGACATCGACCTCTACGAGGACCGATGACCTACCCGCAGCCGCAGCGCAAGAGCCGCGCCAACCTGGTCGCTGTCCTGGTGATCGTCGCCGTGCTCGTCGTGGGTGCCGTGGTCGCGATCGTCGTCACGACCACCCGCGACAACGACCGCGACAGCACCGCCGCGCCGACCCCGACGAGCACCGCGAACGCCGCCGAGGTGCGCACCGCGCGGGCCAGGGACGACGCGCTCGCCGACGGACGGGCCGCGGTCGAGGTGTTCAACACGCTCGACTACCGCCACGTCGACGAGGACCTGGACCGCTGGGAGTCCGTCGCCACCGGCGCGCTGCTGACCCAGCTGACCGAGGGCCGCGCCGCCGCCGCGGCTCAGATCCGGCAGGCGAAGTCGGCCACCACGGCCGAGATCCTCGACGCGGCGCTGTCGGAGTTCGACGAGGCGAAGGGCACCGCCACGCTGCTCGCCGCGGTCTCCGTCGAGGTCGCCGTGCCCGGCCAGGAACCGACGACGAAACGCCTGCGCATCGTCGCCACACTCGACCGGGACGGCGACGGTGACGGCGGCGAATGGAAGGTCAGCGACCTGCACCAGGCCGTGTGAAAGGGGCCCGGCCGGCCCGGGCCCCCTTCACTCACTCAGCCGATGTCCCTGCGGCGGAAGCCCGCCAGCCCGGCCGCGATGAACGCGGCGGCGACCAGCGTCAGCCACACCAGCGGGGTCGCGGTGAACTCGGCGCCGGGCAGCTTCGGCGTGTGCGTGAACGGCGAGATGTCCATCGCCCACTGCGGCAGCTCGAAGATCGGGCCCAGCTGGCCGAGCAGCAGGAACAGGACCAGCGCGCCCCAGCCCGCCATGACGAGTCCCGGCGCGACGCCGAACACCAGCACGGTGATGCCGGTCAGCACCCACACCGACGGCAGCTGCACCAGCGCCGCCACCAGCACGCGGCCGATCTCGCCCATGTCGCCGCTCGCCGCGCCGTGCGCGAAGCCACCGAACAGCCCGACGGTGAACAGCAGCAGCGTGGTGCCCGCGAGCGCGACGACGATGTGGCTCGCCGCCCACCGCACCCTGGCGATCCGGGTCGCCAGGATCGGCTCGGCCCGCAGCGCGGTCTCCTCCACCCGCAGCCGCATGGCCGAGGAGATCCCGAACGCCGACACGATCACCGCCAGGATGCCCATCTCCGCGGACAGGAACGCGTCGACCAGCCCCCGCTCGCCACCCAGCTTCTTGATCATGTCCTGCGCCTGCGGGGTGTCGAGGAACTCGCCGACCTGCGACGCGATGCTGCCCAGCACCATGCCGCCGACGACCATCCCGACCAGCCAGCCGACGACACCGCCGCGTTGCAGCCGCACCGCGAGCGCCAGCGGGCTGGACAGCGACCGCGCGGCCCGCGCCCGGCCGGGGCGCTGCGCGAGCAGGCCCGCGCCGTGGTCCCGGCGGGCGACCAGCGCGTACGCGGCGGCGGCCACCAGCACGGCGAACGCGACCAGGTACACGAGCACCCACCAGCGGTCACCCGCGAACGGCCGCACCTGCTGTGCCCAGCCGATCGGCGACACCCACGACAGCCACGTCGACGTGTCGGTGCCGGTCGCGTCGCCCGCGGCCCGCAGCAGGTACGCGGCGGCGAGCACGGCGGCCGCGATGCTCCTCGCGGTCCGCGCACCCTCGGTGACCTGCGCGGCGAGCCCGGCCACGGCGGCGAACGCGATACCCGCGCCCGCCCACGACAGGCCGAACGCGAGCGCGCCCTCGGCGGGCAGGCCGGTGCCGATGAGGCTGAGCCCGGTCAGCAGCGCCATCACGAGCGAGATGCCGACGGACAGCAGCAGCGCGGCGGTGAGCGCCGCGTACCGGCCGACGACCGTGGCACCGAGCAGCTCGGCGCGACCCGCCTCCTCCTCGGCGCGGGTGTGCCGCACCACGGTGAAGATCGCCAGCAGCCCGGCCAGCGCCGCGCCCATCGCACCCAGCTTGATCAGCGACACCGCGCCGAGCGACGTCGGGTCGAACACCCGGCCGTACAGCGCGACCATCGCGGGCGTGTCGTTGACCGCGTTCGCGGCCCGCACCCGCGACTCGAGCGTGGTGTAGAGGTCCTGCGACGCCGACGACGAGCTGGCCGCCATGATCACGAACAGCAGGATCCACACGGACGCGACGACCCGGTCGCGCCGCAGCGCCAGCCGCAGCAGCTGCCCCGTGCCCGCGAACCCGTCCCGCTGCGCGGCCTGCGCCGAGGTGGCGGGGCGCTCGGCGACCGTGGTGGTCATTTCGCCACCCCGGCCATGTCGCCCTCGTAGTGGCGCAGGAACAGCTCCTCCAGCGTGGGTGGCTGGCTGGTCAGCGTGCGCACGCCGACCCGGGTGAGCTGCTTGAGCACGCCGTCCAGCTCCTTGGTGTCCACGTCGAACTTCACGTGCGTGCCGTCGACCTCGAGGTCGTGCACACCGGGGTGGTCCGCGATGCCGTCCGGCGGCGCGGCCAGCTCGGCGGAGATCGACGTGCGGGTCAGGTGCCGCAGCTCGGCGAGCGTGCCGGTCTCGACCGTGCGGCCGAGGCGGATGATGCTCACCCGGTCGCACAGGGACTCGACCTCGGCGAGGATGTGGCTCGACAGCAGCACGGTGCGCCCGCGTTCCCGTTCTTCCTTGACGCAGTCCTGGAAGACGGCCTCCATCAGCGGGTCCAGCCCCGAGGTCGGCTCGTCGAGGATCAGCAGCTCCACGTTGGACGCGAGCGCCGCGACCAGTGCGACCTTCTGCCGGTTGCCCTTCGAGTAGGTGCGGCCCTTCTTCGTCGGGTCGAGGTCGAACCGTTCGAGCAGGTCCGCCCTGCGGGTCTCGTCGAGACCGCCGCGCAGGCGGCCGAGCAGGTCGATGACCTCACCGCCGGACAGGTTCGGCCACAGCGACACGTCGCCCGGCACGTACGCCAGCCTGCGGTGCAGCGACGTGGCGTCCGCCCAGGGGTCCCCGCCGAGCAGGCGGGTCTCGCCGGCGTCGGCGCGGAGCAGGCCGAGCAGCACCCGGATGGTGGTGGACTTGCCCGCCCCGTTGGGGCCGAGGAAGCCGTGTACCTCCCCGGTGCGCACCGTCAGATCGAGTCCGTCGAGCGCACGTGTCCGGCCGAAGGTCTTGACCAGGCCGGACACGGAAATTGCGGTTGTCATGGCTCCGAAAGTAGTGTGGTTTCACAAAGTTGTGAAGTTAAGAAAGCGTATAAACCTGATCGGGATCACACGTCCGGAGCGGAAGATGCAGAACGTGAGCACCACCCCAGGTCAGCCCAGTGACGTGGACCGCTTCGTCGAGCGGTTCGCCATGTTGTTGTCCGACGCCGGGCTCGGGCGGATGCCGTCCCGCGTGTTCGGTGCGCTCATCGTCACCGAGGACGGCAAGCTGACCGCGGGTGAGCTGGCCGAGCGGCTCAAGGTCAGCCCGGCCGCGATCTCGGGCGCCGTCCGCTACCTCGTGCAGGTGGGGCTGATCGTGCGCCGCCGCGATCCCGGTGAGCGCCGCGACCACTACGAGGTCACCGACGACATGTGGTACGAGGCCTACGCGAACCGGGACACCCAGCTGAAGTCGTGGTCGGAGGTCATGGCCGAGGGCGTCGCCGCGGTCGGCGCGGACACCAAGGCGGGCTGGCGCCTCGAGACCAGCAGGCGGTTCTTCGACTTCCTCCGCGAGCAGATCCCCGAGCTCATGCGGAAATGGCGCGAGTACCAGCAGGACCCGCCCAGGTAGCGTGACGGCCGTGACGAACACCGTGCCGCAGCTTTCCGACGAACTGCTCGAACTGGTTTTCCGCGCCGACCCGCTCTACGCGACGATCCTCGGCATCCCCGGACACGGCCGCGACCTGGCCGACCGCACCGTGGCGGCGCAGGAGGAGCTGCGCCGCCGCGTCCAGGACGTCGCCGCGCGGGCGGCCGCCGTCGACCCGGCCGGCCTGTCCCCGGACGACGTCGTGACCAGGGCGATGGTCATCCACCACGCTGGCCAGATGGTCGACGAGATCGACACCCGTACCGTCGAGTTCACCATCAGCGACCTGTTCGTCTCGCCAGCCGCCGAGCTGATCATGACGCTGCCGATGGTGCCGCTCGCCACGCAGGAGGCCCGCGACGACTACCTCGCGCGGCTGCGGGCGATCCCCGCCTACCTCGAGACCGTCCTCCAGCGGCACCGCGACGGCGTGGAGACCGGGCGCGTGCCGGTCGAGCGGCTGGTCCGCAACACGATCGCGCACCTCGACCGCTACCTCTCCGCGCCCGAGAGCGACCCGCTCGCCCGCCAGGAGGTGCCGGCCGACTTCGCCGCCGCGCGCGAGGAGGTCCTCGCCACCGTCGTCCGCCCGGCCTTCGCGGCCTACAAGCAGGCGCTGACCGACGAGCTGCTGCCGCACGGCAGGCCGGACGACGAGGTCGGCGTGTGCCGGCTGCCCGGCGGTGACGAGCTGTACCGCACGCTGGCCCGCATCCACACCACCACCGACCGCACCCCCGACGACCTGCACCAGACCGGTCTCGACATCATCGAGCGGCTCACCGAGGAGTACGCGGAGATCGGCGCGCGGGTGTTCGGCACCAGCGACCGCGCCGAGATCTTCTCCCGGATGACCAACGACCCGGCCACGCGCTGGCGCGACGCGGACGAGCTGCTCGCCTCCGCGCGCGAGGCCGTGACCAGGGCGGAAGCCGCCGCACCCGCCTGGTTCGGGCGGCTCGCGTCCCAGCAGTGCAAGATCGAGCCGGTGCCCGAGGCCGACGCGCCGGGGGCGCCCGCCGCGTACTACCTGTGGCCGTCGATGGACGGGCAGCGGCCGGGCATCTACTTCGCCAACACCTACAAGGCGGAGGAGCGCGACCGGTTCACCTCCGAGGTCACGGCGTTCCACGAGGCCGTGCCCGGGCACCACTTCCAGATCCAGCTCGCGCAGGAGCTGACGCACCTGCCGATGTTCCGCCGCGTGGTCAACCCGACCGCGTACGCCGAGGGCTGGGGCCTCTACACCGAGCGGCTGGCCGACGAGATGGGCCTGTACTCGTCCGACACCTACCGCCTCGGCATGCTCGCCATGGACTCCATGCGCGCCGGGCGGCTCGTCGTCGACACCGGCATGCACGCCAAGGGCTGGAGCCGTCAGCAGGCCGTCGACTTCCTGCGCGAGAACACGCCCATGGCCCGCCTGGAGATCGAATCCGAGGTCGACCGGTACATCGCGTACCCGGGGCAGGCGCTGTCGTACATGGTGGGGCGGCTGGAGATCGTCCGCCTGCGCGCGTTCGCCGAGGAGTCGCTCGGCGACCGGTTCGACATCCGCGAGTTCCACGACGTGGTCCTCGGCAACGGCTCGCTGCCGCTGGCCGTGCTCGCCGACGTGGTGACGGACTGGGTCGGCCGATCGCTCACCCGGCGCTGACGGTCTTCAGGATCTCCTGCGTCACCGACGCCTCGAGTGGCTCGGGGTCGGAGGGGCCGCCCGCGAGGTCGTTCACCACGACCAGCATGGCGACGCCGTCGGGCTGTCCTTCCGACTCCAGCAGCACGCCGACCAGCGCCACCTCGCCGGAGCTGGCCTGGCAGTCGGGCTTGGTGACGTTCGGCGTGACCTTCGCCGTCAGCATCAACGCGGTCCGGCCCTCGACCGGGGCCTCGGTCGGCTCCGGCAGGTCGACCTTCGCGTCGGTGCCGTAGTAGGTCGTGGCGAACGACTTCGCGAAGTCGGTGACCGTGGCCGCGAGGTCGAGGTCCTTGCCGTCCTTGCCCTGCACGTCACCGCTCGCCGCGAACGTGCGGACGTAGCTCGCGCCGTCGCAGTCGTAGATGCCGTAGTCGGCGTTGCCGGTGAAGTCGACGTCCAGGCCGCTCTGGCGCGACCGCGACGACTCCTTCCAGTCCGGCGGCACCTGGTAGCTCAGCCCGGCGTCGGCGCTGTTGTCGACGGTGAGCCAGTCGTCGTGGGTGGTGCTGCCACCGGTCGTGGGCGATGGCTCCTCCGACGACGACCCGCCCGTCGACGGCCCGGACTCCTCCGTCGGCTGCGTGGTGGTCTCCGGCTGCGGCTGTGCCGTCTGGGTGTCCTTGCGGTTCACCAGCACGATGGCCACGACCGCGCCGACGATGATCACGATCGCGATCAGGCTCAGGATCATCGGCAGCCGGGACCGCTTCGGCGGCGGTGGCGGCGGATATCCCTGCGCGGGAAAGCCACCCGACGGCGGATAGCCCTGGGCGGGGAACCCGCCGGTCTGGTAACCCGGCTGCTGGTACTGCGCGTACGGGTCGGCCGCGGCGTACGGGTCGCTGTAGGGGTCGGAGCCGTACTGGTTCGCGTAGGGATCGGTGCCGTACTTGTTCGTGCCCGGGTCGGGCCCGAAAGGCTGGGAATTCCAACCGCCCTGACCACCGTCGTTCCCTTGCCATCCGGTCACAGCGTGGACGATAGCCGGAACCCGCTGTGCGCGGGCAGATTCCCTGCGAAACGTTCCGCTTTCGCGCCCCGCCAAAGGGTGTCCGCGGTAGGGGTCATGCACCCCCAGTAGTTAGTGAATTACAACCCTGAGTAGAGTGCCGGATCGCCTGATCGACTCTCCTGTCACCGAGATGGGTGAGAGGGCTGAGCCAAGTGTCGTTCGGACGAGAAGGAGTGTCATGGCCAGTCGGTGGAAACTCGCCCGTGCAGGAGCAGCGGTGGCAGGCGCCTCCGTCGCGTTGATGATGTCCGCGGTCCTCCCGGCGGGCGCCGACCCGGTGAAGGGCGACGTCGACCAGAAGAGCTACGTCGACGGCTACGACGTCAACGTCGGCAAGGGTGGTCGTGCCAACCTCGACACGAGCCTGATCGCCCTCCGGCTCACCGACGGCACCATGCTCCGCATGTACTGCGTCGAGATCGACACCAACATCGACGCCGAGCACTCGATGGTCGAGCAGCCGTGGGACAAGTACCCCAACCCGGACTCGCCCTTCCACGACAACCGCGACCGGATCAACTGGATCCTGCACAACGGGTACCCGGTCGTGTCGGCCGACGAGCTGACCGAGATCCTCACCGAGCAGGGCGTGACCCCGAAGGACGGGATCGACGAGAAGGAGGCCATCACCGCGACGCAGGCCGCGGTGTGGCACTTCAGCGACAACACCGAGCTCAGCCGGTCCAACCCGCTGCCGGGCGGCCCGGAGGAGGCGAAGGACGACGTCCTCGCCCTGTACGACTACCTGATCGGCAAGGCGAACGTCGGCAAGGGCGACCAGCCGACCCCGGCCCTCGCGATCGCCCCCGGCGAGCAGTCCGGCGAGGCGGGTACCCGGATCGGCCCGTTCACCGTGAACACCACCGGTGAGATCGACAAGCTGACCGCGAACCTCCCCGAGGGCGTCAAGATCACCGACGTGGACGGCGCCGAGCTGACCGCCGACAAGATCAAGAACAACGCGCAGCTGTACCTCGACGTGCCCGCGGACGCCGAGCCGGGCGAGGCGTCGTTCGAGCTGACCGCGAAGGCCAGCGTCGACACCGGCCGCCTGTTCGTCGGCGAGCGGTACAGCGGCAAGCACAAGACGCAGTCGCTGATCGTGGCGACCGCCGGGAAGAGCGAGCTCCAGGCGTCGGCCAAGGGCAGCTGGACGGAGGCCACCACGCCGCCGAGCAGCACGACCGAGGCCCCGCCGTCGTCCACCACCGAGACGACGCCGCCGACGACCGAGACCACCACGTCGGCGGCCCCGGCCCCGCAGCCGAAGGCCAACGAGAGCGACCTGGCCGAGACCGGCGCGTCGGTCTTCGCGCCGATCATCATCGGTGTCGTGCTCGTCGGCGCCGGCGTCGGCGCGCTGCTTTTCCTGCGCCACCGGAAGCGCGCCTGAGCCGCGCGACGTAAGGTCCGTTGACGGTGGTCGTCCCCTTTTCGGGGGCGGCCACCATCGGCCGTAGTAGGTTGGACCGAGTGCGTGGAAGGAGGGGTGGTCGTGGGCATTGACTTCGACGCCCTGAAGGACAAGGCGGCGGATCTCGTCGAGCAGCACGGCGACAAGATCGAGGCCGGCGTGGAGAAGGCCGGCGAGTTCGCCAAGAGCAAGTTCGGCCACGACGAGCAGGTGGACACGATCGTGGACAAGATCCAGGACGCCATCCCGGACAAGCCAAGCCAGCAGTGACGACGACGCCGCCCGGCTCACGCAAGCCGATCATCGTGACATGGCAGGGGACGAACCGGACCAGCCTCGAGTCGGTCCGACTGTTCGTGTCCGACGGCAGGCTGCGCGCGTCCGGGCGGCTCATCGTCGCCGACGAGACCCCCTACAGCGCGTCCTTCGAGTTCACCGCCGCCCGCCGGGGTGACGTCGGCCGAGGGCTGCTGCGCACCACCGCCGCCGACACCGAGCGTTCCATTTCGGTGGGCCGCACCGAGGACGGCATCTGGCTCATCGACGACGGCAACGGCGCCACCGCCCGCAACGAGTTCGAGGGCGCGGTGGACGTCGACGTGGCCGGGTCGGTCACCTTCACGGCGCTCCCCATCCGACGGCTCGGTCTGCACCGGCGCGTCGGCGAGGTCGAGCTGCCGGTCCTGTACGTGTCGATGCCTGATCTGGCGGTCAAGCTCGTCCGCCAGACTTACCGGACGCTCGAGGTCACCGACCAGGGCGCGGTCATCAACTACACCGATGAGCGGCGCAGCGCCGACATCGTCGTCGACAAGGACGGCTTGCCGGTCACGTACCCGGACGTGGCGCAGCGCCTCTGAGTTGTCCACAGGTGGGGTGGTTGTCCACAGCCAAGATCGACATCCGTCCCCCTGTCGGTGGACCCCGGTAGACTGGACAGCGGGGTGCCCCCGGGAGTGGTGGGGGCTGCCCGTATGTACTGGGGTCGGGGTTTTCTTTCGGTTTTCGCAGGTCAGCTGCTTGTGCCCCGGGCTTTGTGGTTGGCCTTGTTGTGGGTTTTCCCTCCGGGGGGTCCTCGCCGGACGGGCTGGTCTCCGGGATGGCAGGGGGTCTTGCACGGGGTTGGTTTGGCAAGGACTGGTTTCCCGGGTCTGCCTGCCATCCCGTCGACCTCCCACGGGCTATCACACCGCGTCAAGGGGCCCGGCGGCTTGGGTGCGGGGTTGGGTCGTGCTTCGGGCCCCCTTGACCCGGTGTGATCGGGCTTCGCCAGGTCGACGGGATGGCAGGCAGCAGCCCTCTGGTGTGGTGGGTTAGCGCCCCCCTTTGGCCTCGCCGGGTGGCTTTGGGGTAGATCTGACCAGCGGGAACGCTTCGGTGCTCTTGCCTCTCGGGGTGTTGCTCGTCGTCTTGCTTGACCGGGTGTTTTGGGGCGGTCAAATGTGTGACAAATTGCCGGAACGCTGGGATCTTGGTCTTGGCCGGTGTTATTCTGTGTTGCTCGGTGGGCTTTCGGGGTGTCTTTTCCGCGGGTGGCGATGAGGTCATGGATGACGAGGCCTGAGTCAAGCATTGTCGACCCCAGTACGTTCGTGGACGGGCACACCTTCTCCTTTCGCTCCCAGCCCTACCTGCGTGACCTCTTCGAGGCCGTCGCCAACGGGTCGTTGCCGCTGGTTCTCGTGCTGGGGGCCGGGGTCTCGATGAACGCCAGCCTGCCGTCGTGGCGGGCGTTGATCGACAAGATGACCGCCGCCATCGATGAGGTCGCCTTGCGGAAAATGGCGGTCCGGGACAGTTCCGATCCCATGCGGAAAGCCGAGATAATTCTCAACCTCGTCAAGCAGGGCAATCTGAACGTGCAGGACCACGAGGTCATCCGGGACGCGCTTTACCACAAGAACTCGCCGGTGGTTCCCGGGCAGTTGGCGAACTCGCTCGCGCGGCTCATCTACACGCATCGCGCGCACGTCAAGGTGTTGACCACCAATTTCGACGACATCGTCGAGAAGGCGCTTTACCGGTACTTCGACGAATCGCGCGTCGGTGCCTTCTCCATCGCACAGGTGGACGAATGGCGGGAATGGGGTCGCACCGCCGGGAACATCGGCGTCATGCACCTCCACGGCCTGGTCCGGCAGGGGCAGGACCCCAAGGCGCCGATAATCCTGACCGAATCCCAGTTCCTCAAGTACGGCGCCCGGGTGCGGGCCGCGATATCCGACGTGATCGACGGGGCGTGCACGATCTTCGTCGGGCTGAGCATGTCCGACCCGAACCTGATCGGTCCGCTCTACCAGAGTGCCGGGACCACCTCGCCGCGGTTCGCGCTCGTCGTGCCTGCCCAGGAGGTCGACGCCTCGGCCGAGGAGGCCGCCCGGTACGCCATCGGGTCGGCGCGCTACCTCGAGGAGAAGCTCGGGCTGTCGCCGATCTTCCTCAAGTCGTACTCGCAGCTCAACCAGGTCATCTCCGACCTCGCGCTCGCCTCCGTGGAGCCCGAGCGGTACCTCGCCGTCGACGACCCCGCCGAGTCGCTGGCCTACGGTCACCGGCTCAGCCGCGCGCTCCACATGTGCTACGCCGCGATCGGCTGCACCGCCCACGACTGGGCGCCGGTCGGGCAGGCCGCCGTCGACTTCACCGAGCGCCTCTACCAGGCCTTGAGCATCCCCGGCGGACCGCTCGACGTCCTCGAGCGGATGAGCGGGCTCTACCGCACCACCAAGCTCGGCGGCCTCGACGGCGAGAACTTCGGGCTGTCGCTGTGGCTGCGGACGCGCGACCAGGTGGCCGCCAAGGAGACCTACTCGCTGTGCATGGTTGGGACCTCGGCCTACACGCACCGCGAGGAGTGGTCGGTGCGGCGCGAGATCCCGGTCTCCGCCGACACCGAGTTCACCGCCGCCCAGGCCGTGTTCCAGGGCAGCAGGCAGGCCGCCAACGTCGTGCCGTCACCCAACACGCGGATGTGGCGCGGGGTGGTCGCGGCACCCGTGGTGCTGGTGGCGAGCGGCAGCGACAAGAACATCCACGGCGAGCCCGCGGACACGCTGACCATCGGGGCGATCACGCTGAACTCGACCCACCTGGTGACCGACGACAATGACGCCGACGCGGCCGACTTCTCCATCATCAAACGGCTGAAGGCGGCGCACTACGACGAACTGATCGCCAGTCTCCAAAAAGCGGCCGAGTTCGTGTTAAACCTTGGTTGACTTCTTCGGCTTGGCCCGTTTGACCCGCACCATCGGCACCGGTCCGGGCACCGAGACGTAAACCCGGTCGCCGACGACTCTCCTCGGTGACTGATCGATTACCGACTCGGTCTGGTCGTCGTCGTTCATGGTGGCCACCGTCGCCTCGGAACTCGTCTGCACTGCTCTCATCCCTTCACGAAGCGTCAGGGTGCGAACACTCGCCGATGTTCCCATGGCGAATTCTCAATGCTACGGGTCGTGCTGAACAGTAGCAATCGCCCTATGCCGTCAGGGTCGTATTCTCCACTGGTCCTGTTACCACCCTGTAGCGCGATTATGCAGGAAGCGCGGCTATTGCGGTGTCTCCTTCCAGCCGCAGCAGCCGCCCGCCCGCCGTGCCCAGGTCACGCAGCGATTCGAACGCCTCCGGGTCGGTCAGGTCGATCGGGAATTCCTCCCGGTCCGCGTCGTGCAGGTCCGTCAGCGCCTGCCTGCCCTCGTGGCCGGCGCGGACCGTCGCCGCCAGGCCACCCGTCGACGCGAGCGCGCCACGGGCCGCGCCCAGGCGGCCCAGTGCCTCGTCCACCGCCTCCAGCAGCGGGCCCCGGTTGCCCTCGCACATGGCCAGCACCAGCTCCGGCCGCGTGGTCATCACCCGGGTGCCGTCGCGGAACGAGCCCGCCGCCAGCGACAGCGCGAGCGAGCCGCCGTCCGCGCCAGTGGACGCCAGCACCGCGGCCAGGATGTGCGGCAGGTGCGAGATCCGCGCGACCGCCGCGTCGTGCTCCCTGGTCGTCGTCGGGACCACCTCCGCGCCGCACGCCAGCGCCAGCTCCGCCGCCGCCCGCCACGCGTCGCGCGAGACGTCCTCGTCGGTCGTCACCACCCACGCCGCGCCGTCGAACAGCGTCTCCTCCGCCGCGTCCCAGCCCGACGCCGACTTGCCCGCCATGGGGTGGCCGCCCGCGTAGCGCGCGTTCGGCAGCCGCTTCGCGACCGCGTCCGCCACCGGCTGCTTCACGCTCACCACGTCGGTGAGCAGGCAGTCCGGGGCGTGCGCGGCCACCTCCCTCAGCACCTCGTCCACCGCGGGCAGCGGCACGGCGACCACCACCAGGGCGTCCGAGCGGGCGGCACGGTCGAGCGCCGCGGTCACCGTCGGCTCCACCCTCGGGTCCGCCACCGGCTCGAGGGACGCGCCGAACGCGTCCCACCCCGCTCTCGTCGCCGCCTTCAGGACGGAGCCGCCGATCAACCCGAGGCCGAGCACACACACAGATCGCACAGGTCCATCCTTCACCGCAGGGCGTCCAGCGCGAACGCCGCGTACAGCGCCACCCCGTGCGCGAACGCCGACTCGTCGAAGTGGACCCGGTTCGAGTGGTTCGGCGCCGCCTCGTCCGGCGTCACCCCCGGCGGGCACGCGCCGAGGAACGCCAGCGCACCCGGCACCTTCTGCAGCACGTACGAGAAGTCCTCCGCGGCCATCAGCGGTTCCGGCATCAGCGCGCTGTTCTTCTGGCCGAGCACGGCACCCGCCAGCGCGAGGACCCGGTCCGCGACCGCGCCGTCGTTGTTCGTGGGCGGGTAGCCGGTGTTGATCTTGAACGTGGACGTGCAGCCGTGGGCCGCCGCGATGTGCTCGCACACCTTCGGGATCTCCGCCTGCACCATCGAGCGGGTGCGGTCGGAGAGCGTGCGCACCGTGCCCTCCAGCTCCGCGGTCTCCGGGATGATGTTCGACGTCGTGCCCGCCGTGATCCGCCCGACGGTCAGCACCGCCGGGTCGAACACGCTGAACCTGCGCGTCACCATCGTCTGCAGCGCGCCGACCATCGCCGCCGCGGCCGGCACCGGGTCGATGGCGTGGTCGGGCATCGCGCCGTGCCCGCCCTTGCCGGTGACCGTGACCGTGTACGCGTCGGCGCTCGCCATCATCGGCCCCGGCCTGCACATCACGACACCGGACGGCGCCGTGGACGTGATGTGCAGCGCGAACGCCTGCTCCACCGGCCGCCCCGCCGCCTCCAGCACGCCCTCCTCCAGCATGTACCGCGCGCCGTGCTGCCCCTCCTCACCGGGCTGGAACATGAACACGACCTTGCCCGTCAGCGCGTCCCGCCTGCTGTTCAGCAGCCGGGCGGCGGACACGAGCATCGCGGTGTGCGTGTCGTGGCCGCAGGCGTGCATCGTGCCCTCGTGCTCGGAGGCGAACGCGAGCCCGGAGTCCTCCCGCAGCGGCAGCGCGTCCATGTCACCGCGCAGCAGCACCGTCGGACCGGGCCGGTCGCCGTTCAGCACCGCGATGACCGAGCTGCACGACTTGCCCGTGCTGACGTGCAGCCCGAGCCCTTCGAGCGCGTGCAGCACCGCCGCCTGGGTTTTCGGCAGGTCGAGGCCCTCCTCCGGGTGTTTGTGCAGCTGCCTGCGCAGCGCCACCGTCCTCGGCTGGAGTGCGCGTGCGGCCTCGAGCAGGCCGGTGAACCTCGGGTCGTCGGTGAGCGTCGCGGGAGTCATCCCTCGATGATCGCGCAACACTCCGGCCCCTGCTTCTTCCTGCGGCCGAACTTGAGGAATACCGTGTCCCCATGTCCGAGCAGGACCCGGTGACGGGCTTCGCGATCGCCGTCGTTCGCGAAGAAGGCAAGTGGCGGTGCACGGCCATGGAGAGCTCGGCGTTGAGCGAGCTCGACACGGCGATCACCGAGCTGCGCAAGATCAGATCGACGGGTGCTGTGTTCGGCCTCCTCGACGTGGACGACCAGTTCTTCCTCGTCCTGCGGCCGGGTCCGGGCGGCGTCCAGTTGCTCCTGTCCGACGCGGCGGCGGCGCTCGACTACGACATCGCCGCCGACGCGCTCGACCTGCTCCGCGTCGACCCGCCCGCCGACTACGACGACGACGAGATCTGGCCGGAGGGCGCGCTCGACATCCTCGCCGACATCGGCCTGCCCGCAGGCGAGCTGCAGGTGATCATCGGCGAGGTGGACCTCTACCCCGACGAGCAGCTGCAGATCATCGCGCAGCGGTGCGGCTTCGCCGACGAGTTCGGCAAGCTCCTCGACACCATGGACACCATCTCCCAGTGAGCGCACCGAGCCCGAGAGCCGACGAGGACCGGGTCCGCGCCGCCCTCGACGTCGCGCGCCGCGCGCACGCCACCGGTGACGTGCCGATCGGTGCGCTCGTGCTCGCGCCGGACGGCACCGAGCTGGCCGCCGCCTGCAACGCCCGCGAGGCCCTCGGCGACCCCACCGCGCACGCCGAGATCCTCGCGTTGCGCGAGGCGGCCACCCGCCACGGCGACGGCTGGCGTCTCACCGGTTGCACGCTCGTCGTCACGGTCGAGCCGTGCACGATGTGCGCGGGCGCGCTCGTGCTCGCCCGTGTGGCCCGCGTCGTGTTCGGCGCGTGGGAGCCCCGCACGGGTGCGGTCGGGTCCTTGTGGGACGTGGTGCGTGACCGCAGGCTGACGCACCGCCCGGAGGTGGTGGGCGGGGTGCTGGCCGACGAGTGCGCTGCGCTGCTGGACGAGTTCTTCGCCACCCACCGGCCCGGCAGGCTGAGCTAGGCCGACCAGACCACGGGCGTGACGGTCCCGGTTTCCCAGTCCCGGCGCAGGATCGCGTAGCCGACGGAGTCGCGTAAGTGGTCGGGGCCCGGCCAGGCGTCCCGGTAGTGGGCCTCCTTGACGTAGCCGACCTTCGTGAAGACGTGTCGCATGGCGTTGTTGTCCGCCCTCGTGGTCCCTTCGATCCGGTTGGTCGCGTAGTTGGTGAAGACGTGCGAGGTCAGCCACCGCACGGCGGCGGTGCCGACCCCACGCCCGCGTGCCTGCGCACGCACGCGTAAGTCGAACAGGGGAGTCCCGTCGTCGAGGTCGAGTAACCGCACGAGCCCGAGCCGCTCGCCGTCGTCGGTGATCCAGAAGGCGTCGTCGTACGCCCCACCGGCGACCCGGGCGCGCACGGCGTCGCCGTCGGGCTTCGGCTCGGTGTGGAACGGCCATTCCTCCGCGGTCATGAAGCCGACGACGTCGTCGGCCTCGTGCCGCTGGACCTGGGTGAACTCCATGGCGGCGAAGCTAGCAGCGGGCACCGACAAAAGCCGGGGGGTTTCCGGCCACACGATCGGGTGAACGGCACCTGACGGCGGCGCGTCACGTCAGTGCCAGGCGCATGCCCACGGTAAGGCGCTCGGGCATCTCCGTGACGCGGCAGATGAACACGCGCCGCCCGCCGACGTCGGTGTAGTCGTTGACGGACATCCGGTGGTCGGGCGGGGTGAAGCCGATGGGTTCGCAGCTGGCGTCGAAGCCGGTCGGCAGGCTGACCTGGTACTCGAGGTGCCGGACCTGCATCAGTTCCGTCGTGCCGATCACGAACCGTTCCGCGGCGCCGCGGCGCATCAGCGGCAGGCATTTGGCAGGCCAGAAACGCGTCATCTCCAGGCGGATCACCTGACCCATGCGAACTGGCGAATGAAAGTGCACGATCGACATCAAGCGGGCGGCCGAGAGCCACGAGTTCGTGATGCTCCAATGTTTGGTCGGCCGCCCGTCGATCTCGATGTTGTCGGCATTTACCAGCACATTCCTGCGGTACTTCGCGGGCTGCTCCCAATCGCTGCCGAGCTGGAACCTGATGAAATACACCTCGTCCCGCTCGGCGACCGCCTCCAGCACGACGACCTCGCGCACGTCCCCGTTCGCGTGAATATGCACTTTCTGGTGCCAGTTCTCGACGGACGCGAGCAACCCGTCCCGCGCGGCGGACCCGTTGCCCACCACGAAGTCGCAGTACCTGGCCACGAGGTGGCCGCAGTCCTCGGCCGCCCGCCCGGCGGCCCGCCGCTCGACGAGAAACACGGCGGCCACCCCGACCGCACACACAATGGCGACGACAGTTGCCGCTGCGCGAAGCGCACCATTTCCCAGAACCGCCAGCAATATCGCGGCAACTGCCGCCAGCGCCACGCCGGACATCACCCCGGTGTTCCACCGACGGAAAGAGAGGTAATTGGTGACCATGGATTGACCGCTCCTCCCCGTCATGCCCAAGGAAAGCGCGACCGCCTGCCGGTGAGCCGGCACGACAGGCGGTCGAACCCAGGATAGGGCAAAACACAACCACCCTGATTACGTCATTCAGGCGTATTTGCGAGGAAAGATATTAAGGAAAGGAGGGGCCGCGCCGTGACCTCATGCCCGGGCGCTGCTCCAAGGCCTCCAGGTCCACGAACGTCAGCGTCCCCGTCCGCAGCAACTCGATCAGCAGGTTGTGCTGGCTGCTCTGCACGACCGAGACGATGTGGCTCACCTTGCGCGCTGTCCAGTCCTGCTCGGAAACCAGCGCGGCCAGCTCCACCGCGGCCTCGTGCACGGTCAACGGGCGCGGCTCGCCGACCAGGTACCGCCTGCCGACGACCGAGAGCACCAACCGTTCCGCCGACGTCAGGCGCCAGCCGCGGGGCGGAGTGGTGACGGCGTCCTCGCCACCAGGGGAGGGTGACCACGGGAGGGGGTCCGGGGGCGAAGCCCGCCGGGCGGGTCTGGGGTCGCACCCCAGAAGAAATGGCGAGGCGACGAGGTCCGCGCTTTCCGCGGACACACGTCGCCTTCGCCGAGCGGTAGCGGTGGGATTTGAACCCACGGAGGGCGTGAACCCTCACGCGCTTTCGAGGCGCGCTCCTTCGGCCGCTCGGACACGCTACCGACGGGAACGATACCGGACGTCCTGAGCGGCCTCGCACGGGGCGGCCACGTCCGCGCCGACCCCCGATCGCGTGACGGGTGGTGCGGCTCCCGCTCGCCGGATGAGCGATACTGCCCGGGCCTGACGTGGGAGAAACGAGGAGGACGTCATGCCCGACGAGCAGGAGACCGAGGTCAGCCGGGGGAGGCACGCGGCGCCGGAGGGGGCGGAGCGGCACCCGCTGATCAACCTCGATCGAGACCCGACCCCGGGCCAGGCGGACCACGCCCGCCCCGAGGAGGACTGACACCACCGAGAGCGCCGGCCGAGGACGGTCGGCGCTCTCGCGTGGCACGCGAAAAGGCCCGGCGCGGACGCCGGGCCTTCGCTTGTTCAGAGCGCGGAGGATGCGGGATTTGAACCCGCGAGGGCTTTAACACCCAACACGATTTCCAATCGTGCGCACTAGGCCACTATGCGAATCCTCCGCCGGAGAGGGTACCGGACGGGGGTGGGGGTGCCCAAAACGGGTGGTCAGCGGTCACATGCGGGCCGGCGCGACGATGCCCAGCAGGTCCAGGCCGTGGGCGAGGGTCCTGGCGGTGAGCGTGCACAGCGCCAGCCGGTTGCCGCGGGTCGGGGCGGGGGCCGTCAGTACCGGGCACGTGTCGTAGAACGTGGTGAAGGCGCGTGCCAGGTCGTACAGGTACCCGCACACGCGATGGGGCTCCAGCGTCTCGTTGACCTCACCGAGCGTCGTGCCGTAGCCGTCCAGTGCCAGCACGAGCGCGCGTTCCGCGGGCTCTGGCCGCACGTCCGGGGCGACCGTCGTCGACGGGTCGCCTGCCTTGCGCAGGATCGACCGGACGCGGGCGTGTGCGTACTGCAGGTACACGCCGGTGTTGCCGCTCAGTGACACCATGCGATCGGTGTCGAACGTGTAGTCCCTGGTCCGTGACGTCGACAGGTCCGCGTACTTCACCGCGCCGATTCCCGCGAGTTCGGCGATGCGGTCGAGCTCCGCCGCCGCCAGGTCCGGGTTCTTCTCCGCCACGACCGCGCGGGCGTGGGACACCGCGTCGTCCAGCAGATCCATCAGGCGCACCGTGCCGCCGTCGCGGGTTTTGAACGGGCGGCCGTCCGGGCCCAGGACGGTGCCGAACGGGACGTGGCGGGCCTCGACCGCATCGGTGAGCCAGCCTGCGCGACGGGCGGCTTCGAAGATCAGCCGGAAGTGTTGTGCCTGCCGGGAATCGGTGACGTAGAGCAGGCGGGTGGCCTTCAGGTCGTGGATGCGGTACCGGATCGTGGCGAGGTCGGTGGTGTCGTAGCCGTAGCCGCCGTCCCGTTTGCGGACCATCAGCGGCACCGGCTTGCCCTCCGGGCCCGTGACCTCCTCGGAGAAGATCACCAGCGCGCCCTCGCTCTCGACCGCTAGGCCGGCGGCCTCGAGCTCGGCGATGGTCTCCGCGAGCATCGGGTTGTACTTGGACTCGCCCGCCGAGTCCGCCGGCGTCAGCAGGACCCCGAGCCGGTCGTAGATGTCGTGGAACGCCTTCTCCGACTCGGCGACGATCTCCCGCCAGGCGAGGACCGTGCCGGGGTCGCCGGCCTGCAGCTGCACCACCCGGGCACGTGCGCGGTCGGCGAAGTCCGGGTCGGCGTCGAACGCCCTGCGTGCGGCCTTGTACAGCTCGTCCAGCGCCGACACGGCCGAGCGGGCCGCCTCGTGATGCCACGTCGCGTCCTGGTGCTCGTCCAGGTACTGGATCAGCATGCCGAACTGGGTGCCCCAGTCACCGAGGTGGTTCTGGCGCACGACCTCCGCGCCGAGGAAGCCGAGCACGCGGGCGAGGCTGTCGCCGATGATCGTCGTGCGGAGGTGGCCGACGTGCATCTCCTTGGCGATGTTGGGCGCGGAGTAGTCGACGACCGTCCGGCGGCCCTCCGGCGTGCCGACGCCGAGCCGGTCGTCGGCGAGGCGCGCGGTGACCTGCTGCCACACGGCCCGGTCGGACACCGTGACGTTCAGAAAACCGGGGCCGGACCGTTCGACCGTGCCGATCACGTCACCGTGCAACGCGCCGGTCAGCTCGGTCGCGAGGTCCGCCGGCCTGGTCCGGGCGAGCTTGGCCAGGGCGAGCGCGGCGTTGGACTGGAAGTCCGCGTGTTCCGATCGGCGCACCACCGGGTCGGCCCCCGCCAGTTCGGGACGCGCGTTCGCGATCGCGTCCGACACCGCACCGGCAACCTGGTCGAGCAGTGGTGACACCGTCATGGTTCAACTCTTCATGGCTCGTCAACTCGTTTGACCTGCGCCGCACGCAGCGTGAGGTAGCGCTGTTCGGGGACGCTCGTGGTGCGGCTCGCCGCGACCCGGTACTCCTCGGCGGCCTTGTCGTGGTCGCCCGCCATCTCCAGCAGGTGCGCGCGGACGGCGTGCAGGCGGTGGTGGTTCGCGATCCGCTTGTCGGCGGCGACCGTGGTGAGCAGGTCGAGCGCGGCGGCGGGCCCGTGGACCATCGCGAACGCGACCGCGTGGTTGAGCGCGACCATCGGGTTGTCGGACATGCCGCGCAGCACCCCGTACAGGGCGAGGAGCTGCGGCCAGTCGGTGTCGTCGGCGGTCGCGGCCTCGTCGTGGACGGCGTTGATCGCCGCCTGCACCTGGTACGGGCCGACCGGGCCGCGGGGGAGCGCGGCGGTGACCAGTGCGACGCCCTCGGCGATCGCGGCCCGGTCCCAGCGGGTGCGGTCCTGTTCGGTCAGCGGGATCAGCTCGCCGTTCGGGCCGGTGCGGGCGTCGCGGCGGGCGTCGGTGAGCAGCATCAACGCGAGGAGGCCGGTGACCTCGCTGTCGTCGGGGAGCAGCGCGTGCAGTGCGCGGGCGAGCCGGACCGCCTCGGCGGACAGGTCGCGTCGCTGCAGGTCGGGGCCGCTGCTGGTGTAGCCCTCGTTGAAGATCAGGTACAGCACGTGCAGCACGGCGGCGAGCCCGGCGCCGCGGTCGGCGGGGAGGCGGAACGGGATGCCCGACTCCTTGATCTTCAGCTTGGCGCGGCTGATGCGCTGCCCCATCGTCTTCTCGGGGATGAGGAACGCGTGCGCGATCTCCGCGGTGGTGAGGCCGCCGACCGCGCGCAGGGTGAGCGCGATCGCGTCCGGCGGTTTCAGCGCCGGGTGGCAGCACATGAAGAGCAGCACGAGCGTGTCGTCCTCGTCGGGCACCTCCGGCGGCGGCTCGAACGGGTGCTCCTCCTCGCGCCTGCGCCGGGCCCGCTCGCTGCGGACGTGGTCCAGCATCCGGCGGTGCGCGACCTGGATGAGCCAGCCGCGCGGGTAGTCGGGCAGGCCGTCGCGCGGCCACTGTTCGGCGGCCGCGAGGAGCGCGTCCTGGACGGCGTCCTCGGCGGCGGCGAAGTCGTCGTGCCGGCGCATGAGCGCGCCGAGGACCTGCGGCGCGAGGTCGCGCAGCAGGTCCTCGGTGGTGCTCACGCGTCCTGGGCGGGCGCGGACATGATCTGCCGCACCTCGATCGGCAGGTTGAGCGTGACGCCGCCGGGGCCGGGCGCCGCCGACGCCGCGGCCGCGACCTCGATGGCGCGGTCGAGGCTCTCGACGTCGATCACCCAGAAGCCGGCGAGAAACTCCTTGGACTCGGGAAACGGGCCGTCGGTCACCGCGGGCGTGCCCGTCGCGGTCGCGCGGACGACCTTCGCCTCGTCGGGCCCGGCCAGCCCCTGCGCGTCGACGAACTCGCCGTCGGCGACGAGCTTCTTGCTGAAGTCGTGCATGAAGTCGATGTGGGCCTTGATGTCGGCGGGGTCCCACTCGTGGATCGGCGGGTGCTCGATGCGTTCGCTCGCCTGCATGAGGAGCATGTACTTCACGGGGTTCTCCTTGACGTTCTGCGCGCCCGGCGGGCAGCGGTCGCGGGTACGTCGGAGCGCCGGCGAGGATTTCTACCGGGTTTGGCCTCCGGCCCCCGGTTTCCACGCTACGGCATGCGACCGACAGTTCCGGTGCGCTTGGGGTGGGTTGTCCACAGGTGGTCCTGTTGTCCACAGGAGGCCGCCTGACCTGCGTTTTCTGTCGGTCCCCTGCCGTACGCTGGACACCGGGGGCCGGAGGCCGTCAGCCGAGGACCGCCGGCAGGTCGAAAGCCGCGAACACCCCCGCGTCCTGGAACACCACGTTGTGCGCGATCCGCCCGCCGACCACGGTGAACACCTGCAGCGTGTGCAGCGTGCGGTCCGGTGCGTAGGCGGCCACCGCGGGCTGGCCGTTGGCCGAGGTCGGGACCATGCGCCAGCCCACGCCGCGCATCGCGAACACGCGCCGGATGAACGCCGCGTAGTCGTCGCGGCCGGCGAACCACAGCGGCACCGCCGGCATCTCGAGCACCACGGCCTCGGTCAGCAAGTCGACCAGCGCCGCCACGTCCGCCGCCTCGAAGGCACGCACGTAGGCCGCCACGGTCCGGTGCACGGCCGGGTCGTCGGGTGGGGCGGCCGGGGTGCCCGCCAGTCCGGCGCGCGCCCGCTGCAGCGCGCTGTTCACCGACGCGACCGAGGTGTCGAGCAACCCGGCCACCTCGGCGGCGCTGAACTCCAGCACCTCACGCAGCACCCACACGGCGCGCTGGCGCGGCGGCAACAGCTGCATGGCCGCGACCAGCGCCAACCGCATGCTGTCGCGTCGCACCGCCCGTGCCGCCGGGTCGTCGGCGTCGGGGAACGGCTGCAGCCACGGCACGTCGAGCGCGGGCACCAGCGGCGCGTCGGGGTCCGTGCTCGGCGCCCCGAGCCCGGACGGGAGCGGGCGGCGTGCCCTGCCGCGCAGCGCGGTCAGGCACACGTTCGTCGCGATGCGGTACAGCCACGTCCGCACCGACGCCTTCTGCTCGTCGTAGCGGTCGCGTGCGCGCCATGCCCGCAGCATCGTCTCCTGCACCAGGTCCTCGGCCTCGTGGACCGAGCCGAGCATCCGGTAGCAGTAGGCCAGCAGCTCCGTGCGGTGTTCCTCGAAGTCGACGATGGGCATCGCGATGAGTATGACCGCGCCCCTCGGTATGTACCGGCACCGATCGAGAGGAGTCAGTCATGCCCAACCTGATCGTCATCGAGTTCGTCACGCTGGACGGTGTTGTCGAGGACCCGGACGGATCCGGCGCGACACCCGGCGGGGGCTGGGCGTTCCGGCACGGTCCGGAGGCGGTGGCGGGCGACAAGTTCGAGCTCGGGCCGCTGCTGGACAGCGGCGTCCTGCTGCTCGGCCGCACGACGTGGGAGCTGTTCGCGACGTTGTGGCCCGGCCGGACCGACGAGTTCTCGGCGAAGATGAACGCCATCCCGAAGCTCGTCGCGTCGCGCACGCTGACCAGCGTCGAGGGCTGGCAGAACTCGTCGCTCGTCGAGGGCGACCTGGTCACGGCGGTTCGCGAGGCGGACCGGGACGTGATCGTCACCGGCAGCATCAGCGTCGTGCACGCGCTGGCTCGTCACGGTCTCGTGGACGAGTACCGGCTCATGGTGTTCCCGACGGTGCTCGGCACGGGGCGGCGGCTGTTCACCGATGTGGCGGCGGAGCTGCGGTTGTGCTCTGTCGAGCGGAAGGGGAACGCCGCGCTGGTGCGCTACCGGACGGCGTGAGCGTGGCCGCCGGCCCCCTCGAACCACGTTACGGCATGGCACCGACAGTTCCGGCGCGCTCACGCGGCTTGGTGGCGGGTTGTCCACAGGTGGTCCGGTTGTCCACAGGAGACGGCTTGACCAGCGGGTTCTGTCGGTGCCCTGCCGTACGCTGGTGACCGGGGGCCGGAGGCCGCGGCGCGTGCGGCTCGAGAGCGTGATCTGCCTTCGTCGCTGAGGATCCGGGCGGGACTGCTGGACGTGATGCGTGTTGGTCCTGTTGTGGTGAGGGTGATCGGGATGAGCCGCGGCCGACCGGCTATCGCGGCTCGGCGTGGCCGCCGGCCCCCTCGAACCACGTTACGGCATGGCACCGACAGTTCCGGCGCGCTCCGCCGGGTTGTGGACGAACCTGTGGACAACCCCGTTCGCTGTGGACAAACCTCGTGGTCACGGCGGTTGTGCGACCGACACTGTCGGTCCTCGCCGGTACACTGGTGATCGGGGGCCGGCGGCCGCCCTCACCACGTCACGTGGCCGTACGTGACGCCCTTCCGGTACTGCGCCACCCCCGCCGTCGTGTACGGGACCGTGTTGTCCGGCAACTCCTCCACCCACCGCAGACCGCCGCACTTGTCGGGTTCCGCGTTCACCGGTTCGCCGCGCCACGACTCGGCCTCGAAGAAGAAGCCCACCCTCGGCGGCTCGCCCGGCCGCTGGACGTGCACGACCGTCGCCAGCCGGGCCTTGTCCACCTCGACCGCGACCTCCTCGCGTGCCTCCCGCACGGCCGCCGCCAGCAGCTCCTCGCCCGGCTCCACCTTCCCGCTCGGCAGGTTCCACAGCCCGTCCGCGTACCCCGTGTTCTCCCGCAGCGCCAACAGGATCCGCGAGCCGCGCACGAACAACAGGAACACGTCGAGGGCGACCACCCTCAGGACACCAGGTGCCGCGCCGCCGACGTGCCCAGACCGGTCAGCGCCCCCACCCGCGCGGGCACCGACGACAGCTGCCCGCGCAGGTCCTCCTCCGCGTACCGGTGACAGCCGCGGTGCCAGTTCAGGATGCCGGCCAGCCAGTCCCGCAGGTCCTGCACGTACGCGAGCATCGCGCCGCGCGCGTCGGCGGGCAGCCCGTCGAGCACCGCGGGCAGCTCGGCCGCCACCACGTGCTCGAACTGCTCCATCCGCGCCCTGAGCAGGTCGTTCACCACCTCGAACGCCCGCTCCTGCGAGCACGACAGGAAGTTCCGCACCACCAGCACGGCGTTGTGCAGCTCGCCCTCGTACTCGATCTCCTTGCGGTACGAGAACATGTCGTTGATCAGGCACGCCGAGTCGATCGCCGAGTTCTCCAGCGACTGCACCGGCCGCGTGCGGTACACGTGCTCCGGCAGCACGTCGAGGTGCGTGATCCGCGACAGGGCCTTCGTCATGTCCGAGCCGAACGTCCGCCTGCGCATCTCCACGTAGTCCACCGGGTCCGGGATCCGGTTCAGCCGCTGGTTGTCCAGCTCCCACAGCCAGCTGTCGAGCATCACCACGACCGATTCGCGGAACATGCGGCGCGCGCCGACCTGCATCGGGCCCGCGGTCCGCGCCCAGAGATCGGCGAGCCCGCGTTCCAGCGCCGTCGCGGGGAGGACCGTCGGCACCGTCAGTTCCACCGGCATCAACGCCTTGAGGCGTTCGGTGGCCGCACGCGCGCTGGCGACGTCACCGCCCCGGCCCCACACACGCGGGTACAGGTCGTCGCCGTAGGTGCCCCACGCCAGCCACGCGGACGAGAGGTCCAGCGCTTCCGGCGTGGCGGTCGGGTGGATGCCGGCTGCGCACAGCGGCAGGTCGATGTCCCGCAGCGCCTGCTCGTCCCAGATCCCCTCGGACAGGATGCCCATCGCCTGGCACCAGGTGACGACGTTCTCGCGCGCGGCGTCGAGGTGCGGCGACAGGCGCAGCTCGAACGGGACGTACATCTCCGGCAGCTCGTACGACCCGACCCGCTCGAACGGCACGTGGCTGAACGCCCGCGCCCGCTGCGGCGCGGTGCCGATCAGCGACCGCACGATCCGCGCCGCGGACGTGCCGATCCCGGCGGGCCCGTCGAGCGGCCGCGCGGTCTGGTTCATGTAGCGCGACGAGCGCATGTGCCATTCGTGGCCGCCGGACTGCCAGTCCTGCAGGCCCTTCACGTACGCGGCCACGCCGGCCGGGTCGGCGCCGTGCTGCGCGAGCAGGGGTGGCACCTCGGTCAGCGCGGTGTGCTCGAACTGGTGGAGCCGCGAGGTCAGCAGGTCGTTGACCGCGTCGGCGGCCTCCTGCGTGGACAGCCCGAGGAACTTCTCGAACACGAGAATGCCGTTGGACAGTTCGCCCTCGTCGAGCACCTCGCGTTCGTAGGAAAAGATGTCGTTGCGCAGGTGGACGGCGTCGGAAAAGGTGTCGCGCAGGACCGTCAGCGCGCGGCTGCCCGCGACGGAAGCGGGCACTTCCGCGCCGACGGCGTGCTCGATCAGATTGGCCGACCACGGCGCGCCGCCGACCTTGCGCCGCATCTCGATGTATTCGATGGGATTCGAGACACGGCCCTCGTTGATGTTCGCCAGTTCCCACAGGGATTCGTCGAGCAGGTTTTTCGTGCTCTCGACGAAACGCCGCCGGAAATCCTCGGAATGCGCGGGGACGGTGCGTTCCCACAGGTCGGCGAGACCGCGTTCGACGGGGTTGGTCGGTTGCTCGGTGATCTCCCCGTCGACGGGCATGAACAGGGCCAGCCGCTCGAGGTAGGCGCGTGCGGCGGGCAGGTCGCGGGTGCGTTTGAACAGTTCGAGGAAGTGGTCGTCGAAGTAGAACACCCAGACGTACCAGTCGGTGATGAGGTCGAGGTCGGTGCCGGAACAGTCCGGGTGCGTGTACGCGCACAGCAACGCGTAGTCGTGGGAGTCGAAATCGTGCTCGTCCCAGATCTTGGTGCCGTTCTGCGGTACGTCGATCATGTCCATCTCGCGTGCCCAGCCCTTGCTGTGCTCGCGGGCCCGCTCGAGATGCGGATTGAGCCGTGCCGGATAAGGCATGTAGAACTCCGGCAATTCGAACGGCTGCATAACGCCCCTTCCGCCGAGAAGACCCACCAGCAGGCAACCAGGGGGCATCGGGCGCGCCAACCCCTTGCCGGGAAGAACACCCATTCGAGAATCCCCGTCGCCCGACCAGCCCAACCCGGCACCACACGGAGGGTGGGTGCCCCACCCGAACGGCCGCGCGCCGCCGCAGTTGTCCACAGGTGCCCCGGTTATCCACAGATTCGCGGCGCGACCCGATTTTGTCGGTGGGCACCGGTAGACTGGCATGGCGGGTGGCCCCCGGGAATGGGTGGGGGTCCACGTACGTACTGGGTGGGGCGTTTTCGCAGGTCAGCGCCGTTGTGGCGGTTTGTGTTCCCGGGTTTTGTGGTGTGGCTTGCCTGGGTTTTTCCCTCCGGGGGGTCCTCGCCGGACGGGCTGGTCTCCGGGATGGCGGCGGGTTGGGCACGGGGTTGGTTTGGCAAGGACTGCTGTTGGGTGGTGTGCCTGCCATCCCGTCGACCTCCCGGAGGGCTATCACACCGCGTCAAGGGGGCCCGGCGGCTTGGGCACGGGGTTGGTTCGCGCTTCGGGCCCCCTTGACCCGGCGTGATCGGGCTTCGCCAGGTCGACGGGATGGCAGGCAGCAGCCCTTGTGGCGTGGTGGCAAGCACCAACCGCAGATCGCGGGCAAGCGAAGCGAGCACGCAAGCGCGCAAAGCGCGCGAAGCGCCGCAAGGCGCGCAGCGAAAGATGGTGACCCCGCTGGGTCGGAGGCAACCGCACCGTGGGGGTTTGGGGGGCTCGGCCCCCCAACATAACGACGAAGACCGACCCCGCGAAGGTTGCGAAGCAACCGAGCAGGGTCGGCCGGAGGTCGAGGGACCCCACGCACCCGTCAGAGCTCGCTTATCCTTGCTGCCTTCCGGCCCTGGGGAGGTTCACGAGATGAACGCCGCATGGGGTCCACGGTCAGTGTAGCGGGCGGAGTTGGGGGCGGGGCGGTCGGTGTCGGCGGGTATGGTCCTGGCGTGGCGCTCGCCCTTTACCGCAAGTACCGGCCGGCTACCTTCGCCGAGGTCGTCGGGCAGGAACACGTCACCGAACCGCTGCGGATCGCGCTTTCCGCCAAGCGGGTCAACCACGCGTACCTGTTCTCCGGCCCTCGGGGGTGCGGCAAGACCTCGTCGGCGCGGATTCTTGCTCGCTCGCTGAACTGTGAACAGGGGCCCACCCCGGATCCGTGCGGGGTGTGCGACTCCTGCATCTCGCTGGCGCCCGAGGGGCCCGGCAACGTGGACGTCGTCGAGCTGGACGCTGCCAGTCACGGTGGTGTGGACGACGCCCGTGAGCTGCGGGACCGGGCCTTCTACGCGCCGGCATCGTCACGCTATCGGGTGTTCATCATCGACGAGGCGCACATGGTCACCACGCAGGGGTTCAACGCCCTGCTGAAGATCGTGGAGGAGCCGCCGGAGCACCTCATCTTCATCTTCGCGACGACCGAGCCGGACAAGGTGCTGACGACGATCCGGTCGCGCACGCACCACTACCCGTTCCGGCTGATCCCGCCGAGCGCGATGCGTGAGCTGCTCGAACGCAACGTCGCCGCCGAGGGGGCGACCGTCGCGCCGCCCGTGTACCCGCTGGTCATCCGGGCCGGTGGGGGCTCCGCGCGGGACACGCAGTCGATCCTCGACCAGCTGCTCGCCGGCGCCGGGCCCGAGGGGGTCACCTACGAGCGGGCCGTCGCCCTGCTGGGGGTCACGGACGTCGCGCTGATCGACGACGTCGTCGACGGGCTCGCCGCCAACGACGCGGCCGCCGTCTACGGGACGGTGGACCGGCTGGTGGAGGCCGGGCACGACCCGCGGCGGTTCGCTTCCGACCTGCTCGACCGCCTGCGTGACCTGGTGCTGCTGCGTGCCGTGCCGGACGCGGGCCAGCGCGGGCTGGTGGCCGCGCCCGGGGACGAGCTGGAGCGCATGCAGGAGCAGGCGCAGCGGTTGGGGCCCGCCACGTTGACCCGGTTCGCGGAGATCGTGCACACCGGGCTGATCGACATGCGAGGTGCCACCGCGCCCCGGCTGCTGCTCGAGCTGCTGTGCGCGCGGATGCTGCTGCCCGGTGCGGTGCCGACCGACGCGGCCGCCGACTCCGCCGTGCTGCAGCGGCTGGAGCGCATCGAGCGGCGGGTCACCGCCGGGCAGACCGCCGGTGCCGCCGAACCGGCGCCCGTCCAGGCCGCCGCCGCACCCGCCGCGCCTGTTCAGCAGGCACCCGTCCCGGCCGCGCCCGCGCAGCCCGTGCGTCCGGCGCCGCAGGCCGAGCCCGTCGCTCCGCCCGCCGCCGAATGGCCCGCCACCCGGACCGCCGAAGCCCCGGTCCGGCCCGGCGCCGAGCCCGGTCCCGCGGACCGGGCGCCGGTCGCGCCGCCGCCGCCGGTCACGACGCCCGCACCCGCACCCGCGGCCAGCGGGGCGATCGACGCGGCCGTCGTGCGCAGGCTGTGGTCGGAACTGCTCGGCTCGGTCCGCAAGAACAGCCGCAGCACCGAGGCCATGCTGACCAACGCCACGGTGCAGTCCGTCGAGGGCGACGTCGTCACCATCGCGCACACGGCCGCGCCGCTGGCCCGGCGCCTCGCCGAGCCACGCAACGTCGACGCCATCGCCAAGGCGCTCAACGAGGTGCTCGGCGGGACGTGGCAGGTCAAGTGCGTGCACGCCGCGCAGAACACCACGACCCAGTCGGTGCAGCAGAAGCCGCGCACCGAGCCGCCCACGTTCACGCGGCCGAACCAGCCCGCCGCCGCTCCGCAGCAGCAGGCACCCGAACCGCAGCGGCCGGCGGCGCCCGCGCCGCCACCGCCCGCCGACGAGCCGCCGCCGCCCGAGCCGCCGGACGACGACTACTTCGAGGACGACGCTGGCGCCCCGGCGGCGCAGGCGCCCGAGGTGAACCAGGAAGAAGAGATGGTCAAGCTGCTCACCGACAAGCTCGGTGCGCGGCCGATCAACCGTTAGCCCAGGTAGGCGAGGATCCCGGCGGCGATGGCCGCCGCGTACGACGCGCGGCCGTCCGGGCTGCTGAACGCGGCGGCCTCGGCGGCGTTGCGCATGTTGCCGCACTCCACGAGCACCGCCGGGCGCTCCGACAGGTTGAGCCCGCCCAGGTCGTCGCGGGGGGACAGGCCCGCTGAGCCGATGTAGGTGGACGTGGCGAAGCCCTTCGCGACCATCGTGTCGCGCATGGTCGTGGCCAGCCGCATCGCCGGCTCGCCCTGCGCCGCGTTCAGCGGGGGCGCCGAGTAGGCGATGTGGAAGCCGTGCGCGGACGCGTCGGTCGAGCCGTCCGCGTGGATGGACACGACGGCCGCGGCGCCGGAGGAGTTGCCGATCGCGGCGCGGCGGTCGACGCACGGGCCGACACCGTTGTCGTCCGGCCTGGTCAGCACGACGCGCACACCCTGTGCGGCGAGCAGGTCGCGGGCGCGCACGGCGACGTCCCAGGTGAACGCGTGCTCCGGGTAGCCGGCGTTGGTGGCGGTGCCGGTCGTGTTGCACGCCTTCACCCGGCCGCGGCCCGCCGGGACCTGGCGGTTGATCTCGCCGGGGTTCGCCGCGTTCGCGCCGTTGTGACCGGGGTCGAGCACGACCACCGGCGCCGGTTTCGCGGGCGGGGTCGTGGTCGTCGTCCTGGTCGTCGTCGTGGTCGTCGTGGTGGTGCGCGGCGCGGGTGTGGTGGTGGTCGTCGTGGAGGAAGAAGCGGTCGTGGTGGTCGTCGTCGTGGACGGCGCCGCCGAGGGCTGGCCGCCGCACGCGGCGAGCGCCAGCATCCCGATCACCGCGAGTACAGGTCTCCGCACGGCGCTCACCCTGCCACAGCGATGCGCGACTACGCTGGGAGCAACCGACGAGAGGACTCGAAAGTGCAACCCGGTGGCATGCCCGACATGCAGCAGATCCTGCAGCAGGCGCAGAAGATGCAGGAACAGCTCATGTCCGCGCAGGAGGAGCTGGCCAACGCGGAGGCGACGGGCTCGGCGGGCGGTGGACTCGTCACGGCGATCGTGTCCGGCTCCGGTGAGCTGAAGTCCCTGACGATCGACCCGAAGGTCGTCGACCCCGACGACGTCGAGACGCTGGCCGACCTGGTCGTGGCCGCCGTCCGCGACGCGAGCGGCAAGGCGCAGCAGATGGCCGCCGACGCGATGGGCCCGCTCGCGGGTGGCATGGGCGGGCTCGGCCTGCCCGGTATGTGACCTCATGTACGAAGGACCGGTCCAGGACCTGATCGACGAGCTGGGCAGATTGCCCGGCGTCGGTCCGAAGAGCGCGCAGCGCATCGCGTTCCACCTGCTCGGCGCCGACCCCGCCGACGTGACCCGGCTGCAGACCGCACTGCAGAAGGTCAAGGAGGGCGTGGTCTTCTGCGACATCTGCGGCAACGTGTCCGAGCAGCCGACGTGCCGGATCTGCCGCGACGCGCGGCGCGACCCGCAGTCGGTGTGCGTGGTCGAGGAGCCGAAGGACGTCCTGGCGATCGAGCGGACCCGCGAGTTCAAGGGCCGCTACCACGTGCTGGGCGGCGCGCTGGACCCGCTGTCCGGCATCGGGCCCGACCAGCTGCGCGTGCGTGAGCTGCTGGCGCGGATCGGCTCCGACGACATCACCGAGGTCATCCTGGCCACGGACCCGAACACCGAGGGCGAGGCGACCGCCACCTACCTGGTGCGGATGCTGCGCGACTTCCCCGGCCTCACGGTCACGCGGCTCGCGTCCGGCCTGCCGATGGGCGGTGACCTCGAGTTCGCCGACGAGCTGACGCTGGGCCGGGCGCTGACGGGGCGGCGCTCGGTCTGACGGGGCCACCACCATGAGGATCGGACCACCACGCCTCGGCCGCACCAGGTTGGTCGCGGTCGACGGGCCGTCCGGCTCGGGCAAGACGACCTACGCGGCGCGCCTGGCCGGGGAGCTGGGCGCGACCGTCGTCAGCACCGACGACTTCGCCACGTGGGACGATCCCGTGTCCTGGTGGCCACGCTTCGTGCACGACGTGCTCGTTCCCATAGAACTGGGAAAAACCGCCGTGTACCGAAGGACCGAGTGGACGGACGGCCGTCCGCACCCCGGCGCCCTCCGCCGGGTGGAGGTACCGGAGGTGCTGGTCATCGAGGGTGTTTCCGCGGGCCGCAAGTCGATCTCCGACACGCTGTCCCACCTGGTCTGGTGTGAGCTTCCCGACGAGACCACCCGCCTCGAACGGGCCGTCGCCCGCGACGGCGACGACGCGCGGAAACACCTGCTGACCTGGCAGGACTTCGAACGCGGTTGGTTCGCTGTGGACCAGACCAAAGCCCGCGCTGAAACACTTATCGACGGATCGGATACCGAAGCGTTACAGACCAGGACTTCACGTCCGAGCACTCGGACGGGATAAGGTCGGCGACCAAAGTGTGAGACTCGAACCCTCTGAGGTGCGTAATGGTCAACCCCCGCACGGTCCGCTTGGCGGCGCTCGGCTTCGCCGCCGCTGTCGCGCTGACCGCGTGCGCTGAATCGCAGCGCGGTTCCGAAGAAGAAGGTGGCGGCCAGACAGGCGGCACCATGACCTTCGCGACCGAAGGTGCTCCGAAGCTGTTCGACCCCTTCTTCGCCACCGACGGTGCCACCTTCCGCACCTCTCAGCAGATCTTCGAGGGGCTGATCGAGTTCAAGCCCGGCACGGCCGACGCCGAGCCGGCCCTCGCCACCAAGTGGGACCACAGCGAGGACGGTCTCACCTGGAACTTCGAGCTCCGTGAGGGCGTGAAGTTCCACGACGGCACCGATTTCAACGCCGAGGCCGTCTGCGCCAACTTCGACCGCTGGTACGGCCAGAAGGGCGCGGGCCAGAGCCCCGCCGTCACCGGTTACTGGCAGGACAACTTCGGTGGCTTCTCCGACGGGGCGAACCCGTCGCTGTTCGAGTCGTGCACCGCGGACGGCAACAAGGCCGTGGTGAAGCTGACCCGCTCCACCTCGAAGTTCCCGGACATCCTGGGCCTGCCGTCGTTCGCCATGCAGTCGCCGACGGCGATGGAGAAGTACAAGGCCGACGAGGTCGTCCAGCAGGGTGACAGCTTCGTGTACCCGGAGTACGCGACCGAGCACCCGACCGGCACCGGCCCGTTCCGGTTCTCCAAGTACGACGAGGCCAACGGCACCGTCGAGCTGGTCCGCAACGAGGACTACTGGGGCGACAAGGCCAAGCTGGACAAGCTGATCCTGCGCGCCATCCCGGACGAGACCGCCCGCAAGCAGGCGCTGCAGTCCGGTGACGTCGACGGCTACGACCTCCCGTCGCCCGCCGACTGGCAGCAGCTCAAGGACGACGGCTACCAGCTGCTGATCCGCCCGGCGTTCAACGTCTTCTACCTGGGCATCGGCCAGAAGAACGTGGCGAAGCTGCGCGACCTGAAGGTCCGCCAGGCCATCGCCTACTCGATCGACCGCGAGGCGCTGGTCAAGCAGCAGCTGCCCGAGGGCGCCAAGGTCGCCGACAACTTCTACCCGGACACCGTCGACGGCTGGACCGACGACGTCGAGAAGTACAACTACGACCCGGAGAAGGCCAAGAAGCTGCTCGCCGAGGCCGGCGCGACCGGCCTGTCGGTGAACATCTACTGGCCGACCGAGGTCACCCGCCCGTACATGCCGAACCCGCAGGACATGTTCGGCCTGATCCGGGGCAACCTGGAGGCCGTCGGCCTGAAGCTGAAGGTCGTCAGCAAGCCGTGGAACGGTGGCTACCTGGAGGACGTGGACCAGGGCAAGGCCGACCTGTTCCTGCTCGGCTGGAACGGTGACTACAACACGCCGGACAACTTCATCGGCAACTTCTTCTCCGACCCGAACAACCGCTTCGGCACCGGCAACTCGCCGTGGGGCAAGACCCTCCAGCAGGAGCTGCAGGCCGCGGACTCGGAGCCGGACGCCGAGAAGCGGAAGGGCATGTACGAGGAGCTGAACAAGAAGCTGAAGGCCGAGTACCTCCCGGCCGTGCCGATCTCGCACTCGCCGCCCGCGCTGGTCGTGGCGAAGAACGTGAAGGGGCTCGTGCCGAGCCCGCTCACGGACGAGCGGTTCGACACGGTCAGCCTCGGCTGACAAACGGGAACTACGTAGGTGCTTCGCTACACGGTTCGGCGGTTGCTGCAGCTTGTGATCGTCGTCGGGGTGCTGTCGCTGCTGCTGTTCGCGTGGCTCCGCTCGCTCCCAGGAGGGCCGGTCTCGGCCCTCCTGGGCGAGCGGGCGACCGAGGCCACCCGGGCCCGGCTCACCGAAGAGCTGGGCCTGGACCAGCCGATCTTCGTCCAGTACTGGAAGTTCCTCACGCGTGCCGCGTCGGGGGACTTCGGCGTGTCGACGGGTGTGCAGCCCGGTGACACGGCGACCGAGATCTTCGCCCAGCGGTTCCCGGCGACGCTGGAGCTGTCGTTCCTCGCCATCGTCATCGCCATCGCGGTCGGCATCCCGCTCGGTTACCTCGCCGCCCGCCGCAGGGGCGGCTGGCTCGACAACCTGTCGATCGTCGGTTCGCTGGTCGGCGTCGCGGTGCCGGTGTTCTTCCTGGCGTTCGTGCTGAAGCAGGTGCTGGCCGTCGACCTCGGCTGGTTCCCGACGGCGGGCCGCCAGACCGGCGGCATCGACGCGACCCGCGTGACCGGGTTCTTCGTGCTCGACGGGATCCTGACGCAGGAGTGGGACGCGGCGTGGGACGCGCTGCGGCACCTGATCCTGCCCGCGATCGCGCTGTCGAGCATCCCGTTCTCGGTGATCTTCCGGATCACCCGTGCCTCGGTGCTGGACGTCCTCGACGAGGACTTCATCCGCACGGCCGAGTCCAAGGGCCTCACCACCCCGGTCATCCGGCGCCGCCACGTGCTGCGCAACGCGATGCTGCCGGTGGTGACCACCATCGGCCTGCAGACCGGCGCGCTGCTCGCGGGCGCGGTGCTGACCGAGAAGGTGTTCGCGTTCCCCGGCATCGGGCAGGCGCTGGCGCTCGGGTTCGAACGCCGTGACTACCCGGTGCTGCTGTTGCTGATCCTCTGTGCCGCCGGGGTGTTCGTGCTGATCAACCTGCTGGTCGACCTGTCGTACGCGTTGATCGACCCGCGCATCCGCACTGCTGGTGGTGCCCGATGATGAGCACGAAGACCAAGATCGACGCGCTCGCGGCGACCGCGGGCAAGATCGGCGACGATCCGGGCGTGAGCCTGGCCGCGGCCGCGTGGCGGCGGCTGCGGCGCAACCCGGTGTTCATCACGGGTGCGGTGATCGTCTCGGCGTTCGTGGTGCTGGCGATCCTGTCGCCGTGGCTCGCGCCGCACGACCCGACCGACCCGATGCTGGGCGACCAGGTCGTGAAGGCCCGCAACCAGATCCCCGAGTCGCAGCCGGGCCACCCGCTCGGCGGCGACCAGGTGGGCCGCGACCTGCTGTCCCGGCTGCTGGTCGGGTCGCAGCAGACGCTGCTGGTCGGCGTGCTCGCCACGTTGATCGGGCTCGCGGGCGGGCTGGTCCTCGGCACGCTGGCAGGCGCGCTCGGCGGCTGGGTCGACAGCGTGGTCATGCGCGCGGTCGACGTCATGCTGTCGATCCCGGGCCTGCTGCTGGCGGTGTCGATCGGCGCCCTGTTCGCGCAGCCGAACATCTACACGCTGATCGTCGCGGTCGCGACCGTGCAGATCCCGGTGTTCGCGCGGCTGTTGCGCGGCTCGATGCTCGCGCAACGGCACAGCGACCACGTGCTGGCCGCCCGTGCGCTCGGCGTGAAACAGCGGGCCATCGTGTTCCGGCACATGCTGCCGAACTCGCTCGGCCCGGTGATCGTCCAGTCCACGCTGGTCCTCGCGATCTCGATCATCGAGGCGGCCGGCCTGTCGTTCCTCGGCCTCGGCAACCCCGACGACCGCGTCCCGGAGTGGGGCCAGATGCTCGGCCGGGCGCAGAACGTCATCGACAGCCACCCCCAGCTCGCCTTCTGGCCTGCCGGTTGCATCATCGTGGTGGCGCTCGGCTTCACGCTCATGGGTGAGTCGCTGCGCGAGGCCCTCGACCCGAAGAGCAGGCGGTAATGGCACTCCTCGAAGTACGCGACCTGCGGGTCGTCTTCCAGCGCAAGGGCGAGGTGCCGTTCACCGCGGTCGACGGCGTCAGCTTCGACGTCGAGCCGGGGCAGACCGTGGGCCTGGTCGGCGAGTCCGGCTGCGGCAAGTCCGTGACCGCGATGTCGATCATGGGTCTGCTGCCCAAGCGCGGCAACAAGGTCACCGGCTCGGCGAAGTTCGAGGACACCGAGCTGCTCACGCTGTCCGACCGGCAGATGCGGGACCGGCGCGGCCGCGACCTGGGCATGGTGTTCCAGGACCCGCTGTCGTCGCTGAACCCGGTCATCCCGATCGGCCTGCAGGTCACCGAGGTGCTGGAGCGGCACCGCGACATGTCCCGCCGCAAGGCGTCGGTCGAGGCCGCCGACCTGCTCGACAAGGTCGGCATCCCGGACCCGCGCCGCAGGCTGGACGAGTACCCGCACCAGCTGTCCGGCGGCATGCGGCAGCGCGCGCTGATCGCGATCGCGCTGGCGTGCAAGCCGCGGCTGCTGATCGCGGACGAGCCGACCACCGCGCTCGACGTGACCATCCAGGCGCAGATCCTGGCGCTGCTGTCCGAGCTGGTGCGCGACACCGGCACCGCGCTCATCATGATCACGCACGACCTCGGTGTGGTCGCGGGCCTCTGCGACGAGGTCAACGTGCTGTACGCGGGCCGCGTGGTCGAGCGCGGCGGCCGGCACGACCTGTTCCAGGTGCCCCGGCACCCGTACACGCACGGGCTGCTGCAGTCCATTCCGCGGCTGGACGCGCCGAAGGGCGAGCGGCTGTCGCCGATCCGCGGGTCCGTGCAGGACAACATCCCGTGGACGTCCGGCTGCGCGTTCGCGCCGAGGTGCCCGAACGCGACCGACGTCTGCGTCGAGGTGACGCCCGAGATGGTGCCGGACGGCGCCGGTTCCGTCCGGGGCGAGCGGCTGTTGCGCTGCCACAACCCGGTTGCCCAGGAGGTACCAGCGTGACGGCGCCCGCTCAGCCGCTCGTCGAGGTCGACGACATCAAGGTGCACTTCCCGATCAAGCGCGGGATCGTGCTGGACCGGACGGTCGGCTACGTCTACGCGGTCGACGGTGTCGACCTGTCGATCAACAAGGGCGAGACGTACGGCCTGGTCGGTGAGTCCGGCTGCGGCAAGTCCACGCTCGGCCGCGCCATGCTCAAGCTCACCGAGCCCACGGCGGGCAAGGTCGTGTTCGACGGGGTCGACCTGTCGAGCATGAAGGGCGAGAAGCTGCGTACCATGCGGCGGCGCATGCAGATGGTCTTCCAGGACCCGATGTCGTCGCTGGACCCGCGCCAGTCGGTGGAGTCGCTGCTGATCGAGGGCATGCGCGCGCACGACCTCGACAAGGGCAAGGAGTCGACCGGCAAACGCTTGCGCGAGCTGCTGTCGGCCGTCGGCCTGCCCAGCACCGCGCTGCGGAAGTACCCGCACGAGTTCTCCGGCGGTCAGCGGCAGCGCATCGGCATCGCCCGCGCGCTGACCGTGGAGCCGGACCTGATCGTCGCGGACGAGCCGGTGTCGGCGCTGGACGTGTCCGTGCAGGCGCAGGTGATCAACCTGCTGGAGGACCTGCAGGAGGAGTTCGGCCTCACCTACCTGGTGATCGCCCACGACCTGGCGGTCGTCCGGCACATCTCCGACCGCGTCGGCGTGATGTACCTCGGCGGCCTGGTCGAGGAGGCCACCTCCGACGACCTGTACGCCGAGCCGCTGCACCCGTACACGCGAGCGCTGCTGTCGGCCGTGCCGGTGCCGGACCCGGTGGTCGAGGACCGCCGCGAACGGATCCTGCTGGCAGGCGACCTGCCCTCGCCCGCGCGGCCGCCGAAGGGCTGCCGCTTCCACACCCGCTGCCCGTGGCGGCAGGAGTCCCGCTGCGACACGGAACGGCCCGCTCTGCGCGAGATCACCCCTGGTCACCGGGTCGCGTGCCACTGGGCGGAGGACATCCGCGACGGCAAGATCCGGGCGCACGAGGTGAAGCCGGAACTGGTCGAGATGGAGTGGGACACCCCCGACGACGCGTCGCTGGCCGGCCCGGCGTCGGTCACGGAGACACTGGGGCCCTGACGACGACGTGCCTGGCGACCGGCCGGTGGGTCCACTCCCCGGCCGGGGCCCGGCGCAGGAACTCGTCGCGCAGGCGCTGGACGAACGCGGGTCCCTTCTCCTCGGCGAGCGGGCGCAGCGGGCCCGAGTGGATGTGCGCGTCGAAGCAGGTCGCCGCGTCCGGGTGCGTGATCGGGTGCGCCACCTCCTCGTCGCGCACGACGTCCAGGCCGTCGGTGAGGCCGTCCTCCCAGCCGCGGTCGGGTGCGCGGCCCAGGAGTTCGCTCATCAGCGCGAACGGGCCTTCGGTCTCGGCGCGGCCCGGCCAGAACACGACCGACATGAGGCCCCCCGGCGTCAGCGCCGCCGTCCACGAGCGCAGCGCGTGCGCCGGGTCGGGGAGCTGCTGGAAGCCGAACACCGACACCACGGCCGCGCACGTCGCCGTCCAGCGGGTGTCGAGGGTCGCCGCGTCGCCGTGCACGACCGTGACCCGCGGATACGCGGCGGCGTTGGCCTGGGCGATGCGGACCATGCCTTCGGACAGGTCGATGCCGGTGATCTCCCGGTCCGGCAGGTGCTCGACCAGAGCGGGCAGCTCCGGGAAGGTGCCGCAGCACGGCACGAGCACCGGTCCGTCCGGCAGGCCGGCGCCGGTGACCGCGCGCACCGCGTCCGCCACCCACGGGGCGAAACGCGGCACGTAGTAGGCGTCGTACCCCTCGGCCGCCGCGTCCCAGCCACGTGCGATCCGGTTGTCGTCGTCCATGTCGATCAGCCTGCCCGTCGGAGAGTGCCTGACACCTATCCTGGCGGCATGGTGGTCACGGTGCTCGGCTCGTCCGGCCGGACCGGACAGCTCATCGTGCGTTTGCTTGTGCGACAAGGACATCGGGTCCGTGCCGGCGTGCGCAACGGCCGCCGCAAGGAGGCCGTCGCGGGGCTCGGCGCCACGCCCGTGCTCGCGGACCTGTGCGTGCAGCCCGACGAGCTGGTGGACGTGTTCACCGGCTCCGACGTGGTGATCAACGCGGCCGGCGCCGCTGGCCCCGACCCGGCGGCGGTGGCGCTGGTCGACCGGGACGGCGCGACGAAGGCGGTCCGCGCCGCCGAGCGCGCCGCCGTCCGCCGCTACATCCAGCTGTCCGCGCAGTTCGCCGACGCGCCCGACCAGGGCGACCGGCTCGTGCGCTCCATCCTGTACGCCAAGCAGGTCTCCGACGCCGCGCTCCGCCGGTCCACGCTCGTGTGGACGGTCGTGCGCGCGGGCACCCTGACCGACGAGCCGGGCACCGGGCGGGTCACGGTCGCCGGCCACCTGAGCGCCGGCCGCGTGCCGCGCCAGGACGTCGCCGCGGTGATCGCCGCGTGCCTCACCGAGCCGCGCAGCGAGAACCGCGGCTTCGACCTCCAGAGTGGACGCGTGCCCGTACCTGCGGCACTTGCGGCGCTGGACTGAAGCTCCAGCCAGGGCCGGAACGATCTTGCGCGGGGGCGGGTCTCGTAAGGGGTTGCCGGACCCGCCCCCAGCGTGTGCTCAGCGCGAGAAGCGGTTGACCGCCGACACCACCGCGCGCAGCGACGCCGTCACGATCGAGCTGTGGATGCCGACGCCCCAGAGCGTGCGCTCGCCGATCGAGCACTCCACGTACGCCGCGGCGCGGGCGTCGTCGCCTGCCGTGAGCGCGTGCTCGGTGTAGTCGAGGACCCGCACGTCGAAGCCCACCGAGGCCAGCGCGTCCACGAACGCGGCGATCGGGCCGTTGCCGGAGCCGGTGATCTCGTGCCGGTCGCCCTCGACCTCGACGACCGCGGTGATCTCGTCGTGGCCGCGGCCGTCCGTGTCGTCGGAGGCGGAGATGCGGTGCTCGCGCAGCACCAGCGGCGCGGTGTGCTCGAGGTACTCCGAGGAGAACGTCGACCACATCAGCGACGGCGACACCTCGCCGCCCTCCGAGTCCGTGTACCGCTGCACGACCTGCGAGAACTCGATCTGCAGGCGGCGCGGCAGCTCCAGCTGGTGCTCGGTCTTCATCACGTACGCCACGCCGCCCTTGCCGGACTGCGAGTTCACGCGGATCACGGCCTCGTACGTGCGGCCGACGTCCTTCGGGTCGATCGGCAGGTAGGGGACCTCCCACGGGTGGTCCTCCACCGGGTGGCCCGCGCGGTCCGCGGCGTCCTTCAGCGCGTCGAAACCCTTGTTGATCGCGTCCTGGTGCGAGCCGGAGAACGCCGTGAACACCAGGTCACCACCCCACGGGTGGCGCTCGCCGACCGGCAGCTGGTTGCAGTACTCGACCGTGCGGCGGATCTCGTCGATGTCGGAGAAGTCGATCTGCGGGTCGATGCCCTGGCTGAACAGGTTCATGCCCAGCGTCACCAGGCACACGTTGCCGGTGCGCTCGCCGTTGCCGAACAGACAGCCCTCGATGCGGTCCGCGCCCGCCTGGTAGCCCAGCTCGGCGGCGGCCACGCCGGTGCCGCGGTCGTTGTGCGGGTGCAGCGACAGCACCACGGCGTCACGACGCTCCAGGTTGCGGTTCATCCACTCGATCGAATCCGCGTACACGTTCGGTGTCGCCATCTCGACCGTCGCCGGCAGGTTGACGATCACCGGGCGGTCCGGCGTCGGCTGCCAGATCTCGGTGACCGCGTTGCACACCTCGGCCGCGTAGGACAGCTCGGTGCCGGTGTAGGACTCGGGGGAGTACTCGAACCGGAAGTCGGTGTCGGAGTACTTGCCCGCCAGCTCCAGCACCATCTCGGCGGCGGAGGTGGCGATCTTCTTGATGCCCTCGCGCTCCTCACGGAACACCACGCGCCGCTGGAGGATCGAGGTCGAGTTGTAGATGTGGACGATCGCCTTGCGCGCGCCCTGCAGCGCCTCGAAGGTGCGCTCGATCAGCTCGGGACGGCACTGCGACAGGACCTGGATGCTGACGTCGTCCGGGATGGCACCGTCGTTGATGATCTCGCGCACGAAGTCGAAGTCGGTCTGCGACGCGGCGGGGAAGCCGACCTCGATCTCCTTGTAGCCCATGCGCACGAGCAGGTCGAACATCCGCCGCTTGCGTGCCGGGGACATCGGGTCGATCAGCGCCTGGTTGCCGTCGCGGAGGTCGACCGCGCACCACTGCGGCGCCGTCGTGATCACCTTGTCCGGCCAGGTGCGGTCGGGCAGCGAGATCGGCTCGACGAGCTGGGCGAACGGCTTGTAGCGGTGGTAGGGCATGGACGAGCCGCGCTGCGTGTTCCACGCGGGCTGACCCTCGGGCGCCGGCCGGGACGGCATCCGGATGTTGCTGGTCGCGGCGCGCTGTACGTCGGGAATGCTCATGATCTGGGGAGTCTCCTGCTTGCGGGTCTGCGGACGTACGACCGGCAAGGCTTCGCCCCGCGGCGGGGAGCCGGTCTGGTCAGGCCCCGTCGCGGCAACGAAGGAGGAGAACACGTGCCACGGCCGACAGCCTAGCCACCGGACGTGGCGAACCAGAAGCGGGCCTCTCACATTGTGGGCCGAACGGCCTACGCGGATTGCTCCGCGCACGTCGTTTCGTCACGGGGGCCGCGGGCAATCCATGAGCCATGGCAACTCGTAGATGGAGCCGCACAGGCAGTGGGACCGCTGCGCGCGTCGTCCAGCTCATCGGGGCGGTCTTCGCGCTCATCGAGGTCATCTACATCCTGCTCATCCTGTTCGGCGCAAACGCAGGCAACGCGTTCTTCCGGTTCATCCAGTCGTTGGCGGAGCCGCTGGCGCTGTTCTGGCCCGGCCTCTTCACCTTCGGCAACTACTCCCTCGAAGTGATCGTCAACTACGGCCTCGCCGCGGTGTTCTGGCTGGTCGTGGCGGGTTTGATCGCGCGGTTCGTATCCTGACCGCGAACGTGCCAGACTCCCACCATGGCCACCGTGACCCGGACGAACGTGGTGGGAGTCCTGGCGGGCGCAGTCCGCTGGGCGGGGCTGCTCTTCGCGCTGGTGCTGGTCGTGCACGTCCTGCTCACGGTCGGGCACGCCAACCCGGACAACGGCATCACCGAGTTCTTCTCGGCGGCCGCCGACCCGCTGGCGCTCGCGTTCAAGTCGCTCTTCACGCCGGCCAACGCGGAGCTGCGCGTGCTCGTGAACTACGGGCTCGCGGCGCTGTTCTGGCTGATCGTGTCGGCGGTTTTGTCACGGTTGATCCGCCGGCTGGCGTGACCCATCCCACGGGTACCGCAGCCCACGATCCCGGGCGAACGGTCCATTCGTCCGGCAAGGTTGTCCACAACCGTCCGTGACCAGGGCTTTTGTCGGCCCTGCCGTCCTGGGTGCCAGTCGGGGGTTCCCAGTGCGGTACCGGTCACGGGCGGTTGTGCTGTGCGTGGGCCCGGAATCGGCCGCCCTGGTCCCGGTCGGCACACCGGCCACGCCAGGGCTTGTGCCACATTTATAGAACGTGTTCTAGTTGTCTCGTGGACACGATTCCCGCTGTCGTCGCGGACGCGGCTCGCCGGTTCGGGGACGCGGAGGCGCTGGTCGACGGCTCCGTCCGCATGTCGTGGCGGGAACTGCACGCGCAATCCCTCGCCACCGCCGGCCTGTTCGCCGCCAACGGGGTGGCGCCCGGGGACCGCGTCGCCATCTGCGCGCCCAACACCCACCACTGGGTGATCGCCGCGCTCGGGGCCTTCGCCGCCGGGGCCACGCTCGTCCCCGTCAACACCCGCTTCACCGCCGCCGAGACCGCCGACATCCTCGACCGCACCCGCGCGAAGGCGCTGGTCGTCGTCGGGGAGTTCCTCGGCCGCGACCGGCTCGCCGAACTCGACCGCGTCCCGGACTTCGTCATGACGATCGAGCCCGGCGTGCCGTGGCGGCCGCTCGACCACCCGGCGCCCGACGTCACGACCGGCCCGGACGATGTCAGCGACATCCTCTTCACCTCCGGCACCACCGGCCGCAGCAAGGGCGCCATGAGCGCGCACCGCCAGGCGCTCGGCGTCGCCAGGGCGTGGGCCGAGCTGGGCCGCGTCACCGCCGGCGACCGCTACCTCGTCATCAACCCGTTCTTCCACAGCTTCGGCTACAAGGCGGGCATCCTCGTCTGCGCGCTGACCGGCGCCACGATCGTCCCGCAGGTCACGTTCGACGCCGCCCAGGCCGCGGCCACGGTGCGGGCCGAGCGCATCACCGTCATGCCCGGCCCGCCGACGATCTTCCAGACCATGCTCGACCTCCCCGGCGCCGACCTGTCGACGCTGCGCCTCGCCGTCACCGGCGCCGCCGTCGTGCCCGTGCCGCTGGTCGAACGCATGCAGCGCGAGTTCGGCACCGTCCTCACCGCCTACGGGCTGACCGAGGCGGTCGTCGCCACCATGTGCTCGCCCGACGACGACGCCGAGACCGTCGCCACCACGTGCGGCCGCCCCACGGCCGGGTTCGAGCTCAAGCTCGACGACCAGGACGAGATCCTCCTGCGCGGCCCCAACGTCATGCTCGGCTACCTCGACGATCCCGCCGCGACCGCGCAGGCCGTCGACGCCGACGGCTGGCTGCACACCGGCGACGTCGGCCGCGTCGACGAGCGCGGCTACCTGACGATCACCGACCGCCTCAAGGACATGTACATCAGCGGCGGTTTCAACGTGTACCCCGCGGAGGTCGAGCAGGCGCTCGCGCGGCTGCCCGGCGTGCGCGAGTCCGCGGTGGTCGGGGTGCCGGACGAGCGGCTCGGCGAAGTCGGCAAGGCGTTCGTCGTCGCCGATGGACTGTCCACTGAGGACGTCATCGCGCACTGCGCGGGGCTGCTCGCCAACTACAAGGTGCCGCGCCAGGTCGAGTTCACCGGCGAGCTGCCGCGCAACGCGTCCGGCAAGGTGCTCAAGCGGGTGCTCAGAGGCGCTGGAGCGTGAACAGGTTGCCGGCGGGGTCGACGGTCGCGTACAGCAGCCCGCCGACGCGGTACTCCTCGTCGGGCCTGCCGCGGTAGGTCGCCGCGAACGGGGGCACGCCGGAACGCCGCAACCGCACGGTGTCCGCCTTGCGCTCCGCGGCGTCGAACCAGAGCAGGAGCCCCAGCGGCACCAGGGCCGCGGCCACCACCACCTCGACGAGCACCGTCACCCACCACGGCATTTCGGCGGCGAACACGAGCGGGAACGCGACCGCCGACAGAGCAGCACGGCGCACGCGCGGAGGAACGTCCGTGACCGGACTCCTCCGGTGCTCGCTTGCCTGCCGCCGTCGGTCATGCGCGTGGTCAGAGGCGCTGGAGCGTGAACAGGTTGTCGGCCGGGTCGACGGTCGCCCGCAGCCGCGCGCCCACGACGTTCACCTTGTCCGCGTCGCACCGGTACCTCGCCTCGAACTCGGGCACGCCCTCGCCGCTGATGCGCAGCGTGAGCACGTGGACGTCCGCGCTGTCGCCGTCGGGGGTGACGACCTCCACGTCGGTGATCTCCGCGACCGCGGCGCGCCCGGCCCGCAGCAGCCGCTCGGTGTCCGCCTTGTGCTCGGCCGCATCGGACCAGATCACGAACCCGAGCGGCAGCATGATCAGCAGCAGTGCCAGCTCGGTCAGCACACCCGCCCACCACGGCATGTCGACGGTGAACACCATGACCGTGCCGGCCACGACCGTCAGCCAGCACCCCACCGCGCAGTAGCGGAGCGCCACCCGCGCCCAGACCCCACCGATCGACGCCTGTCTACCGCCCTCGGTCATCCTCTGATCGTAGTCAGGCGGTGATGCCGTCCAGAATCATTTTCAGGTATTGGTCGGCCAGCTCTTCCGCGGACAGCCTGCCGTCCTGGCGGAACCAGCGGACCGCCACCCACACCGAGTCGCGCAGGAACCGGTAGGTGACCGCAGGGTCGAGGTCCGCGCGGAAGGCGCCCGACTCGATGCCGTCCCGCAGCACGGTCGTCCAGATGCGGCGCACCTCGTCGTCGGCCTTGGAGAGGTAGCCGAAGCGGGGGAGCGTGCGCAGGTAGTTGCGCTCGTTCTGCAGCACGGTGATCGCCGCGCGGTGTTCGCCCAGCGACCGGAACGCCTCGGTGACCAGGCCGCGCAGCGCGGTGACCGGGTCCCCGCCCGCGATCTCCCGGTACGTCGCGAGCAGCTCGTCCAGGTAGCTCGACAGCAGCTCGTCGAGGATCGTCTCCTTGGAGTCGAAGTGGTGGTAGAGGCTGCCCGACAGCACGCCCGCGGCGTCGCCGATGTGCCGGACCGTCGTGGCCCGGTAGCCGCGTTCCGCGAACAGCTCCGCCGCGATCCGCACCAGGTCGGCACGCCGTGCCGACGGCTTCCCGCGCGTTTCCGCCATGTTCTCCACTCCCGCACCCAAGCGCTAGCTTGGTAGCCTAGCACCGTGGCTGACGCGTACCTCGTCGACGCGGTCCGCACGCCGGTCGGCCGGCGCGGCGGCGGACTCGCGGGTGTCCATCCGGCCGACCTCGGGGCGCACGTGCTGCGTGCGCTGTTCGACAGAACCCCGCTCGACCCCGCCGCGGTCGACGACGTCGTGTTCGGGTGCGTCGACACGATCGGGCCGCAGGCCGGGGACGTCGCGCGGACGTGCTGGCTCGCCGCCGGGCTGCCCGAGGAGGTGCCGGGCGTGACCGTGGACCGGCAGTGCGGGTCGTCGCAGCAGGCCGTGCACTTCGCCGCGCAGGCGGTGATGAGCGGGACCGCGGACGTCGTCGTCGCCGGTGGCGTGCAGAACATGAGCGCGATCCCGATCTCGGCGGCCATGTACGCGGGGCGGCAGCACGGGTTCCCGGACCCGTTCTCGACGTCGAAGGGCTGGCTCGCCCGGTACGGCGACCAGGAGATCTCCCAGTTCCGCGGGGCGGAGATGATCGCCGCGAAGTGGGACGTCACGCGGGCCGACATGGAGGAGTTCGCGCTCCGCAGCCACGTCCGCGCGGTGACGGCCATCGACAACGACTGGTTCGCCCGTGAGATCGCGCCGCTGGACGAGCTGGCCGTCGACGAGTGCCCGCGCCGGGACACCTCGCCGGAGAAGATGGCCGGGCTCAAGACCCTGCTGCCCGACGGCAGGCTGACCGCCGCGCTGGCCAGCCAGATCTCCGACGGCGCGGCCGCGCTGCTCGTGGTGTCCGAGCGGGCGCTGGCCGAGCACGGGCTCACACCACGCGCCCGCGTGCACCACGTCTCGGCCCGCGGCGGCGACCCGGTGGTGATGCTGGACGCGCCGATCGCGGCCACCGACCACGCGCTGCGCCGCGCCGGGATGTCCATCGACGACATCGACCTCGTGGAGATCAACGAGGCGTTCGCGAGCGTGGTCCTGGCGTGGCTGAAGGAAACCGGCGCGGACCCGGAACGGGTGAACCCGACCGGGGGCGCGATCGCGCTCGGTCACCCGCTCGGCGCGACCGGCGCGCGGCTGATGACCACGTTGCTGTCCAACCTCGAACGCACCGGCGGCCGGTACGGGCTGCAGACCATGTGCGAGGGCGGCGGGCAGGCGAACGTGACGATCCTGGAGCGCCTGTGACGACCGTGCTGGTGACCGGCGGCGCGCGCGGCGTCGGGCTCGGCATCGTGCGCGGGTTCCTCGACGCGGGCCACGACGTCGTGACGTGCAGCCGCCACGAGCCGACCGTGGACCTGGGCGCGGCCGCGCACATCCGCGCGGACGTGCGCGACCTGTCGCAGGTGGACAGCCTGGTGGCCGCGGTGGTCGACCGGTACGGGACGCTCGACGTGGTGGTCAACAACGCAGGCGGCGCGCCGCCGGTCGACGCCGCCACCGCGTCTCCGCGCCTGCACGCCAAGATCGTCGAGCTGAACCTCGTCGCGCCGCTGCACGTGTCGCAGCGCGCGAACACCGTGATGCAGCACCAGGAAACGGGTGGCGTGATCATCATGATCGGCAGTGTGAGCGGCACCCGGCCGTCGCCGGGCACGGCCGCGTACGGGGCGGCGAAGGCAGGGCTCGCGAACCTCGCCACCTCGCTCGCCGTCGAGTGGGCGCCGAAGGTGCGGGTCAACACCGTCGTGGTGGGGCCGGTCGACACCGAGCAGTCGGAACTGCACTACGGCGACGCCGTCGACGCGGTCGGGGCGACCATCCCGCTGGGCCGCATGGCGGTGCCCGCGGACGTGGCGCAGGCGTGCCTGTGGCTGGCCTCGCCCGGAGCGGCGTACGTCAGCGGCAGCACGATCACCGTGCACGGCGGCGGCGAACGGCCCGCGTTCCTGGCGGCGGTGGAGCGGTCGTGATCTGTTCGGGACGGGTCGTCGCGATCACGGGCGCCGCGCGCGGGATCGGCGCCGCGCACGCCGAGGAGTTCCGGCGGCAGGGCGCCCACGTGGTGGTGAACGACGTCGACGGCGGCGACCACGACGCGGACGTGTCCACGTGGGACGGTGCGAAGTCGCTGGTGGACATGGCCGTCGAGCGGTACGGGCGGCTGGACGTGCTGGTCAACAACGCCGGCATCGTGCGCGACCGCATGCTGGTGTCGACGAGCGAGCAGGAGTGGGACGACGTGGTGCGCGTGCACCTCAAGGCCCACTTCCTGACCACGCGGCACGCCGCCGAGCACTGGCGTGCCCGCGCGAAGGCGGGCGAGCGGGTGTCCGGGCGCGTGATCAACACCAGCTCGGGCGCCGGCCTGTTCGGCAGCGTCGGCCAGGCGAACTACTCGGCGGCGAAGGCGGGCATCCTCGGGTTGACGCTGGTCGCCGCCGCCGAACTGGCGCGCTACGGCGTGACCGTCAACGCGATCGCCCCGTCGGCGCGGACCAGGATGACCGAGGAGCTGTTCCCGGACCTGCCGGGCCCGGAGGACGTGGCGCCGCTGGTCGTGTGGCTGGGGTCGGCGGAGTCGGCGGCGGTGACGGGCCGGGTGTTCGAGGTGGCGGCCGGGAAGATCACCGTCGTGTCCGGGCACCACCGCGTGGCCACAGTGGACAGAGGAGGGCGCTGGCCGGTCGAGGAGGTGGGCGCCGCGGTGGCGTCGCTCATCGAGAAGGCGCCGCCGGAGGTGCCGGTCTACGGTGCTGAGCCCACCGCGTGACGACGGGCTCCGCGGACGACGAAGAGGGTCGGTGACTGGTGGCGGGGTTGGCCTCCGGCCCCCGGTGACCAGCCTCGCACGGACCACCGACATTCCGCGGCCCGCAGCGGCGGCCTGTGGACAACCGGCCGGGAAGGCGCCGCGCCATCGGCGGGCCGCGGTTCGACCCGGCCACTTGTCCACAGGCGCCACCGCTCGCGGCCGGTTCTGTCGGTGCTCGCCGCTACGCTGGATGCCGGGGGCCGGAGGCCGAGCCCATCACCACGGGGTGGTCGTCAGGCCGCCGTCGATGATCAGGTCCTGGCCCGTGATGTAGGACGCCTCCCGGGACGCCAGGAACGCCACCGCGCCGGCCACGTCCTCCGCCGTGCCGAACCGGGCGAGCGGGATCGCCGACAGCACGCCCGGCTGGTCCGCCTCCGGCACGTTCGCGTGGAACATCGGGGTCGTGATGTAGCCGGGCGACACCGTGTTCACCCGCACCGGCGCCAGCTCCGCCGCCAGCGTGCGGGCCAGGTTGTGCACCGCCGCCTTCGTCGCCGAGTACAGCGAGCCGCCCGCCATGCCGCGGTGCAGCGTCCACGACGCGTTGATCACCACCGCCGCGTCCTCGGCCAGCAGGGGCGCCAGCTTCTGCATCGTGAAGTACACGCCCTTCACGTTGGTCGCCATGACGCGGTCGTACTCGGCCTCCGCGACCTCCGCCAGCGCGCCGAACGTGGCCACGCCCGCGTTCGCGAACACCACGTCGAGCCGCCCGAACCGGTCCCGCACCGCCGCCGCCAGCGCGTCCAGGTCGTTCATGTCCGTCACGTCCCCGCGCACCGCCGCGAACTCCGACGACTCCACCCGCGACCGGCCCGTCACCACCACCTGCGCGCCCTCGGCACGCAACCGCCGCGCCGTCGCCAGCCCGATGCCGCTCGTGCCACCCGTGACCAGGGCGGTCCGCCCCTCGAAACGTGTCATGAACCCAGCCTCGGCACCGCCGCGCCACCCCGACAGGGTGTGCTCATCGTGGGTCTGTGACCACCAGGTTGTACAGCTCCAGGTACCAGCCGGGGCGGTCCGTCACGGCCAGCGTGGTCAGGTCGAAGTCGCGGACCCCCGACGGTGACCGCACCGACTTCACGGTCTGCAGCGGCGCGGCCACGTCCTGCCGCGCCCACAGCGACGCGAACTCCGGCGACGCCGCGGCGAGCGACGTGACCACCTCGTCCGCGTGCACGGCGTCCGCGCGGAACGCCGCGACCACGCCCGGCGCGACCGCGTCCCAGTTGACGTGCAGGTCGCGGTAGCGGGCGTTGGTGAAGAACGCGACCAGGCAGTTGCTGTCGTCGCCGAGCCCGAAGACCGACCGCGCCGGGGAGTTGACGGCCAGCAGGTGCCACTGGCGGTCCCGCAGCAGCGCCGGGTGCGGCCACGTGTCGAGCAGCCGCCGCAGCTCCGGCGTGACGTCCGCGTCCGAGCGGGCGGCACGCGGCGGGTTCAGCCCGGCCAGCACGTACAGGTGCGCGCGTTCCGGCTCGGTCAGGCGCAGCACGCGTGCGATCGCGTCGAGCACCTCGCCGGACACGTTGATGTCGCGGCCCTGCTCCAGCCACGTGTACCAGGACACGCCCACCCCGGCGAGCACCGCGACCTCCTCGCGGCGCAGGCCGGGTGTCCGCCGCTGCCCCGCCGACGGCATGCCGACGTCGGCCGGCGTCACGCGGGCCCGCCGGGAGCGCAGGAAGTCGCGGAGTTCCTCCCGGGCCACTAGAAGACCGGCTTGCCCCACTCGCCCGTGAAGGCGATCTCGTCCAGGCCGAGCCTGCGCCGCGGCGCCAGCTCCTTCGCGCGCCGGTCCTCGTCCAGCAGCGCCGGGTCGCCGAGCGTGCCCAGCGCGATCACGGTCTGCGGCTCGACGTCCGCGGGCAGCGAGAACACGCGCTTCGCGCCCGCCTTGTCGAACCCGCCCATCTGGTGGGCGACCAGGCCCTCCGACACCGCCTGCAGCACGAGGTTCTCCGCCGCCAGCCCGGCCCCGTACTCGGGCATCGGGATGGCGCCCTTCTCGTTCACGGTCACCACGCACAGCAGCACCAGCACCGCCGCCGCGTGCGCCCACCCCTGGTTCCGCTTGGACAGCAGGTCGAACAGGCGCGCGTACGTCTCGTCCCCGCGCCTGCCCACCAGGAACCGCGCCGGCTGGGTGTTGCCGTTCGACGGCGCCCACCGCGCGGCCTCGAGCACCGCACGCAGCTGGTCGTCGGCGACCACGCCGCCCGGGTCCAGCGCGCGCGGGCTCCACCGCGCCGCCAGCAGCGGGTGGATGGGCACGCTCGTCTCCGCGTCTCTGTCCGTCATCAGATCGCGTAACCCCAGGACGTCAGCGCGTATGCCCCGAACCACGAACTGATCACCGCCAGCGCGCACAGCACCACCACGAACGTCGACACCCGCCGTTTCGCGAGCGCCAGCGCCACCGGGATCAACAGCGTGAACGCGGGCACCATCAGCCGCGCCTTCGAGTTCATCAGGCCGTTCGACGCGAGGTCCATCGCGAGCACCCCGGCCGAGTACACGATGAGCGGCCACTCGACCTTCCGCACGACCATGACCACGAGCAGCACCAGGGCCACCACGATCAGCCAGACGGTCGTGACCTCCAGCACGGACCGGGCGTCGGCCAGCGCGTCCAGCGAGAACCGCAGCGTGGCCGCGCCCCCGTCGAAACCGGTGCCCCAGCCGCGCTCCTGCAGCGCGAACCAGCCGTTCCACTCGCCGGTCCGCACGCCGACCCACGCCAGGTACCCGATCAGCCCGGCCGGTGCCAGCGCCCCGCCTGCCCACGCCCGCCACGACCGCGGGTTCCTGACCACCAGCAGCAGCGCGGCCAGCCCGACCGCCAGGACCAGCGCCGCGCCCGTCGACCGGACCAGCCCGGCCAGCGCGCAGCACACCCCGGCGAGCAGCCACCGCTTCTCCAGCACCCCGACCAGCGCCCACGCGGCGAGCGCGCAGAACATCGCCTCCGAGTACGCCATCGCCAGCACGACCGACATCGGCGACGCGGCGAACAGCGCGACCAGGATCAGCCCGGTGCGGTGCGAGCCGCCGCGGACGTGCCGCCCGAGCCGCGCGAGGCCGTAGGAGCACACGACGCCCGCGACGATCGTCACGGTCAGCGCCGAGGTGACCAGGCCGATCCCGCCCTGCCCGTCGATCGCCGCGAACCACCGGACGACCAGCGGGTAGCCGGGGAAGAACGCGAGCGGGGTCTCGGCGCTGCGCTGGCCGAACGCGTCGACCAGCCCGTCGGGCACCCCGTCGTAGCCGCCGCCCGCGATCGCGAGGAACCACTGCCCGTCCCACGAGCGCAGCGCCTCGGACACCGAGTGGTTGTTGCGCGCGGCCATCCACGTGAGCACCAGCAACCCGAGCTCGCGGATGCCGAGGAAGATCAACGCCGGGGCGAGGACGGTGCCCGCTCTCCGGACGTCCCAGGCCGGTAGCCGGAACCTGGAACCCACCGGTTCGCCGTCCGGGACGGAGGACTCCTCCGCCTCGGCGCGCGTCACGTCCGTCGCCGACACCCCGATCCCTTCCCGCCACATCGGCTGGCCATCCACTACAGGGTAGGGCGGACGTTCTCGCACGTGGCGGGTGCCACACACGCGCCTTAACCGATTCGCCCACTCGGTTACGCTCCCCTTGACTATCCGAGGAGGTAGCCGACAGTGGCGCTCGTGGTCCAGAAGTACGGCGGTTCGTCGCTCGAGTCCGCGGACCGGATCAAACGCGTGGCCGAGCGGATCGTCGCGACCCGCAAGGCGGGCAACGACGTGGTGGTCGTGTGTTCCGCCATGGGGGACACCACCGACGAACTGCTGGACCTCGCGCAGAGAGTGAACCCGGTCCCGCCGGAACGGGAGATGGACATGCTGCTCACGGCCGGTGAGCGCATCTCCAACGCGCTGGTCGCGATGGCCATCAGCGCGCTCGGGGCGGAGGCCGTGTCGTTCACCGGCTCGCAGGCCGGCGTCATCACCGACTCGACGCACGGCCGCGCCCGCATCATCGACGTCACGCCCAGCCGCGTGCAGCAGGCGCTCGACGACGGCTACATCTGCCTCGTCGCCGGCTTCCAGGGCGTGAGCCAGGACACCAAGGACATCACCACCCTCGGCCGCGGCGGGTCGGACACCACCGCAGTCGCGCTGGCCGCCGCGCTGAACGCGGACGTGTGCGAGATCTACACCGACGTCGACGGCGTGTACACCGCGGACCCGAGGATCGTCGCCAACGCGCGGCGCCTCGACCGGGTGCCGTATGAGGAGATGCTCGAGATGGCGGCGTCGGGGGCGAAGGTCCTGATGCTGCGCTGCGTGGAGTACGCACGCCGCTACGGCGTCACCATCCATGTCCGCTCGTCGTACACCAACAAGCCGGGGACCATCGTGACCGGCTCAGTGGAGGACATTCCCGTGGAACAGGCCATGATCACCGGCGTCGCGCACGACCGCTCGGAGGCGAAGGTCACCGTCGTCGGCGTGCCCGACCAGGCGGGTTTCGCCGCCCGCATCTTCCGCGTGGTCGCGGACGCCGAGATCGACATCGACATGGTGCTGCAGAACGTGTCGAGCACGGTCTCCGGCCGCACCGACATCACGTTCACCCTGTCGAAGGACAACGGCCCGACCGCGGTGGCGGCGCTCGAGAAGATCAAGGACGAGCTGGGCTTCAAGTCGGTGCTCTACGACGACCACGTCGGCAAGGTGTCGCTGGTCGGCGCGGGCATGCGGTCGCACCCGGGCGTCACGGCCACGTTCTGCGAGGCGCTCGCCAAGGCGGGCGTGAACATCGAGATCATCAACACCTCGGAGATCCGCATCTCCGTGCTGATCCGGGACACGCAGCTCGACGAGGCCGTGCAGGCCATCCACAGCGCCTTCGGGCTCGGCGGCGACGAGATCGCCCAGGTGTACGCGGGGAGTGGTCGCTGATGGCACCCACGCTCGCACTGGTCGGCGCCACCGGCGCGGTCGGCTCGGTGATGATCGAGATCATGAATGAGCGGCCGGACTGGCCGTGGGGTGACGTGCGGCTGATCGCGTCGCAGCGGTCGGCGGGCAAGAAGCTCACCGTGCGCGGCGAGGAGAAGACGGTCGTCGCGCTGTCGCCGGAGGCGTTCGACGGCGTCGACATCGCGATGTTCGACGTGCCGGACGAGATCTCCGCCGAGTGGGCGCCGGTCGCGGCGTCCCGCGGCGCGGTCGTCGTCGACAACTCCGGCGCGTTCCGGATGGACGACGACGTGCCGCTCGTCGTGCCGGAGTGCAACCTCGACAAGATCCACGACCGGCCGCGCGGGATCATCGCGAACCCGAACTGCACGACGCTGTCGATGATGGCCGCGCTCGGCGCGCTGCACCGCGAGTTCGAGCTCAAGGAGCTGGTCGTCGCGTCGTACCAGGCCGTGTCCGGTGCCGGTGTGGCCGGCGTCGAGCGGCTGTACGCGGAGCTGGCCGCGGTGGTCGGCAAGGGCGTCGGCGTGCGGGCCGGTGACGTGCGCGAGGCACTGGAGGCGGCCGGGCTGCCGCTGGCGGCGTCCCCGTTCCCGGCGCCGCTGGCGCTGAACGTGGTCCCGTCGGCCGGGTCCTACAAGGGCGACGGCTGGTTCTCCGAGGAGCTGAAGGTCCGCAACGAGTCGCGGAAGATCCTCGGCATCCCGGACCTTCGCGTGTCGGCGACCTGCGTCCGCGTGCCGGTCGTGACCACGCACTCGCTGGCGGTCCACGCCACGTTCGCGTCCGAGGTGACCGTCGAGCAGGCCCGCGAGGTGTTCGCGGCGCAGCCGTCGGTGGTGCTGCAGGACGACGCGGCGAACGGCGTCTTCCCGACCCCGGCCGACGTGGTCGGCGGCGACCCCACGTACGTGGGCCGCATCCGGCAGGCGCTGGACTTCCCGAACACGCTGGACTTCTTCGTGTGCGGCGACAACCTCCGCAAGGGTGCCGCGCTGAACACGTACGAGATCGCGGAGGCGCTCGCTCAGCCGCGCTGAGCGAGCCACTCCCGGGTCTGTTCTTCCGAGTTCGGGTACTGGCGGGCCACCCCGTCGCGGAGATCCGCGACGGTGGTGCCCGCCAGTTCTCGTCGCCAGGCCAGTTCGGCGGCGCTCATCGCCTGTGAGATCACGCAGCCCGCCACGTAGTCGGCGCCGCGGTCGCCGAACGGGGACGCGTGCAGGATCTCCGCGCACCGGAACGCGGGCTCCCGGCCCTCGATGGCGACCACCACGTCGAGCAGCGTGATCTTCTCCGGCGCGCGGTCCAGCGAGAACCCGCCTTTCGGGCCGGGCGTCGAGCTGACGATCCCCGCCCGCGCCAACGCCTGCAGCTGCTTGTTGAGGTAGGCCGCGGGCAGGTCGAAGTAGGCGGCCAGCCGGGCGGCGGGTACCGGCCGGTCCGCCCACGACAGGTTCAGGCAGCTGTGCAGCGCCCACTCGACGCCTTCGGCCATGCGCATGGTCCCGGACATTACGTATCCAGAAATTGTGCCGCAACCCTTGTGCCGATAGAACCTGGATGCGTAGAGTCCTGGATATCAAACATCCAGATTAAGGAGTGGTCATGTCGAACCACACGCTCGTCCGCGCCGCCGACGCCGAGGTCCTGCCCGCCAGCGGCATCACCCTGCTCGCCGACGCCACGAGCACCGGCGGGGCGCTGGCGAGCAACCGGTCGTTCATGGCGGAGGGCGCCGACGGCGCCCCGCCGCACTTCCACAGCGGCGCCGCCGAGCTGTTCTTCGTCCTCGACGGCACGCTCGACGTGCTGCTGGGCGAGGAGGTGCTGACCATCGCGAGGAACGACCTGCTCGTCGTCCCGGCCGGCACGCCGCACGCGTTCGCCCCGGCAGCGGGCGACTCGGCCGACGTCCTGTTCGTGTACACGCCGAGCAAGCCGCGGTTCGAGTACTACCGGCTGCTGGAACGCGTCTACACCGGCGCGGCGGATCCGGCCGAGTTCGGGCGCACGCAGGAGCTGTACGACAACCACTACGTCGACAGTCCGGTGTGGTCCGCGCGGCGTTGAGCCGAATGGTTGGTCGGTGTCGGCCAACACGGTGGTGTGCACGGGTTTCCGGTACCTTCATGCCTTCTGGCTCGGGGACATGAGAACACCGTGGAGCGACGAGCATGACCGCAACCCGACCACGGGTCCGGTGGGCGATCCTCGAGGCGCCGCGTGTGGTGCTGCCGCTGTACCTGGGTGTGGAAGTGGCGATGGTCGTGCTCGTCGTCGCCTTCCCGGGGCGGGCGCCCGCGGACGCGGACTGGGCGCGGTTTCTCGCGCTGCTGGTGGTGTCGTGCCTGCAGACCGAGCTGTCGCTCGGCACCGAGAAGGCGCGCCGCTACCTCGCTGACCGGCCGCACATCAACATGACGTCGGTGTGGATGTTCGGCGGCGCGGCGGTGCTGCCCGCGGCCATGGCGGTGGGGCTGACCGTGATCACCTACCTGCACCTGTGGCTGCGGGTGTGGTCGCCCATCCAGGGCAGGCACGCCTACCGCGTCGTGTTCTCCGCGAGCACGGTCCTGCTGGCGGTCATGTCGGTGCGGCCGGTGCTGCGGCTGTTCGGCTCCGGTGACGTGCTGCGTGCCGACTGGCAGGGCGGGCGCGTCCTGCTGGCCATGGCGGTGGCGATCCTCGTGTACACGTCGGTCAACGGCGTGCCGGTCGCGATCGCGGTCAAGCTGCACCACCCGGCGCGGCCGTGGTCGAAGACGTTCGGCACCAAGGCGGAGAACGCGCTCGAGCTGGCGACGCTGAGCCTCGGCGGCACGACCGCGGTCGTGCTCGTGACACAGCCCGCGCTGGTGGCGCTCATGCTGCTGCCGGTGATCGTGCTGCACCGCAACGTCCTCATGCGACAGCTGGAGGAGAAGGCGGCGCAGGACTCGAAGACCGGGCTCCTCACCGCGGCGGAGTGGGAGACGCGGGTGGCGGCCGAGCTGGTGCGCAACGCGCGGACCCGGGAGCCGTTCGCGGTGCTGATGGTCGACCTCGACCGGTTCAAGAAGGTCAACGACACCTACGGCCACGTCGCGGGGGACGCCGTGCTGCGCACGGTGGCGGAGACGATCACCGACCAGCTCCGCGCGTACGACTCGGTCGGCCGCTGGGGCGGTGAGGAGTTCGTCGTGCTGCTGCCGCAGATCGCCGACGACGGCGCCCGCGACGTGGCGGAACGCGTCCGCACCGCGATCGGCGACCTGACCGTGACGGTCGCCGTCGGCGAGGTCACGCACGTGATCACCGACCTGTCCGCGTCGGTCGGCGTCGCCTGCTTCCCGGCCGCGGGCACCACGGTGGACGGCCTCGTCCACGTCGCCGACGAGCGGATGTACCGGGCGAAGCGCGCGGGCCGCAACACGGTCGTGGGCAGCGCGGAGTGAGGATCACGCACACCAGCACCGGCCACGACGAACGCCTGCGCTCGTTCCACGGCGACATGGACGGCCGCTTCGCCCACGACGTGTGGCACGCGGAGGTCGACGGCGAGGTCGTCGGCACCGCGATGGCCGGGCCGCCGCGCGGCCTCTTCGGCCCGTGGGTCGGCGAGCTGTACCGGCTCGAGGTGCGCGACGGCCACCGCGGGCAGGGCATCGGCGCGCGCCTGCACGACGAGTGCCTGACCGCGTGGCGCACGCGCGGTGTCACCGTCGGCGTGCTGGAACTCCTCGCCGGCGACGCCGCGCGCGAGTTCTTCGAGAGCCACGGCTGGCGCCCGGACGGGCACACCCGCACGGGCCACCGCGGCACCTGGATCCGGCTGCGGCGGACGATCAACTGACCGCCGGGGCCGGCTCCCGCTGCCGGACGGCCAGTGTCCACGCCAGGCCCGCGACGAGGACGCCACCGAACCCGGCCAGGACGAATCCCCACCCCGGCGACGCGTGGTCCACCACGAACCCCACCAGCGGCGCGCCGATCGCCGACCCCAGCGTGAACGCCGACGACTGCAACCCCGTCGCCTCCCCGCGCGCGGCGGCAGGCGCGAGCCGGGCCACCTCCTCGCCCGTCGCGGCGATCGTCGGGGCGCACAGGAACGACGCGGGCACCAGCACCAGCATGAGCAACCACCACGTCCCGCCCGCGAGTCCGATCGGGACGGTCAGCAGCCCCAGCCACGCCATCAGCGTCACCTGCCGGACGGACCGTTTCAGCGCCCCGTACACGAGACCACCGACCGCGGACGCCGCCGACCACACGATCACCACGAGGCCCGTCCACGACAGGTCCCCGTTGTGCTCCATCTGCGCCACGATCGCGACCTCGGTGCCCGCAAGGATGAACACCGCGCCCGCGCCCACGAGCAGGACACCCACGAGCCTGGGCGTCAGCCACACGCGCCGCGGCACCTTCTCCGCCGCGGCCTTCTCCTCCTCGCTGCGCACCGCCGGGTTCACGGCGAACAGCGCGGCGCCGACGACCACGATCCCCACCGCCATGGCCAGCGTGGCGGTCTGCGTGGAGAACTGCGTCGCGACGAACACCGCGGCGGCCGGGCCCACCATGAACGACAGCTCGGTGGACACCGAGTCCATGGAGTACGCCGTGCGCCGCAGGTCGGCGGGCACGAGCGCGGCGATCGCCTGGCGGCCGACGGACATGGCGGGCAGCACGAGCAGCCCGCCGACGAAACCGAACACCAGCAGCATGTGGAACGGCATGAACCGGGCGAACGCCCAGAACGTCGCCTCGCCGATGGTGGTGATCACGAGCATCGGGCGCAAGCCGTACCGGTCGACGACCCGGCCGAGCAGCGGCGCCCCCAGTGCGATGCCGATGGTGGCCACCGCGCCGACCGTGCCCGCGGCCCCGTAACCGCGGTCCATGGTGACCGCGATGTGCAGGGTCAGGACCATCCCGGACGCCGTGGACGGGATGCGGGCGAAGAACACGAGCACCAGCAGGGTCCTGACCCCTGGCAGGGCAAGCGTTCGGCGGTACAGCTGCATGACTGGATGTGACCTCTCGGGACTGTCGATCGGCAACCAATTTACGTGCGCCCACCGACAGTTCCGCGCTTTCTTGACTGATTCCAGTGAAGGTCACACCCCGGCAGCCGGTCAAGCAACCACACGGGAGCCCGTGCCGGATAGGCCCACTCGTGTGCTTCCAGTGCTCGATCGTGGCACGCGAGCCGAACTGTTTTCGCTGGTCACCGAGAGCGTGGTAACCGCCCGTTGAGCACCTCACCCGATCGATGAGTGTCGCACCGCCTGCCTGGCCGCATTCATTCACGCATCGCTAATCAAATGTGGATTCCGCCGGTTTTCTGTCTGGCGCGTCCGGCCGACTGCGGTGACGATGTTTTCCGGAGGGAGTTTTCGTACACCCTAAGGAGAAGTTCGCGAATGAACGCAAGAGTAATTCGCTGCATCGCCGCGACGGTCACCGCCGCCGTGGTTTCGGTGATGGGCGCCGGCCTCGCGAACGCGGCGGCCGCCGACCGGCTGGAGTCGCGGGTCACGACCGCGACGGCCCAGCAGAACACCCATTCCGCGGCCGCGTACCTGCGGCAGCTGCACGACTACCTGCGCGGCGCCGTCGGCGCCGACGACGTGGCCGCCGTCAGCGCGGCGATCCAGCACCTGCGGCCGGTGCTGGCCGCCGTGGACAAGGGCGAGGTGGCGCGCGCCGCCGCGGTGCTCAACGAGCGGGCCGACGCCCAGGCGGCCCGGATCGAGCGCGACCTGCCGGGCCTGACCCTCCTCGCGCCGGTCACCGGCCTGGTGACGTCGCTGCTCACGACCATCCTCGACCTGGTCACGAGCCTGCTCGGCGGGCTGCCGGTGCCGCTGCCGCTGCCGGAGCTGCCCGATCTGCCGCTGCCCGAGTTGCCCGGGGTGCCCACCCCGGAGCTGCCGGTGCCGGACGTGCCAGCGCCCGACGTCCCGGCGCCGGACGTGCCCGCGCCGGCCGCCCCGGCCCCGGAGGTGCCCGCGCCCTGACCCCGGGGCGCACACCAGGAAATTGACACGAAGCCGGATCGCGGTAATCCCTCTGAGGGGTGTGGATTACCGCGGTCCGGCAATTCCCTGTTGCTATTACGCGGTCGGCCGGAACAGGTCGACGACATTCGCGCGGGAACGCAGCGCGAGGCCCGTGCGCAGTGCGCCGGCCGCTTCCGACACGGCTTCCCGGAAACGCGTCCCGAGGTTCACAAAACTGACGAACCCGTGGATGAGGTCGTCGTGCTGCCGTTTCACCACGGGCACCCCCGCCTCGCGCAGCCGGTCGGCGAACGCGTTGCCCTCGTCGCGCAGCGGGTCGAACCCGGCGGTCGCCACGTACGCGGGCGGCAGCCCGCGCAGGTCGTCGGCGAGCAGCACCGACAGCCGCGGGTCGGCCCGCATCGCCACGTCCGGGCAGTAGTGGTCGAGGAACCACGTCATGTCGTCGTCGGTGAGGAAGAAGCCGTCGGCGAACAGGTCGCGCGACCGGCGCCGCGTCGTCCCGTCGGTGGCGGGGTAGAAGAGCAGCTGGAAGACCGGCCTCGGGCCGTTGGCCGGCGTCTGCAGGCTCACGGACACGGCCAGGTTGGCGCCCGCGCTGTCCCCGCCGATCGCGATCGCGGACGGGTCCGCGCCCAGCGCGTCGGCGTTGCGCGCCGCGTACCGGAACGCGGTGAGCGCGTCCTCCACCGCGGCCGGGAACGCGTGCTCCGGCGCGAGCCGGTACTCGACCGACAGCACCCGGACCTGCGCGTTGCGGGCCAGGTACCGGCAGGTCGGGTCGTGCGTCTCGATGCTGCCGATGACCCAGCCGCCGCCGTGGAAGTACACGAGCAGCGGCGACCCGGGCGCCAGGTGCACCGGCTCGTACAGGCGGGCAGGCACCGGCGCGCCCGTGTCGGACGGGATGTCCAGGTCGCGCGTCCGCACCCCGGTGACGCCGGGGCCGACCAGCCCGCGCCGCAGCTCGAGCTGCGCGCGTGCCGTGGCCGCGTCCCCGCCGGCCAGGTTGGTGTCCGTGAGCGCCAGCATCCGCAGCAGCAGCTGCGCGTCGAGCGCCAGCTCGAGGCCGTCCCGCCGGATCGGCGGCCCGGCGAGCACCCTGCGCAGCGGTCGCGGCAGCGCGAACACGGCATGCAGGGCCGCGCCTTGAACGGGCAGCGGCACCCTGTCCATCACACTCGGCATGTTCGCCTCCCCGGGGCGGCTATGCGGTGGAGGCTAACCGGTGGACGTGGCGATGGTCACCCGACGTGCCGAAAGTCCACTACCACGGGTTTCCGTGGATGGCCAGACCGCCGATGGAACTACCGGGAGTGGAGCGCGTCGTCCCCGGAATGGTGGATGATCGAGGGTGACGGAAGGAGCGCGGTGACAGTCAGCGTGGTGGGCATCGGTGGGTCGTTGCGTGCGGACTCGCAGTCCGAGCGCGCCTTGCGGATCGCACTCGACGGGGCGGAGCGCGCGGGCGCCAAGACCACCGTCATCACCGGCACCGAGCTGGTCCTGCCGTTCTACGACCCGGCGGAGCCGGCACGCAGCCCGGCCGCGTACCGGCTGATCGAGGAGCTGCGGAACGCCGACGGCGTCGTGCTCGTCTCGCCCGGCTACCACGGCACCGTGTCCGGCCTGGTCAAGAACGCCCTCGACTACGTGGAGGACCTGCGCGAGGACCGCAGGCCGTACCTGGACGGCCGTGCCGTCGGCTGTGTCGCCGCCGCCCGCGGGTGGCAGGCGGCGGTCACCACGCTCACGTCGCTGCGGTCGATCGTCCACGCGCTGCGCGGCTGGCCGACCCCGCTCGGCGCGGCCGTGAACTCCCAGCACGTGCTGTTCGGGCCGGCGGGGGACTGCTCCGACGAACAGGTCGCCGCGACCCTGCGCACGATCGGGCTACAGGTCGTGGAGTTCGCCACAACCCGCGTGTGACCAGGAATCCCTCCGGGTACACCGCCGTTTCCACAGGTGTACTGAGGAGGTATGACATGACCAAGTCCCCGATCACGAGCCCGCTCGGCGACGCCGAACGGGACGCAACCGGAGCCGTGCTCCAGGCGACGCTCGTCGACCTGATCGACCTCTCCCTGATCGCCAAGCAGGCCCACTGGAACGTCGTCGGCCAGAACTTCCGCAGCGCGCACCTCCAGCTCGACGAGCTGGTGTCCGCGGCCCGCCAGTACACCGACGAGGTGGCCGAGCGCGCCAACGCCATCGGTGTCTCCCCGAACGGCAAGGCCAAGGTGGTCGTCGAGTCCTCCGGCCTCCCGGACTACCCGGCCAACTGGCAGACCGTCGAGGCCACCGTCGCCGCGATCGTCGAGATCCTCGGCGCGGTCATCAAGCGGCTGCGCGAGCGCATCGACGCCACCGACAAGACCGACCTGGTCACCCAGGACCTGCTGATCGAGATCGCCGCCGAGCTCGAGAAGCAGCACTGGATGTGGCAGGCCCAGACGGCCTAAAGCCCCAGGTGGCGGCGGACGAAGTGGATCTCGATCGCGGTCTGCTTCATCGTCTCGGCCACCACCAGCGAACCGTGACCCGCGTCGTACCGGTACACCTCGTACGGACTGTCCCGGTCCGCCAGCTTCTCGAGGTAGTTCTCGATCTGGCGGATCGGGCAGCGCGGGTCGTTCTCCCCGGCCACCACCAGCAGCGGCGCCCGCACGTTGTCCACGTACGTGATCGGCGAGCACTCGACGTACCGGTCCCGCACCTCGTCGGGTGACCCGCCGAAGAGCGCCCGGTCGAACGCCCGCAGCGGCTCCATCTCGTCCTCGTACGCGGCGAGGTAGTCCGCCACCGGCACGCCCGCCACACCGGCCGCCCACAGCGACGGCTGCGTCCCCATCGCGAGCAGTGACAGGTAGCCACCCCAGGACGCGCCGTTGACCACGCACTTCTCCGGGTCGGCGAACCCGGCCGACACCGCCCACTTGTGCACGGCGGCCACGTCCGCCAGCTCCGTCAGCCCCGGCCTGCCCTCGATCGCGTCCCGCCACGTCGAGCCGTAGCCGGACGAGCCGCGGTAGTTGACGTGCACGACCGCGAACCCGGCGTCCAGCCACACCGCCCGGTAGGCGGAGAACCGGTCCTCGTCGTGCGCGTGCGGGCCACCGTGCAGCGCGAACACCGTCGGCAGCGGCCCGTCCGGCGCGCCCGCGGGCCGCGCGTACAGCGCGTGCACGTCGCCGCCCTCGCCCGGCACGAACACGTCCCGCAGCGCGACCGAGTCCGGCGCGCGGTGCCCCGGCGGCTCCAGCAGCACCCGCTCGGTGCCGTCGGTGTACAGCGCCCGCACCACGCCCTGCTCGGCGGCGTTGGACCAGGAGTACTCGACCGTGTGGTCCGGTCGCACGTCCACCGCGCCGATCGTGCCCGGCGGGGTGTTCAGCTTCGTCAGCTCACCGGAGCCGAGGTCGTAGCGGTACAGCGCGCTGCGGGCCTCGTGCGTCTGGACCACGACGATCGCGCGGCCGTCCGGGTACCAGTCGCCGGTCAGCTCACCGGGCAGGTCGATGGCCAGCTCGACCTCGGTGTCCGCCGCGACGTCCCAGACCAGCAGCTCGTCGCGGCCGCGCCGCTCGTGCGCGACCAGGAGCCGCTGGTCGCCCTCGACCGGGCTGAAACCGATCGCGTCGAGGCCCTTGCCCTCGCCGTCCCACTTCTCGGCGACCGCGGCGCCGCCGTCGACCGCGAGCACCCGCAGCGCCGGGTGCCTGCTGTCGCCGTGCTCGGAGTGCTCGATGGCGAGCAGCGTCTCGTCGCGGGACAGCGCGGCCACCCCGCCGTCGTGCTCGTCGCGGTACACCACCTCGGCCTGCCCGCCGTTCCGCGCGACGAACACGGTGGTGCCGTCGTCGTCGGACACGCCGATGGCGGTCACGTTCCTGCCCAGCCCGAGACCGGCCGGGTAACCGGGCACGCTGCCGGGCACGGCGGCCGCGGGCGCCTCGTCGACGGGCCTGCCCGCGAACGGCTCGGCCACCCAGCTGCCGAACTCGTCGCCGTCGGAGTCGGAGAACCACCACACGTGCTCGCCGTCGGGACTGATGGCCCCGGTGTGGGTGCCGTTGGGCCGGTCGGTGACCTTGCGGTGCGTGTCCGTCGCGCGGTCCCATGCGTAGATCTCGAACACGCCGCTGACGTTGGAGACGTAGATGTTGCGGTCCGGCGCGTCGTGCGCCCAGCTGGGCAGCGACACGCGGGCCGCGGTGAACCGCGCCCGCCAGCGGGCCTCGGTGTCGTCGTCGGCGAACAGTCGGTCGGGGACCTCGGCGGGCGGGTGGTTGCTCACCCCCTGATCCTGCCAGGCGCGGGCCGGGTCCGGCAGCCGACCATCTGTACCGCGCACATGGTCGGTGAATCGCCACTCGCGACCGCCGGTATGGAGAAAACCCTTATTGCCCAACGGAAACAGGTATCCATCGCAGGTCAGCGGGTCTCTAATCATGTTGTCCACCCCCCACCCCCGAAGGGGAGGAACCCATGAGTCCAGACAGACCCCACATCGCCGAGATCGCCTCGGTGCGCGCGGCGCTCGCCGAGCGCGGCAACCCGTGGCAGGCGGCGGAGACCAGGATGAGCAGGTTGCCGGAGGACTGGCGCGCCGCCCGGTTGGGCGTACCGGTCCCGACCGAGGAGGAGATCGCCGAGCGCGCCGGTCAGCCGGAGGCCATGGCGGCGGCAGCGCGGGGCGCCGCAGGCCAGGCCGTGTCCGCGATGGGCGCGCCGAGCGCGTCGTTGCCCGCCGCGTTCGACCTGCGCGACGTCGGCGGCCGGTCCTACGTCACGGGCATCCGTGACCAGGGCGGATGTGGTTCGTGCGTCGCGTTCGGGACGCTCGCGTCGATCGAGAGCACGGCGTCGTACACGCGTGGCGCGCCGGGGCTCGCACTGAACCTGTCCGAGGCGCACCTGTACTTCGTGCACGCGAAGGCACGCGGGTACACCTGCGCGTCCGGCTCGTGGCCGGACGACCTGTACTCCGACTGCGTGACCAAGGGCGTCACGTTCGAGGACTACTTCCCGTACAGCGACGCGGGCACCGGTTCCGTGAACGCGGACTGGCCGAACCGGCTCGCGAAGGCCGTCGGCATGACGAACCTGACGGGCAACCCGGCCGCGATCAAGCAGCACATCTACAGCTACGGCGGCGTGGTCTCCTGCTTCGTCGTCTACAACGACTTCTTCCACTACCGCAGCGGTGTCTACAAGCACACGACCGAGGACGTCGCCGGCGGCCACTGCGTGGCGCTCATCGGCTGGGACGACGCCGCGGGCTGCTGGATCGCCAAGAACTCCTGGGGCACCGGCTGGGGCGACGGCGGGTTCTTCCGCATCGCGTACGGCGACTCCTTCATCGAGGACTACCCGGGCACGCGGCCGACGGTGTTCGGCTGCACGTCGGTGACGTTGCGGGCGTGGCTGCCCGCGCAGCGCACGCTGCGGCTGTTCGCGACCGCCAACGACGCCAACGGGTGGGCGTACCTGGAGAACTACGGCTGGGCACACCTCAAGGGCGGCGCCCACACCACGACCAACAAGCTGGCGGAGCTGACCCACGCGCGGGGCACGGGTCACCAGGTCAGCCCGTTCATCGACGGCGCCGAGCTCAGCTCGGTGCTGGTCGCGGACTGAGAGGACCCAGACATGGCAGCACCGGTTGCCCGCAAGACACGCAAGCCGGCCCACGGCGCCGCCGAGGCGACGCGGATGCCCCCGGCACCGGCCACGACCGAACCCGGTCCCGACACGCCACCGCCCGTGCCCACGTCGATGCTGGCGACGGCGGCGGTGATGACCCAGGACATGCTGGCGCCCATGCCCCCGTCGCTCGACGAGCAGGGCCTGGCGATCGGCGACGGTCTCACCGCGGGCTGGGTCCACAACCGCGTGATCACCCACCTGTGGTCCTACGACGCCGCGACCGGCGTGTGGATCTGGGTCGACGGGATCGGCTGGAAGCGGCTCTCGCCGGTGTCGGAGCACGGGCACAGCCACATGTGCCTGCTCGCGACCCTGGCGACGGACCGCAACCTGCCCGTGGACTACCACGAGGACGCGGCGGGCCAGATCGACCAGCTCCTGGTGTGATCACGGCACGCGTCGGTGGGACGGTGAACCTGGCGTTGCCGGAGAACCCCACCACCGGCTACCGCTGGCGCCTGACCGGGCCGCTGGAGGTGGTGTCGGACGACTTCTTCCCGTCCGGCACCACCCCCGGTGCGGCGGGGGAGCGCGTCTTCGTCCTGCGGGTCACCCGCGCGGGCAGGCACGAGGTCCTGGCGGAGCTGGCTCGCCCGTGGGAGGCGAAGGTGGCCGACGTCCGGACTTTCGTGGTGGAGGCGAGTTAGAGATCGGATCACCCGGGTACTCACGGGTATGGGGTATGTCCTGGACCTGCACCGCCCAGTGGCGGGCGACGTCATCGACCTGATCCTGGCCGACCACCGCCTGTTCGAGGAGCTGTTGCGCGCGCTGCGCGACTCCTCCGCGAACCGCGACGAGGCCCGCGCGGCGCTGGCGGCCGTGCTGGTCGCCCACGCGGAGGCGGAGGAGAAGTACGTCTACCCGAAACTCCGCAGACGCGACGCGGTCGACGAGGAGGCGACCGAACACAGCGAGGAGGAGCACGCCGAGGGCCACGAGGCCCTGCTGAAGGTGCTCGAGCTGAAGGGGACCGACACGAAGGCGTTCTCGGACGCCGTCGAGGAGCTGTCGGGCACCATCAACCACCACCTCGCCGAGGAGGAGCTGACCATCCTCAATCCGGCCCGCGACGAGGTCAGCCCCCAGGTGCGGGCAGAGCTGGGCCGCCAGTTCCTCGAGGAGCGCCAGCGCCAGATCGAGGCGGACTGCGGTCGCGTCGAGAACGTCCGGCGCCTGGTCGAACGCGCCAAGAAGCAGGGAAAGCTCGACGACTAGAACGCCGGCTTCAGGACGGAGGCACTCGGCTGCCACGACCAGGCCCCGTCCGCGGTGGTCGCGGCCGGGGCCTGGTCCTGGTCCTGGTCCTGGGAACGATCCGTCAGCACCGCACGAGCAGCCCAGTCAACGCCGAGCAGGACCGGCGAGCACTGTCGTTGCCACCGTCGGGATCGGAAGGGGTCGAGGCGGTCCGGGTCGCGGTCGCCGAGAAGGAGCCGAGCGCCAGCAGCCCGGCGTTGACCGAGAAGGACGCCTGCGCCGTGGCCCCGGAGGGGAGCGACGCGACGTCGCACACCACGTTCCGGCCGCTCACCCGTGCGCAGCCGTCCCCGCCCGCCCAGGAGAACCCGGCGGCGTAGGTCCCGGCGACCCGCACCGCGGCGGCGTCCGCGGGCCCGTTGTTCGTCACGGAAACCGTGTAGGTGACCCGCGAGGTGAGAATCCCGCGCGGCGACGCGTCCAGCCCGACCGCGATGTCCGCGACCTGCGAAACCCCCACGATGGAAATCGCGGGCCCGCTCCCGGCGGCGAACGAGAAGTTGCTGCCCACGAACTGGTGCTCGAAGGTGTAATCACCCAGCGGCGCGGTGTCCCGGACCCGCAACGTGAAGACCACGGTCGCACCGGCCCCGGGCGCGAGATCCCCGACCACACCCCGGTAACTCGTCGGCGAGTACTCGAAACACGGCGCGCCGGCACAGGAAACCAGCTCGAACAAGGAGCTGATCGCCGTGACGTCACCGGTCCGCAACTGGGCGTTGGCCCCGGTGACGGTGAAGTTCTGCGGGTTGAACAACTCGACCGCGACCGTGAACGTGTTCCCGGGCGCGACCTGGCCGGTGCTCGCGGCAGCGGCACTGGGGTCAGGCGGAGCGGCTGTCGCCGTGCCCGGCACCACAAACCCAGCCAGCACAACAAGAACCGCGACAAGCCCTCTGCGCATAACTGATCCATTCCTCAAGGGACACCACAGCCACCGTCGCGACCCCGCACACCCTCGTTACGAGGAACCCTTGCGATCACCCAAAAGGCGTAACAGGCCCTTCGCGTGCATGCGCGCCACGGCCAACCGCAAGATCCAGGCCGCTCACTTGATCAGCGGCGCTAGATCGCTCCACCATCGGCGGACTATCTCGTTGCCGTCGGTTATTATTTTCGATTCGGCTCGAGAAATTGCACATACCTGGTTAAGAGTTCGACTGAGGTGGCTGATCTCCTCCACGTGATCCCAGAGGTAGTGCTCCGTGTTGTCCTCATCGGAGTGCTGAGATTCCTTTTCGTATTTCTCAATTGCTTCGATTGCCTCGGCTATGTTGTGCTTCACTTCGCGGAACATTGAACCATATTCAGGGTGTTCCCGAAGTTGTCTGGCAGCCCTGATCATCCACGGGTCAAGTTGAAGACTCGTTCGGAGATAATCATAGGCTTCAGATCTGGACTTCTCGCCTAACGGAAGAAGTGTTGCGCCCAGGCGCAGGTGCGTCGCCATAAATGCCGACTTGGGTGCGCGCCTTGCTCGCAAGCGAGCAAGTTGGTCAAGGTATTCCTCGATAGTGGCGTGCGTCTGGGCAGCAGTTGTCTTGTTGGATAGGACGACATCCAGCCAGGGCTGCATGGTTTGTTGGATCTCTTGGAGGACGTCACCGACTCCGACGTCCTCACTGTCGTTGGACTTGGGCGTCAATTCAAATGCTATCTGGTCTTCTGCCACTTGGGTTCGAACTTGATGCAAGCGCGTTGCCAAGGAGTTGACCGCCTGGCGATACTGCTCTGATTGTACATCGACGAGGCGTAATTTTCGCCAGTCAGCGTATTGCAATCGGGCAACTCGCGCCACGATCTCGTCGGAACTTTCAGTGCGCAAATCTTGCACATCGACATAGAGTATGGGAAGGATAAGTTCCTCTAGCCCAAGGCTCTTCGCCTGACTAGAGAACTCTATGAACTCGCGGCGACATTCCGGTCGTTTAAAGTACCTTGGAGTTATGAACGGTATGAAGAATGTTGTCTGCGCTAGCGCGCCGTCAATTCGTGACCGCCACTCGTCGCCCCACTCTAATGCGGTATCATCCACGAATATATCGAGCGATTCTCCGGCAAGCAGGTTGTACTCATCGCGAATCGCTTCAACAAGTCTCAAAATCCCGCTCTGGGAGTTCTTGTTATCGTCATGCGAATAGCTGACGAATGCTACTGACGAAGCCCCATTCAAGAGTTGATCAACCTCCGATCACACGCCTAGTAATGCTCCGCTTCACGCATGTGCAGCCACCCGCAATCAGGATCTGCCCTACTGGGTGTCGTTGTCGTGCTTGCGTGCCGTCAGCGGGAGCCAGACTCCCATGGTCGATAAGTCGGTGAGGCGGGGAAGGCGTTACTACTACAGGAGCCTGTGCCAGGACATCGACTTGCTGGCGCTGTTGAATCTCCACATCGATGTCTCAGCCCGCGCGAGCCGCCCAGTGACACGGGGACATGACAGTCTCACGGTCTTTGTGCGTCGTGCGACCGCGTGCTGCGAGCCAGGGAGGTGCAGGATCATGAGCTACGCGTGAGGCATGCGACAGCCAGAACGTTGGCAACGTGTAACACCACCATGGGCGACACCCGTAAACGAATCAGGCCCTGTCTACATCCTCTGTAGACAGGGCCTGACCACCGTCGGGGTGACAGGATTTGAACCTGCGACCCCTTCGTCCCGAACGAAGTGCGCTACCAAGCTGCGCCACACCCCGGTGGTACGGGAGCAAGTCTAACCGACGTCCGCACCGGCTCCGAAGCGGGCACTGTCTGCGGCGCCGTCCCGGCCAGAACCGCTGGTCGGACGGGGTACGAGGGTCAGCAGCGACGCCTCGGGCGGGCACGCGAACCGCACCGGTGCGTACGGCGACGTCCCCAGGCCGGCGGACACGTGCAGCCACATGTGCGCCCCCCACCGTGACGCCCCGCGGGCCCGGGTCCGGTCGAGCTGGCAGTTGGTCACGATCGCCCCGTAGCCCGGCACCCGGAGCTGCCCGCCGTGGGTGTGGCCGGCCATGACCAGGTCGTACCCGTCGTCGGCGAAGGAATCGAGCACGCGTGGCTCCGGCGAGTGCGTGACACCGAGGCGCAGCGTGGCCGAGCGGTCCGGCTTGCCCGCGATGTCCGAGTACCGGTCGCGGCGCAGGTGGGGGTCGTCGACGCCGGCGACGGCGATGGTCTGGCCGTCGACGGTCAGCAGGCGCCTGACGTGCGTGAGGTCGTGCCAGCCGCGTTCGACCAGGGCGGCCCGCAGGTCGCGCCACGGCAGGGGGATCCCGTGGATGCGCTTCTTCGACTTGGTCAGGTAGCGCACCGGGTTCTTGGGGCGCGGCGCGTAGTAGTCGTTGCTGCCGAACACGAACACGCCCGGCACGTCGAGCAGCGGCCCGAGCGCGCGGAGCACGCCGGGCACGGCGTTCTGGTGGGCGAGGTTGTCGCCGGTGTTGACGACCAGGTCCGGCCGCAGCTCGGCGAGTGCGGCGACCCAGCGCTGCTTCGACCCCTGGTTCGGCGTCATGTGCAGGTCGGAGATGTGCAGGACCTTCAGCGGCCGGGCGCCTTCCGCGAGTACCGGCAGGGTCGCCTGCCGCAGCGTCCAGTGCCTGCGTTCGATACCGGCGGAGTAGGCCAGGGTCGCGGTGCCGACGGCGGTCGCGCCGAGTGCCGCCCTGCCGAGGTTGCGCACGAAGTTACCCACGTCCCCGAGCCTAGATGCGCTCACCGGGTCACCGGAAACCGCCGTGAGCGGGATCGTGCTGACCAGTAGTGTTCCCGTCATGGCTGACCTCAAGGCACGGCTGCGCGACGATCTGGCCGCGGCCATCAAGTCCCGGGAGACCACCCGCATGGCGGCGCTGCGCATGGCGCTCGCGTCGATCACCACGGAGGAGGTGGCCGGGGACGAGGCCCGCGAGCTGTCCGACGCCGAGGTGCAGAAGGTGCTGACCCGCGAGGTGAAGAAGCGCCGCGAGGCCGCCGAGGCGTTCGAGGGCGCCGGCCGCGCCGAGCAGGCCCAGGCGGAACGTGACGAGGCCGCCGTGCTCACCGACTACCTGCCGAAGCAGCTGACCGACGACGAGCTGTCCGCGCTGGTCGGCGAAGCTGTCGCCGAGGTGACCGAGCAGCTCGGCGAGGCGCCGGGGCAGCGGCAGATGGGCCAGGTCATGAAGGCCGCCAACGCGAAGGTGGCCGGGCGCGCGGAAGGCGGCCGGGTCGCCGCCGCCGTGAAGGCACGGCTGCGGGGCTGAGAACGAACGGAAGCCGGGGCTCACCGAGCCCCGGCTTCCGTCGTGTCAGCCGCCTCCCGGACCGGGGCCGGGGCTGCCGCCCCCACCGCCCCCGCCCCCGCCGCCACCTCTGCTGGGTGGCGGCGTCGCCCCGCCGGACGACGGCGGTGGCTTGGTCTCGCTGCTGGGCGGCGGGTCCTGGGTCTGCGCGGGCGGGACGTACCCGGTGCTCACGTAGATCGTGATGGTCTCGCCGGGCAGCGCGGAACCGCGCGGGCTCTGGTTGACGACCGTGCCCTTCGGGTCGGCGCGGTTCGTCTGGATGACCTGCACCTTGTAGCCCGCGTTCTGCAGGGCCGAGATGGCGTCGGCCTCGCTGTCGCCGACGACGTCCGGCACGTTCGTGCCCGGCCCGCCCTCCATGTACCGCTTGTCACCCGGGGGCAGCGGCACCGCGGGCGCCGACCCGAGGATCTGGCCCATCGCGTCGAACCACGACCGGGCCGGGGCGCGGCCACCGAAGATCGACCCGCTGCCGCACAGGAACGGTGGCCTGCCGGGCACGACCGAGTCGCAGATCGGGCGGGGCCGGGGGCCGTCGTTGAACACCATGGTCGACGCCGCCAGCTGCGGGGTGGCGCCGACGAACGCCGCCGACTTGTACTCCTGCGTCGTGCCGGTCTTGCCGAGCATCGGGCGGGTCCAGTTGAACTGCCGGGCGGCGGTCGCCGAGGTGCCGCTGCCGGTGTCGTCCTTGCTCATGCCCTGCACGAGCGAGCGGGCGAGCGGTTCGGCGACGGCCTGCTCGCACGGCTCCTGGTACTTGGCGATGTCGAGGACCCTGCCGTTGCGGTCCTTCACCTCGAGCAGCGGCGTCGGCGGGCACCACACGCCACCGCTCATGATGGTGGCGGCCACGTTCGCCATCTCCAGCGTGCTGACCGGCGCCGGGCTCAGCGTGAACGACGCGCGGCCGGGGTAGCCGTTCGGCTTCGGCTTGAAGTACACGCTCTGCGTCTGCGTCTCCTCGGCACGCTTCCCCGACGGGTCCGGGGTCTGGCCGAGCATGTTCGTCGACATCGTCTGGCGCAGGCCGAGCCTGCTGGCCATGTCGACGACCGCCTCCATGCCGACCCGCTCCTCCAGCTTCACGAAACCGGTGTTCGGGGAGGTCGCGAGCGCCTGCTGCAACGTCATCTTCGCCGGGTAGTTCTCGCTGGCGTTCGACAGGCAGTACTTGCGGTTGTCGCCGTCGTTCGGCGCGTCGGTGCGCGGGCACTTCTCGGCGCCGCCGCTGAACTTGTTCGACACGTAGAAGCTCGGCGTGTCGATGACGTCGTTGACGCCGCCGCCCTTCTCCAGGTACGCGGCCGCGGTGAAGATCTTGTACGTCGAGCCGGCGCCGAACTTGTTCATCACGCCGTACGGGTACGGGATGGTGGTCTGGCCCTTGTCGCCGTTCAGGCCGTAGTCGCGGTTGGCGACGAGCGCCACCACCTGGTGCTGCTTCTTGCCGGGCCGCACGATCGCCATGGTGTTGGCGATGCCGTCGACGTTCTTCGGCACCTGGCGCTCGACGGCCGCCTTGGCGATCTTCGTGGCGCGCGCGTCGAAGGTGGTCTTGATCGTGTAGCCGCCGGAGTACAGCTGGTCCTCGGAGAACATCCCGATCTTCATCAGGTAGTCCTCGACGTACTGGCAGAAGAAGCCGTACTGCGGGCCGGCGCCGACGCAGTTGGCGGCGGGCTTGTTCGGGCCCTTCGGCAGGACGCCGAGCGGCTCCTTCTTCGCCTTCTCCGCGTCCTCCTCGGACAGCCGCTTCGTCTCGACCATCGTGTCGATCACCCGGTTGCGGCGCTTGAGCGTCTCCTCCGGCCGCTTCCACGGGTTGTACAGGCTCGGGTTGTTCACCATGCCTGCGAGCAGCGCGGACTGGGTGACGGTCAGCTTGTCGGAGGTCGTGTTGAAGTAGGCCTTCGCGGCCGCCCCGACGCCGAACACCCGGTCGGTGAACTCGACGACGTTGAGGTAGCCGGTGAGGATCTCCTCCTTGGACATCTTCTGCTCGAGCTGGATCGCGAGCCGCGCCTCGCGCAGCTTGCGGCTGATGCTCTGCTCCTGCGCCCGCTGCCGCCCGATCTCCTTCTCCGGGTCCTCCTCGACCCCCACCTGGTCCCGGTAGACCACGTTGATCAGGTAGTTCTTGACGTACTGCTGGGTCAGCGTGGACGCGCCCTGCGTGTCGGAGGAGGACGAGTTGCTGATCGCGGCCCGGATCGTGCCCTTCCAGTCCACGCCGTGGTGCTCGTAGAACCGGCGGTCCTCGATCGAGATCACGGCCGCCTTCATGGTCGGCGAGATCTGGTCGGACGTCACGGGCAGCCGGTACTGGTTGTAGAGGTACGCGATGGTCGCGCCCTTGGCGTCCTGGATCTGGGTGACCAGCGGCGGGTCGGTGGTGACCAGGTCCGCGGACACGGCGTCGATCGTGTCGCTCGCGCGGTTGGACGCCACGCCCAGCGCCCCGACGATGGGGAACAGCATTCCGGCCATCAGGACACCGGCCAACAGGCACAGGCCGAACATCTTCAGCAGACCGTCTCCGACTCGCACGGAGGTCAGGGTACGCGGGATCACACAAACCGCCGGATTGGCCGAGTGAGTTATTGACTTTCTGTAACGCCTGTGCCCCCGGTCGTTCTCGTGGGAACCGGTGGGCCCTAGAGTCCGTCAACGTCTCAAACGACATGAGCCGGGCAGGGCGACCACACGGGTGGCGCATCTGCCTGGCGACTCCGGGGCCTAAGGGGGGACCCGGGGGGAGAACGTCGAGACGAGGTAGGGGCGGGGGTTATGCAGCAGATGGAACAGGCGGACTGGCGAGTCAACGCGTCGTGCCGCGACGAGGACCCCGACGGGCTGTTCGTCCGGGGCAAGGAGCAGCGCAAGGCCAAGCTGGTGTGCATCGCGTGCCCGGTGCGCACGGAATGCCTCGCGGAGGCGCTGGACGGCCGCATCGAGTTCGGCGTGTGGGGCGGGATGACCGAGCGTGAGCGACGGGCTCTCCTCCGTCGCCGCCCGGACGTCACGTCCTGGCACGAGCTGTTGACGGAGGCCAAGCGCCAGCACTCCGACGAGGACGAGGACGTCCGCGTCGGCTAGGTCTGGTCGCCGCCGGCCAGCCGTTCGCCGATCGTGCGCAGACCGCTGAGGTCGTGCACGTCCGACGGCATGGCCGGCACGCTGACCGCGGGCACGTTCGGGTGCGCCTTCGTGAACCTGGCCAGCAGCCTGCGTTCACGCATCCGCACGGCCACCCGGTCCGCGTGCAGCCGCAGCACGGCCGCCGCGAGCGGTGACTCGCCGCGGGACTCGAGCCCGTCGGCGGCCGAGATCGCCTTGCTCGCCGACAGCCCGGCCAGCACCGGGTGCGTCCGGTTGATCACCAGCCCGGCGAGCGGCATCGACTCGGACGCCAGCCGCTCGACGAAGTAGCTCGCCTCGCGGAGCGCGTCCGGCTCCGGCGAGGCCACCACCACGAACGACGTGCCGGACGAGCGGAGCAGCTCGTAGGTCTTGCGCGCCCGCTGCTTGAAGCCGCCGAACATCGAGTCGAAGGCCTGCACGAACGCCGACGCGTCGGCCAGCAGCTGCCCGCCGACGATCGTCGACACGGCCTTCGCGAACAGCATCACCCCGGCGCCGACGACCTTGCGGATGCCCCAGCCGCCGCCGCGGGCGGGCCCCGACAGCAGGCGGATCATCCGGCCGTCCAGCGCGGTCGACATGCGCTGCGGCGCGTCGAGGAAGTCCAGGGCGGAGCGGCTCGGCGGGGTGTCGACGACGATCAGGTCCCAGCGGCCCTCACCGGCGAGCTGGCCGAGCTTCTCCATCGCCATGTACTCCTGCGTGCCGGAGAACGACGTGGAGATCGTCTTGTAGAACGGGTTGGCGAGCACCTCCTGCGCCCGCTTCTCACCCGCGTGCGCCAGCACCATGTCGTCGAACGTGCGGCGCATGTCCAGCATCATCGCCGAGAGCTGGCCGTCCGGTTCGAAGCCCTCGACCTCCACCTCTTTCGGGGTGTTGCCCAGCTCGCGCAGCCCGAGCGCCTGCGCGAGGCGGCGCGCCGGGTCGATGGTCAGCACGACGGTCTTGCGGCCGCGTTCCGCCGCGCGCACCGCGATCGACGCGGCCGTGGTGGTCTTGCCGACGCCACCGGAGCCGCAGCACACGATCACGTGGATCTCGGGGTTGTCGATCAACTTGTCGACATCGAGCACGCCGGTCATCGCACCCCCTGCTCGACCATGGCCTCGGCCAGCTCGTACAGCGCGGCGGTGTCGATGCCCTCGGTGACGTCCGGCAGCTCGACCGCGGGCAGGTCCACCTCGGCGATCTGCTCGCGGGCGTTCTGCTCGGCCAGCACCCTGATCGCGTGCTCCACCGTCTCCTCGACCAGGCCGTCCAGGTCCTCCTCGGACAGGTCCAGCCCGGCGGACGCCAGGCCGTCGCGGACCCGGGACGCGTCGACGCGGCCGCCCGCCGCGGGGGTGACGGACCTGGCGGGCAGCCTCGGCGGGCGCACCCGGTTGAGGAACACGACGCCCGGCCGCAGGTCCGCGCCGTCCAGCTCGGCGACCGCCTCGATGGTCTCGCGCACCGGCATCTCCTCGAGCAGCGTCACCAGGTGCACCGCGGTGTCGCCGGAGTGCAGCAGCCGGACCACGCCCTCGCTCTGCCCCTTGATCGGGCCGACCTTCGCCAGCTCGGCCATGGCCTTGGTGACGTCGAGGAACTTCACGATCCGGCCGGTCGGCGGCGCGTCCAGCACCACCGCGTCGTAGACGTGGCGGCCGTTCTCGTCGGTGCGGCCCACGGTCTCCTTGACCTTGCCGGTCAGCAGCACGTCCCGCAGGCCGGGCGCGAGGGTGGTGGCGAACTCGATCGCGCCCATCCTGCGCAGCGTCCGGCCGGCGAAACCCAGGTTGTAGAACATCGCGAAGTACTCGAGCAGCGCCTCCTCCGCGTCCACGTGCAGCGCGCGGACCTCGCCGCCGCCCGGCGCGGACGCGATCCTGCGCTCCTCGTACGGGAGCGGGTTCGTGTCGAAGAGCTGCGCGATGCCCTGACGGCCCTCGACCTCGACCAGCAGCACGCGGCGTCCGCCCGTGGCCAGCGCGAGCGCCAGCGCGGCCGCGACGGTGGTCTTGCCGGTCCCGCCCTTGCCGGTGACCACGTGCAGGCGGGCCCGCGCGACCTGGTCTGTCCATCCGACAGCGGGAGTGCTCACGTTTTCAGAGTAAGTGGACACAACCGGCGTGCGCTCATGAGACGGGTCAACTAGCGAGCATCATCACGGTCACGGCGCCGCCGACCACCACGACGACACCCCACGCGATGCCCGCGGGCAGCACCAGCAGCACCAGCCCGACCAGGATCACGAGGAGCACGAACGAGATCGCGCCCGCCACCGCGACGTCGGCGCCGGTCGAGCCGCTGCGCTCCCGGACCTTCGCCATCGTGAGCAGCATCAGCACGATGCCGGACATCGCCAGCAATGCCCCCGCTATCAGCCGCCAACCCTCCACGCGCCACACCGTACCGGGATGGGCCAGTGCCCCCCGCCGGAAGTTCATCACGCGTCTCGCAGGCCCAGCTTCCCGCTGGCGGCGTTGCCGGTCCGCCCAAGTACAACCCGGTACGAGGACGGCCCGGCGCCTTGCCAGCGAAAACCTGGACCACCGATACACGCAACGCACTTCCGGCGGGGGGCACTAGAGTCGCGGACCATGACCAAGTGGGAGTACGCCACGGTGCCGCTGCTGATCCACGCGACCAAGCAGATCCTCGACCAGTGGGGCGAGGACGGCTGGGAGCTCGTCACCGTGCTGCCCGGGCCGACCGGCGAGCAGCTGGTCGCCTACCTGAAGCGGCCCAAGTCATGAGCTGGACGGACCGGCTCGGCGAGCTGGGCATCGAGCTGCCCTCGGTACCGGCGCCCGCCGGTGCGTACGTGCCCGCGACCCGGTCCGGCAACCTCGTCTTCACGGCAGGCCAGGTGCCCTTCGTCGACGGGAAGATCGCCGCGACCGGCAAGGTCGGCCGCGAGGTCAGCCCCGAGGAGGCGAAGGCGCACGCCCGCACGTGCGCGCTGAACGCGCTCGCCGCCGTGCACGACCTCGTCGGCATCGACCGCGTCGTGCGCGTCGTGAAGGTCGTCGGGTTCGTCGCGTCCGCGGAGGGCTTCACCGGCCAGCCCGCGGTCATCAACGGCGCGTCGGAGCTGCTCGGCGAGGTCTTCGGGGACGCGGGCAAGCACGCCCGGTCCGCGGTGGGGGTGGCCGAGCTGCCGCTCGGCGTGCCGGTCGAGGTCGAGTTGACGGTGGAGATCGGGGAGGGCGCATGACCGACGTGGACCACGACGTGGACCGTGACGCCGCCTGCCACGAGCTGTTGCTCCGGCTCGCGGGCAGGCTGCCCGACCGCCAGCTGTGGCGGTTGCGTGACTGGCTCGCGGGCGGCGCCGTCGACGCGCTCGCCCGCGCGTTGCCGCTGACATTGCTCCGGGAACGGGTCGCGATCACAGCGCGTGAATCGATGCTGCTCAACGCCGCTCTGTTGGATGCCGGCGCCGACGCCGGACGGCTACACGCGGTGCCCTGGGTAGACCAAATCGACGAAGTCGACTACACATTCACCTCGGAGTCGCCCGAACGGGTTAACGCGGGAGACTCCGAAGCGGTAGTGCTCGGGGCGGTCCTCCACGGACGTCGCGAGTTGGTCGACGTGCGTGGGAGCTGGCGACGACACCGATCCGGGGTGGGACCGGCCACCAGGATCGTGCTCGTCACGGCATCGACGGGCTGCGCTCGGTTGACCGGGGAGCTGCAGCGCGTGCTGCGTGCTCTTGGGACGCACGAACCGGGCGTCGAGGTCATGCCGGAGGGCATCGACCTCCCGCCCTACCACCGTGCGGCACTGGCGGCGTCCGAGCCGCTGCTGCCCGGGGTGATCGTGCACCAGGGCTGACGCGCTCCCCAGCACAAGGGCCGTCGATGCCGACGAGAGCTGGGAAGGAGCCGACCGTGACACAGGTCGCGAGGGGGGTTGGATCGGGAGGCGCGAACCGGCCGGGTGTCGCGTTGCCGATCCGAATACATGATCTGTTGCTGACGCTCGCCGGGCGGCTGGACGACGACGCGCTCGGCGACGTGCGGCAGATGCTGGCGTCCGCCGAACTGGACCGCGCGCTCGAGTTCCTGGCCGGGTGCCTGGCGGCGGGCCGGATCGTGCTGACCCGTGAGCAGCACGCGGAGCTGGAGTCGCTGTTCGCCGACATGTACCTCGACCCGTCCGTCATCGACCGCGTGATGGTCACCGACCGGGTCGAGGCAGGCAGGCACCGCTTCGCGTTCGGTGCCGTCGACGGGCGCGACCCGGAGCGCGGCGTCGCCGACGCCGTGCGCTCGGTGCTCGGCGTGCTGCCGGACGTGCGGTCGATGTGGTGCGTGTGGCGGCTGACCCCGGCAGGCCCGGCGTCCGGGCCGGTCCCGCACCTGCTGGTGCTGGTGGGCATCGGTCCCGGCGGGTTCCCGCCCGCCACCGCCTACCGCGTCGAGGAAGCGCTGCGGCGCGCCGGTATCCGTGCGTCGGTCGAGGTCCTGATGGACGGCGTCGAGCCCGGCGAGTACCACCGGGAGGCGATGCGGAGCGCGCGACAGATCCCTTTTGACGGTCACGGCTCCAACCGCCCCAGGGTGGAGCCGGCCTACGAAGCGCCCCGCATCGAGCCCGCCCGTGCCAGGGTCGAACCGCCCAGGATGACGGCGGTGCCCGAGGCGCCCAGGATCGAGTCGCCGAGGATCGAGTCGCCGCGCGTCGAGCCGTCCCGCGTGGAGCCGCCGCGCCTGGCGGCCGCACCGGAGCCGCCCCGGCTGCCGGAGCCCGAGCCGCCGAGGCCGGAGCCGGCGCCCGAGCCGCCGCGGCTGTCCGCGGTCCAGCCGGAACCGCCCCACGTGGCCGCCGTGCCGCTGGAGCGCCCGCGCATGGACCCGCCCGCCGTCGACGCGCCGAGGGTCGACTCGCTGCCGGTCCGCAAGGACCCGCCGTTCGCCGACAAGCCGGCCTTCACCGAGCCACCGGAGGAGGGTCCGCGCGTGGACCCGCCGACGATGATGACCCCGGCGGCGGGCGGCCTCGTCGAGGACAAGGTGGAGGTGCGCGCCGACCCGTTCGAGCAGGAGCGGCTCCCGGAGGAGCCCGCGCCGCCCGCGCCCGACCTGCCGCCGTCCGCGATCCGTGAGGAGACCCCCACGAACTCGCGGCCGTCGCCGACCCCGCGCCGCCGCGCGGAGCCGCCGAAGGACGAGCAGCAGCAGGAGCCGCCGTCCCGGCCGTCGCTGACCCCGGTGAACGGGGTGGACAAGCACTCGCAGGCGTTCGTGGACGACATCCTCAACACCCAGGAGCGGAACCTGCTGCGTGAGCTGCAGGACGAGCTGGCGCGGCGCGAGCAGCAGGAGCCGCAGAGCTCGGGGCCGTGGACCGTCGACCGGTCCGGTCGCCACGGCAAGCCCGCCGCCCCGTTCGAACACCCGAACCAGACGACGGGCCCGATGATCATCAACGGCGTCCCGCCGCACGCGGACGGGCGTTACCCGCCCGCCAACTGATCGGTGACCCGGCCGAGCAGCCGCTGGAGGTGCAGCCCACGCCGCACGTCCAGCGGGTGCTCGGCCGTCTTGCTGTCGACCAGCCGAACGAAGTCGTCGAGGAGGACGGCGTACCGCTCCGTGGCCTCGCCACTGGCGTCGAAGGGGAGCACCCCGTGCCGCCCGTGGACGGCGAAGTCCGTGATCGCGGGCTGCGCGGGCGTGTGCATCGAGAGCGTGGCCGTGCTGACCCGGCCGTTGCCGTGGCCCAGCATGACGTGCCAGACCCCGTGCTCCGTGAGCCGCGCCTGCAGGACGTCGTCGACGGTCCCCAGCGCGGCGTCGAGCAGGTCGAACACGTGCGGCCCGATGTCGGCGAGCGCCCCGCCGTCGTGCCGCCACTGCGAGCGCTCGTACTTGCTGTCCAGCAGGGTGCCGGAGAACCAGCGGGCCATGCCGCCGTCCCACTCGCCGATCCGGTGCACCTCGTCGAGCCACCGGCGGGTCCCCATCCCGTACCGGAAGGTCAGCACCATGATCGAGACAACCCCAGCCTCCTCGACGGCGGCCACCAACTTCTCGGCCTCCGCCACGGACGGCCCGACAGGCTTCTCGAGCACGAGGTGCTTCCCCGCGGCCGCCGCCCGCGCCGCCAACGGTGCCTGAACCGAGGGCGGCACCGCGAACGCGACGGCGTCGACGTGCTCGAGCATGTCGTCGAAGTCATCGAACGGCGTCGCACCCCCGATCGCCGCGACCTCGGCGGCCGCCTCGGCCCGCCGAGCCCAGGTAGCGACCAACTCGGTACGCGGATGAGCCACGATCCCGGGCCCGTGCACCCGATGCGCCCACTGCCCAGCCCCGACAAGCCCCACCCGCAGCACGTCTCCACTCATGACACACATCCTGCCCCGCACCCCCAACGCCAACCGCACACATACCAAACCCGGCACCCACGCGAGCCCCCGTCCAGAACCCGCGAGTCCCCCGTTGAAGACCCGCGAGTCTCCCGTTCAGGACTCGCGAGTCTCCCGTTGGGGACCCGCGAGTCCCGCGTTGAAGACCCGCGAGTCTCCTGTTGGGGACTCGCGAGTCTCCCGTTCAGGACTCGCGAGTCTCCCGTTGGGGACCCGCGAGTCCCGCGTTGAAGACCCGCGAGTCTCCTGTTGGGGACTCGCGAGTCTCCCGTTCAGGACTCGCGAGTCTCCCGTTGGGGACCCGCGAGTCCCGCGTTGAAGATCCGTGAGTCTCCCGTTGGGGACCCGCGAGTCCCGCGTTGAAGACCCGTGAATCTCCCGTTCGGGACCGCCGAGTTGGCGCTTCGTCCGGCGATGCGCGAGGCGAACCGGCAACTCAGGCCGTCCGAACGGGAGACTCGCGGGGTCTGAACGCGGGACTCGCGGGTTGCGAACGGGGGACTCGCGGGTCCCCAACGGGAGACTCACGGGCCGTGGACGGGAGACTCGCCGGTCGCGAACGGAAGACTCGCGGGGGCAGGTTCCGTCGAGGTGCGGGAGTTGTCCACAGGTGCCGCGGCGGCGGCCGGTTTCTGTCGGTGGTGGCCGGTACGCTGGATTTCGGGGGGCCGGAGGCCGCGGGTCGTGCCGTGGGCTGCGCCTCATCGTGGGGTTCTCGGGCCCTGTCGCCGAAGTAGGCTCCCCCTGTGCGTGATCTGCCGAAGGAGTTGACCCTGCCGTCCGGGTTCGTACCGCCGGAGGTGCCTGATCCGCCGGTCACGCCCAAGGACGCGGCCACCGTCATGCTCGTCCGCGACACCGCCGGCGGGCTCGAGGTGTTCCTGCAGCGGCGGGTGCGCGGCATGGCGTTCGCCGGTGGGATGACCGTTTTCCCTGGTGGTGGAGTCGACTCGCGGGACGCCGACACCACGATCGCCTGGCACGGGCCCGCGCCCGAGTGGTGGGCCGAGCAGTTCTTCTGCGACGTCGCGCTCGCCCGGGCACTCGTGTGCGCCGCCGTGCGCGAGACCTTCGAGGAGTCCGGCGTGCTTCTTGCCGGGCCGGACGGGGACAGCGTCGTCGTTGACGTGCGGCCCTTCGCCGCCGCTCGGGAGCAGCTCGTCAACCGGGAGCTGTCGCTCGCCGGGTTCCTCGCCGAGGCCGGGCTGGTGTTGCGGGCCGACCTGCTGCGACCGTGGGCGAACTGGCTCACGCCCGAACAGGAGGCGCGCCGGTTCGACACGCGGTTCTTCCTCGCGCGCCTGCCCGAGGGCCAGCGCGCGGACGGCGACACCTCCGAAGCCCAGGACACCCGCTGGCAGCGACCCGGCGACGCGCTCGACGACTGGAAAGCCGGGCGTGCCGGGCTCCTGCCGCCGACCTGGACCACGCTCGCCGAGCTCGAGGAATGCGCGACCGTCGCCGACGCCATGGCCGTCGAGCGGGAGATCACCATGCTCATGCCCAAGGTCGCGCGCGACGGCGACACCCTGCGCATCGTCCTGCCCGGCGACCCGCTCTACGACGAGTCGCCCGCGCACCTCGACGCGCGGCCCGACGACCGGATCGGTCGATGAGCGGCCACCCCGCGTACGGCGAGCTGCGGAAGGTCACCGACACCGCGTCGGTCATGCTCGAGGACAACCCGGGCACGATGACGCTCGAAGGCACCAACACCTGGCTCCTCCGCGGCCCCGGCTCGGCGGCGTGCGTCGTCGTCGACCCCGGTTACGAGGACGAGCCGCACCTCACCCGCGTCGCCGCGGCGGCGGGCGAGGTCGCGCTGATCCTGATCACGCACCACCACCCGGACCATGTGCAGGGCGCACCCTGGCTCGCACGCCGCGTCGGTGCGCCGATCCGCGCGTTCGACCCGGACCTGTGCGCCGACGGACCCGCGCTGACCGACGACGAGGTCGTCGAGGCGGCCGGCCTGTCGATCCGCGTGCTGCACACCCCCGGCCACACCGATGACTCGGTGTGCCTCGCCGTCGACGGCGCCGTGCTCACCGGTGACTCCGTGCTCGGCCGCGGGACCACCGTCATCTCCGACCTGGGCGCGTACCTGGGCACGCTCCGCCGCCTGACCGCGGTCCCGGGCGGCACGATCGCGCTGCCCGGCCACGGACCGGAGCTACCGGACATCGCCGCGACCGCGCGCGAGTACCTCGCCCACCGCGAAGAACGGCTTGACCAGGTGCGCGCGGCACTGCGCGACCTCGGCACGGACGCCACCGCACGCCGGATCGTGGAACACGTGTACCGCGACGTGGACGAGTCCCTGTGGGGACCGGCCGAGTGGTCGGTCCGCGCGCAGCTCGACTACCTCCGCACCACGGGCGAGGCCCGCTGACCGCCTGACGGCCGGCGGGATTCGGTTATCTCGGCGGCAACATAGGCATCACCACGTAACGAACGGTCGGTTCCGTCGGCTCCACGGCGGAGAAGACGGTCGCGCGCATGCCCGGCTGGATCTCCATGCGGACCCGCTGACCCGCGAAACAGCGGAGCGCGTCGGTGAGGAAACGGGACTGGTAGGCCTGCCCGGTGCGGCCGCCGTCGACAGTGGCCTTCACCGCCTCCTCCGCCTCACCGGCTGTCGCGTCCGCGCCGCGCAGGCGGAGTTCGCCCTCGCCCACCTCCAGGACCAGGACGCCGCGGGCGTCGGTGTACAGGCCCACGCGGCGGACCGCGCCGGCGAGGGCGTCGGCGTCGGTGGTGAGCACCGTGTCCACGTCCGACAGGTGGATCTTCGACTCGTGCAGGAACGAGCCGTCGAGCACCGCGGTCGTCGTCAGCGCACCGTGCCAGCCAAGGCCGAAGCGGTCGCGGTCGGCGTACACCGTGACCTCGCCCGCCGGGAGCTGGCGCGCCAGTTCACCCAGCAGGCTCGCCGGTACCAGCGCGTCCACCTTGCCCTGCCCGCGCCACGGCAGCGACGCGAGCGCCATCTGGTAGCGGTCGGTCGCGACCATGATCAGCCGGTCGTCCTCGGAACGGATGCGGACGCCGGTGAACATGGGTAACGCGTCGTCCCGCGACGCGGCCAGGACCGTCGTGGCCAGCGCCGACGCGAACAGAGCGCCGTCCACCTCGCCTGCCACCGCCGGTTCCTCGCCGACGCCCGGGTGGATGTCCGCGTCCAGCAGCGGCAGGGCGTAGCGGGCGCCGGGGGCTCGGATCGCCAGCTTCGAGCCCTCCACGACGAGCCGGACCTGCTCCTGCTCCAGCGCACGTAACGTGTCCGCGAGCGGTTTCGCCGGCACCAGGACCCGGCCCTCGGTGTGCACGACCGCGTCCCGGCGCACGCGGGCCGCACGCTCACGGTCGTTGGCCGCGAGCGTGACGCCCTCGGCCGTCGCGGTGAGCAGCAGCCCGGACAGCACCGGGTCGATCAGCTTGCCGGGAACCAGCTTGACCAGCGCGGATGCGGCGCCGGCCAGCTCTGTGGTGGTGACGGTCAGGTCCATGGCGAACAAGGTAGACCCGACCACCGACAAAAACGGCGCGTCAGCTCACGGTGACCAGTTCGGGTGCCGGAGCGTGCTGCTCGACGACCGTGTGCCGCCGCGCGAAGACCAGCCCGGCGACCACCAGGCCTGCGAAGCCCGCCGCGAGGAACGCCGACCAGACACCCACGTGCTCGACCAGGTAGCCGCTGGTCGACTGGCCCGCCGCGAGGCCGAGTGTCACCGACGTGACGATCCAGCCGAACGCCTCGGTCGCCGTGCCCGTCGGCGCGACCAGTTCGATCGCGGTCGAGTGCGTCGTGGACTGCGGGGTGATCCACATGCCCGCGACCAGCGACAACAGGGCCAGCCAGAGCAGGTTCGACGTGGTCGCCAGCGGTATCACGAAGAGGGCGAACATGCCCAGGAGGAACGGCAGCCGCAGCCCCATCCGCTTCGGCCAGGGGCGCGCCGCGTAGTAGACGCCGAAGACCACCGAGGTCAGCGACCACGCGGCCAGCATGACGCCGCCGAGCGGTGCGTGCCCGGCGTTCGTCGCGGCGGCGGGGATGGCGACCTCGACGAACCCGACGGTCACGCCGAACCCGAGCGCGGCCAGCGCGACCGTGCGCATGCCGGGGGTGGCGAGCGCGCCGAGGAGGTGCCCGCCGCTGCTCGGCGCGGGCCGCACGGACCGGACCGCGGTCGTGAGCGCGAAGCCGACCCCGCCGACGACCATGCAGGCCGCGCTGAAGACGAGGCCCGTGCCCGACCACGGCGCCGCCACCAGGATGCCGGCGAGCGCGGGGCCGAGGATGAAGAAGACCTCGAGGCTGATGGCCTCGTAGGCGAACGCGGCGTGCCGGACCGGGCCCGCCGGTACGAGGTGTGTCCACAGCGCGCGGGACGCCGAGCCGACCATGGGCTCGGTGAGGCCGATGAGCCAGCCCATGGCGACCAGCGGCGCGCCGGTCTGGCCGGACTCGACGGCCACGATGACGGCCGTGACGGTGACCACGAACAGCGCCGCCGCCACCAGCAACGGACGGGTCGGGCCGAGGCGGTCCATGATCCGGCCCTGCGCGACCGCGCCGATCGCGACGCCGATCAGCGATCCGGCGGAGACGAACCCGGCGACCGCGAACGAGCCGGACTCGCGCTGCACGTACAGGAGCAGGGAGAGGCCGACCATGGCGATCGGCATCCTGGCCAGCAGAGATGTGAGTACGGGGCCACGCGCACCCGGCGTGGTCAGTGCGGCGCGGAAGTCGGCGAGGCCGGCGGAGTGGGACACACGTACCAGTATGCCAAAATTGGTACGTACGTACCAATCGATTTTGAATGTCACGGTTGGGTAACGACCGGTGGAAACCGCACAACGCGCGGGTAGTCCAGTCAGTCCTCACTATGTGACGAGGTTTCCTGCCGCGGGCGGTAACGATTCGCCGCGGTGAGGCGTTCAACTCAACAAGCTCCCTCCGGCAGACATGGGTCGGGGCCTAATGGTTCGGAGGGCGGGGAGCGTGGGCCGTCGGGGGATGGTTCACGCACAGCGAGGAGCCGGTGCGCCGCGTCGGGGGCGGCGCCCGGCTCCTTTGCTGTCTGCGGGTCGCGCTGAGCTGGGGGTTTGGCCTCCGGCCCCCGTTTTCCAGCCTACCGGCGAGGGGTGACAGCGGCCGGGTTTCGCGGGGCGTGCGCGGGGGAGTTGTCCACAGGTCGGGCGGTTGTCCACAGGTTGTCCACAGCGTGGCTGTTCCTGTCGGTGGTGTGCCGTAGCGTGGTGACCGGGGGCCGGAGGCCGCCCCTGGTGATCAAGGGGACGGCGCGGTGAGGGGCCCGAGGCGGTTGGGTGCGGGGATCGACGCCGCCGTGGTCGGGACCGCCGGGCGCGTGCATGAACCGCCACCTTGGGGCCGCGCGCGGAAAGCCCCGTCCTGTTGGGGAGACTCGCGCGGTCCTGATCGGGATGTTCGTGGAGTCGCCAACCTGGGACTCGCAGGTCGTGAACGGGGGACTCGCGGGTCCTGAACGGGAGACTCGCGAGTCGCGAACGGGAGACTCGCGAGTCCTGAACGGGAGACTCGGGTGTCGCGAACGGGAGACTCGCGGGGGCTGAACGGGGGACTCGCGGCAGGGCTCGGGCTTGCGGGGTGGGGTGGGCATGCCGGAAGGCCCGGCACCGGGGGGAGTGGTGCGGGCCTTGTCGGGCGTTGCTTACCTCGCGCGGCGGGCCAGGCGTTCCGGGTCGAGGATCAGCACGCTCTTGCCTTCGAGGCGCAGCCAGCCGCGGTGGGCGAAGTCGGCGAGCGCCTTGTTGACCGTCTCGCGGGAGGCGCCGACGTACTGGGCGATCTCCTCCTGCGTGAGGTCGTGCATGACGCGCAGCAGACCCGCCTCCTGGCTGCCGAAACGCTGCGCGAACTGCAGCAGCGCCTTGGCCACGCGGCCGGGCACGTCCGTGAAGATGAGGTCCGCCAGCATGCCGTTCGTGCGGCGCAGGCGGCGGGCTATCACACGCAGGAGCTGCTCCGCGATCTCCGGGCGCGTGGCGATCCACTGCCGCAGCGCGGGACGGTCCATGGTGCGCGCGACGACCTCGGTGACGGTCGTCGCCGTCGAGGTTCGGGGGCCCGGGTCGAAGATGGACAGCTCGCCGAACATGTCGGCGGGGCCCATGATGCCCAGGAGGTTCTCGCGGCCGTCCGGTGACTTGCGGCCGAGCTTCACCTTGCCCGACTGGATGATGTACAGACGGTCACCGGGCTCGCCCTCCGCGAAGATCACGTGCCCACGCGGAAACTCCACGGTCTCCAGCGTCTGAGCGAGCGCTTCCGCGGCAGCCGGTTCGACACCCTGGAAGATGCCGGCCCTGGCAAGGGTCTCGTCCACCTCGCGTCCCTCCCAATCAGACTCGTGCAGTGAACAGCGGCAACGGCGCCCTGATCACCTCTGGGAAGTGTAGAGCGTGTGCGGTGGATCACCTCGGAGGGCGTACCACTGGTATGTCGTCAGCCGAGTTTCCTGGGGAGGTCGGCCCGCGAGATGCGCACGGTCGGCGCGTTCATGACCTTCTTGGCGCGCGCGCTCAGCTTGCCTTTGCGGCGGAGCCGGAACAGCTCCAGCGCGCGGCCGATGCCGTGGCCGTACAGGGCGCGGACCTCTTCCGGCCTCGGGTTGTCCAGGAACGCCTCGACCTCGTCCTCCTGTACGGCGACATGCCGCAGCCGCGCCTCCACCCGCTCCATGAACAGAGCGAAGAACATCACGACGATCGGGACGGCGAACACGAACCAGACAGCCATAGTGTGTTGATCCTCGCTCAGTTCGGGTCGGGCGACGCGGACCGGGTCCGGCGTGTCCCTCACTTGATGGACGTCCATGGCACGGATGTGGTTGTGCGGCGGCCCGTAGGCTAGCGGGGTGCCGCCCGCCACTCGACAGCTACCCCGTGCCGCGACCGCCAAAACCCCGCCGCCCACCGCGCTGGTCCGCCGTGCCCGGCGCATGACCCGGGTGCTGGCCGAGGCCTTCCCCGACGCGCACTGCGAGCTGGACTTCACCAACCCGCTCGAGCTGACCGTCGCCACGATCCTGTCCGCGCAGAGCACCGACGCGCGGGTCAACCTGACCACGCCCGCCCTGTTCAAGCGATACCGGACCGCCGCCGACTACGCGGGCGCCGACCGGCTGGAGATGGAGGAGCTGATCCGGCCGACCGGCTTCTACCGGAACAAGACGACCTCGCTGATCGGCCTCGGCGCCGCGCTGGTGGAACGCTTCGACGGCGAGGTGCCGAACAAGCTGGACGACCTGGTCACACTGCCGGGGGTCGGTCGCAAGACCGCCAACGTCATCCTCGGCAACGCGTTCGGCATCCCCGGCATCACCGTCGACACGCATTTCGGCCGGCTGGTCCGCCGCTGGGAGTGGACCAAGGAGGAGGACCCGGTCAAGGTCGAGCACGAGATCGGCGCGCTGATCCCCAAGAAGGACTGGACGATGCTGTCCCACTGGGTGATCTTCCACGGCCGCCGCGTGTGCCACGCCCGCAAGCCCGCGTGCGGCGCCTGCGTGCTCGCCAAGGACTGCCCGTCGTTCGGCACCGGCCCGACGGAGTTCGAGGAGGCGGTCAAGCTGGTCAAGGGGCCGGAGGCGCCGCACCTCGTCGACCTGGCCGAACGCGTCCGCAACGGGTACAAACCGGGGCGCGCGTAGCCATGGGCAACGGCGTGCGCTGGTCGATCGCGGCGGTGATCCTGATGGTCGCCGGCGTGATCGCGATCTGGCCGCGCTCCGCACCGGAACCGGCGCCGCCGCGGGACGCCACGCAGGCAGCGCCCGACCTGGCGCAGGCACGGGCCAAGGCCGCGTTACCCGCGTGCCCTGAAGGCGCGGCAGGCCCCGCTGACCTGCGCGGGATCACCGCCGAGTGCCTCGCGGACGGCAGCACGCTCGACGTGGCGACCGCGCTCGACGGGCCGGTGCTGGTGAACATGTGGGCCACCTGGTGCCAGCCGTGCAAGACCGAGCTGCCGGTGCTCGACGCGTACGCGAAGGAGCCGGGCGCCATCCCGGTCGTCACGCTCGGTGTCGAGTCCCGGCCCGGTGACGCGCTCGAACTGCTCACCGCCCTGAACGTGAAGCTGCCGAGCCTGCTCGACGAGGACGGCCGCACCAAGCAGAAGCTGCACCCGGTCGGCCTGCCCGCCTCGTACCTGGTCGAGGACGGCACGGTCACGTTGATCGAGAACCCCCGGGTGTTCGAATCGGTCGACCAGGTCAAACAGGCAGTGGCGCATGGCTGACCACGGACCGCTGGTCGACCCGGCGACCACTCCCGCATGGCTGCGCCCGGTCGTCGAGGCCAGCGGCGAGCTCGACCCGGAGATGTTCCGCCGCATCTCGCCGCCGACGGAGGACGCCCGCGACGCCGCCGTGCTGATCCTGTTCGGCGAGCACGAGACCCGCGGGCCGGACGTGCTGCTGCAGCTGCGGGCCGACCGCGGCGGCGCGCACTCCGGCCAGGTCGCGTTCCCCGGCGGGTCGAGCGAGCCGGAGGACGACGGCCCGGTCGAGACCGCGCTGCGCGAGGCCGTCGAGGAGACCGGACTGGACCCGTCCGGCGTGCGGCCGGTGGCGCTGCTGCCGCAGCTGCACATCCCCGTGTCCGGGTTCCACGTGACGCCCGTGGTCGCGCACTGGGAGAAGCCGAGCCGGGTCTGGGCGGTCGACCCGGCGGAGAGCGCGGCGGTCGCGCGGGCGCCGATCGCCGACCTGGCGGACCCGGCGAACCGGTTCATGTGCAGGCACCCGTCCGGGTTCACCGGACCCGCGTTCGCGCTGCCGGGGATGCTGGTGTGGGGTTTCACCGCCGCGTTGATGACGTTGCTGATCCAGCTCGGCGGCTGGGAGAAGCCGTGGGACGGATCCGACATACGCGACCTTGACGCCGCTTGGCGTTCAGTGAGGCAAGCCGTCGGGGAGGTATGAACGGGTGAACTGGGTCGACCTGGTCGTGATCTTGCTGGCCATCCTGGCGGCGATCTCGGGCGCGCGGCAGGGCGTGATCACCGCGCTGCCCGCGTTCATCGGCGTGCTGCTCGGCGCGATCGCGGGCATCAAGATCGCGCCGCTCGTGGTGAAGTACATCGAGTCGACGCCGACCAGGGTCGCGTTCGCCGTGGCGATCTTCGTGCTGCTGGTGGCGCTCGGGGAGACGCTCGGCGTGTGGCTGGGCCGCAGCCTGCGCGAGCGGATCAAGTCGCCGAAGCTGGCGGGCGTCGACAACGCCCTCGGCGCGATCGTGCAGGGCGCCGTGGTGTTCGTGGTGGCGTGGCTGATCGCGTTGCCGCTGGTCACCGTGGGCGGGCTGCCGGACCTCGCGTCCGCGATCCGCAACTCGACCGTGCTCGGCGGCGTCGACAAGGTCATGCCGCAGGCCGCGCAGGACCTGCCGGACGAGCTGCGGCGGCTGCTCGACGTCTCCGGCTTCCCCGAGGTGGTCGACCCGTTCGACCGGACCCCCAACCGCGAGGTCGACCCTCCCGACCCGGCGCTGCAGAACAGCGCGGTCGTGCAGAACGTGCGGCCCAGCGTCCTGAAGATCCACGCCCGCGCACCGTCGTGCTCGCGGGCGCTGGAGGGCACCGGGTTCGTGATCGCGCCGGAGCGGATGATGACCAACGCGCACGTCGTCGCGGGCACGTCCGAGGTCCTCGTGGAGACCGACGACGGCCAGCTGGACGCGCGGGTCGTGCTGTACGACCCGGAGACCGACGTCGCCGTCCTGGCCGTCCCCGGCCTGACCGCGCCGGTGCTGCCGTTCGCGGGCAAGCCCGCGGTGTCCGGCCAGGACGGGATCGTGCTCGGCTACCCGCTCGACGGCCCGTACCGCGCGGCGCCCGCCCGCGTCCGCGACCAGATCACGCTGAACGGCCCGGACATCTACGACGCGAAGCAGGTGCAGCGCGAGGTGTTCACGCTGCGCGCGCTGGTGCAGAGCGGCAACTCGGGTGGCCCGCTGGTCGACACGCAGGGCCGGGTGATCGGCGTGATCTTCGGTGCGGCCACGGACCGGTCCGAGACCGGATTCGCCCTCACCGCCGGTGAGGTGGCGGACGAGGTCGACGCGGCCCCGGGCCTGTCCCGCGCGGTCGGCACGGGCAACTGCGCCGCCTAGCCCGCCAGGAACTCGACGAGGGCGCGGTTCGTCGCCGCGGGCGCCTCCTGCTGCGGGAAGTGGCCGACGCCGTCGAGCGTCGTCGTCCGCACCGGCCGGGTCGCCCACGCCGACGACTCCGCCAGCGTGCGCGGCAGCACGCACGGGTCGTCCGCGCCGGCGAGCTGCAGGACGGGCACGGTCACCTTGCGCTGCATGGCTTCCGCGAACCGGCGGCCTTCGCCGCGCAGCTGTGAGCGGCCCGCCCAGCGGTAGTACTCGAGCGCGCTGTGTGCCACGCCGCGCACCATCATCGCCGAGCGGTGCCTGCCGACGGCGGCCGCGAAGTCCGGCGTCTCGGTCCACTGTGGACCCGACCAGCGCCGCATCAGCTCCTCGACCGTCGCCGCGTTGTCGCGGGTCAGCCAGCGTTCCGGCGCGATCGGCACCTGCGCGCGGAACACGTGGCCGAGCGCGCGGGCCTGGTTGGTGGCCTTGCGGTGCAACAGGGTCCTGCGCATCTCCCTGCGCAACGCCATCGGGTGCGCGGACGCGATCGACGAGACCGACCGGACCAGCCGGGGGTGCAGCGCGGCGACGGTCCACGCGAGCATGCCGCCCCACGCGTGCCCGACCAGGTGCGCGCGTGGTTCGCCCAGCGCCTTGATCAGGCCGCCGACGTCGCCCGCGAGGGTCCAGCCGTCGTAGCCGCGGGGCGGCTTGTCGGAGTCGCCGTAGCCGCGGAGGTCGACCGCGGCCGTGCGGTAGCCGGCGTCCGCGAGCGCACCCAGCTGGTGGCGCCACGACCACCAGAAACCGGTGAACCCGTGCAGCAGCAACACGAGCGGACCCTCACCCGCCTCGGCCACGTGCAGGCGGATGCCGTTCGCGTGCACGTCGCGGTGCACCCACGGCCCGTCGAGGCGCACAGTCGACGGGTCGGGACGCACGATGGTGCCCGTGCTGTTCAAGGACGGCTGGGTTCGAGCTCGCCGCGCTCGTCGTCACCCCGGCTGCGCAGCGCGGCGATGGTGTCCTTGGCGGAGTCGATGGTCCGCTGTGGCGCGCGGATCCGCTTGAACTTCCGGATCCCGAGCCACACCAGCAGCCCGGCGCCGAGCAGCGCGACGGCGAAGACGATCAGGAAGCCCAGCCAGGGGTGGTTCTCCCAGTCGAAGATGTCGTTGAGCCCCAGCGACAGCGCGACCAGCCCGAACGGGATGAAGAGCAGCAGCAGCACGAGGGCGACGATGAAGAAGACGCTGCCGGTGAGGCCCTTCTTGACCTCGCGGCCGACCTCCGCCCTCGCCAGCTCGAGCTCGCCTCTGATCAGCGTCGACAGGTGGGTCGTGGCGTCCTTGACCAGGCCGCCGATCGACTGGTCTCCCGGCGCCGTCGCGTCGTCCGAGAGCGGGATCGACGGGACCCTCGGCAGCCCCGCCCCGTTTCCGTGGCTGTTCTCGTGCGCTCTGGTCACCGCGTCATCGTGCCATGACCGGATCAAAGAAGCTGGCCGGGCGGGGTCAACCCGCCGAATGAGCCCTGCTTCTCCGCACCAGCAGCACCGCGGCGAGCAGTGACGCCGCCATCGACGCGACCAGGACCGCGCCCTTCGCCAGCTCCATGTCGGGTCCGTCGAGCGCCAGGTCGGCGATCAACAGGCTCACGGTGAACCCGACCCCGCCGAGCATCGCGACCGCGACGAGGTCACGTTTGCCCAGCTCGGACGGCAGCCGCGCGACGCGGAGCCGCACGGCGAGCAGCGAGAACCCGACGATGCCGACGAGCTTGCCGACCACGAGCCCGACGATGACGGCCAGCGCGACCCGGTCGGTGAACAGGCTGCCGAGCACGTCCCCGCTGACCGGGATGCCCGCGGCGAACAGCGCGAACACCGGCACCGCCAGTCCCGCCGACCACGGCTGCAGCCGGTGCTCCAGCCGCAGGCACGGCGACTCGTCCTCGTCCGGGTCGGTGCGCACGCGGGTCAACAGGGCCAGCGCGACACCGGCGATCGTCGCGTGCACCCCGCACGAGTGCACGGCGATCCACGTGGCGACGGCGACCGGCACGTACACCCACGCCGTGCGGACGCGCATGCGCTGCAGGAACCAGTACAGGACGAGCAGTGCCACCGCGGCGACCGCGGCGAGGAGGTCGAACGAGCCGGTGAACACGATCGCGATCACCAGGATCGCGCCGAGGTCGTCGACCACCGCGAGGCTCAGCAGGAACAGCCGCGCGCTGCTCGGCAGCCCGGACGCGGTCAGCGCCAGCACCCCGAGCGCGAACGCGATGTCGGTGGCGACGGGGATCGCCCACGCCTGCGCCATGCGCTCGTCGCCCCACGCGACCCCGACGGCGACCAGCGCGGGCACGACCATGCCGCCGATCGCCGCGATCACGGGCAGCAGCGCGTTCTTGATCCGCGACAGCTCGCCGACCACCAGCTCGCGCTTCAGTTCCAGCCCGGCGACGAAGAAGAACAGCGCGAGCAACCCGTCCTTGGCCCAGTCACCCACAGTGAGGTTCAGGTGGAGGAAGTGCGGGCCGACCTCGGTGTCGCGGACGGTGAAGTAGACGTCGGACCACGGCCCGTTCGCGGCCACGAGCGCAATCGCGGTGGCCGCGAGCAGGATGAACCCGCCCACGGTCTCGGTGCGGAGGTAGCGGCCGAACTCAGTCACGGTGCTCCAGGGGTCGGCTGGTCAGGGACTTGCCGACCAGACTTCCCGGCGCTCCACCGTCGACTCTAGCCACCCACAGTGACGCCGAAAAGCACCCCGACCAGATATGTGACCAGCATCGTCAACGCGCCGACACTGACATTCCGGACGATCGCGCGGGTGACGTTCGCGTTGCCGAGCCGTGCGCTGATCGCCCCGGTGAGCACCAGCCCCACGACGACCGCCGCCGCGCACGCCCACACCCGGAAGCTCACGGTCGGCACCGAGATCGCCAGCAACGGCAGCAACCCCCCGATGGTGAACGCGACGAGCGACGCCCACGCCGCGTGCCACGGACTGGTCAGACCGTCGGGGTCGATGCCCAGCTCCGCCTCGGCGTGCGCCTCAAGGGCGTTGTTCTCGGTCAGCTCGTGCGCGACCTCGGCGGCCAGCACGGGGGAGAGGCCACGCTCCTCGTAGATCTCGGCGAGCTCGCGTTCCTCCTCCTCGGGCATCGTCTCGAGCTCGTACTTCTCGAGTTCGAGGGCGGCCTGCTCGGTGTCCCGCTGCGTGGAGACGGAGACGTACTCGCCACCCGCCATCGACAGCGCGCCGGCAACGAGGCTCGCCACCCCGGCGACGAGGATCGCCGACCGGTCCGGCGTCGCCCCGGCCACGCCGACGGCCACACCGGCCACCGACACGATCCCGTCGTTGGCGCCGAGCACACCGGCCCGCAACCAGTTGAGCCGCTCGCCGAGGCTCGAGCGGTGCTGCTCGCCAGGATGGGTAACCGACACGGCCATATTGAACCCCGGCCGCGCCCAGCCCGCACGAAGCTGTCCACAGGTGGGGTGGTTGTCCACAGCCAAGATCGACTTCCGTCCCTCTGTCGGTGGTCACCGGTAGACTGGACAGCGGGGTGCCCCCGGGAGTGGTGGGGGCTGCCGTATGTGCTGGGGCTGCGGTTTTCTTTCGGTTTTCGCTGGTCAGTGCCGTTGTGGCGGTTTGTGTGTCCGGGCGTTGTGGGGTGTCCTTGCCTGGGTTTTCCCTCCGGGGGGTCCTCGCCGGACGGGCTGGTCTCCGGGATGGCAGCGGGTCTTGCACGGGGTTGGGTTGGCAAGGACTGGTGTCCGTGGGTGCCTGCCATCCCGTCGACCTCCCGGAGGGCTATCACACCGCGTCAAGGGGCCCGGGCGGCTCAGGCACGGGGCTGGGTCGGGCATCCGGACCCCTTGACACGGCGTGATCGGGCTTCGCCAGGTCGACGGGATGGCAGGCACGCCTGTGTTGGTGGTGGGGCTGCTGGGGCGCGCGATCGCTTCGGCGAGTGAGGTTCCCTCGACAGCACAGTGGGCCGCGCCCTGACGGTCACGGCCCACTCGCTACCTCAGCGCGCTCGGCTCACTCGTCCGAGCCGGAGCCCTTCAGCCCGGTCGAGATCAGGTCCATCACCGACGAGTCGGCCAGTGTGGTCACGTCGCCGATCTCGCGGTTCTCCGCCACGTCGCGCAGCAGGCGGCGCATGATCTTGCCGGACCGCGTCTTCGGCAGCTCCGGCACGACCATGATCTGCCGCGGCTTGGCGATCGGGCCGATCTCCTTCGCCACGTGGTCGCGCAGCGCCTTGATCGCCGCCTCCCCGCGTGCCTCGTCCTCCGCGACGCCGCCGCGCAGGATCACGAACGCCACGATGCCCTGGCCCGTGGTCGCGTCCGACGCGCCGACGACCGCGGCCTCGGCCACCGTCGGGTGCGACACCAGCGCCGACTCGACCTCGGTCGTCGAGATCCGGTGCCCGGACACGTTCATCACGTCGTCGACGCGGCCGAGCAGCCAGACGTCGCCGTCCGCGTCGTACTTGGCGCCGTCGCCCGCGAAGTAGAAGCCCTGCTCGGAGAACCGCGACCAGTACGTGTCCTTGTACCGCTCGTCGTCGCCCCAGATGCCGCGCAGCATCGACGGCCACGGCTTGTCGAGCACCAGGTACCCGCCGCCGCCGGCCGCGACCTCGTTGCCCTGGTCGTCGACGACCTTCGCCGAGATGCCCGGCAGCGCGCGCTGCGCGGAACCCGGCTTCGCGGCCGTCACGCCCGGCAGCGGCGAGATCATGATCGCGCCCGTCTCCGTCTGCCACCACGTGTCGACGACCGGGGTCCGGTTGCCGCCGATGTTCTCGCGGTACCAGATCCACGCCTCCGGGTTGATCGGCTCGCCGACCGAGCCCAGCACCCGCAGCGACGACAGGTCGTACTTCGCGGGGATGTCCTTGCCCCACTTCATGAACGTGCGGATCAGCGTCGGCGCCGTGTAGTAGATGGTGACGCCGTACTTCTGGATGATCTCCCAGTGGCGCCCCTCGTGCGGGGTGTTGGGCGTGCCCTCGTACACGACCTGCGTCGCGCCGTTCGCCAACGGTCCGTACACGATGTAGCTGTGCCCCGTCACCCAACCGATGTCGGCGGTGCACCAGTACACGTCACTCTCCGGCTTCACGTCGAAGACGTTCTTGTGCGTGTACGCGGTCTGCGTCAGGTAGCCGCCGGACGTGTGCAGGATGCCCTTGGGCTTACCGGTCGTGCCCGAGGTGTACAGGATGTACAGCGGGTGCTCGGAGTCGAACGCCTCGGGCGTGTGCTCGTCGGACTGGCCGTCGACGGTGTCGTGCCACCAGATGTCGCGGCCGTCGGTCCACTCGACGTCGGTGTCGGTCCGCTTGACCACGAGCACGTGCTCGACCGACGGGGTGTTCGCGACCGCCTCGTCCACCGCGGCCTTCAGCGGCGCCGGCTTGCCGCGCCGGTACTGGCCGTCGCTGGTGATCACGAGCTTCGCCTGCGCGTCGTCGATCCTGGACCGCAGCGCCTCCGCCGAGAAGCCGCCGAACACGACGCTGTGGGTGAGGCCGAGCCGCGCGCACGCGAGCATCGAGAAGATCGCCTCGGGCAGCATCGGCATGTAGATCGCGACCCGGTCGCCGGTCTTGAGGCCGAGTGACAGCAGCGCGTTCGCGGTCTTGGACACCTCGCGCCGCAGGTCGGCGTAGGTGATGGTGCGGCCGTCACCCGGCTCGCCCTCCCAGTGGATGGCGACGCGGTCGCCGTTGCCCGCCTCGACGTGGCGGTCGACACAGTTGTACGCGACGTTCAGCCTGCCGCCCACGAACCACTTCGCGAACGGCGCGTTCGACCAGTCCAGCACCTGGTTCCACGGGGTCTCCCAGGTCAGCTGCTCCGCCTGCGCCGCCCAGAACGCCTCGCGGTCGGCGTCTGCCTGCTCGTACAGGTCGGCCTTGGCGTTCGCCTGCTGCGCGAACTCGTCGCTCGGCGGGAAGGTCCTGCTCTCGGTGAGCAGGTTGTCCAGCGTCTGGCCCTGGCCGGACTGCTCGGTCATGATGCGGATCCTCCTCGACCCAGGGAACTGCGTGTCTGCGGTGAACGGTAGTGCTCTATCACGCCTGGCGACAGCACGTACAGAGGTCCAGACCAATGAACTGGCGGTTCCCGGACGGATGTCACCCGGTAGGGTCCGTCCACGTGACAGACCCCCTGGCGCCGCTGCTGGAACTGCCCGGCGTCGAACAGGCGGTGGCCGCCGCACGCGAGGCGGTCGACGCGGTCCACGCACACCCGGCGAACCGGCGCGGCTGGCCCGCCACCGCGGCCGAGGCCTCGGTGCGCGCCGCACGCGCGTCCGCCGCGCTCGACGGCGGTGCCGCCGACATCCCGGCCACCGGCGAGGTCACCGATCCGCACCTCGCGGGCGCACTGCGCATCGGCGAGTCGATCGGCCCGATCCTGAAGGTGTGGCAGCGCGCCCCGATGCAGGCCCTGGCCCGGTTGCACGTCCTGGCCGCCGCCGACCTGGTCGACGACGACGCGCTCGGCAGGCCGCGCGCGGCCCGCTGGATCTCGAAGCGGCTGGACATCCTGGCCGAGATCGTCGCGGGCGGCACCTCGGTGCCGGGCCCGGTGCTGACCGCCGTCGTGCACGGCGAGCTGCTGGCACTGTCCCCGTTCGACAGCGCGAACGGCGTGGTCGCCCGCGCCGCCGCCCGCCTGTCGATGATCGCGACCGGCCTCGACCCGAAGGGCCTGATCGTTCCCGAGGTCTTCTACCTGCGCCGGTCCGACCGCTACGCCGCCGCGGCCGCCGCGTTCGCGAAGGGTGGCGACGGGCTCACCGAGTGGCTGCTGTTCTCGTGCGAGGCCATCGAGGCGGGCGCCCGCGAGGCGACGAGCATCGCGGAAGCGGCGCTACCGGCCTGACCTGCACGTTCAGCGAATCTCGAGTGAACCTGTGTCGCCGGGGCGGACCCTGGGAGCTGCGAGTCCCCCCTTCCTCGCCGAGTGGGTTCCCCCTCACGGTGGGCCGAGATACCTAGCGTCTCGGCCCACCTTTCGTGTGTGATGCGGGCATGTCGACCACCGCGCTGCTCACGTGGACCCTCGTCGCCGCGCTCGGCGTGATGACCCCGGGTATCGACACCATGCTGGTGCTGCGCCACACCATGCTCGGCGGCCGCCGCGCCGGCTTCGCCACGGTCGTCGGCATCGCCACCGGCTGCCTGGTCTGGGCGACCGCGAGCCTCGCCGGCCTGACCGCGCTGCTGGCCGCGTCGACCGTCGCCTACGACGTCGTGCGCATCGCGGGTGCCGCGTACCTGGTGTGGCTCGGCGTGACGGCGATCTGGAAGAGCCGCAAGCCCACGACCGGCGAGGTCGAGGTGCCCGCCACCCCGGGCTGGTTCGCCGCCTTCCGCACGGGCGTGGTCACGAACCTGCTCAACCCGAAGGTCGGCGTGTTCTACATGAGCCTGCTGCCGCAGTTCCTGCCGAAGTCCTCGTCGGTGACCTGGGGCGTCCTGCTGGTGGCGATCCACCTCGCGGTCACGTTCGTGTGGTTCCCGCTGGTCATCGGGCTGGCCGCCCGCGCACGCACGCTCCTGCTCCGCGACCGGGTCCGCCGCTGGCTCGACCGCGCGACGGCCACCGTCCTGATCGCGCTGGGCATCAAGCTGGTGACCGACAGCCGCTGATCAGATCGCGTCCGCGCCCAGGTTGGTCAGTGCCTCGCGGACGTGGCCGTCGGTGGCGGCGAGCACGGCGGCCGCGCGCTCGGGGTCCACGCCCGAGAGCAGGTGCACGAGGGCCACCTTGAGGTCCCCGTGCGCCTCGTCCAGCGCGACCGCGCACTCCTGCCTGCTCACGCCGGTGGCCTCCTGCAGGATGCGCAGGGTGCGGCCGCGGAGCTTGGCGTTGGTGGCCCGCATGCTGACCATCAGGTTCGAGTAGGTGCGCCCGAGCTTGACCATGACGGCCGTCGAGAACGCGGTCAGCACGAGCTTCTGCGCGGTCCCGGCCTTCATGCGGGTCGACCCGGCGACCACCTCGGGCCCGGTGTCGACCTCGATGAGCACGTCGATGTCCAGCAGCCCCGTCGCGTGCGGGTTGGAGAACACGAGGCCGGTGTGCGCGCCGACCTCGCGGGCGGCACGCAGCGCACCCAGCACGTACGGAGTGCGCCCGGAGGCGGTCAGGCCGAGCACGAAGTCGCCGGCCGAGGCCGACGAGGCGAGCTCGGCAGCGCCCGCCTCGTCGTCGTCCTCGGCGTCCTCGACCGCGTGGATCAGGGCGTGGCTGCCGCCGGCGTGGTGCACGACGAACCACTCGGCAGGCGCGTTGAACGTCGGCACCAGCTCGGCGGCGTCGACCGTCGCGAGCCTGCCGGACGTGCCCGCGCCCACGTAGTGCACGCGGTGCCCGTTCCGCAGCGCCTCGACCGCGAAGTCCACGGCCGTCGCGAGCGCGGGCAGTGCAGCTGCCACGGCGTCGGGGACCAGGCGGTCCTCGGCGTTGATCGACCGCAGCAGGTCGAGGGTCGGCAGCTGGTCAAGATCCGTCGTCCGCGGGTTGCGCCGTTCCGTCGGCGATTCGACGTGCACGGCCTGTCGCGGCACAGTCATGTCCCTGCCTCCCCCAACACGGTCATTTACCGGTCTCCCGCGCCTTGCGGCGACCGTCGTGGCGGGTTTCCAGCCGGTGCGAACCCACCGCGTCCCTGGTGTCGTCGAGGGCCTTCATCGAGTCGTTCAGGTGGCGCTGGGCGACCCCGATGAAGAGGCAGTCGATGACCGTCAACTGCGCGATCCGGCTCGCCATGGCGCCGGACCGGAACGTCGTCTCCCGCGCCGCCGTGGTCAGCACGAGGTCCGCGACCTCGCTGATCGGGGCGGTCGGGAAGTTGGTCAGCGCGACCGTCGTGGCACCGGCGCGCCTGGCCTCGCGCAGGGCCTCGACGGTATCGGCCGTCGCGCCCGTGTGCGAGATGCCGACGGCGACGTCGCCGCGCCCGAGCACGGCGGCGGAGGTCAGCATGATGTGGGTGTCGCTCCAGGCGAAGCTGATGCGCCCGATGCGGTGCAGCTTCTGCTGCAGGTCAGCGGCGACGAAGGCGCTCGCGCCGACGCCGTACACGTCGACCCGGCCCGCGGCGGCCAGGGCCGCGACGACCTTCTCCAGCACCTCGGCGTCGAGCTGCGCGGCCGTCTCCTCGACGGCACGCGCGTCGGCGAAGGTGACCTTGCCGACGACCGTCGCCATGTCGTCGTCGGGGGCGATCTCGCCGCCAAGGTCCCGCTCGGCGCGGGCCTCGGAGCGGGCGGTGTCCGCGGCCAGCGCGATGCGCAGCTCGGGGTAGCCGCCGACGCCGATGGCCTTGCAGAACCGGGTGACGGTCGTCTCGCTCGTCCCGGCCGCCTCGGCGACCTCGGTGATGCTGCGACGGGCGACGGAAGCCGGGCTGTCGAGGACGACCTTTGCGACGCGCTGCTCGGCGCGGGCCAGACCGGGCAGTAGAGACCGGATCCGGACCAGCGGACTTGACTCAGTGTGTTGTGTGGTCATGGCACTCGCGCTCACGTGGGAAACTTACTAACAGGCATGTGGAACGACAAGGTGGCAGCCGTCGTCTGTAGACAACGCTACCCGGACCTAGCCGAAACTTCAGGTGCGGTTGTGTGGGTGCAACATCCCAGTCGACGTTTGACCGCACCTTGTTAGCGTTTCAACCAGTTTTTCATCCTCATCGTGATCTGAGCTGCCAGCCTTCCGACTGGAGCTTGTGGGGTTCTTTCTCACCGTTGAGGAGCACGCGACCACGTTCCGTGACCATTATGCGGTCAAGGTTGACGCCGCGCCCGGTGTACCGGGCGTCGGTGACGTATCGCCAGCGCAGCGTGATCTCCGCTGCGTGCGGCAATCGGGCCTCGACCCGCCACCAAGCGCGGTGGCCGTTCCCGGAGAGCGATTCGACTGGTTCGTCCGGTGCGCCGCGGCCCTGGACGGACAACGGCACCGCCGACCAGGTCACCCCATCGGTGGTTGCTTCGAATATCAGCCGATCGGTGCTCTCCGTGTCCACAAAGGCATCGAAGTTCACCCGAAAGGGTTGAGTGGGTCGAAGCGTCCCCGTCGTCAGCAACGCAGCGGAGGCGTCGCCGTTGCCCGCGTACCAGGAGTCCCTGCCGTGCCGCGGCTTGACGGCGAGTGCCTTCGCCAGCCCGCCGCACAGCGTCTCCCGCGCGATGTTGATGGACCCCCAGTTGCGGCTCGGGTGCACGCGGTTGGTGAGCAGGATCGCGAACGACCGCGAAGCCGGGTCGATGACCACGTCGGTGCCGGTGTAGCCGGTGTGCCCGGCCGTGCGCGGACCGGACAGACCGCCCATGTACCACATCTGGTTCAGCTCGAACCCGAACCCGTGGTCGTGCCCCGGGAAGCCCTCGTTGTGGTTCGCCAGCATCGCCGTGACCGTCTCCGGGCGCATGATGCGGTGGCCGCGGTAGGCGCCCCCGTTGAGGATCGTCTGCGCCAGGATCGCCATGTCACCGGCCGTGGAGAACACACCCGCGTGCCCGGCGACCCCGCCCAGAGACCACGCGTTCTCGTCGTGCACGGAGCCGCGCACCATGCCGCGCGGCGGCGCCGTCTGGTACTCCGTCGCCGCGATCCGGTCCAGCTTCGCCGCGGGCGGGTTGTAGCCGGTGTCCACCATGCCCAGCGGCCTGGTGATCCGCTCGGCGACCACCTCGTCCAGCTTCTTGCCGGTCAGCCGCTCGACCAGCACGCCGAGCGTGATCAGGTTCAGGTCCGAGTACTCGTAGTTCGTACCGGGGGTCGTCCTCGGCGCGACGTCCATGACGGCCTTGATCCGCGACGGGATGTCCGGGTACCGCGACCACAGCGGCAGCCACGACACCAGCCCCGAGGTGTGCGTGAGCAGCTGCGCGACGGTGATCGACTCCTTGCCGTTCACGCCGAACTCGGGCAGGTAGGTCGCCACCGGCTCGTCCGGGTCGACCTGGCCGGCCTCGACCAGCTGCATCACCGCGATCGACGTGAACAGCTTCGACACCGACGCCATGTCGAAGATCGTGTCCGCGCGCATGGGGACCTTCTGGTCGTCGGGCAGCTCGGTGCCCGCGCCGTCGGCGTAGCGGACCGCGTACCCGGTGGTCTCGCGGCTGACCACGACCCCGTCGTGCGCGAGGAGGCTGACCGCGCCCGAGTACAGCGGCACGGTCAGCTTCGGGTCGTAGTTCTTCCGCGTCCACTCGTCGATCTTCGCGACGGCCGCGTCGATCGGCGCCGCGTCCAGTCCCGCGGAGGCGGGTGACCCGCTCCGCAGGACCGTGTGCGGCGACGCGTACCCGGGTAAGGGCACGTCGAAGCGGCCGGTGACCGCGCCACGCGACTCGGCGGTACTCACCCCCGAACCGGCCGTCACGGCGACGGCCAGCGCGAGGACGGTGACGCGACGAATGACTCCGGACATGGCCACCCCTTGTAGGTCGTCACCGGTAGAGCAGGTACTGCTCCCGCAGCCTCGTGAACGCGGCCAGCTCGTCGCGCCACGCGCCGATCACCTGGTCGACCGTGGCGCCCGCGTCGATCATCGTGCGGAGCCGGGCCGAGCCGGAGAGCTTGTCGATGAAGTTGTCCGGCCGCCAGCCGAAGACGGTCGGGAACACCTGCTTGGCCGTGACCAGCATCGTGATCGCCGTCTTGATCGGCTGGAACCGGTGCTCGTCGGTGATGTGCAACTGCACGCCACCGCACACCTGGCCGACCCACTTCGAGAAGGTCGGCGAGAAGTAGTGCTCGCGGAACCGCACACCCGGCAGCCGCGCCTGGTTGAGGGCCTCCGCCCAGCGCCAGTCGAGACCCGGGGCGCCGATGATCTCGAACGGCCGCGTCGTGCCCCGGCCCTCGGAGAACACGGTGCCCTCGAACAGGCACGTGCCCGGGTAGGCGAACGCCGTCTGCGGCGTCGGCACGTTCGGGCTCGGTAAGACCCACTCCAGGCCCGTGTCGGTGAACAGGTCCTCCCGCCGCCAGCCCTTCAGCTTCACGACCTCCAGGCTCCGCAGCCGGCCGCCCGCGTCCGCGGGCAGGAACTCGGCGTCGAAGAACCTGGCCAGCTCGCCCGCCGTCATGCCGTGCTGCTGCACGATCGGCTTGCGGCCGACGCCGGACGCGAACGCCGGGTCCAGCATGGGGCCGTACGCCGTGCCGCCGACCGGGTTGGGCCGGTCCAGCACCATGAAGTCGATGCCGGTCAGCACGGCCGCGTGCATGGCCGTGTACATCGACCAGATGTAGGTGTAGAAGCGCGCGCCGATGTCCGCGATGTCGAACACCAGCAGGTCGATGCCCGCCTTGCGGAACTGGTCGGCCACCCGCGTCGCGGTGAGCGTGTACGTGTCGTACACCGGCACCTGCGTGCGCGGGTCGAGGTAGTCACCCTCGGAGCCGCCCGCCTGCGCGGTGCCGCGGAAGCCGTGCTCCGGCCCGAACACCGCGGTCGGCCGCATGCCGAGGTCGACCATCGAGTCGACGACGTGCTTCTGGTCGCGCAGGACACCGGTCGGGTTGGTCAGGATGCCGACCTTGCGGCCCGCGAACCGGCGCCAGCCGTCCGCGGCCAGCGACTCCGCACCGGTCGTGACGCCCCGGTGGTGGCGGGCACCCTGCTCGTCCGCGCTCGCCGTCGCCGCGCTCGCGCCCAGCATCGGCGCCGCCATGGCCGACGCCATCAGGAAGTTCCTGCGGTCCATGCCGCGTCTGTCCTTGCTCACCAGGTCACCCCGTGGTCGAAGGGGTAGAGGATGTCCGAGCCGCCGCCGACGGGGATGTCGACGGGCAGCTTGCCCTGGGGCGAGATCTCGCCCGTGATCACCTTCGCGAGCGACTCCATGGCGTGGGCGCGCCAGCCGTACGTGGCGACCCAGGTCCGGGCGTCGACGTAACCGGCGTCGTAGGGGATCTGGGAGGCGACCGCGATGACCGGCTTGCCGGTCGCGATGAGCGCGTTCACCAGGTTCCGCTGCGCGGTCCGGTCCTTGAGGTTGTTCGTGAGCACGATGACCAGGTCGGACGCGTTGGCCGCCGTCACCGCGCTGGCGATGGTCGTCGCGCTCGGGTTCGTGCCGGTGGGCAACGCGGTGGCCGTCGCGCCGCGCCGGTTGAGGGCGTCGGCGAGCCACTGCGGGCTGCGGGCGTCGCCGTGCCCGGCCACCAGCACCTTGCCGGGGGCGCCGGACAGGGGGAGCAGGTTCGCGTCGTTGCGGACCACGGTGGTCGTCCGGTCGCTGATCTGCTGGATCGTGGCGATGTGCGCCGGCGTGCCGACGATGCCGGGCACCTTGCTCTCGTCCACGAACGGCGAGGTGACGATGCCGCGCTTGAGCTTCAGCAGCAGGATCCGCAGCACGCTCTGGTCGATGCGCCGCTCGGTCAGCCTGCCGCTCTCCACCGCGCCCTTGACCGCGTCGATGGCCAGCTGCAGGTTCGGCGGCATGAGGAGCTGGTCGACACCGGCCTCGAGGGCCATGACCGGGATCTCCTCTGCAGGGAAGACGTTCGCGCCGCCCATGCCGAGCGCGTCGGTGACGATGACGCCCTTGTACTTGAGCTCGCCGCGCAGCAGGCCGGTGAGGATCGGCCGCGACAGCGTGGCGGGCACGCCGGACGGGTCGAGGCTCGGCACCTGGATGTGCGCGGTCATGATCGAGTCGACGCCGGCCTTGATGGCGGCCCGGAACGGCGGCAGGTCGGTCGCCCGCCACTCGGCCTCGGTCCGGTCGATGTTCGGCAGCTGCGTGTGGCTGTCGGTGGACGCGTCGCCGTGGCCGGGGAAGTGCTTGGCCGACGAGGAGACGGTCTGACTCGGCCGCCCGCCCTCCTGGTAGCCCTCGACCTCGGCGGTCACCATCTGGCTGGCCAGCTCGGGCCGCGAGGAGAACGACCGGGCGCCGATCACCGGGTTGTCCGGGTTGGAGTTGACGTCCGCGACCGGCGCGAAGTTCTGGTTGATGCCCATGGCCCGCAGCTCGCGGCCGTTGATCGTGGCGACGGTCTTGGCGTCGGCGGCACTGCGGCCCGCGCCGATCGCCATGCTGGCGGGGAACTCGGTGGCCGGCGACTCGAGGCGGGTGACGTTGCCACCCTCCTGGTCGATCGCGATGATCAGCGGGATCCGCGTGTTCGAGCTGGTCGCCGCCCGCTGCAGACCGTTGGAGAACGCCGCCATCTGTGCGGGGTTGTCCACGTTGTCGGTCGAGGCGTTGTTGAAGTAGATGACGCCGCCGACGCCGAACTTCTCGACCACCTGCGCCGGGGTGTCGACGCCGTAGTTCGCCTGGTTGGTGGGGTGGGCCTCGTCGGCGCTCTTGCCCCACACGGAGACCACGAACAGCTGGGCGATCTTCTGGTCGAGCGACATGCCGCGCAGCTGGGCGCGCGCTTGGGCCTCGGCCGCCGCTTCACTGCTCACCTGGGGCGTGGCGGAGCCGGCCACGGCGTTCGCGGGTTGCACACCGCTAACCATGGCAGTGGTCGCCACCGCGGCCAGCGCGACGGACAGGCCTCGACGGGCGGACGTTCTGGACAGAGACACAGCGGCCTCCTTGGCCGGCAGGGCGGGACAATCCGTAACCTCTTAACCGATAGCTAGCAGCATCGGTAAGTTACCCACGAGGTGATCCCGTGGGCAAGCAGGTGTTCGGCCTAACCTAGCCCGCCGCACCGACAAAAGCGTGATGCGTCTCTTTCCCCAGAAAATGGAACTGGGCGATCCCCGTCCGCTTGTAAAGGCGGATGGGGATCGCCCAATTGCCGGCACGAGCCACTCGGGTTACCAAGCGTGCAACAGTGTCGTACCTACCTGGCCTCGGCGTCCGGCGTCCCGGTACGCAGTCCCTTGACGACATGCCTCCCGCGGCTCGCTGCGCGTGGGTGCCCGGTGCTCGTGCACGGAGCCCTACCGGGGTGGACCAGGCTTCTCTTCCGCTTGGCCCCTGGCCGATCCGAACTCCGCACCTCCTTTGTACCCAGTGGTCAAGGTCACTTCAAGACCACGTTGGGGTGCACCGTTCAAGACCTCGCCAGTGGTCGACGAACACGCATTGTGAGCGTATTCTCCGGGCCCGATAAGCGATTGGTGACGGCGTCTGTACCGCCGGTCGGGTGGCCATTCCCGGAATTGGTCACCGCTTCCTTCTGCGGTGGATCCCGTACCACGTGGCACCGGCGGTGGCGATCGCGCCGAGGCTGATCGCGGTGACCGCCACGGCCGTGCCGGACGGCTGGAACCGCGACCGCAGCGACACCGGCTTGGTGAACTCGAGGACCGGCCAGCCCCGCTCGAGCGCCAGCGCGCGCAGCCCCCGGTCCGGGTTGACGACGGTCGGGTGGCCGACCGCCTCCAGCATCGGCAGGTCCGTGATCGAGTCGGAGTACGCGTGGCTCGCGGCGAGGTCGTAGCCCTGCTCGGCGGCCAGCTCCTTCATGGCGGTCGCCTTGTTGTCGCCGTAGCAGTAGAAGTCGATCTCGCCGGTGTACTTGCCGTCCGCCTCGACCATGCGGGTGCCGAGGCTGTGGGTCGCGCCGATCATGTCGCCGATCGGCGTGACGATCTCGGCCCCGGACGCCGACACGACGACGATGTCCCTGCCCTCGTCCCGGTGCTCGGCGACGAGCTCGGTGGCCTCGGCGTAGACGAGCGGGTCGACGATGTCGTGCAGTGTCTCCTCGACGATCGCCCGGACCTGCTGCACGTCCCAGCCGGCGCACAGCGCGGTGAGGTGCGCGCGGATGCGGTCGACCTGGTCGGCGTCCGCGCCCGAGGCGGCGAACACGAACTGCGCGTAGGCCCCCTTCAGCACCGCGCGCCGGTTGATGAGGCCGTTGCGGAAGAAGGGCCTGCTGAAGGCCAGGGTGCTGGACTTGGCGATGATCGTCTTGTCCAGGTCGAAGAACGCGGCGGCGCGCAGCTCGGTCACTTCGCCGAGCATAGGAGGGCAACCTCACGTTCAGGGGTTGCCGCAGGTCGTGCGTGTCGGAACGGACTCGTTGCACCACTTCGAGCAAGTTGCAACCACGAGTGGGACGTAACGGGATACAGTGGTGACATCCGGCGTCATGCCGGACTGGTTCAGTCCGACCCCCCGGGGCTGAACCTCTGACGACCCCCGTCCCTCCCCCCTGGCGGGGGTCGTCCCTTCTCCCTGCTTCTCCTCGTCGTCCAGGCGTTGCGCCCGCGTGTGCCCAAACCGCGGAATCCTACGCCATCCCACCGACGACAACGGCCGTCGAACGCCTCTCGGCAGCGACTTGTCCACAGCCCACCCGGTTGTCCACATGTCGATCTTGCCGCGTTGTCCGGCCCCCGCCGCCCGCCCATCGTGGACCCAGACCCGGGCAACCCCGCCCGGCGAGGACCCGAGGGGGGACCGTGAGCACGAACCGGCCGATCGCCTTCGTCGCGGACGAGCAGCTGCTGGACGACCTGCTGAGACTGGCCGCCGCGGCGGGCTGCGACCTGGAACGCGTCCCGGACGCGGCAGGCGCGCGGCGCCGCTGGCCGACCGCACCGCTGGTCCTCCTCGACGCGACCGGCGTCGCCGAGTGCACACGCGGGTCGTTCCCACGCCGGGACGCCGTCGTCGTCGTGGTCCCCGACCCGGAACCCCAGGAGCTGTGGAAGCTCGCGATGGAGGTCGGCGCGGAACGCCTGATCACCCTCCCCGGCGCCGAACCATGGCTGGTGAGCGCGTTGGCCGACGCCGCGGAGGGCCCGCCGAGCAACGCGGGCAAGGTCCTGGCGGTACTCGGCGCGCGGGGCGGCGCGGGCGCCTCGGTGTTCGCGACCGCGGTCAGCCTGACCGCGCTGAGGACCGGCGACAACTCCCTCCTCATCGACTGCGACCCCCGAGGCGGTGGCCTGGACGTGGTGCTGGGCGGGGAGAACAAGGACGGCCTCCGCTGGCCGGACATGCGGCTCACCGCGGGCCGCGTGGCGGCCTCCGCACTGCACCGGGCCCTGCCGACGTGGCACACCGACGACGCCCGCCTGACCCTGATGTCCGGCGCGCGCACCGGCGAGGGGCCGGCCCCGGACGCGGTGGCCGCGGTCGTGGAAGCCGGCAGGCGCACGGGCGAGATCGTGGTCTGCGACGTACCGAGAGAGCTCGACCTGGCGGCCTGGGCAGCGGTCGACCGATCGGACCTCGCGGTGATCGTCGTCCCCGCCGACGTACGAGCCTGTGTCACCGGCCGACAACTGGCCCTGGAGCTGGAGGCCAGGGCGGTCCACGCACGACTGGTGGTCCGCAGACCGTCCCCCGGCGGCCTGCGGGTGTCGGAGGTCGAGAAGGCGGTGGGCCTCCCGGCCCTGGCAACGATGGATCCGGAACGCGGGCTGGCCGAGTCCCTGGACTGCGGCGTCTTCGCCCCGAGACCCAAGGGCCCGCTGACCGCTGCGGCACGGGCGACCCTCGCGGAACTGGCGGCCCGCCCGCCGAAAACCCGTCCGCACCAAGGCGAAGCGAGAGCCGCCTGATGCCGACCACCGCACAGATTCTTCCCCCGACCTGCCCCGGGCAGTTCGGCCGAAGCCGCGCCGATCGGCGCATCCCGGAAGGCGTCCGCCGCGCGTTGGCAAGTCGTGCCCAGTGCCCGCGGCCGTGCGGACGCCGGGTGCCGGACCGAGTTCCACGTCGACCCCAGCTCGGTCCGGCACCCAACCACCCGACCCACCCCGAAGACGTCCGCCTGCCCGACAGGCGGACAGCCGGCGCCGGACCGAGCCTCCGTGCACCCAACCACCTCGGTCCGGCGCCCGGCACCACCGAAGACGTCCTCAGGGGCCACCCCAACGGGCCGCCCTGACGAGGACACACGGCCGCCGGACCGAATCACAACAACCGGTCACTCGGTCCGGCGGCCCGGAACTCCCTCGCCGCGGCACCCGCACTCTGCCCAGGGCGAGGGACGGCCGGTGCCGGACCGGAATCCCCGACCCGGTCCGGCACCAGGTCCCGAGCGTCCCGGCAACCGGCCGGGACCACCCCACCACCCGTCCCACCGGGCGGTGCGGGTCAGTGAACGCCTGGCCGGGGTGCCAAGACCTCGGCCAGGCACCACCCACAGCTCCGCCCGCTCGGACAGCGGGCGGGGACGGCCGGCGCCGGCCGAACCGCGTGCCCCCGTGAATCGCACCCGGCGCCGGCCACCACGAAGGAGCACACATGTCCAGCCCTGAACTCGTCGAGCGCGTCCGCGGCAGGCTCGCGGGCAGCGGCACCGCGATCACCAGCGCGGAGGTCGCGCGCGCCGTCCGCGAGGAGAGCGGTGTCGCTGGCCACGACGACATCCTCGTCGCCACCGATCGCATGACCCAGGAGTTCGTCGGCGCGGGCCCGCTCGAGCCGCTCCTCCGCGCACCCGGCACCACCGACGTCCTGGTCACCGCCCCCGACCAGGTCTGGTGCGACGGCGACGGCGGCCTGCGGCGGACCGACGTCCGCTTCCCGGACGAGGACGCCGTCCGCCGCCTCGCGCAACGGCTCGCGCTCGCCTGCGGCAGGCGCCTCGACGACGCCCAGCCGTTCGTCGACGCCTGGCTCCCGGGCCGCGTCCGGCTCCACGCCGTGCTCCCGCCCATCGCCCCGGGCGGCACCTGCATCTCGTTGCGCGTGCTCCGGCAGGCGGGGCACGACCTCGCCGCCCTCCGCGCGCTCGGCACCTTCGACGACACCGTCCACCGCACGCTCGAGGTGATCATCGAGGCCCGGCTCGCGTTCGTCATCACCGGCGGCACCGGCGCGGGCAAGACCACGCTGCTGAACGCGCTGCTCGGCCAGGTCTCCCCGCGGGAACGGATCGTGTGCGTGGAGGACGCGGGCGAACTGTCCCCGGCGCACCCGCAGTTCGTCCGCCTGATCGCGCGGCCGCCGAACGTCGAGGGCGCAGGCGAGGTCACCCTCGCGGACCTCGTCCGCCAAAGCCTGCGCATGCGGCCCGACCGACTCGTCGTCGGCGAGGTCCGCGGTGCCGAGGTGTGCGACCTGCTCGCCGCGCTGAACACCGGTCACGACGGTGGCGCGGGCACCGTCCACGCCAACTCGCCTGCCGAGGTCCCCGCCCGCATGGAGGCGCTGGCCGCGCTGGGCGGCCTGCCCCGGTCGGCACTGCACAGCCAGCTGGCCGCCGCATTCCACGTCGTGCTGCACATGGCCCGGGAACAGGACGGCGTCCGGCGGCTGACGGACGTCGGCGTCTTCGACCGCGACGGCGACACCGTCCGCGTCATCCACGACCGCACCCGGCTCAAGACGCTCCTGGCCGCGCGGGGAGTGGAAGCGCCGTGGTGAGCCTCCTCCTGACGAGCCTCGCGCTGCTGTGCTGGCCGGACAACCGGGCAGCGCAACGGCTGCGCTTCCTCACAGGTCACACACCACGCAAGCGCTTGCGGACGCCACGTCCACCCGCCGCCGTTCTCATGGCGGGTGCCGTGGTGCTGGGGTGGCTGGTTGCGGGGCCGGGTGGGGCGGCGTCCGCCGCGCTTCTGGCGGCGACGGTGCGCCGCAGGCTCCGCACCCGCACCGAGCACCGGGATGCGCTGGCCGCCGTCGACGGCCTCGCCGAGGCACTGCGCACGCTCGTCGCTGGGCTCCACTCGGGTGCCCACCCGGCGACGGCGGCGGAGGCGGCGGCCGCCGACGCCCAACCGCCGACAGCAGGGACGATGCGTGCGCTCGCCGCCGCTGCCCGGCTCGACGGCGACATGTCGACAGCGCTCGCGGGAGCTCGAACACCGGCCCTGGCCGCCGCGCTCACCCGGGTCGCGACGGCCTGGCGGCTCGCGCAACGGCACGGCCTGCCCTTGGCCGACGTGCTCGACGCCGTCCGCCGCGACCTCGAACAGCGGGCCAGGTTCACCCGCCAGGCGCTGGCGCGGATGGCCGGTCCGAAGTCCAGCGCGACCGCGTTGTCCGCGCTCCCCGTACTCGGCATCGCGCTGGGCGAGGCGGTGGGCGCGAGCCCGCTGCGGATGCTCACCGGCACGGGTCTCGGACAGCTGCTGCTCCTGACGGGCGTGACGTTCCTGTGCGCAGGGGTCGTCTGGTCCGGTCGCATCACGAGCCGGGTGGCGATCCGATGAACAGCCACAGCATCGCGCTCGTGCTGCTGGCCGCGGCCGTCGAGCTGACCTCGGGTGCCGACGTCGCCCGGCTGCGCCTCGCGCGGCTGACCGGCCGACCGGGGCGCAGCCCGTGGACGCGGGTGACACGGCTGAGGCCACCGCCCCAGGTACTGGCCGCGGCGAGCGGCGTGCTGGTGACGGTCGTGGCGGGTCCGGTGGCAGGTCTCGGTGTCGCCGTGGGTGTCTGGTGGTTCCTGCGCCGCGCGCGACGACCGCCCGCCGCCGACCCGATGACCGTCGCCGCCGCCTGGGACCTGCTGGCCGCGTGCCTGCGGGCCGGCCTGCCGGTGCCGACCGCGATGACCGTGGTCGTCGACGAGTTACCCGCCGAAGCGGCACGGGCGCTGCGCTCGTCCGCGGAGCTGCTGGCGCTCGGCGCGGACCCGGCGACGGCGTGGGAGCCCGCCACGAACTGCCCGGACACCGCGCCGTTGGCACGAGGCGCTCGCCGGACGACCCAGTCCGGCACCGCACTGGCCGACCTGGTCACCGACCTGGCGGCGAAGGTGCGGGCCACGGCGGCGGACCACGCCGAGGCGACGGCTCAGCGGGCAGGCGTCCTGATCACCGCTCCGCTCGGACTGTGCTTCCTGCCCGCGTTCGTCTGCCTCGGCGTGGCACCGGTGATCGCCGGGCTCGCCGGACGGATGTCCCTGTGAACACACACATAGATAGAAGGAGAAAGAACCATGTTCCTGCGACCCCGGCACGTCTTCCTCGAAGACGACACCGGCATGGCCACCGTCGAGTACACCGTGGGCGTCCTCGTCGGCGCGACGCTGGCGCTGATCCTCTGGGCAGTCGTCAAGAGCGGCTCCGTCGAGGACGGGATCACCGACCTGATCGACCGAGCGCTCACCGTCAAAGGCTGATGCCCGCCCACCGGCTGACCCGGCGACGGCTCGGAGACCGAGGCGGCGTCACCGTCGAGGCCGCGATCGCGATAGCCGCGTTCGTCCTGGTGCTCGGCATGGCGCTGGGCGGCACGTCGGCGATGGCGGACCAGGTCCGCTGCGTCGACGCCGCACGGGAGGCCGCCCGGCTGACCGCCAGAGGCGAACGAGCCCAGGCGGTGGCAGCGGCCAAACGCATCGCTCCAGAGAACGCGGAGGTGACGATCACGATGACCGGCGAACACATAGAGGTACACGTCAACGCGACACCGGTGGCAGGCCTGCTGCCCGGCGTCCGGTTACACGCATCGGCGTTCGCGGTGCGAGAGCCGGACGGGTGAGCCGTCACCGCAGGCGCACCGACCGTCGAAGGCGCCTGGCCCGCCTGCTGAGGGCAGCCACACCCCGGCTCCCGTTCATCAGGCAGGCGGGCCAGGCCCGCCCTCACCCACGACCGGCCGCGCAGCGAGCCACCGCTGAAGCTCCCTCGGGTCAATCAGGTGCTGAGCGGACAGTGCCGGCAGGGCGTACCGGCGCGGGAACGGTGCCACCGGTGGGCCAAGCCGGTGGTCAGCCGCAGGCGGTCGCGCAGCCCACACCCGACAAGGAGACGCGGCCCGCCGTCGTGGTGACTACGCCCGGTCGGTCAGGTGCGGCAACGCCGACGGTGTCCGTGGGGCGCGCCGACCCCCAGCTGGTGCCGCTCAGCGAGATCCGCGCGCGACCACAAGTGTCGGCACGGCAAACCCACATGGAAGTGGTGCCGCCGGTCGCCGAGGCTTGCGCCGAGCCACTGGCGGTTGGGCAGCCCGCACCCCACAAGGGAGCGCGGCCCGGCGAGCTGGCCGGCTCCGGTCAGCCGGAGCCAGCGACGCCGACCGCGTCGCGGGATACCGGTGCACGAACGGTGCGGGCGGTCCGCCGAGCCCGGAGAGGTTCGGCCCGGCGTGGCCATCCGTCGTGGGACGGGTGCGACGAACGGTCTGCGGATCGTGGAGCGGCAACGGTCTGGGTGGTCGGTGGGCTCGCCGTTCTCATGGCGGTGATGACCGGCGTGCTGTGGTTCGGCTCGGCGGTCGTGGCCCGTCACCAGGCCGAAGCCGCCGCTGACCTGGGTGCGTTGGCCGCCGCGGTGGAGGTCACCGACGGGGAGCGGGCGGCGTGCGCGGAGGCGCGGTGGGTCGTCGAGCAGATGGGCGGCGTGCTGCGGTCGTGCCGTCTGTCCGGTTGGGACGCGCTCGTCGAGGCGGAGGTGGCGTTCGGACCCTTCGGTTCAGCGGCAGGACGGGCACGTGCCGGACCTGTCGAGTTCGACGGCTGACGCAAGTTCAACGGTCGTCCACGCACGGTAAGCGGCATTACCAGGCCGCGGACAGTGGTCTGGACCGCCGATGAACGAACTGGGGGAGTTCAGTCCCTCGTCAACCGCTGTTCGTTTCATCGTGCGTGGACGACCAGTTGTCGACTGCAAGTTTCGTTCCGCCGTCGGTGTGCCGTTAAGTAATCCGTAGGGCACTCGCCGCACCGGGCGCCCAAAACAACGAGAGGCAAGAGCTCGTCATGTTGGACATGGATACGTCGGATAGCTGGCGCAGGGCCTTCCGCGTCGAACTCCGTGCGCAGGCCATCGGCCTCGCGTGGCGCGGTTGGCCGGTGCTGCCAGGCACCTATCTGGCGGGCTCGCAGTGGGCGGGCCGTGAAGGCGTCGAGAGCGTCGGCCCCGTGCCGGTGCACGCCGACTGGCAGGAGCGCATCGGCACGAAGCCGGAGCAGGTCGCCACGTGGTGGACCGGCCGGCCCTACAGCGTGCTGCTCGCCACCGGCGTGACGCTCGACGCGATCGAGGTGCCCGGTCACCTCGGCCGTGGCGCGGCCAGGATGCTGCGCGCGGTCGGGCTGCCGGTGCCGATCATCGCGACGCCGGACGACCGCTGGACCTTCCTGGTCCGTACCGGGCAGAAGCTCGCCCGGCCACTCGTCGAGCAAGGCGACGTCGTGCTGCACGCGGCGGACAGCTTCGTGCCGCTGCCGCCGACGCCGGTCCAGCACGGAGTCGTGCACTGGCGCGTCCGTCCCGAGGTGTGCGGCTGGCAGATGCCGGCGGCGAGCCTCGTGCAGGACGCGCTGATGGACGCCATCGTCGACGCGGCGACCTTCGCCCGCGGCGGTCGGCTCGTCGCCGCGGACTGAACGAAGTCCACGGCCCGGGGTCCGATCCCCCGGAAGAAGAAGCCATGCCGGAACGCACCCATCCGGCACACCAGCGGTGGCATTGCGCGTCCGCGCGGCTCCACCGCAACCAACCCGCCCCGACTCGGCGCTGCTCCCGCACCTACAGCGGCCGAACGGGACGGGCAGCATGCCGGGCGCTCGCTGCAGGAGCAGGTCTCCCGCGTCGCGACCGACACCAGGGAAGGCGGTAACCCGCACCGCCGTCGGCAACACCTGGCCCGAAGGGTGACCGCCACCTCGTGGAGGAGACTGCCTCCCCGTACCTCCAGGAGGTGGACGGAAACCCAGCCGACACCCCGAAAGGTCGCGACGACCCGAGCGGTAGCAGATCGCTCCTCGCGCGCCCGGCTAACTCAGAGCGCCGGGGCTGGCACCAGCCGCCCCGGCGCTCTGTCGTGTGTGGACGTCCACGCCAGACACCGCCGACGAAGACGAAGCGACGGGGAGAACGGACGGCGCACACGCCGAAGCCCGGACGTCAGGCAACTTCGCGCTCCACTGGGGACCACCCTGATCTCGCGCAGCTGCCTCCACCTCGCGTGCCCAGAACCCGCACTGTCTTCGCGCGACCCCCTTCGCTTCCCCGGTCCGGCCGCGCTTCTCGGGTGGCCGTCGCGTGAGGACGGGCCGCGCCCGAGGGCGTCAGGACGCTTTGGACTCCGGGGCTGAGTCGGCCACCGCGGTCAGGACTGTCGTCAGCACGCGGATCGCGCCTTCCTTGTGCAGAGGCTCGTTTCCGTTGCCGCACTTGGGGGACTGCACGCACGACGGGCACCCCGACGGGCACTCGCACGCCGCGATCGCGTCCCTCGTCGCGGTCAGCCACGGGATCAGCGCGGCGTGGGCGCGGTCGGCGAAGCCGGCGCCGCCGGGGTGGCCGTCGTGGACGAAGACCGTTGGTTCGCCCGTGTCGGGGTGCAGCGCCGTCGACACGCCGCCGATGTCCCAGCGATCGCACGTCGCGAACAGGGGGAGCAGCCCGATCGCCGCGTGTTCTGCCGCGTGCAGTGCGCCTGGGATCTCGTGCTTCGTCAGGCCGGCTTCGGCCAGTAGCTCGTCGGTCAGGGTGTACCAGACCGCTCTGGTGTTGAGGGTCTGCTCGGGCAGGTCGAGGGGGATCTGGTCCAGGACTTGGCCCGACGGCAGTTTCCGCAGGTACGCCACCACGTGCGAGGTCACCGCCACCTCGCCCAGGTTCACCGTGACGGCCCCGTGCCTGGTCTTCTCCTCCACCGACAGCACCGAGATGTCGATCTGTTCCCTCGGCGACGTCGACCACTCCGGGTCCTCGCGGTGCACCATCGCGAGACCCGTCTCCAGGTCCAGTTCGTCCACCACGTAGGACGTGCCCTGGTGCAGGTACACGGCTCCCGGGTGGACGGTCGTGAACGCGGCACCCGGATCGACCGTGCCCAGCATGCGACCCGAGTCCGCCTCCACCACCGCGACCTGCTCGCCGCCCGAGCCGCGGATGTCGACGGACGCGTGGGGGCGCTCGCGGGACGTCCAGAACCAGCCCGTCGGGCGTTTGCGCAGGACACCGTCGGCCGTCAGGTCGTCCAGGACCCGCCTCGCCACCGGGCCGCCGAAGTCGGCCAGGCACTTCTCGGTGAGCGGCAACTCCATCGCGGCGCACACGAGTTGCGGCGCGAGTACGTACGGGTTGCCCGGGTCGATGACCGTCGACTCGACCGGCTTGTCCAGCATCGCCGACGGGTTGTGCACCAGGTACGTGTCGAGCGGGTTGTCCTGCGCGACGAACACCACCAGCGCGCTGTCGCCCGCGCGGCCGGCGCGGCCCGCCTGCTGCCAGAACGACGCCAGCGTGCCCGGGTAGCCGGCGACCACCACCGCGTCCAGGCCCGCGATGTCGACTCCCAGCTCCAGTGCGTTGGTGCTGGCCACCCCGAGCAGGGTGCCGTTCGCCAGCGACTGTTCCAGTGCCCGCCGCTCCTCCGGCAAGAAGCCCGCCCGGTACGCCGCGACTCGTGCGGGCAGGGACGGGTCGACGTCCGCCAGCGCGTGCCGCGCCGACAACGCGGTCAGCTCCGCGCCCCGCCGGGACCGCACGAACGCCAGCGTCCTGGCGCCTTCCACCACGAGGTCCGTCATGATCCGCGCGGTCTCGGCCCCGGCCGAGCGGCGGACCGGCGCGCCGTTCTCACCAGCCAGCTCGGGCAGGAGTGGCGGCTCCCACAAGGCCACCGTCCGCGCGCCCTGCGGCGACCGGTCGTCCGTGACCGCCACACACGGCACCCCCACCAGCCGCGACGCGGACGCGGCCGGGTCGGACACGGTCGCCGACGCCAGCACGAACACCGGGTTCGCGCCGTACTTGGCCGCCACCCGCCGCAGCCGTCGGAGCACCAGCGCGACGTGCGAACCGAAGACGCCGCGGTAGCCGTGGCACTCGTCCACGACCACGTACGCCAGCCTGCGGAAGAACGACGCCCACCGGGCGTGCGACGGCAGGATGCCGCGGTGCAGCATGTCCGGGTTGGTGAACACCCACCGCGCGTGCGCCCGCACCCAGTCGCGTTCCGGCATGGGCGTGTCGCCGTCGAACGGGGCGGGCCGCACGTCGTCCACGCCCAGCTCGCGGACCGAGCGCAGCTGGTCGGCACCCAGCGCCTTGGTCGGCGACAGGTACAGCGCGGTCGCGCGCCGGTCCTCGGCCAGCGCGCTCAGGACAGGCAGCTGGTAGGCGAGCGACTTGCCGGACGCGGTACCGGTGGCGATGACGACGTGCCTGCCGTCGCGGGCGTGCGCGGCGGCCTCGACCTGGTGCGCCCACGGCCGCTCGACACCACACCCGGCGAGGGCGGTGCGCAGGGCGTCGGGAACCCAGGACGGCCAGTCGGCGAACGTCGCCGGACGTTCCGGCAGTTCGCGGACGTGCCGCAGCGGGTTCTCGCCCAGCGGCACACCGGCCAGCACGCGCTCGAGCAGGTGGCGACTCACGGGAGCAAGGGAAGCACACAGCACCGACAACGAAACGCGGTGTGGGTGACCTGGGCGCGGACACCGGGAGGCGGAACCGGGGAAGGCGGAGCCCGATGCGGCAGCGACCGGCAAACCGTCCGGCGATGAGCAGGGCGCGGCTGGGGGCCGGAGACCCTGGACGGTGGCGCTGGCGGCGACCGGACTGCGGTGACGGGGTGGTGGCACTGGCGGGGCGAAGAAGACCAGGGCAGCGGCACTGACGGAGACCAGGGCGGTGGTCAGACGGGAGCCGAGGCGGCAGTGCCAGCCAGACGGGTCGGCGGAGGTCGGGACACCGATGCCCGCCGGAGACAGGGCGGCGGAGGTTGGGCAGCAATGCCAGCGGAGAGCGGGGGCCGCGGAGACGAGGGCGGCGTGGCCGAGACGGTGGAGCTGGGACGGGGGCGGCCGAGGCGGGGCGGGACGGGCGGCGGAGGTTGGGGGCAGAGATGTCTGCGGAGACCGGCGGCGAAGGGCGGGGCAGTGATGCAGCGGATAGGGGCGGCGGAGAGCGGGGCAGCGATGCCAGGGGAGAGCGGGCGGCGGAGAGCGAACGGCAGACGGGGCGGCGGACACAGGGCGGCACATGGCGGGGATGCCAGCGAGACCGAGGTGGCGGGTGGCCGAGGCGGGCGGAGCGGGTGATGACTGGGACGAAGGGGATGGCTGTCGCCGGGTGTAGATCAGGGCGGCAGTGCTGACCGTGGCTGGGGCGGCGCTGATGGAGACAGGGCGCAGCCAGACCCGAGGCTGCGGAGAGCGGGCGCGATGCCCGGAGGCTCGGGCGGCGGAGACCGGGGGCGACAGTGCCAAGCGCAGGCCAAGGGAGCGATGGCCGAGGCGTGGAGACCGGGAGCGCGGAGGTCAGCGGAGACCGGCGGCGGTGACGAGGCGGGGATGCCAGCCCGACCGAGGTGGCGGTGGCCGAGGTGAACGCTGATCGGCGGCGATGCCAGCGGAGCGCCAGGTGGGGTGGCCGCCGCGACGGGGGCCACGGGCGGAGGCCGACCACGCGCTGGCCCAGGCACAAGGGCCCAACCGAGGTTTGGCCCGCACGAGCGCCCCCGGGAATTCGCGGCCATTTCTGTATCGATGCTCTTGATCGATCATGAATCCGGAGTATCCGCAGTTGGGAGGCCACCCCGCGAAGGCAGTCAGTCCAACCAATAGACTCCGCCGGTCCCATCAAATACCCCTGGTGGCGCACGCGTCCTCAACCGGGACGATTGCGGCGGTCCTCGGCGATCGCGAAAACGCGCCACGTCAGGCAGACCCAGGAGGACAGATGTCCTGGCAGTATCTAGCGGCGGAAGGCGGTCCAACGCTGACCGGCGGTGATCGCGGCATCGTCGTCGTGGTCGCCGTGATCGCTCTCGCCGCCCTGGCCGTTGGTTACGTGCTGCTCAAGGAGGTGCTGGCCGCGGGCCAGGGCACCACCAAGATGCAGGACATCGCCAAGGCCGTGCAGGAAGGCGCGGGCGCGTACCTGCGCCGGCAGCGGAACACGTTGTCGATCTTCGGTGTGATCGTCTTCGTCCTGCTGTTCTTCCTCCCGGCGGACGGCTGGGGCGAGCGCATCGGACGATCGCTGTTCTTCATCGTCGGTGCGGTGTTCTCGTTCTCCATCGGCTACCTCGGCATGTGGCTGGCCACGCAGGCGAACCTGCGGGTCGCGGCGGCCGCGCGTGAGCAGGGTGGGCGCGAGACCGCGATGCGGGTCGCGTTCCGCACCGGCGGCGTGGTCGGCATGTCGACTGTCGGCCTCGGCCTGTTCGGCGCCGCGATCGTCGTGCTCGTCTACGCGGGTGACGCACCGAAGGTCCTCGAGGGCTTCGGCTTCGGCGCCGCGCTGATCGCGATGTTCATGCGTGTCGGCGGCGGCATCTTCACCAAGGCCGCCGACGTGGGCGCCGACCTGGTCGGCAAGGTCGAGCAGAACATCCCCGAGGACGACCCGCGCAACGCCGCCACCATCGCCGACAACGTCGGTGACAACGTGGGTGACTGCGCGGGCATGGCCGCGGACCTGTTCGAGTCCTACGCGGTGACCCTGGTCGCCGCGCTGATCCTGGGTTCCACCGCGTTCGGCGCGCAGGGCCTGCTGTTCCCGCTGATCGTGCCCGCGCTGGGCATCGTCACCGCCGTGATCGGTGTGTACATCACGCGGGCCAAGGCGGGGGAGAGCGGCCTGACCGCGATCAACCGGTCGTTCTACATCTCCGCGATCATCTCGGCGATCCTGTGCACCATCGCGGCGTTCGTCTTCCTGCCGTCCTCGTTCTCCGAGCTCGACGGCCCGGCCGAGGCGGACCTGGCGGGCAACCCGGCCGTCATCGCCACCGTCGCGGTGATCATCGGCATCGTGCTCGCCGGCATCATCCTGTGGCTGACCGGCTACTTCACCGGCACCGAGTACAAGCCGGTCAAGGACGTGGGCAAGTCGTCGCTGACCGGTGCGGCCACCGTGATCCTGTCCGGCATCTCGGTCGGTTTCGAGTCCGCGGTCTACACGGCGGTCGTCATCGGCGCCTCCGTCTACGGCGCGTTCCTGCTGTCCGGTTCGCTGTTCGTGGCCCTGTTCGCGGTCGCGCTGGCCGGTTGCGGCCTGCTCACCACGGTCGGCGTCATCGTCGCCATGGACACCTTCGGCCCGGTCTCCGACAACGCGCAGGGCATCGCCGAGATGTCCGGTGACGTGGACGGTGAGGGCGCGGCGATCCTGACCGAGCTCGACGCGGTCGGCAACACCACGAAGGCCATCACGAAGGGCATCGCGATCGCGACGGCGGTGCTCGCCGCGACCGCGCTGTTCGGCTCCTACTTGAACGCGATCACCGAGGCGCTGGCGGACGCGCGGAGCGGGCTCGAGCTGCTCGACTTCGTCGTGTTCTCGCCGGACGTGCTCGTCGGCGTGCTCATCGGCGCCGCGGTCGTGTTCATGTTCTCGGGTCTCGCGGTCAACGCGGTCTCCCGGGCCGCGGGCGCCGTGGTGTACGAGGTGCGCCGCCAGTTCCACGACAACCCCGGCATCATGGACGGCACCGTCCGCCCCGAGTACGGCCGCGTCGTGGACATCTGCACCCGCGACTCGCTGCGTGAGCTGGCCACCCCGGGTCTGCTCGCGGTGCTCGCCCCGATCGCCGTCGGCTTCGGTCTCGGCACCGGTCCGCTGGCCGGCTACCTGGGCGGCGCGATCGCGACCGGCACCCTGATGGCCGTCTTCCTGGCCAACTCGGGTGGCGCGTGGGACAACGCCAAGAAGCTGGTCGAGGACGGCAACCACGGCGGCAAGGGCTCCGAGGCCCACGCCGCGACCGTCATCGGCGACACCGTGGGTGACCCGTTCAAGGACACCGCGGGCCCGGCGATCAACCCGCTGATCAAGGTGATGAACCTGGTCTCGCTGCTGATCGCCCCGGCGATCGTCACGCTGACCGTCGGCGAGAGCGAGAACGACGTGCTGCGCGCCGTCTTCGCGGTCGTCGCGGTCGTGCTGATCGTCGTCGCGGTGTTCGTCTCCAAGCGTCGCGGCACCGCGATCGCGGAGAACCCGGCGGAGACCGTTTCCAACGGCGCCGCCTGAGTGGTGTGACCAGTGGCCCGTCCCGGAACTTCCGGGGCGGGCCACTGTCGTGTCTGTGGAGCACCCTTCCCGAGATCGAACGCTTGTTCTATCCTTGGCCGGGTGGCGCAGCTCTCGTTCTATTCCGCGGAGGCCAACCGGCCGGCCCCCGGTGACCTGGCGGGTCTGCTGTGCTGCCAGGGCCAGCTCGCCGAGTTCGCCAGGACGGCCGCGCGCCTGACCGTCCGCGTGGACGAGCCGTGGCGGGCGCGGCTGGTGGTGCGCGCACTGGCCGAACGGGCGATCGACGGCACGCACATGGTCACCGAGGACGGCGAGCACGGGGTGCGCACCGCCTTCCGGTCCGACCTGCTGCCGCTGGCCGAGGAGTGGACGAAGGAAGGCGAGAAGTTCGCCCCGAGCGGACTGACGCTGGCGGGCGGGGCATTACGTCTGTGGGTGCTCGCGGCGGGCACGTGGGTCGCGGGGAGTTACCTCCTCCGGCTCGACCCCGAAGCCCCGCGCATCTACGACACGGTGAGAGGGGCGCTTGCCACCGCTGGGCTGCCCGCTACCCTGCACGCAGGCGGGGACGAGGGTCCGGGCCTGCGGATTTCCGGTCGGCGACGGCTTGGCAGGCTCGCGGAACTGGTCGGGACGCCACCCTCCGTGACGGCCGAAAACCACTGGCCCGCGGTATCCAGGGTGCGTCAGAGCGCTTAGGCGTGCTACCCAGGTAACGGTTTGTGCCTTACGGCCGAAAGTGTGCTGCGAGGCACCTGGGGGTAGGTATCACCGTGTGCAACGTGCACACTAGCGAGCTGAGAACAAGCTCGGACTAGAGAGCGGGACGGCGTGGCAGGGTCTAACGGGACGAAGAAGAACGGGTCGGCGGGGGCCGAGCCGCGGCGGCTGGTGATCGTCGAGTCGCCGGCCAAGGCGCGGAAGATCGCCTCCTACCTCGGCCGGAACTTCGTCGTGGAGTCCTCGCGCGGGCACATCCGCGACCTGCCCCGCAAGGCGGCCGAGGTGCCCGCGAAGTACAAGGGCGAGTCGTGGTCGAACCTCGGTGTGAACGTCGACAACGGCTTCGAGCCGATCTACATCGTCACGCCGGACAAGAAGTCGACCGTCACCGAGCTGAAGGAAGCGCTGAAGACCGTCGACGAGCTCTACCTGGCGACAGACGGTGACCGCGAGGGCGAGGCCATCGCGTGGCACCTGCTCGAGGCGCTCAAGCCGAAGGTCCCCGTCCGCCGGATGGTGTTCCACGAGATCACCGAGCCCGCGATCCGCGCCGCCGCGGAGAACACGCGTGCGCTGGACCAGGACCTGGTGGACGCGCAGGAGACCCGCCGCATCCTCGACCGCCTGTACGGCTACGAGGTCAGCCCGGTCCTGTGGAAGAAGATCACCCGTGGTCTGTCCGCGGGCCGCGTGCAGTCGGTCGCCACGCGCATCGTCGTGGACCGCGAGCGGGAGCGGATGAAGTTCGTCCCCGCCTCGTACTGGGACATCTCCGCGAAGCTCGACGCCGGTGCGGACGCCGAGCCGCGCAACTTCGGCGCCCGCCTGGTCGCCGTCGACGGCAACAAGCTCGCCACCGGCCGCGACTTCGGCCCGGACGGCCAGCTCAAGAACACCGTGCTCCGCCTCGACGAGGCCGACGCCCGCCGTCTCGCCGACGCGCTGACCGGCTCGGAGATGCGGGTCGCGAGCGTCGAGGAGAAGCCGTACACCCGCCGCCCGTACGCGCCGTTCATGACGTCCACGCTGCAGCAGGAGGCCGGCCGCAAGCTGCGCTTCGGCTCCGACCGCACCATGCGCGTCGCGCAGCGGCTGTACGAGAACGGCTACATCACCTACATGCGTACCGACTCCACGACGCTGTCCGAGACGGCGATCGCGGCGGCCCGTGCGCAGGCCCGTGAGCTGTACGGCGACGCGTACGTGTCGCCGCAGCCGCGCCAGTACACCCGCAAGGTGAAGAACGCGCAGGAGGCGCACGAGGCGATCCGCCCCGCCGGTGAGGTGTTCCGCACCCCCGGCCAGGTCGCCGGTGAGCTGGAGTCCGACGAGTTCCGCCTGTACGAGCTGATCTGGCAGCGCACGGTCGCCTCCCAGATGGCCGACGCGCGCGGCACCACCATGAGCGTCCGGATCGTCGGCACGGCCGCGTCCGGCGAGGAGTGCACGTTCGCCGCGTCCGGCCGCACGATCACGTTCCCCGGCTTCCTCCGCGCCTACGTCGAGACCGTGGACACCGAGGAGGGCGGCGAGGCCGACGACGCCGAGCGCAGGCTGCCGCAGCTGGTCAAGGACCAGGGCGTCACCGCGACCGAGCTGAACCCGGACGGCCACACCACGTCGCCGCCGCCCCGCTACACCGAGCCGAGCCTGGTCAAGGCCCTCGAGGAGCTGGGCATCGGCCGCCCGTCGACGTACGCGTCGATCATCAACACCATCCAGGACCGCGGCTACGTGTGGAAGAAGGGCTCCGCGCTGGTCCCGTCCTGGATCGCGTTCTCGGTGGTCGGGCTGCTGGAACGGCACTTCGGCAGGCTCGTGGACTACGACTTCACGGCCGCCATGGAAGACGAGCTGGACCGCATCGCCGCCGGTGAGCAGCAGCGCACCACGTGGCTGTCCGGCTTCTACTTCGGTGGTGACGTGGGCCCGGAGGGCTCGGTCGCGCACACCGGCGGGTTGAAGAAGCTGGTCGGCTCCGGCGTCGACACCATCGACGCCCGCGAGATCAACTCGATCCCGCTGTTCACCGACGAGCAGAACCGCTCGATCGTCGTCCGCGTCGGCCGCTACGGCCCCTACCTGGAGCGCGACGGCGACGGCCCCGACGGCGCGGACAACCCGCAGCGGGCGAACCTGCCGGAGGACCTGCCGCCGGACGAGCTGACGCTGGAGATCGCCGAGAAGCTGTTCGCGACCCCGGTCGAGGGCCGCTCGCTGGGCACGGACCCGGTGACCGGGCACGAGATCGTGGCGAAGGAGGGCCGCTTCGGCCCGTACGTGACCGAGGTGCTGCCCGAGCCGGCGGACGCCAAGGCGAAGAAGGCGAAGCCGCGCACCGGCTCGCTGTTCAAGTCGATGTCCATCGAGTCGGTCACGCTCGACGACGCGCTCAAGCTGCTGTCGCTGCCCCGCGTGGTCGGCACCGACCCGAGCAGCGGCGAGGAGATCACCGCGCAGAACGGCCGCTACGGCCCGTACCTGAAGAAGGGCACGGACTCCCGGTCGCTCGCGCACGAGGACGACATCTTCACGGTCACCCTCGACGAGGCGCTGAAGATCTACTCGGAGCCGAAGCGCCGCGGTCGCCAGGCCGCCGCGTCCGCGCCGCCGCTCAAGGAGCTGGGCAACGACCCGGTGTCCGGCAAGCCCATGGTGGTCAAGGACGGCCGCTTCGGCCCGTACGTCACCGACGGTGAGTTCAACGCGTCGCTGCGCAAGACCGACAGCGTCGAGACGCTCACCGACGAGCGGGCGGCGGAGCTGCTGGCGGAGAAGCGCGCGAAGGGCCCGGCGCCCAAGCGCACCACCCGCAAGAGCACGGCCACCAAGACCGCGGCCAAGAAGGCGCCCGCGAAGAAGGCACCCGCCAAGCCCAAGTCGTAGTTGGATACCGTCCCGACCACCGCAGCGGGTGAGGGGGACGGATGCAGGTGACGGAAGGCTTCGACAGGCGGGCTGTTGAGGCGTGGTTCCGGTGGCGCGGGCTGCCGCTCGTGGTGCGCAGCGACGAGCGCGGGTCGCGGTTGCTGCAGCGTTCCGTGCCCGCGCTGGTGTTCGTCATGATCATCGACCCGTTGATCACGGTCGTCACCCGGCTGCTGGACGTGCCGGAGGCGGAGCTCGAGCGGCGCATGGCGAACACCGCGTACGTGTTCGTGCTGCTGGCGGTGATCGTCGCGGCCGTGGTGGTGCCGTTCGTCGCGGGCTGGGGCGCGTCGCGGTGGATGCGGGCGTTGTCGCGGCGCGGCCGGTGGGTGCTGGCCAGGGTCGTGCTGCTGCTGAACGTGGTCGTGCTGCCGGTCGGCGAGGTGTGGGCCGGGCTGCGGTCGCAGCTGTGGGTGTCGATCACGATCACCGTCGGTGTGACGTTGCTGATGCTGTTCGCCGTCTGGGTCGGCGCCGGTTCGATCGTCGCGTGGGGGCTGCGCAAGGCCATCGCCGAGCTGGGCACGGTCGGCCGGATGGCCACGAAGGCGCTGCCGCTGCTGGTGCTGGTGATCATCTTCGCGTTCTTCTCGACCGAGATGTGGCAGATCGCCGACGGTCTGCCGCGCTGGCGGCTGTGGCTCGTCGTGGCCGCGTTCGCGGTGCTCGCGGTCCTGTTCATGGTGGTCCGGCTCGACGAGGAACTCCGGGTCATGATCGACAAGGTGGCGGGCGAGCAGCTCGGCAACCTCGCGGGCCTGCTGTCCGGCACGCCGCTCGCGACCGCCGTCGACGGCCCGCCGATCACCCCGCTCCCGCTCGGCCGCAGGGAACGGGTGAACATCACACTCGTGCTGTTCGTCGCACAGCTGCTGCAGATCCTCGTGCTCAGCGTGCTGGTGTTCTGCGTGCTCATCGCGCTCGGCGCGCTCGCCATCAACGGTCCGGTGATCGACGCGTGGCTCGGCGACGGCGCCTCGAAAGTCCAGGGCACGCTGTTCGGCATCGCCCTGCCGCTGCCGCGCGCGCTCGTGCACGTGTCGCTGTTCCTCGCCGCGTTCTCCGGCCTGTACTTCGCCGCGTCCGCCGCCACCGACGACAACTACCGCGTCGCCTTCTTCGAGCCGCTCTTGGACGACGTTCGCGTCTCTCTTGCCGCGCGTCAGGTTTATCTCGCCCGGCGGGGTGAAGACTCTTAGTCTGGTAGGTAGATGCGGTACGTCACCGACAGGTAGCGCAGGGAGTGGACGACATGGCGAGCTGGAATCACGACGGCACCCAGGACCCCGGGCCGCCGCCGCTGATGTCAGATCCGCTGTCCGGCCTGGTCACCGGCGGTAAGTACGACGCCGAGGCCGTGCGGGTCCGGGTGGTCGAGCCCGCGGCACCCGACATCGACAAGGTCCGCGAGGCCATGGCGTCGGTGCTCGACGAGGACTCCGAGCTGATGATCGGGCTCCCACCCGCTGGGATGGTCGAGCCACCGCCCGCCCCGGAGAACCTGGGCGCCAACGACCCGGACGCGGGCGACGGCGGTGAGGGCGTCGGCCCCGCGATCGCCGCCGAGACCGCGCCACCGCTGCCCACCCCGCCGGTCGGGATCCCCGCGATCCCCGCCGCGCGCATCCCGCTGCAGCGCGGTGTGCCGCCGCGCCCGCTGCGGAGACCGTCGTTCTCGCCGGGCATCGCGGCGGTCGTGCTGTTACTGCTGGTGATCGGGGTGCTCGTCATCGTGATGCTGGCCAGCCTGATCGACACGATCTCGTCGTTGTTCGGCTGAAACCCTCAGCACTCTCAGCTTGGCCGCGTTACCTTACGCGCGCGGCCGAGTGGGCGGCCGTACGCGTGTCCCGGTTACCCTGAACGCGCGGGCGGGTTGGAGATGGGGTGGCTGGCATCATCGGGGGCGCGAGCGCAGAACAGGACGGCGGCACCAGGCCGCTGGCCGAGTCCAATGCTTCCATCACACACCGTGCGCGGAGTGTGCTCGCGATCAGGGGGTTCCGCAGACTCTGGGGTGTCACCTACCTGTGCAGCATTGGTGACTGGCTGTCACTGCTTGCGCTGACCAGCCTGGTCACCAAGATGACCGACGGCTACTACTCGGCGCAGAGCTTCGCGTTCGCCGGCGTCGTCCTCACCCAGCTGCTGCCCGGCTTGCTGTTCGCCCCGCTCGGCGGCCTGCTCGCCGACCGGTTCGACCGCCGCAAGGTCATGGTGATCTGCGACGTCCTGCGCTGCGCGCTGTTCGTGTCGATCGCCGTCGTCGGCTCCCCGGTGTGGCTGTTCATCGCGAACTTCTTCATCGGCTGCTGCTCGATGATGTGGATCCCGTCCAAGGACGCCGCGGTGCCGAACCTGCTGCGCCGCTCCGACCAGGTCGAGACCGCCGCCCAGCTCGGGCTGGTGATGACGTACGGCATCGCCGCCATCACCGGCGCCGGCCTCTACGCGATCATCACCGGCATCACCACGAACCTCAACATCCAGCCGGACCCCGAGGGCTTCGGCATGGCGAAGATCATCGTGGTGGTCATCGGCGCGCTGTACCTGACGAGCGCGCTGCTCATCGCGACCCGCATCCCGGAGCTGTCCAGCCGCGACACCCCGCTCGCGCAGGCGCGCAAGGCGGAGAAGAAGGCCGCCGAGGAGTCGGGCGAGCGGCTCGGCTTCGGCGCGATGGTCCGCGACGCGGGCCGGTTCGTGCGCACCACACCGCTCGTCCGCGGCCTGCTCGTCGGCATGGTCGGCGCGTTCGCCGCGGCCGGCGCGCTGATCGCGTCGGCGAACCTGTACGCGTCCAGCCTCCGCGGTGGCGCGTCGGCGTTCGGCCTGCTCATCGTGGCCATGTTCATCGGGCTCGCCACCGGCATGGCCGGGTCGCCGAAGCTCGCGCGGCGGCTGCCGCACAACCGGCTGTTCGGCATCGCGATCGTGCTGGCCGGCATCATGCTGGTCCTCGTGGCCGTGTCGCCGCACCTGTTCGTCTCGCTGATCACCGTGATGATCGTCGGCGCGTGCGCGGGCGCGGCGTTCCTGACCGGTGTGACGATCATCGGCACGCAGATCGAGGACGCGATCCGCGGCCGCATCAACGCGATCTACCAGGCGCTGATGAAGGTCATCCTGGCCGGCGCGCTGGCGTTGACGCCGCTGCTCGTCGGCCTGGTGCAGCCGCACACCGTGCTGGTGTGGGGCCGTTCGATGACCATCGACGGCACCCGGCCCGTGCTGCTCGGCGCCGGGTTGATCGCCGCGCTGGTCGGCGTGATCGCGTACCGGCAGATGGACGACCGGCGCACCGAGCCGATCCTCGCCGACCTGCTCAACGCGATCCGCGGCAAGCCGCGCCGCTCGACCGGCCTGCTGGTCGCCGTCGAAGGCGACCGCGCAGCCGACACGTCGGTGCAGGCGCACCTGCTCGCCGACTGGCTGAAGCGGCCGGGCGCCAAGGAGGTGCTGCTGGCCACCGACCCGACGCTCGACGACGAGCGGCTGCGGGCGGTGCTGGCAGGCGCGCAGCTGTCCGGTGCGCGGGCGCACGCGCTGGTCGCGGCCGCCGTGCGCGCGGACATCGTGGAGCGGCAGATCCGGCCCGCGCTCGACCGCGGCGCGCTGGTCGTCATGGAGCGGTTCGTCGACAGCCCGCTCGCGCACCTGTCCGCCGCTGCCGGCCTCGACCCGGCGGAGCTGGAAGGGCTCGCGGACTGGGCGACCGCCCGGCTGCGCCCGGACGTCACGATCCTGCTGGACCGCGACCCGAGCACGCTCGACGCGACCCAGCCGAGGAAGTCGTCGACGACCGACCACTGGCAGGTGCAGCGCGTGCTGACCGAGATGGCGTCGGCGGACCCGGACCGGTACGTGGTGGTGGACGCGGACGGCACGCCGGAGCAGGTCGCGGTGCGCGTGCGGATCGCCGTGCAGACCGCACTGGCCGGGCGCAGGACCGCGAGCCTGCTGCCGGGCGATAGCCTCGCTCCGGTGGAGGCCCGGGCGAGCGAGGCCCGGGCCACGTAGTCGGTCTGGTCGGAGGCGCTGTGGGCACCGTGTGGTCGCAGGTGGTCGGGCAGCCGGAAGCCGTCGAGGTGCTGACGGCGTCGGCGGCAGCGGCGGCGTCGATCGTCGACGGCACGTTCGGCGGTGGCCCGACCTCGGCGGTGGCGCACGCGTGGCTGTTCACCGGGCCGCCCGGCTCCGGCAGGTCGGTGGCGGCGAAGGCGTTCGCGGCAGCGTTGCAATGTGAGACGGGCACGGGCTGCGGTGCGTGCGCGGGCTGCCGGACGACCATGGCGGGCACCCACGCGGACGTGCACGTGGTCGTGCCGGAAGGCCTGTCGATCTCCGTCGCCGAGATGCGCTCGCTGGTCCAGGTCGCGGCGAAGCGGCCGACGGGTGCGCGCTGGCAGGTCGTCATCATCACCGACGCCGACCGGCTGACGGAAGGCGCCGCGAACGCGCTGCTGAAGGCAGTCGAGGAACCGCCGGAGCGCACGGTGTTCCTGCTGGCCGCGCCGTCGGACCACCCGGAGGACGTGCCGGTGACCATCCGGTCGCGGTGCCGCCACCTGGGGCTGCGCACCCCGTCGCCGTCGGCGATCGCGGAGGTCCTGGTGTCCCGCGACGGCGTCGCCCCCGACATGGCGACGTGGGCGGCGTCCGTGTGCGGCGGCCACGTCGGCAGGGCACGGCGCCTGGCGAGGGACGAGGCGGCACGCGCCCGCCGCGAGTCGGTGCTGCGGATCCCCCTGAACCTGCGCAGGCTGTCGGACGTCTTCGACTGCGCGGACGACCTGGTGAAGGCGGCCGAGGCGGACGCCAACGAGGTCAGCGGCACCCGCGACGAGGCGGAGAAGGAAGCGCTGAAGACCGCCATGGGCCACGGCGGCACCGGCAAGGGCGCGGCGACGGCCACCCGCGGCAGCGCGGCGGCACTCAAGGAGCTGGAGCGCCGCCAGAAGAGCCGCGCGACCCGGACCCAGCGCGACGCGATCGACCTGGCGCTGGTGGACCTGGCCGGGTTCTACCGGGACGTGCTGGTGCTGTCGTCGGGCAGCGGGGCGAGGCTCAACCACCCGGACCGCGAGCGCGACGCCCGGCAGGCGGCGGGCGCGTGGACGCAGGAGTCGACACTGCGGCGGCTGGAGGCCGTGCTGGCGTGCCGCGAGGCGATGGAGCTGAACGTGAAGCCGAGGATCGCCATAGAGGCGATGCTGACGGCACTGCATTACGGCTGAGGGCGGCCTCCGGCCCCCGGTTTCCAGCGTACTGGCGGGGTACGACAATTCCGGCGAAGTTATCCACAGGCTGGCGTTCCTGCGCTGGTGGCGCCGCTGCGCGGAGGCCACTGATCAGCAGGTAAGCATGCGCGAACGCCTGTGGACGAGGCCTGTGGACAACCTCGCCACCTGTGGACAACTCGCGATCACCCGGCGCTCAGTGTCGTACCCATGGCGTAGCGTGGTTCGAGGGGGCCGGAGGCCAAGCCGGCCCCGCCCGAGGGCCGGCTCAGCCGGATTCACTTGTCGGTTTTGCCGGGCTTCTCCTCGGCTTCGCCGGAGGCCTTCGAGTCGCTTGGCGTCGCTTCGGCGGCTTCCACCTCGGGCTCCGCGCCTTCCGCGTCGGCCTTTGCGGGTGATGCAGCCTCGGTGCTCTCCGCTGCCGCTCCGGCCTCGGGTGTTTCCGCTGTGGGCCTCTCGGCCTCGGCTTCGCCGGTCGTCGCTTCGGTGGCCGACTTCTCCGGCTCAGCCTCGGCAGCTTCCAGGTCGGTGGCCTCCGCCTCGGTCGTGCCGCTCGTCTCCGCCGCGGTCGGCTGCTCCGGCTCGGCCTCGGCAGCCTCCGCCTCCGCAGCGGTCGCCTCGGTGGTTTCCGCCGAGGACTGCGCGTCCTTCGGCGTGGGAGGACCGTCCGGCGCGTCTCCCGTGCCGCGCGGCCCGGCAGGCGCGAACGCCCGCGGTGAGCGCAACGTCGGCAGCGCCGCCACGATGACCACGCCGATCAGCAGCATCGCCGTCCCGGTCCAGAACAGCGGGATCGTCTTGTACGCCATCGTCGTGTAGGCCAGCTCCATCGGCGCCCTGCCCTGCGGCTTCGGCGTCGGCGGCGGGACCGGCTGCTCCGACGTCCGGCACACGACCCCGCCGGTCGGGGCGTACGCCCGCGCGATCTGCTCGCCGAGCGCGACCTGCGCCAGCGCCGACGGCAGGTTCGGCAGGCCGAGCGCCTGCGTCGGCAGCACCTGCACGTCCAGCATCCGCGCCGTGGCACCCAGCTGGAAGCCCTTGAACGGCGTCGTCATGGCCGTGCCGCGCTGGTCGAGCTGCGCCACGCCGAGCCGGATGACACCCAGGTCGATGCGGTGCAGCGCGTCCGTCACCTTCTGCCCGTTCGCGAGCAGGTCACCGATGATCGGCAGCGTCGGCGCACTCTGCCCGAGCGGGATGCCGATGGGGATGTCGAACTTCGGGTTGGCCGCGTCGAGCCGGCCGAGCACCTTCCCGCCCTGCTCGACCGCCAGCACCGGCGCGGTGTACTTCACAGTCGACGTCTTCTCGTCGCCCGTGGACGTGACCTGCAGCGTCGGCTGGCTGACGACGCGGACGGTCAGCTCGAACGGCGTGCCCGCGAGCAGCTTCAGCGCCGCGACCTGCATCGTCGACGTCGACTGCACCGCCTTGTTCGGCGAGCCGGGGATGTCGACGAGCCGCACGACCGACCGCGCGGACAACGTGTTCGGCAGGCTGATCAGCGAGCCCGCCCCGTCGGCGGTCGCCTTGCCGGACAGCGCGCCGCCCAGGGTGGAGAGCGGCCCGGGGAGCTTCTTGATGCCGTCGATCAGGGTCTTGTCGGCGTTCGCGTCGAGCTTGGGGGCGTCGAACACGCCGGTGAGGTCGGGCGTCGACGGCAGCGTGGGGATCGCGTTGAGCAGCGAGAGGCTCGCGATCTCGGTGGACGCGTCGGCGATCGTCCCCACACAGGGGCCGGCGGTGTCGCTCCACCGCGCGTGCACCTGACCGGTGAGCGCACCGGCGCGGACGAGCGCGTCCAGTGGTGACGACGGCAGCGCCAGCCCGTTGTGGATGGGCTTCGGGTTGTCCGGCGACGCGGTCTGCGACAGCGCGCCCGGCGCCTGCGGGCTGCCACCCTGGATGGCGATCCCGCCCGGCGCGGCCTGCGCGATCGACCGCTCGAACGACAGGTACGCCTCGGAGTTGACCTGCGCGGACGCGAGCCCCAACCCGAGCTCGGCGGCCGACTGCTTGGGCAGCTTGTCCGCCATGCCGGGCACGATCGCCTTCGTCGGCGTCGAGTTCGGCAGGATCCGCAGGATCCCGAGCCCGGTCCCGGCGTCCCCGACCGCGTGCCCCGGCGGCACCGCCCCGACCGGCGAGGACATCCCGGGCGACTCGGGGTTCGTCGGCGTGGGGATCGGCGTGGTCGGCTGAGCCGCCGCGGGCATGGCGGCAAGCCCAAGGACCACCGCGGCAAGCCCCACCGCCGTCGCGACCTGCGACCGTCCGCGCATCGGCATCCTCCTCGACTGCGACCAGTGCCACCACCAGCAACTACGTAACGAGGGAGGTGGTGTGCGGGTGACGCTGGGGCGCCGGTTACACTATGACCACCTCGCCGCCTTAGCTCAGTCGGCCAGAGCGGCTCACTCGTAATGAGCAGGTCAAGGGTTCGATTCCCTTAGGCGGCTCCAGGTGAGGGTCAGGCCCCGTCCATGGAAGTGGACGGGGCCTGATTCATGTCCGGGTGGACCGCGCCCTGCCGGTGGGGACGATGCGGGGCCTCGATGATCAGTAGGAGATCGTCGTTGCTCGGTAAATGGTCCAGCCGACGTCGTTCGTGCCCGTTGCGTGCGAGGTGAAGCCACCGTCGTAAACCATGTTGGTGGAGCACGCGGTGCCGCTTCCGGTGTAACACCGGATTCCGGCGCCGTCCTGTTCGCGGTAGATCAGCGCGGAACCGCCTGCGCGATCAGCCGTGCGCGTGGCAGCCCCGGTGATACGCGCCCACGTGGTTCGACAGGACGGGCTGTAGCGCAGATAAATCGTGGCGCCGCCGCCGACCGCTTTGGAATCGATCGTCCGCGCGTCGTTGACGCAGCCGGTGGCGGTCGGGTCCCGGCCGTCGTAATACCAGTCGCCGAGGGCGGCCGAAGCGGGCTGGGCCACGAGGACACCGCTGGTCAGCGCCAGCAGGCCAACAAACAACGCGATGCTCAGTCGTCGCATGTATTCGTTTACGAACAGTTGCCTGTTTGATGAATTGCTCCGCAGAATTACGGATGATGCCGCAGCCCGTTCAGGCGAGGTGTGCGAACTCCCGCTGCCACTCGGCGTACCACTCCGCGAACCACGGGTGCGCCACCGACAGCGGCACGATCGACCGGACCGTCTCCGCGTAGTACGTGCGCTGCTTCTCCGGGCGTGGGTGGGTGTCCAGCCGCTGGACGTTGCTCGCCCGGTCCGCCAGCTTCACCAGCAGCGCCTCGACCGGGGCCGAGCGGAGACGGGCGAGGTAGGCCGCCCGGTCGTCGCCCTTCGTGACCCAGTCGACCAGGGTTGCCACCTCCGCGCCGAACGTGTCGCGGACCTCCGCCAGCGTGCAGTCGGTGTCCTCGACGACGTCGTGCAGGACGGCCGCGCGCCACAGCACCGGGTCGGTGACGCCCGCGCCGTACGCCAGAAACGCCGTGGCCTCCTTCAGGTGTTCGACGTACGGTTCACCCGCCGGCCTGGTCTGGCCGGCGTGCCAGCGGACCGCGAACGTGACCGCCTCCTCGAGACCCGGCGGCCACTCGTCGGCGGCCGAGAACGTGCGCGGCATGCGCCGAGCCTAGGTCAGGGGAGCAGTCGATGAGCGGTGTTCAGCGGTCCCTCGGCGCGTACGGGCCGCCGCGCCGGCTGCCGCACTTCGTGCTGCGGCGGATGCTCGACGCGGTGTCGCCCGGCACCATGCCGGACGAGCCGGTCGCCGCGCTGGAGCGGCGGATCGCCGGGCTGCTCGGCAAGCCGCGTGCGTTGTTCTTCCCCACCGGCACGATGGCGCAGCAGGTCGCGCTGCGCATCCACGCCGAACGCACCGGCAGGCACGCCTTCACCGCGCACCCCGCCAACCACCTCGACCTGTGGGAGCAGCGCGGGTACGCCGTCGTGCACGGGCTGGGGTTCCAGCCGGCCGGCGAGCGGTACCGGACGCTGACCCGCGCGGACCTCGACGACGTCAAGGAACCCGTCGGTGCGCTGCTCATCGAGCTGCCGCAGCGGGAGATCGGCGGCTTCCTGCCCACCTGGGAAGAGCTGTCCGCGCAGGTCGCCTGGGCCCGTGACCGCGGCGCGGCCGTGCACCTCGACGGTGCCCGGCTGTGGGAGTCGCAGCCGTTCTACGGCCGGCCGCACGCCGAGATCGCCGCGCTGTTCGACACCGTCTACGTGTCGCTCTACAAGGGACTCGAAGGTGTCCGCGGCGCGGTGCTCGCCGGGGACGAGGCCACCATCGAGCACGCCGACGTCTGGCGGCGCAGGCTCGGCGGCGCGATCCCCGACGCCTGGCCGCTCGCGCTCGCCGCCATGGTGGGGCTCGACGAGGTCCTGCCGAGGATGGCCGCCTTCCGCGACCACGCCGTCGCCATCGCCGCGGCGCTCACGGCACGTGGCGTGGTCGACGTGCTGCCGAACCCGCCGCACACGCCGATGTGCCACATCCTGCTGCCGGTGCCGCCCGCCGCCGCCGAGGCCGCGGGCACGGCGATCGCGGAGGAACTGGGCGTGCGCATGTTCCGGCGTGTGGGTGCCGAGTCGTGGCCCGATCGGTGTCGAGTGGAGTTCACCGTCGGTGAGCACACGATGGGGTTCTCGCCGGACGAGGTGGCCGCCCTGTTCGCGGACGTCGTGCGTCGTGCCTCGTGAGCGGCGCATTACGGTAGCCGGGTGCCCCTGTTCTCCTTCGAAGGCAAGTCGCCGGTCGTTCACCCGGACGCGTGGATCGCGCCGACTGCCACGCTCATCGGTGATGTGACGGTCGAGGCGGGTGCGTCCGTCTGGTACGGCGTGGTGATCCGCGCGGACTTCGGTGCGATCGTGATCCGCGAGGGCGCGAACGTGCAGGACAACTCCGTCATCCACGTCGGCAACGGCGTGTGCGAGGTCGGGCCCGGCGCCACCATCGGGCACCTGTGCCTCGTGCACGACTGCACGATCGGCGCGGAAGCCCTGGTGGGCAACGGTTCGACCGTGCTCGACGGCGCCGTGATCGGGTCGCGCGCGCTGATCGCGGCCGGGTCGACCGTCGCGCCCGGCACCGAGGTGCCCGGCGAGACGGTCGCCGTCGGGTCACCGGCGAAGAAGTTCCTGCCGCTCGTCGGCACCGCGAAGATGTGGGTCGACCACAACCAGGAGATCTACCGCGACCTCGCGCGCAGGCACCGGGACGGCGTCGAGCCCGTCTAGCTGGGCAGCGTGTAGGGGACGGTGGCGGTGAGGCGCACGAAGCCGAGCTTCTCGAGGATCGGGCGGCTCGTCGGCAGCGCGTCCGTGCGCAGGTAGCGGTAGCCGCGTTCGGCGGCGAGCTTCGTGCGGAGGCTCACCAGCGCGCGGTAGATGCCCTTGCCGCGCCACTCGGGGAGCGTGCCGCCGCCCCACAGGCTCGCGAAGTCGGTGCCCACGTGGAAGTCGACGCGGGCGGCGCACACCGGCTCGTCACCCGCCAGCGCGAGCACGGGCGCGACCGCGCCGGACGGGATCCGCTCCCGCATGCTGTCGATCATCGGGCCGTGGTCGCCGCCGAACACCGTGTCGTGCACGGCCTTCACCTGCCGCAGGCCGTCCTCATCGGACACGGTGACGAGCCGGATGCCCTCCGGTGCGGGGATCTCGGGCACGTCCGCGACGTCCGCGACCATCAGCGCCTCCTCCTCGCCGGGCACGAGACCGGCCTTGAGCAGGCGCTCCGGCAGGTCGGCTGGGCGGTCGTAGGCGTAGTACTTCCACTCGAAGTCACGGCCCCGCGAGGTGAAGTACCGGATCTGCTCGGCGATCACGTCGTCCGCGGTCGACTCGTTCAGGTCGGACCACTCGACCCCCGACCAGCCGTCCTCGGCGGGGCTGAGGCAGCGGATCACCGACCCGGCGCGCTCGAACCGGCCGCCGTCGAGCGTCGGTCGTACGACATTGCGCAACTGCGCGTCGAATGCCGCGAGCGCGGCCGCGTTCTCCATGGCGCGTAGTGGACCACCGCGGGTCGCGCGCGGGCAACCGGGTTACCGCCGGGCGATGGCCAGCAGGTGTGCCGTCGCGCCGAGGAGGGAGGGCTCGCGTTCCGTGCGTTCGAGCAGTTCGAGCAGAACGGCGCGCTTGCCCGGATCCGCCAGCCGGTCCGCGACGTCCGGGATCCAGTGCGCCATGCCCTCCACGGGCAGGAGGTCGACGAGCGTGAGGCCCGCGTCGGCGACCTCGCTCACGATCTCCTCGGGGCGGTGGAAGTAGCAGGTCGTGAAGCCGTACGGGTGGTGCTGGGTGCCGCGGCGCGTGCCGGAGGTGAGGTCCTCGCGCAGCATCGAGGTGAAGCCGGGGACGTCGACCAATCCGCGCAGCATGCCCTCGAACATCGGCGACCAGCGGCTGATCGCGGCGGCGATCACGAGGTCACGGCTGACGCGCGCGGCCTCGGCGAGCGCGCGCACGCGGTCCGCCCGGTCGAGCAGGTGGTAGAGCGGGCCGAGGAGCAGGACGGCGTCGTGACTCGCATCGGGTTCGGCGAGGCCGCGGGCGTCACCCTCGACCGCGTCGATGCCGTTCGCGCGTGCGGTGGCGACGTGCCGGGGCACCGGGTCGACGAGCCGGACGCGGTGGCCCTCCTCGGCGAGCCACGTCGCGTAGACGCCGGAAGCGCCGCCGACGTCGAGGACGTCCGCGCGCGGCGGCAGGTGGCGGCGCAGCAGGACCCTGGTGCGCAACAGTTCCACGGAGCCGACGAGGCGGGTGTCCTCGCCCCCGCGTTCGTAGTACTCGAGGATGTCGGCGTCCATGCCGGAGGACGGTAACGCCGGTGTGCGGGAATTCGCACTTGAGTTTCACGTAACGTCAATTCCTAGCGTCCTGGGCATGGCACCGAAGAAGAAACAGACGTTCCAGGTCACCCTGGAACTGCCTGCCGGCGACGCGCCGATGGTCGACCTCGGCAAGATGCTGGGGCAGACCGGCGTGAACCTGGTGGAGGTCAAGCGTTCCTACGACGCGAGCACGTCCGGGCAGCGCGGCGACGTGGTGCCGGTCGTGGTCACGGTCTTCGAGGACCGGTCGTTCGAGCTGCGCACGAAGACGCCGCCCACCGCGTTCCTCATCAAGAAGGCGTTGGGCGGCAAGGGATCCCCGAGGCCGGGCCACAACGGCGCCGGGTCGCTGACGCGCGACCAGCTGCGCGCGATCGCGGAGCGGAAGCTGCCCGACCTGAACACCACGGACGTCGAGGCGGCGATGCGGACCATCGCGGGCACGGCCCGCTCGATGGGGGTGTCCATAGTGGAATGAAGGTCGTGCCCCCGTTCCGCGCGCTGGATCCCGCGCTGGCCGTCGCCGAGCGGCTGCTGCCGGACACGCGTCTGTCCACTGTGGTGCGTGCGCTGCCGGATGAGCACATCGCCGCGGCGCGGTTGAACGACGTCCTCGCCGGCTGCGGCGCCGGACCCCGGTTGCGGGCGGTCGGCGGCGAGTGGCGGGTGGTGTACGTGGCGGCCGCCCGCCACGACACGGAACTGGTGGTCGCGGCGGGCGGGCTGGCCTCGCTCGTCGCGGTGGCTGGGTGGCGGCGGCTCAAGTGCTGCGAGCGGTGCGGTACGCCGTTCGTCGACCGCACGAACGGGTGCACCCGGCGCTGGTGCACGGCGCACCGCCCGCACGCGTCCTGAGTTGTCCACAGGTGGGTTGGTTGTCCACAGGTAAGATCGACATCCGTCCCCCTGTCGGTGGGTACCGGTAGACTGGCATGGCGGGTGGCCCCCGGGAATGGGTGGGGGTTCACGTACGTACTGGGTGGGGTGTTTTCGCAGGTCAGCGCCGTGGTGGCGGTTTGTGTGCCCGGGTTTTGTGGTGTGTCTTGCCTGGGTTTTCCCTCCGGGGGGTCCTCGCCGGACGGGCTGGTCTCCGGGATGGCAGGGGGTCGGGCACGGGGCTGGGTTGGCAAGGACTGGTGTCCGGGGTGTGCCTGCCATCCCGTCGACCTCCCACGGGCTATCACACCGCGTCAAGGGGGCCCGGGGATTTGGGCACGGGGTTGCGTTGGGCTTCGGGCCCCCTTGACCCGGCGTGATCGGGCTTCGCCAGGTCGACGGGATGGCAGGCACCCCTCACGGGGTGATGGGGCTTCGCCCGCTTCGCGGGGTTCGGGCGCTGGACGGCGTCCTAGGTGCGGCAGGGTTTCTCCCATTGCGCTGTTTCGGCCGCAAACCCTGTGAGCGCAACGGTTGTGGCCGGTACCGTGTCGGTCCGTGGCCTGTTACGTCTGCGAGAAGCACCGGAGCGGTGACGGGGTCATCGCCGGTGACGAGCTGATCGTGCTCACCCACGTGCTTCCCGACGCCCCCGGCAACGGCGGCGCCCCCGTCTACCTCGGCCACCTGGTCGTTGAGCCCCGGCGCCACGTCCCGGGCCTCGCCGACCTCACCGCCGACGAGGCCGCCGCCCTCGGGCGGTGGGCCGTGAACGCGGCGAAAGCACTCGACGCCGAGCACGTCTACTCGTCGATCGTCGGTCACCAGGTCGACCACCTGCACCTGCACCTCGTCCCGCGGTACCCGGGTACGCCGCGCGAGTTCTGGTGGCCCCGGCTCGACGAGTGGCCGGACGCTCCACTGGGTGGGAACGCCGAGGTCACCCAGCTGGTGGGAGAGATACGGGCGCGGCTCGATGTGCCCGGCGGCGGCAGATAGTGTCGTTGCCGGCACCGACACGATGGAGGCACCCATGCACCAGCCGGCGATCCCGCACCTTGCCGCCGCCGATCCCGAACTCGCCCAGCTCGTCGAAGGCGAAGCGCAGCGCCAGTTCGAGAAGGTGCGCCTCATCGCCTCGGAGAACTACGTCTCCACCGCGGTGCTCGAGGCGACCGGCTCGGTACTGACCAACAAGTACTCCGAGGGCTACGCGGGCAAGCGCTACTACGAGGGCCAGCAGTTCATCGACCAGGTCGAGACGCTCGCCATCGAGCGCGCCAAGGCCCTCTTCGGCGTCGACCACGCCAACGTGCAGCCCTACTCCGGCTCCCCGGCCAACCTCGCGGTCTACCTCGCGACGGTCGAGCCCGGCGACACCGTCATGGGCATGGCGCTCCCCGCAGGCGGCCACCTCACGCACGGCTGGTCCGTGTCCGCCACCGGCAAGTGGTTCCGCGCCGTCCAGTACGGCGTGCGCAAGGACACCGGCCGGGTCGACATGGACGAGGTGCGGGACCTCGCCCGCGCCGAGCGGCCCAAGCTGATCTTCTGCGGTGGCACGGCCATCCCGCGCACCATCGACTTCCCGGCGTTCGCGGAGATCGCGAAGGAGGTCGGCGCGGTCCTCGTCGCCGACATCGCGCACATCGCGGGCCTCGTCGCCGGTGGCGCGCACCCCTCGCCGGTCGGGCACGCGCAGATCATCTCCACCACCACGCACAAGACGCTGCGCGGTCCGCGTGGCGCGATGCTCATGTCCGACGCCGAGCACGCCAAGGCGCTCGACAAGGCCGTCTTCCCCGGCCTGCAGGGCGGCCCGCACAACCACACCACCGCGGGCATCGCGGTCGCGCTCGCCGAGGCCGCGCGGCCGGAGTTCCGCGAGTACGCCGCCGGTGTGGTCGCCAACGCCAAGGCGCTCGCCGAGGCCCTGATGGCCCGCGGCTTCGACCTCGTGTCCGGCGGCACCGACAACCACCTGATCCTGATGGACGTCACCGCCAAGGGCACCGCGGGCAAGCCGCTCGCGAAAGCGCTCGACCGGGCGGGCATCGAACTGAACTACAACACCGTGCCGTTCGACCCGCGCAAGCCGTTCGACCCGTCCGGCCTGCGGCTGGGCACCGGCGCGATCACCACCCGCGGCCTCGGCGTCGACCAGATGCCGCAGATCGCCGAGTGGATCGACCGGACCGCGACGGCCGCCAACGAGGGCGACGAGGCCGCCATCGCGGCCATCGCCGCCGAGGTCAAGGAACTGCTGTCCGGCTACCCGATGCCGGGCTGGGCCTGAGCCACCACGATGAAAGGGCCCCTCGGCGCACCGAGGGGCCCCTTCATCGCGTTCAGGCCTTCGTGAACCGCGGCATGCCGGCCCGGCTCTCGTTGTGGGACCGGTCCAGCGCCGTCACCACGTAGGTGTACCGCTGCCCCGGCACCACCGTGGTGTCGGTGAACGACTGCAGCACGCCCCTGGTCGCCCGGACCGAACCCACCAGGTGCGCCGCGTCCGCGAGGTCGCAGCGGCCCACGAGGTCGTGCCCGTCGAGCCGGTAGACGCCGTACGAGGTCGCCCCGTTCGCGACCCACCGCACCCGCACGCCGTCCGAGGTCCGCGTCGCGTCCGCGATCAGCGGGGCGGCCGGACCGCGTGCCACCAGCCGGTCCGCGGTCGGCGCGAACGCGGGCCGGGAGTAGTGGTCGTTCTTGACGATCGTCATGTGCTGCAACCGGTTCGCGCGCACCTGCACGCCGGAGAAGAAGATGTCGCCTTCCACCTCCGGGTGGTCGCGGTTGAACGTGAGCTGCTTGCTCATCTCCTCCGGGACCTGCCAGGCCGCGGGCTGCGCCGGGTTGGCGACCTTGTGGTTGGCGTGCCCGATGTACAGGTTCACGTCCGTGCCCGCCACGATGTCCGACCACCACGGCACGAGCTTCGCGTAGTCGGCCACCGTGAAGCCGATGTTCCAGTACACCTGCGGCGTGATGTAGTCGATCCACTCCTCGCGCACCCACTTGACCGTGTCCGCGTACAGGTCGTCGTAGGTCTCCACGCCGCCCTGCGTGGGCGAGCCCGCCGGGTCGGTCGAGGCGTTGCGCCAGATCGCGAACGGGCTGATGCCGAACTGCACCCACGGCTTGACCGACCGGATCTCGGCCGACAGCTCGGAGATCAGCAGGTCGACGTTGTGCCGCCGCCAGTCCTCGAGCGAGAGCCCGCCGCCGTACTCGGCGTAGGTCGCAGAGTCGTCGAAGACCTGGTTCGCGACCGGGTACGGGTAGAAGTAGTCGTCGAAGTGGACCGCGTCGATGTCGTACCTGCGGACCGCGTCCATGATCGCGTCGATGGTGAACTTCCGGACCTCGGGGATGCCCGGGTTGTAGTACAGCTTGCCGCCGTAGGGCAGCACCCATTCCGGGTGCACGCGCGCGGGGTGCGTGGGCACGAGCGCGTTGACGTCGGTGCCCATCGACACGCGGTACGGGTTGAACCAGCCGTGGAACTCGAGGTTGCGCTTGTGCGCCTCCTCGACGGCGAAGGCGAGGGGGTCGTAGCCGGGGTCCTGGCCCTGCGTGCCGGTGAGCCAGTGCGACCACGGCTCGTACGGTGACGGCCAGAACGCGTCCGCGGTCGGCCGGACCTGCACGACGACCGCGTTGAGGCCCAGCGCGACGGCCTCGTCGTACCAGCGGATCAGCTCCGCCTTCTGCTGGTCGGCGGACAGCCCGCGCGCGGACGGCCAGTCGATGTTGGTGACGCTCGCGATCCACTCGGCCCGCAGTTGCTGCTTCGGGGCCGCGGGGTCGGGCGCGCATTCGGTGACGGGGGCAGCGGTCGCGACGGGCGCCGCGGCGGCCAGCGACAGAGCGGTGGCGGCGGCGAGGACCAGTCCGAGGAGTCGACGCATTCGTGCAGTGTGTCGCCTGCGCCACACCCCTGCCAATGGTGAGAAGGTAACGAGTCGTACTCATCGGTCGCCGGATCTTTACCGCCGGGTCCGTCCCGCTTGTCCGCTTGTCGAGGTTTGCGCAGGTCAGCGCGGGTATCATGGGATCGGCGTCACAGCTAATTCGTTTGCCTGCGGGGCTAGTCTGGGTGCATGCTTGTATCGAACAACTAATTGGGTGATGCAAGCAATGGAGGACGGGTCGTGGTCGCTGCGGGGATCGACACCGAGCCGGCCGAGCTGACCGAGACGCAGCTCGAAGCGGGCCGACGGCTCGCCGGCGCGATCTTCGGCATCGGCAAGCAGCAGGCCGCGCTCGGGCACCGGATGAGCAAGGCCGGTGTCGACCGATCGACGGTCATGCTGCTGAAGACCCTCGTGCACCAGGGTCCCAGCAGGTCGAGCGCGCTGGCGGCGGCGATCCACTCGGATCCGTCGACGGTCAGCAGGCAGATCGCCGCGATGGTGCGGGACGGTCTGGTGGAGCGAATGGCCGATCCCGAGGACGGCAGGGCGAGCGTGCTCGTCCCCACCGAGGCAGGGAAGGCACTCCTGGAAGAGCAGCGCAGGCGGCTAGGGCTCGCGCTCGCTCGCGTAGTACAGCAGTGGGCGCCCGAGGACGTGGACAGGTTCCTCGAGCTGCTCGAACGGTTCGTCGCCGACCACGAGCGCCACCTGCCCAAGATGATCAACGAATGCGTGGCGTTCGCCGCGCGTTCCGAAGGGGAGAAGTAGATGTCCGAGTCAACCTCGCGCAGTGTGCCCGAGGTGCAGGGGGAGCGGAGCGGCGCGCTGTCGCACCGCCAGATCATGACGATCCTCGCCGGGCTGCTGCTCGGCATGCTGCTGGCCGCGCTGGACATGACGATCATGGGCTCGGCGACCAAGACGATCGCCGACCAGCTGCACGGCCAGACCATCCAGGCGTGGGTGACCACCGCCTACCTGATCACGTCGACCATCTCGACGCCGCTGTACGGCAAGCTGTCGGACATCCTCGGCCGCAAGCCGATGTACCTGACGGCGATCACGCTGTTCCTGCTCGGTTCCGTGCTGTCCGCGGTCGCGAACTCCATGTACGAGCTGGCCGCGTTCCGCGCCGTCCAGGGTCTCGGCGCCGGTGGTCTGATGTCGCTGGCGCTCGCGATCCTCGCCGACATCGTGTCGCCGCGGGAACGCAGCCGGTACCAGGGCTACTTCATGGCGGTGTGGGGCACGTCCAGCGTGCTCGGCCCGGTGATCGGCGGCTTCTTCGCGGGCGCCGACTCGATCCTCGGCGTCGACGGCTGGCGCTGGGTGTTCCTGGTGAACGTGCCGGTCGGCATCGTCGCGCTGTTCGTGGTCGCCCGCGTGCTGAACGTCCCGCACAACAAGGTGAACCACCGCGTCGACTACTGGGGCGCCGCCGCGCTGGCCGTGGCGCTGGTGCCGCTGCTGATCGTGGCCGAGCAGGGCCGCGAGTGGGGCTGGAACTCCGCCGCGTCGTGGGCGATGTACGGCATCGGTGCGATCGGCCTGGTCGCGTTCGTGGTCGTCGAGCGGTGGATGGGCGACGAGGCGCTGCTGCCGCTGCGGTTGTTCCGCAGGCCGGTGTTCTCGCTGACCAACGTCATCAACTTCGTGATGGGCATCGGCATGTTCGGCATGATGATGTCGCTGCCGCTGTACCTGCAGATCGTGAAGGGCTCGACGCCGACCGAGTCGGGTCTGCAGAGCCTGCCGATGACCGCGGGCATCCTCGTGGCGTCGATGGGTTCCGGCATCCTGATCTCGAAGACCGGTCGCTACAAGCGGTACCCGATCGCCGGGCTGCTGATCGTGTCGGTGTCGATGTTCCTGTTCGCGCAGATCGGCGTGGACACGCCGCTCGTGACCACGATGCTGATCATGGGCCTGGCCGGCCTGGGTCTCGGCCTGTGCATGCAGACCCTGATCCTGGCGATCCAGAACGACGTGCCCGCCAAGGACATGGGTGTCGCGACCTCGTCGGCGACGTTCTTCCGGTCCATCGGCGGCACCGTCGGCACCGCGGTGTTCCTGTCGATCCTGTTCAGCGTCACGCTGTCGAACCTGCCGGTCTTCCCCGGCGCGAGCGGCACCGTGGACCTGAACGACACGTCGTTCCTGGCGACGCTGCCGCCCGAGCAGGCCCGCCCGATCCTGGAGGCCTTCTCGACCGGTGTGGACACCGTGTTCACGGTCGGCGGGATCGTGGTCCTCGTGGCCTTCGTGCTCATGTGGTTCCTGAAGGAGACCCCGCTGTCCGACAAGTCGGGCATCCAGCGCGTGGCGGACGACGAGGCGGCCGCGGCCGCACCGGCGATCGCGCACTGACCCGGGGAGGTGAGGGCCCCGCGCACCCAGGGGGTGCGCGGGGCCTGCCTTTTGCCGCACGGCCCGGTGCTTGTGGCGGTCCTCGTCCCTCCTGCCCGCGCAGAACCTCCGGCTGGGGCATCCCGTACCCGCGGATGACCTGCTCGACCTGCGGCGAACCAGTCCAGCACCCCGTCCCGGTCGCGCCGCGTCACCCCGGCTTTCCGCGCGCGGCCAGGCGCAGGTCCGGCCACGGCCGGGAGCCGGTCGTTCAGGTCGGACAGGAGCCGGGCGTTGAGGCGTGCGATGTGGCGTTCGCTCGATTAGCTGGCTGGTCCGGTGTTTGTGGCGGTCTGGGACGTCCGGTGTACGCGGTGGACATGCTCGACCTGCGGCAAACCAGGAACGCTGACGAGGTCATCGAGCAGGCCCAGCGGACGGCCGGGGTGCGGTTCCCGGCCGCGCTGGCCGCGTCACTGCGCAGGCACGACGGCGCGGACCCCGAGCAGGCGTTCGGCTTCCCGCCGCGCATGCACCCGATGTCCGCGGCCCGGATCGCCGACGAGGCGGTGATGATGTGCGAGGTGCTGGAGTCCGTCGGTATCGACGGCAACGTCGGGTCGTGGTGGCACGGCCGGTACCTCCCCGTCGCGACCGACCACGGCGGGGACCTGCTGTTCCTCGACGGCGACCGGCTCGGCTACCACTACGAGGCGGGCGACGTCGCGTTCACGGGCCCCGCCGACTTCACCGCACTGCTCGAGCACACCGCCGACGCGCTGCGGGGCGGCGATGACGACCGTCCCGTGGTCGTCGACGGCGAGCTCGACTGGCACTAGTGGTGCGGGTAGACCCCGCCCGCCTCGCGCAGCCGCTCGTAGGAGCGGGCGATCTCCTTCTCCGCCTCGTCGCGGCCCACCCAGGTGGCGCCCTCGACGCTCTTGCCCGGCTCCAGGTCCTTGTAGACCTCGAAGAAGTGCTGGATCTCCAGCCGGTGGTACTCGGCGAGGTGGTGGATGTCGCGCAGGTGCTCGGTGCGCGGGTCCTCGGCGGGCACGCACAGGACCTTGTCGTCGCCGCCCTTCTCGTCGGTCATGCGGAACATGCCGATGGCCCTGGCCTTGATCAGGCAGCCCGGGAACGTCGGTTCCTGGACGAGCACCAGCGCGTCGAGCGGGTCGCCGTCCTCGCCGAGGGTGTTCTCCACGAAGCCGTAGTCGGCCGGGTACTGGGTCGCCGTGAACAGGGTCCTGTCCAGGCGGATCCGGCCGGTCTCGTGATCCAGTTCGTACTTGTTGCGCACGCCTTTGGGGATTTCGATCGTGACGTCGAACTCCACTGTTTTCCTCGCTCAAATCGGCTCGTGTCGGGGTGCCATCTAGTGTGGACCACTGCTGGTTACCGATTGGGGAGGGCACGTGCCGCAGTCCGGGGATGGGGACCTCTGGCCGACGACCGACGACGACTCGCGGTCGCCGGTGCCCAAGGACGCCGAAACGCACCAGTTGCCCGTCCCTGACCAGCAGAAACAGGCTGAGGAAACGCCGTCGGACGAGGCCGGGGAAACCGACGCGGGCAAGGACGGCGAGTCGACTCCGGCCGAGGCGGAGGGTGACGAACCGCACGCGAAACCGGAGCAGCAGATCACCCGGCCGATGTCGTGGCCGATCGCGGACCTGGAAAGACAGACCGGGGCCGGCAGATCCCCGGCGTGGCCGTCCGCGGAGAGCGGCACGGAGAAGAACCAGCAGAGCACGGCGACGAGCTTCACCAAGCCGGAACGGCCCGAACCGACCGGCCAAGAAGACGCCAAAACGGCTTTCATGCACCCGGTCGCACCCCCGGGCGACGACGACCCCGAACCGGAGACGGCCGAGGACGCACCGGAGCAGCCCGCCGAGACGCGAGACGACGCCGCACCCGCCCCGGAGCAGGAGGTCGCGTCCGCGAAGGAGAAAGAGCCCGCGGCCGAGAACGAGGAGGACCCGTCCTCGGCCGATCAGGACAAGGACACCGCACCCGGTTCGCTCTTCCGCGCTGAGCCCCACAAGGAGGACCCGCCCGCCGAGAGCACGACGCGGCCCGGCACGCGCCCGGCGGCGCTGTGGCCCGGCGACGCGGACAGCGAACCCCGGCCAGAAGACGCGCCGACCAGCTTCATGCGGCCCGTCCAGCCGAAACGCGGCCCGGAGAACGCCCGCCCGCCGGCTGCGAGGCAAGAGAACGTCCCCACGAGCTTCTTGCGCCCGGACAGCAAGCCCAGCGCGTCCCGTCCCCCGAACTTCGCGCGCCCGAGCACGCCCCGGGAAGAGGCGACGAGCTTCATCCCCCGCGACGCCACCGGTGCGCCCGTGTTCTCCCGGCCCGAGAACCCTGCCGCGTTCCTGCGCCGGGACAACCCGGCGGCCGCCGCCACCCGCGGCACCGACAGCGCGACCGTCAACCTGACGCCGCCGGACCGCAAGGACGAGTGGCCACCGCCGGAGCCGCCCCGCGCCGCGCCCCAGCGCGTCGGCCCGGAACCGGAACCGGACGAGCCGGAGACGAAGAAGAAGTCCAGGAAACCGCTGCTCATCGCGGCCATCTCGCTCGTGGCCGTCGTCGCGATCGCGGCCGGGGTCGTCTTCGGTGTGCCAGGACTGTCCGACAAGCTCGGCATCACCGGCGAGGACCCCGTCGCCATCGACCCGCCGCCCGGGCCGGTCACCTACACGCCGTCGCTGCACGGTCCGGACGCCGCCGCGCCCGCGCCCACCCGGCAGGGCATCGAGCAGGCCCTGGCAGGCCCGATGTCCGATCCGGCGCTCGGCAACGTCAACGGTGTCGTCATCGACCCGGCGACCGGCGAGACGCTGTACGAGAAGAACGCCGACGGCGCGATCACGCCCGCGTCCACCGGCAAGATCCTCACCGCGGCGGCCGCGCTGCTCAGCCTCGACCCCACGGAACAGCTGGTCACGAAGGTCGTCGAGGGCGACCGGCCCGGCGAGGTGATCATCGTCGGCGGCGGCGACCCGACGATCTCCTCCCTCGAGGTGGGCAAGGAGTCGATCTACCCGGGCGCCCCGCACCTCGCCGAGCTCGTGGACCAGGTCAAGGCCAGCGGCACCCAGGTCCAGACCGTCTACATCGACCAGAGCCGCTACTCCGCGCCCGCGCTGGCCCCGAGCTGGCTGCCCGCCGACATCGGCCTCGGCTTCATCGCGCCGATCGTGCCCGCCATGCTCGACGGCGACCGGCAGACCGACCCGGCGGAGAACTACTCGCCGCGCACCACCGACCCCGGCCGCACGCTGGTCGAGGCGTTCGCCGAGCGCATCGGCGCGGCCCCGGCCGCTGACATCGAGAAGAAGGCACCGGAGAACGCGAAGGTGCTCGGTGAGATCAAGTCGGCGCCGATCACCCAGCTCGTGGACAACATGCTGAACCGCTCGGAGAACACCCTGGGCGACGTCCTCGCCCACGAGGTCGCGGTCAAGGCGGGCGAGGAACCGAACTTCGACGGCGCCAGCAAGGCCATGCTGGACGTCCTGCGCGAGAACGGGTTCACCGTCGACGGCGTGGTGCTGCGCGACGGCAGCGGCATGTCCGAGGAGAACAAGATGACCGCGCGGCTGCTCGCCGACGTCCTCGCGGTCGCGGCCGCCCCGGACGGCAAGGACCCGCGCACCGCCAAGCTGCGCCCGCTGCTCGGCGGCCTGCCCGTCGCGGGCGGCAGCGGCACCCTGGCCGACCGGTACACCGGCGCCGACGCCGTCGCGGGCAAGGGCTGGGTGCGGGCCAAGACCGGTTCGCTGACCGGGATCAACTCGCTCGCTGGCATCGTGCTCGACAAGGACAACAAGCCGCTGGTGTTCGCGTTCCTGACGAGCGGGTCGGTGGCCACGTCCGCCCGTCCCGCGCTGGACGCGGTGACCGCCGCGTTGCGGGGCTGTGGCTGTCAGTAGTGCCGTCGACACGGACGTTTCATGTCGCGTCAGGTAGCGTCGAAGGCATGAGCGCTGCGGCCGCTGACCAGCAGAACGGGACCCGGTCCCCGGTGGACTGGGGCATCGCCGTGGCCACCGCACAGAAGCTGATCAAACCCGGTCCTTCCGTGCCGATGGAGGAGGCGGAGCGGTCCGTCGCGCAGCTGCGCGGCGCCACCGACGCCGCCGAGACGCACGTCCGCGAGCTGACCGGCCTCGGGCTGGACCTGCCGCTGCACCCCGGTGACGTCGTCGACCGGCGCCGTTGGGTCGAGGCCGCCGCCGAAGGACTGGCGTCGTTGACCGAGGGCGCCCTGCCGACCGGGCAGAACCGGCCCATGGGCGGTGTTCTCGCGGGCAGCGCCGGTGTGCAGGCGGGCATGGTGCTGGCGTTCCTGGGCGGTCGCGTGCTCGGTCAGTACGACCCGTTCGGCGGTGACCCGCAGGGCGGCAGGCTGCTGCTCGTGGCGCCGAACATCATGGCCGCGCAGCGCGCGCTGGACGTGCCCGCCGAGGACTTCCAGATGTGGGTGTGCCTGCACGAGTGCACGCACCGGCTGCAGTTCACGGCCGTGCCGTGGCTGCGCGAGTACTTCTCCGGCGAGGTCGCGAAGTTCCTGTCCGGACTGGACGAGACGGCGACCGGCGCGTTCACGCGGCTGCCGGAGATCATCAAGCAGATCCGCCGCCGCGCCGACGACTCCGAGTCCACCAGCCCCGGGCCGGTCGGCCTGATGGAGATCCTGCAGACGCCCCAGCAGCGCGAGGTGTTCGACCGGCTGATCGCGTTGTCGACGCTGCTGGAGGGCCACGCCGACCACGTCATGGACGCCGTCGGGCCGTCCGTGGTGCCGAGCGTGGCGACGATCCGGGCCCGGTTCACGCAGCGGCGCCGCGGTGGCGGCGTGCTCGACCGGCTGCTGCGCTCGCTGCTCGGCGTGGACGCGAAGGTCAAGCAGTACGCGGCGGGCGCCGCGTTCACCAGGTACGTCGTGGACGAGGTCGGCATGACCGGCTTCAACCGGGTGTGGGAGTCGCCGGAGACGGTGCCGCTGCGGTCGGAGATCGCCGACCCGGCGGCGTGGGTGCGGCGCGTCCACGGGCGGTGAACCGCTTCGAGCCGGTCGCGCGCACGCGGCAGGCGGTGCGGCAGCTGCTCGACAAGGCGGGCCCGGTGCCCGACGTCGCCGTGGCGGTCTCGGGCGGCGCGGACTCGCTGGCGCTGGCCGCCGCCACGTCCCACGTGGCGTCCCGGCGTGACCTGACCGTCCACGGGTTGGTCGTCGACCACCAGCTGCAGGCCGGTTCCGCGGAGGTCGCGGCGGCCGCGGCGAAACAGTTGCACGGCCTGGGGATCGAGGACGTCCGGGTCCTGACGGTGTCGGTGACCGGCCGCGGCGGCCCGGAGGCGGCAGCGCGGTCGGCCAGGTACCGGGCGCTGCGGTCGGCGGGTTTTCCGTTGGTGCTGCTGGGACACACGCAGGACGACCAGGCCGAGACGGTCCTGCTGGGCCTGGGTCGCGGCTCCGGCCCGCGCTCGATCGCGGGCATGCGCGACCTCGACCTCCCGTGGGGACGCCCGTTTTTGTCGGTGCCCCGTGCTACCACTGTGACGGCGTGCGCGGAGCTGGGTCTGACCGTGTGGGAGGACCCCCACAACGTCGATCCGGCCTACACGAGGGTCCGGCTGAGGAGGGAGGTGCTGCCGCTGCTGGAGGACGTGCTCCAGGGTGGGGTGGCGCCCGCGCTGGCACGGACCGCGGCGCAGCTGCGTGACGACACTGAGGCCTTGGACACACTGGCGGCCCGGCTCCTGGAGTCGGCGCGCACCGATGGGGAGCTGGCGGTGCCGGTGCTGGCGGCGGAACCGGCGGCGCTGCGGCGCAGGGTGCTGCGCCGGTGGCTCCTCGACGCGGGCGTGCGCGAGCTCAGCGACGCGCACCTGCGGTCGGCGGACGCGCTGATCGGTGCGTGGCGGGGTCAGGGCGCTGTTTGGTTGCCGGGCAACTTTGCGGTGAGCCGGGCCCGTGGCAGGCTTCGGGTAACCGCGTGGGAGCCAGGAGAGGGGACCGGGTGTACGGCGACGACATCGCCTCCGTCTTGATCACCGAGCAGCAGATCCAGGACAAGATCAAAGAACTCGCGAAGCAGGTGGCCGACGACTACCCGGAGCGCGGTGACCGCTCCGACCTGCTGTTGGTCGGCGTGCTCAAGGGCGCGGTCATGTTCATGACCGACTTCGCCCGCGCGCTGCCGGTGCCGGTGCAGATGGAGTTCATGGCGGTCAGCTCCTACGGGTCGTCGACGTCGTCGTCGGGCGTGGTCCGCATCCTCAAGGACCTCGACCGCGACATCGCGAACCGGCACGTGCTGATCGTCGAGGACATCATCGACTCGGGCCTCACCCTGAGCTGGCTGCTGAAGAACCTGGCGTCCCGCAACCCGGCGTCGCTGGAGGTCTGCACCCTGCTGCGCAAACCGGACGCGGTGAAGGTCGAGGTCCCGGTGAAGTACGTGGGCTTCGAGATCCCGAACGAGTTCGTGGTCGGCTACGGCCTGGACTACGCCGAGCGGTACCGGGACCTCCCGTACATCGGCACGCTGGACCCCAAGGTCTATTCGTCGTGACGCGGTTCCTCACGCCGGTGGCCCTGGACTTCCTGTGGGAGTCCCTGGACGCCGGCGAGCTGCCGTACCCACTGGCAGCCAGGTCCCACGGCGAGACCGTAGACCAGCGGAGCTCGCTGCGGCACCGAACGTTCGAGGCACTGCGCGACCAGCGGCTGATGGACCAGCAGGGCCGCCTGTCCCCGGAGATCGAGGACTGGCTGACACTGCTGGCCCGCGGCACCCACAGCGTGGACGCCGTGTTGGAAGGAAGGACGGCCCTCGCAGCAGGCGACGGCCACCGAGCGCTGCTGGCCACCCAGACAGACGAGGGCCTGACCCTGACCAAGATCGACCCGACGTCGGTCGTGTCGTCCGTGGTGGCCCTACTGCCGCCCTGCGCCCGAGGCGCGGAAAAGTCGATCACCATCCCGGCCGCCGACCTCAACGCCATGGCCGATGGCCGGCCGGCAGGCGGCACACCGGTCGACCGCCAGGTGCTGAAGGCACTGTCCGACCAGCCCAAACTGCGCGCGGGCCAGTTGGCCGTCAACACCAGAACGCCGATGGGCACCCGCAAGCGCTCCCAAGTCGTCTCGTGGTTCGACACCCCATCGGGCCGCTACCTGACCTACAAGAGAAAAGGCCAGGACGGCACCGAGTGGGTGACCATCGCCCCAGCCGACCCGGCAACCCTGCGCCACCACCTGGGAGAACTACTGACCAAGCTCACCACCACCCGGTGAGGGTTCCGTCGCGCAACGTGACCGCCTCCGGTTAACCTCGACACATGCCAGGGGGAAGATCGGTAGTGGTGCGTGGCATGAAGGCGGCGGGCAGCGCTGTCGCCGCCGCAGTGATTCTCGCCGTCGCCGCGTGCAACAGCGCGACGGTCGGCAAGCCCACGCCAGTGCCGGGTGAGTCGCAGTCGTCGGAAGCGGTGACGCAGGAGGCGCCCGACTACTCCCTCGCGAGGTTGTGCGAGCTGCTCTCGCCCGAGGAGGCCCAGCAGTTCGGCGGCTCCGCGGAGGGCGAAGAGGGCCACGCCCTCAGCGACGGCCACGACATCTGCGAGTGGGCCGACGAAACGAGCCTGATCATCGGCTTCCAGACCGGCACCTCGACCGCGGAGGCAGACACCAGCCCGGACATCGAGAACACATCGACGACCGTCGACGGCCTGCCCGCGATGCTGGCACTGACCACGGATCCGGTGGTGATCTGCGAAATGTTGGTCGACCTGCCAAGCGGAAGGATGGTCGCCACCGGCGCGACGGTCCTGTCGGCAGGCGAGGGCAAGTACGACCCGTGCGAGGTCGCGACCGACCTGGCGAACCTGATCATTCCGAGGGTGAGAGACCGGTAGTCGACGCCGTCACGGTGAGTGCCCGTCGCAGGTAGCGGGTGGCCCTTTGTGCTGATTGCGTCCCCGTGTGTGATCCGCGTGCGTTAACCTCAACAGCGGTCAGGCGCCGCGCGGGAGGGGTGCGCGCGCCGAGCAACCAGGGGAGCGCAAGGTGTACGAGGCAATCGGCGGCGCGGTCAGCGCCTTCAGCAGCGCCGCGGCGAGCGGCCAAGTCTCCATCGAAGCAGAAGCCGCAGCCGACGCACTGGCGAAGCTCGGCAAGGTCAAGGACCAGCTTGGCGACCTGCTCCAGGCGAACCACGGCAACGTGGACGTCCAGTTGGGGAGCAACCCGGTTGGACAGGCCATGTCCAAGAAGTCGATGGGCAGGTACAACGGCGCTGACTCCTTCGTGGCCGCGCTGAAGATCCTCGCGGAACAGACTGAGAAGGCCGAGATCGCGCTGAAGCAGTGCATCGACAACTACGTGGACAACGAGGAATTCCAGGCTGCCACCTACAACAGGACTCACTAGTGCGTTCTGCGTCGAAGTTCAGCGTGGTGGCTGGCCTCGCCACGCTTCTAGTCCTGGCCGGCTGCAGCACTGCGACTGGAGGGCAACCAGCTCCCACCACGGAGAAGTCCCCATCTTCCGAGGTGCCGACGTCGGAAACCACGTCCGAGCAGGAACAGCCCGATTACTCGCTGGCGCGTCTGTGCGAACTCCTCTCGCCCGAGGAGGCACAGGCCCTCGGGGGCTCGCCCGAGGGTGAGAAGGGGAACGCAATCAACGATGGGCATGAGATCTGCACCTGGGCGGACCAGACCGGCCTGGTCGTCGGCTTCCAGGACGGGACGTCGACGGCGCAGGCACCCACCGGTCCGAGCATCACGAACACACCGACCAAGATCGACGGACTCCCGGCCGTCCAGTCTTTGAACACCGACCCTGTGGTGATCTGTCAGGTGATGGTCGACCTGCCGAGCGGGAAGATGTTCACCTCCAGTGCGCGGACGCGGTCGTCCGGCGAGGGCAAGTACGACCCATGCCAGGTGGCGAACGAACTCGCGAACCTGGTCATCCCGCGGGTGAAGGACCAGTAAGGGGGAGCCTGGAATGGCACCGAACAACCAGCAGCAGCCGCATTACGACACGCATCAGTACTCGGCTGACCAGGCACGCGACGTCCGCCGGGTGATGAACCACATGCCCGACGAGGACCGGTCGACGACGCAGGAGATCCAGCAGTCGATCAACGCGAGCCGGACCGCGGAGCTGGCGCCCGAGGTGCGGATGGGGGACGACCGCGCGATCGGGGACACCCCCAACTGGGACGGCTACAGCAGCAAGGCCCTGCACGACGCCGCCACCCTGCAGAACGACCCGACCACCGCCGACAACCTGGGCCGCGCCTTCAACGACGGGGGCAACGCCCTCGCCGAGGCGGCCAACGCCCTCTTCGAAGCCGTGAACGCGCTCGACGGTGCCTGGACCGGCGTCGCGGCCGACTCAGCGAAGTCGGCGCTGTCGCCGCTGGCGCAGGCGGCTGGGGTCGCGGGGCAGACCGCGCAGCTCATGGGTGTCCAGATGTCGCAGCAGTCGGCCGCAGCCTCGGAGGTGCGCAAGCTGCCGCCGCCGAAGGAGTTCGACAGCCAGCAGTCGCTCAACGCGATGATCGCCGGCGGGCCGGCTGCCATGCAGGCGGACATGAAGGCCCAGAAAGACGCTGCCGACGCGGTGAAGCGGGAGCAGATCTCCTACCTGAACGCCTACACGCAGTCCCTGGTCGCCGTCGACCAGCAGACGCCCTCCTTCGTGCCGCCCAAGGAGCGGATCGGCGGCGGTGGTGGTCGCGGGGGCGGCTTCTCCGGCGGCTCCGTCTCGATCCCGGGCACGAACGACCCCTCCCTGTACAGCCGCGGCGACACGACCACGGGCGCCCCGACCGGCGCGCACACGGGTGGCCTCGCGCCAGGCGCCGACGGGGGCTTCTTCGACAACGACGGCTCGACCGACCAGTCCGGCTACGCGCCGGTGCCGGGCGGCATCGGCACCGGCGCGTCCGGCTACAACCCCGCCCCCACGACGCCGTCACCGACGTCCTTCGGGCCGGGTGGTGTGCCGGGTGGCCCGTCGACGGGCGCGCCTGGCGCGGGCGCCGGTGGGTTCGGCGCCGGCTTCGGGAGCTTCGGCGGTGCGGGTGGCGCGGGTGGGGCAGGCGGCCCCGGCGCGGGCAACGCGAACGCGGCCGGGCCGAGGGGTGTGGGCCCCAGTGGCATGACGGCCGGTGGCCGCGGCGGCCCGGGTGGCGGCATGGCAGGCGCGCCGCGCGGCAAGGGCGAACGCGAGGAGGACGAGGAGCACGACCGTCCCGCGTACCTCGTCGAGGGCGACCCGGAGAGCACCTTCGGCAACGACCAGCTGACCGCGCCGGCGGTCATCGGCGGGGACGACGAGTGACGTGCGGCAGCAGGAACGGCTGATCAGCCCCATCGCACTCGACTTCCTGTGGGAGGCGCTCGACGCGGGTGAACCGCCCTACCCCCTGGAGATCGAGTCGCACGGCGCGACGATGGACGGTCGCGCCGCGCTGCGCAGGCGGATCCGGGAGGAACTGGTCGCCGGGCAGCTGCTCGACCGGTCCGGCAGGCTGGAACCGCAGCTGGAGGACTGGTTGCTGGCCCTGGCGAACCCGGAGCTGAGCGTCGACTCCGTGTTCCTGCCGGACGCGGGCGCGCCCGCGGTGTCCGCGATCGCCGCGAGCGGCCGTGGCTCCGCCGTGCTGGCGGTGCAGCAGAAGGACGGGCTGCGGCTGCGGTCGATCCCGCGCGACGGGCTGGTGTCGGCGATCGTGGGCATGCTGCCGCCCGCGCCGCGCGGCTCCGAGACCTCGATCTCGCTGCCGTCGAACGAGCTGGCGGTGGCTGGCGCGCGGAACGCGCCCGCGGGCCGGGCGAGCGACCAGGAGACCCGCAAGGCGCTGGCGCGGCTGACGGCCATGCCGAACCGGCGGGGCGGGCAGATCGCCGCGAACAGCCGCAGCGACATGCGTGGCCGCCGCCGCAGCCCGGTGCTGTCGTGGTTCGACAACGAGTCGGGCCGCTACCTGACGCAGACGAAGAACGACTGGGTGACGATCGCGCCCGCGGACGCGGCGGCGCTGCGGCACCGCATCGGCGAGATGGTGGCGTCCGTCACGGCCTGACCAGCGCTTTCATCTCGGGAACCGATTCGGCCCCAGCACCGTTGAACCTGGGTAGGCACCTCTCCCGCACTTCGCGAGGTGGGTGCCTGCCCATGGGCGGTACCCTGGTTGGACCGGAGTGCCTCGTCCGGCCAGGTATCACATGCTGTCAGGGAGGGTCGGGCCGCGCCGCGGCCGTAAGTTGATGGACCGCAAGCGCCTGCTTCGCAACCCGCTGGTGTGGATCCTGGTGGTGTTGCTGCTCTACTTCTTGATCAGCATGCTGTTCGACGACACCCGCGGCTATACCGAGGTACCCACCTCGAAAGCCGTGTCGCAGGTGACGGGCGGCAACGTCGAGAAGGCGGAGCTGGAGGACAAGGAACAGCGCCTCAAGCTGACCCTGAAGGACCCGATCGAACAGGACGGCCAGCGGGTCACGCAGATCATCACGCAGTTCCCCGCCGCCGCCACCGGTGACATCTACCGGCAGCTCGAGGACCAGGTCGACAACAAGACCGAGTTCAACACCACGGTCACGCAGGAGAACTTCCTCACCCAGATCCTGATCTTCCTGATCCCGCTGGGCCTGCTGCTCATCCTGCTGATGTGGATGATGAACAACGTGCAGGGCGGCGGCAACCGCGTCCTCAACTTCGGCAAGTCGCGCGCCAAGCAGCTGCCGAAGGACATGCCGAAGACGACGTTCGCGGACGTCGCCGGCGCGGACGAGGCCGTCGAAGAGCTGTACGAGATCAAGGACTTCCTGCAGAACCCGGGCCGCTACCAGGCGCTCGGCGCGAAGATCCCGAAGGGCGTGCTGCTGTACGGCCCGCCCGGCACCGGCAAGACGCTGCTGGCCCGCGCGGTCGCGGGTGAGGCCGGCGTCCCGTTCTACTCGATCTCCGGTTCGGACTTCGTCGAGATGTTCGTGGGTGTCGGCGCGAGCCGCGTCCGCGACCTGTTCGAGCAGGCCAAGCAGAACGCGCCCTGCATCATCTTCGTCGACGAGATCGACGCGGTCGGCCGCCAGCGCGGCGCCGGCCTCGGCGGTGGCCACGACGAGCGCGAGCAGACGCTGAACCAGCTGCTCGTCGAGATGGACGGCTTCGACGCGCGCGGCGGCATCATCCTGATCGCCGCCACCAACCGCCCGGACATCCTGGACCCGGCGCTGCTGCGCCCGGGCCGCTTCGACCGGCAGATCCCGGTGTCCGCGCCGGACCTGATGGGCCGCAAGAAGATCCTCGAGGTCCACTCCAAGGGCAAGCCGCTGGACGCGGACGTCGACCTGGAGAGCCTGGCCAAGCGCACCGTCGGCATGTCCGGCGCCGACCTGGCCAACGTGATCAACGAGGCCGCGCTGCTCACCGCGCGCACGAACGGCACCACGATCAACGGCGCCGCGCTCGAGGAGTCGGTCGACCGCGTGATCGGCGGCCCGGCGCGCAAGAGCCGGATCATCTCCGAGAAGGAGAAGAAGATCACGGCCTACCACGAGGGCGGGCACGCGCTCGCCGCGTGGGCCATGCCGGACCTGGAACCGGTGTACAAGCTGACGATCCTGCCGCGCGGCAGGACCGGCGGGCACGCGCTCGTCGTCCCCGAGGACGACAAGCAGCTCATGACCCGCTCGGAGATGATCGCGCGCCTGGTGTTCGCGCTCGGCGGACGCTCGGCCGAGGAGCTGGTGTTCCACGAGCCCACCACGGGCGCGTCGTCGGACATCGAGCAGGCCACCAAGATCGCGAAGGCGATGGTGACCGAGTACGGCATGTCCGCCCGGCTCGGGGCGGTCAAGTACGGCAAGGACGAGGGCGACCCGTTCCTCGGCCGGTCGATGGGCCACGCGCCGGACTACTCGCTCGAGGTCGCGCACGAGATCGACGAGGAGGTGCGCAAGCTCATCGAGGCCGCGCACACCGAGGCGTGGGACGTGCTCAACACCTACCGCGACATCCTCGACAACCTCGTGATGGAGCTGCTCGAGAAGGAGACGCTGCAGCGCAAGGACCTGGAGCGGATCTTCTCCGGCGTCGAGAAGCGGCCGAGGATCACGGCGTTCAACGAGTTCGGCGGCCGCACGCCGTCGGACAAGCCGCCGATCAAGACCCCGGGCGAGCTGGCGAAGGAACGTGGCGAGCCGTGGCCGCCGGTCAAGGAGGAGGCGCCGACCCCGGTGCGCACCGCCCCCGGTGGCGCGGAGCTGCCCGGTGGTCCGCCGCGGCCGAACCCGGAGCCCCCGGGTGGCAACGGCGCGGGCCCCAACGGCCTGCCCCAGCCCGGTCCGCGGCCCGGTGGTTACGGCCAGCCGTACCCGCCGCCCGGCAGCTCGGGCCCGCCGAACTACGGCGCCCCGCCCGGGTGGACGCCCGCGACCCAGCCTCCCGGCAACAACCAGCCGTGGCGCCCGTCGTGGGATCAGCCACAGCCCGGCCCGTCCGACCAGGACCGACCCGACGGCTCGGACCGGCGTGACGGTCCCGAATGGGATAGTGGTCGCTGAGACGCGGTCCTAGATGGACCCGAACGGCGACCGGAGGCGAGTTGTGACCTCTAACGGGTCCCGCAGGGGCCCGCTGTACACCGGCGGGTCGGTGTTCGACCAGGAGCGTGCCGAGAAGGCGGTCCGGGAACTGCTGATCGCGTGCGGCGAGGACCCGGACCGCGAAGGTCTGCAGGACACCCCTGCCCGCGTGGCCAGGGCTTACCTGGAGATGTTCGGGGGCCTGTACACCGACCCCGACGAGGTGCTCGACAAGACGTTCGACGAGTGCCACGACGAGTTGGTGCTGGTCACCGACATCCCGATGTACTCGACGTGCGAGCACCACCTGGTGCCGTTCCACGGCGTGGCGCACGTCGGGTACATCCCGAACGAGCAGGGCAAGGTCACCGGCCTGTCCAAGCTGGCGCGGCTGGTCGACCTGTACGCGAAGCGGCCGCAGGTGCAGGAGCGCCTCACGTCGCAGATCGCCGACGCCATCGAGAAGAAGCTCGAACCGCGCGGCGCGATCGTCGTGATCGAGGCCGAGCACCTGTGCATGGCGATGCGCGGCATCCGCAAACCGGGCGCCCGCACCACGACGTCGGCGGTGCGGGGGATGTTCCGGTCGTCGTCGACGTCCCGGTCCGAGGCGCTCGCCCTGATCAACGGGCGCAGCCGGTGATCACCGCGCTGCCCGACCCCGGCCGCTGCGCGGTGGTGGGCGTCCTGAACGTCACCCCGGACTCGTTCTCCGACGGCGGCCGCTACCTGAACGTCGACGACGCGCTCGCGCACGGCGTCGAGATGTGGTCCGACGGCGCCGACCTGGTCGACGTGGGCGGCGAGTCGACCCGTCCCGGCGCGGACCGCGTCGACCCGGACGTGGAGATCGCCCGGGTCCGGCCGGTGATCCGCGACCTGGCGGCGGCGGGCGTCGCGGTGTCGGTGGACACGACCCGCGCCCGCGTGGCGGCGGCGGCGATCGAGGCGGGCGCGGCCATCGTGAACGACGTGTCCGGCGGCCTGGCCGACCCGGACATGGCACGTGTGGTCGCCGACGCCGGCGTGCCGTGGATCCTGATGCACTGGCGCGGCTACTCGAAGGACATGTACGCCCTCGCCACGTACGACGACGTGGTCACCGACGTGCGGGACGAGCTGTCGGCACGGGTGGACGCGGCGGTGGCGGCGGGGGTGTCGACGGACGCGCTGGTGCTGGACCCGGGCCTGGGGTTCGCGAAGAAGGGCGACCACAACTGGGCGTTGCTGCGCCGCCTGGACGTGCTGCTGGCGCTGGGCTTCCCGGTGCTGGTGGGTGCGTCCCGCAAACGTTTCCTCGGCACACTGCTGGCGGACAAGGAAGGCAACCCCCGGCCTCCCGACGGCCGCGAGGACGCGACCGCGGCGATCTCGGCGCTGGTGGCGAAGGCGGGGGCGTGGGGTGTGCGGGTGCACGACGTCCGGCGGTCGCTGGACGCGGTGAAGGTGGTGGAGGCGCTTGGCTGACCGGATCACGCTGACCGGCCTGCGGGTACGCGGCCACCACGGCGTCTTCGAGCACGAGAAACGGGACGGCCAGGACTTCCTGGTCGACGTGACGGTGTGGCTGGAGCTCGCCGAGGCGGCCGCCACCGACGACCTGAAGCACACCCTGGACTACGGCGCACTGGCGTCCCGCGTGGCCGCCGTCGTCGGCGGCGAACCCCGCGACCTGATCGAAACGGTCGCCACGGAGATCGCCGAGGACGTCATGCGCTGGGACGACCGCCTGCACGCGGTGGAGGTCACCATCCACAAGCCGGACGCCCCGATCCCGCTGACGTTCGCCGACGTGGCGGTCACGGTCCGCCGGTCGCGAAAGCGCATGGGATGACCCGGGCGGTCCTGTCGCTGGGCTCGAACATGGGCGACCGCCTGGCGTACCTGCGCATGGCGGTCGACGGTTTCGCGGACGTGCTGGAGAAGGCGTCGCCGGTGTACGAGACGGCGCCGTGGGGCGTGCCGGACCAGCCGGACTTCCTGAACGCGGTGCTGGTGGTGTCGTCCCCGGACGTCGACGAGTGGGGCTGGCTGCGCAGGGGCCAGGCCCTGGAGGCGGCGGCGGGCCGGGTCCGCGACCGGCGGTGGGGCCCACGCACGCTGGACGTGGACGTGGTGACGGTGGACGGGATCACGAGCGACCACCCCGACCTGCTTCTGCCACACCCGGGCACCCCGTCCCGAGCGACGGTGCTGATCCCGTGGCTGGCGGTGGACCCGACAGCAGAACTCCCAGGCCACGGCCGGGTAACCGACCTGCTGGCAGCACTACCGGACGCCGACCGAGCAGCAGTCCACGAACGCACAGACCTGACCCTCACCTGACCCCACCCCCCCGCGAGTCCCGCTCTCAAACACCGCGAGTCACGCTCTCAAACACCGCGAGTCGCGCTCTCACGCACACCGAGTTGCCGGTTTCGTGCACATCAGCCGGGCCGGCTTCTGCACGAAACCGACCACTCGCCATGTTCGAGAGCGCGACTCGCGGTGTTCTGGGGCGTGACTCGCCGGGGTCAGCTGTTCGCGCGCAGGGCCGCGGCCAGCCACTCCGCGTTCGGGACCTGGGCGGGCCACTGCGGCCAGCCGTTGATGGTCGCCATCAGTTGCCAGTAGCGCTCCGCTCGGGCGTCGGTGCCCTGTTCGATGCGGGTCGCCGCCTCCTCGCGGGACGTGCCGAACGCCGCGGCGATCTCGGCGGCCAGTTCCTGCGCGGTCGCGGACGTCGGTTCCTCGCCCGCCTCCCGTGCCGCCGCGGCGCGGGACGTCCACGACAGCCACTGCTCCTTCGCCTCGGCCGTCGGTTCGCCCACCTGCTCGCCCGCCTCGCGGGCGGCGACGGAGGCCTCGCTCATCGCGCGGATGCTGGCCCGGAAGTCCTTGTCCTGCACCAGTTCCGCCAGCTCGAGCCACGCCTCCAGCTGCTCCGGGCTCGGGTCGTCCGGCAGCACCGGCTTCGCCGAGCGCATGCCCGTGTCGAAGTCCGGGTGCATGTCCAGGCCCGCCGTCACCTCGTCCCAGAACTCGTCGATCAGCGCCGCGCGCTCCTCGTCGGTCATGGTCGCCAGGTTCTTCATCAGTTTCACCTCGTCCAGTTCGGCGTCGGTTCTCGCGATCGCGCGCAGCACGGCCCGCCGCAGGCGCAGTACGCGGATCTGCTCGTCGAGCAGTTCCACGTGCCTGCGGGCCAGGTCGGCCACCGACGACCGCCCGGCGAGCGCCGCCGACGCGTCCGGCAGGCCGAGCCCCAGCTCACGCAACGTGCGCAGCAGCTCGAGCCGTGCCAGCGACTCGCCGTCGTAGAGCCGGTAGCCCGCGTGCGTGCGCTCCGCGGGCGGCAGCAGCCCCTCGTCCGAGTAGAAGCGGATCGTCCGCGTGGTCAGGCCGGTACGCCTGGCCAGCTCGCCGATCGTCAAGAACCCCATGTCCGCCATGCTGAACCTTCCAGTTACTGGAGAGTCAATCCTCGCCGGTACCGTGGCGTCATGCACTTCACCCGGGCCCGCGATCTGGCCGCAGCCGGGCTCGTGACCGCGGTGCTGGTCCACCTGCTGGTGCGTGTCCTCTATGGACAGCTGCCCGCGATGCCGACCTTCGCCGGGGTCACGCTGCTCGTGCTGGCCGTCGTCGAGGTGGTGCTCGCGTTCTCGCTCCGCAGCCGCATCCGCAACCCGGGCGAGGGCAAGCCACTGCAGCCGCTGACCGCCGCGCGTGCCGTCGCGCTCGCCAAGGCATCGTCCATGCTCGGCGCGATCATGCTCGGGGCGTGGCTCGGGCTGGGTGTCTACGTGCTCCCGAGGCGCGCGGAGATCACGGCCGCGGCCGCCGATTTCCGCAGCACGGTCGTCGGTGTGATCTGTTCCGCACTCTTGATCGCGGCCGCGTTGTGGCTCGAATGGTGCTGCCGCACACCGCGTGACCAGGACAATCAGCCGCCCGAGCGGCATACCGGCTCGGCCGGCTGACATCCTTTGCGAATCGTAATGGTCTCGTCCTTATAACGGACCGGTACGGTGTGTCCCATGAACGCCCGCCGAGACTCCGCCGACGAGCCTGAGCGCGGCTTGTCCGGCGGGCGTGTCCTCATGGCAGGCGCCGTGCTGTTCGCTCTCGCGGCCACCGGCCTCCTCGTGCTCACCGACGAGGAACGGTGGCTGCGCCTCGGCATCGTCGCCGCGTTGTGGGCGGCGCTCGGCGGTGCGTTCCTCGCCGCGAAGTACCGCAAGCAGGTGACCGACCAGCGGGAGGCGGCCGCGGAGCGGCAGCGGATCTACGAGCTGGAGCTCGAACGCGAGGTCGCCGCCCGCCGCGAGTACGAGCTGGAGGTCGCGGCCGAGGCGAAACGGCAGGCCGAGGAGGAAGCCCGCGACGACATCGCGGTGCTGCGCGACGAGCTGCAGAAGATGCGGCAGACCCTGGAAAGCCTGCTGGGCGGCGAGTTCCTCGTCGAGCGGTACGCGCTGCGCGCCGAGTCGACCCGCATGCGTTCCATCGGCGACGACCGGTCGATCGCGGTGAACGGCGACGTGAAGCGCCTGCCCGCGGCCCGCTCGCCGCAGGCGGAGATCGTCGTCCCGCCGGTCGTGCGCGAGGCCGAGACCGAGCTGATCGAGCGGATCCGCGAGGTCCACCAGAAGCCGCGCCGCGAGCCGCAGCCGCCGCGTCCCGCGCCGAAGGTCCCGGACTCCCGGCCCCCGTCGGTGCCGCGCGCCCCGGAACGCCAGGCACGCACCGATCGGCCGACACCCGAACCGGTGAAGCCGGCGAAGCCGCCCGCGAAACGCGCGGAGCCGGTCAAGCCCGCCGCCGCGCGGCAGCCGGAGGCGCCGACGCGGTTCGTCGAGCACCCGGCGGAGGTGTCCGACCGCTGGTTCGTGCCGGAAGGTCTCACCGAGGCCGGCCAGACGCCGGCGCCCGCGCAACGCCGCCAGGAACCGCAGCGCCGCACGGAGCAGCCGCGCAGGCCGGAGCCGCAGCGCCCGGCCGACCCGCCGCCGCAGCGCAGGCCCGCCGCCGCGGGCTGGGACGGCAGCGAGCCGGAGTGGGGCCCGTCGTGGGAGGCGCGGCGGGAGGAAGCCGCGGCCAACGGCGTGCCGTTCGGCACCAAGGCCGAGCAGGCCTCGTGGCTGGCGCAGTACAACCAGCCGCAGCCGGATCCGGCGCACGCGAGCCGCGCGTACGCGCCGCCGGTCCAGCCGCAACCGGAGGCCGCGCCGAGCACGGGCAACGACGAGGTGCCTGCCGGTCGTCGGCACCGGCCGGAACCGACCGAGGAGCCGGGCGGTGGGCGCAGGCGCCGCGCCGAGGGGCAGCCGTCGTGGCAGGAGAGCATGGGGCGACCGGAGGAGCCGGGCGGTTCGCACTCGGCAGGCCGGTCGGTGAGCGAGCTGCTCGCCAACCACGGCCTCGACTCGAGCCCCCGCCGCAGGCGCCGCCGCGAGGACTGACCGCCGGGTGGACCACGCGCACTTCGGGAACTGGCGGTCAGCCGGCGTGGCCACCGCGAGACCGAACGCGCGGAGCCGCCACACGTTGGACCGCAGCCCTGGGTGACCGCGCTGACCTGCGCAGAAGCCCGCGATTTCACGCGGCCAGCGCATCGAGCAACACCGCTGATCGCCGCGCACGCCCGGATGCGAAACCCCACCCGATCCCGGGGGCCACCCGCCTTGCCAGTCTACCAGTGGGGGGTGACAAAACCGGGGGTGGCGGGGTTGGTTGTGGATAACCGGGTGGGTTGTGGACAACTGGGGGTTGTCGCGTCACCCGGGCAAAGCGGGCAGGCTTTAGGGTGACCCCGTGCACGCAGCCCGGCCGCCGCATCGGCATACACCGCGTCGGCAGACCGTCCTGTTGCCCGTGGCCGGGTTGGTCGTCCTCGCGGGTTGTGGTCTGACCCTGCTCGCCATGTCGACGGCACGCGTCGGTCTGCTGGCCGAGCTGGTCGGGATCGTCGCCGCGCTGGTGCCCGTCGGGTCGATCGTGGCCGCGCTGCTCTGGATCGACCGCTGGGAGCCGGAACCGGCCCGCATGCTGTGGCTCGCGTTCGGGTGGGGTGCGAGCGTCGCCGCGATCACGGCCCTGCTCGTCAACAACACGGCCGCCGCGGTCGGGGACGCCCTGCTCGGGCACGGCGGTGGCGACAAGGTCAGCGCGATCATCTCCGCGCCGCTGTTCGAGGAGGCCCTCAAGGGCGTCTTCGTCCTCGGGATCATGTACTTCCTGCGCGACGAGTTCGACGGCGTGATCGACGGCGTCGTCTACGCGGGCTTCGTCGCGGCCGGGTTCGCGTTCACCGAGAACATCTACTACTTCGGCCGCGCGTTCGCCGACCACGGGTTCGGCGACCCGGGCACGGGCGGCGTGGTCACCGCGTTCATCCTGCGCGGCGTCCTGTCCCCGTTCACGCACCCGCTGTTCACGGCCATGATCGGCATCGGGATCGGGGTCGCGGCACGGACCTCGAGCCGCTGGCTGCGGGTCGTGGCGCCGCTCGCGGGCTACCTCGTCGCCGTCCTGCTGCACGCGCTCTGGAACGCGGCCGCGACGCTCGGCACGCCGCAGACCTTCCTGAACGTCTACTTCCTGGTCATGGTGCCGATCTTCATCTCCGGCGTGTTCCTGGTCAGCTGGCACCGCCGCCGCGAGCAGCGCATCGTCGCCCGCGCGCTGCCCGCGATGGTCGATCGCGGCTGGGTCGACCCCGGCAACGTGAAGCGGCTCGTCACGCTCACCGCCCGCCGCAACTGGCGGGTCCGCGCCGGGCGCAAGCAGGGCCGGGGCGCGTCCCGGGCGGTGGCCGCCTACCAGGCCGCCGTGACCGAGCTGGCGTTCCTGTGGCACGCCGTCCACCTCGGACTCGCGGGCCACGACGCGCATGAGCGTGAGGCACGTCTCGTCACGGTCCTGCACGCCGCCAAGGCCGACCTGCCCGCCAGAACACCGTCGCGGTGAAGTTACGCTTTCGTCGGGAGATGTTCAGGGAGGCGGTATGAACCGGCCCGCGCGCCTTGCCGTCGGGGTGGTCTCCACCGGCCGCGTCGGTGCGGTCCTCGGCGCGGCGCTCGCGCGTGCCGGGCACACGGTCGTCGCCGCGTCCGGGGTCTCCCGCGACTCCGTCCGCCGCGCCGAGGAACTGCTGCCCGGCGTCCCGCTGCTCCCGCCCGACGACGTGGTCCGCGCGGCCGACCTCGTGCTCCTCGCCCTGCCCGACGACGCCCTGCCCGGCATGGTCCGCGGCCTCGCCGCCGCGAACGCGGTGCGGCCGGGGCAGATCGTCGTCCACACCTGCGGCGCCCACGGCGTCGACGTGCTCGCTCCCGCGCAGGAACACGGCGCGCTGCCGCTCGCGTTGCACCCGGTGATGACGTTCACCGGCCGTGCCGAGGACCTCGAACGCCTCGCGAACTGCTGTTTCGGGATCACCGCCGGTGACTCCGACGAGGCGGCGTGGAGCGTCGGCGAGGCGCTCGTGGTGGAGATGGGCGCAGAGCCGGTCCGCATCCCCGACGCGGCCCGCCCGCTGTACCACACGGCGCTGGCCCACGGTGCGAACCACCTGGTCACCCTGGTCGCCGAGGCCGCGGACCTGCTGCGCCGCACCGGTGTCGACAACCCCGAGCGGATGCTCGGCCCGCTGCTGTCCGCCGCGCTCGACAACGCGCTGCGGCACGGCGACCGCGCGCTGACCGGTCCCGTCGCCCGCGGCGACGCGGGCACGGTGCGCGCGCACCTGCGGGTGCTGGCCGAGAACGCCCCCGACATGCTGCCCGCCTACCGCGCGCTCGCCGCGCGGACCGCGGAACGGGCCGAGGAGAGCGGGCTGCTGCGCCCCGACCTCGCCCCCGACGTGTTCGCCGCGCTGGAGCGAGAGGATCGCCGATGACGCCGAGGTTCACCCCCGGCCAACTGCACGTCCACAGCGGACTGAACGAGATGGTCGCGACCGCGCGCGCGTTGCGTGCCGTCGGCCGCAAGATCGCGCTGGTGCCCACCATGGGCGCGCTGCACGACGGCCACCGCAGGCTCATGCGCACCGCGCGGCGGCTGCCGGGCTGCGTGCTCGCCACCTCGATCTTCGTCAACCCGCTGCAGTTCGGGCCGGACGAGGACTACGACCGGTACCCGCGGCCCCTCGAGGACGACCTGAGGGTCTGCGAGGAAGAACGCGTCGAGCTGGTGTTCACGCCGTCGCGCGACGAGATGTACCCGGGCGGTCCCGAGGTCACCGTGGACCCCGGCCCGCTCGGCAGCGAGCTGGAGGGCGCGTCCCGGCCGGGGCACTTCGCGGGCGTCCTGACCGTGGTCACCAAGCTGTTCACGATCATCCGCCCCGACTACGCGGTGTTCGGCGAGAAGGACTACCAGCAGCTCACGCTGATCAGGAAGCTCGAGCGCGACCTCAACCTCGACGTGAAGATCATCGGCGTGCCGGTGGTGCGGGACGCCGACGGGCTCGCCCGCTCGTCCCGCAACGCCTACCTGTCCGACGAGCAGCGCGCCGCGGCGGTCACGCTGTCCGCCGCGCTCGCCGCGGGTGCCCGGGTCAGCGCGGGTGGCGCCGAGGTCGTGCTGGAGTCCGCCCGGGCGGTGCTCGACAAGGAACCGCTCGTCGACGTCGACTACCTGGAGCTGCGCGGCGCCGACCTCGGCCCGGCGCCCGAGCGCGGCGAGGCCCGGCTGCTGGTGGCCGCCAGGGTGGGCACGACGCGGCTCATCGACAACACGGCCGTGTTCCTCGGTCAGGGGGAGGACTGACATGTTCCGCACGATGCTGAAGTCCAAGATCCACCGGGCGACCGTGACCCAGGCTGACCTGCACTACGTCGGGTCGGTGACCGTCGACCAGGACCTCATGGAGGCCGCCGACCTGCTCGAGGGCGAGCAGGTGACGATCGTCGACGTCACCAACGGCGCCCGCCTCGAGACCTACGTCATCACCGGCGAGCGGGGCAGCGGCGTCATCGGCATCAATGGCGCGGCCGCGCACCTCGTGCACCCCGGCGACATCGTCATCCTCATCGCGTACGGGCTGATGGACAACGCCGAGGCGGCCGCCTACCGGCCACGCGTGGTGTTCGTCGACGAGGCGAACAAGATCGTCGACAAGGGCGCGGTGCCCGGGTACGTGCCGGACGGCCACGGCCTGGTCAGCGGTGCCGCGACGACCGAGACCGCGGAGACCGCCGACGCGGCGATGCTCGACGCGTTGCTGCAGTCGGAGAGCTGACCCCGGTGCTGCTCGCGATCGACGTCGGCAACACCAACATCGCGCTGGGCCTGTACGCGGGCAAGGAACTCATCCGCGACTGGCGCATGCGCACCGACCCGCAGATGACCGCCGACGAGCTGGCGCTGACCATGCGCGGGCTGCTCGGCGACCGCGCCGACGACATCACGGGCGTGTCCGCGCTGTCGACCGTGCCCGCGGTGCTGCGTGAGCTGCGGGTCATGCTGGGCCGCTACTACCGCGCGGTGCCGAGGGTCATCGTCGAGCCGGGTGTGAAGACCGGTGTGCCGCTGCTGGTCGACAACCCGAAGGAGGTCGGCGCGGACCGCGTGATCAACACGCTCGCCGCCCACCACCTGCACGAGACGACGTGCGTGGTCGTCGACTTCGGCACGTCCACCAACATCGACGTGATCTCCGCGAAGGGCGAGTTCCTCGGCGGCGTGTTCGCGCCCGGCATCGAGATCTCGGTCGACGCGCTCGCGTCCAGGGCCGCCGCGCTGCGCAAGGTCGAGCTGGTGCGCCCGAAGTCGGTGATCGGCAAGAACACCGTCGAGTGCCTGCAGTCGGGGATCATGTACGGCTTCACCGCGCAGGTCGACGGCCTCGTGCGGCGGATCGTCGACGAACTGCACCGCACCGCCCACCCCGGGGACGTCACGGTCATGGCCACCGGCGGCCTCGCGCCGCTGGTGGTCGACGAGTCCGAGACGATCACCGACCACCGCCCCGACCTGACGCTGCTCGGGCTGCGTCTGGTCTTCGAACGCAACACGAGGTGACCGTGGACATCCGCCCCGCCCGCGCCGACGACGACGCGGCGTTGCTGGAGATCGACTTCGCGACGTGGTCCCAGGCCGTGTCGCCCGCGCCCGTGCCGACGCGGGAGAACCGCACGTCCTTCTTCGACGACCGCACCGAGCGCGCGAACTACCTGGTCGCCGAGGTGGACGGCAAGGTCGCCGGGTACGTGCTGGTGCACCAGAACATCCCGCTCGAGTCCCACCGGCACGTGCTGGGCATCAACGGGCTGGCGGTCGACCCGGCCGCGCAGGGCCGCGGGGTAGGCCGGGCGCTGGTCGAGGCCGCGGTCGCGGAGGCCGGCAGGCGTGGCGCGTCGAAGGTGTCGCTGCGGGTGCTGGGCGAGAACCCCGGCGCGCGGCGGCTGTACGAGCGGTGCGGGTTCGTCGTCGAGGGCGTCCTGCGCGGCGAGTTCAAGCTGGACGGGAAGCTCGTCGACGACGTGCTCATGGCACGATATCTCTGAGCGCCGCCGCGAGCCGGTCCCTGGCCTCGGTCTGCGCGGCGATCCGCGCCTCGATGACGGCGAGCCGCTCCCTGGCGATCCGCAGACCACCGGGTGAGGGCTTCGCCGTGGTCATGTCGCCGTCGAGGCACGGCCCGAACGCGCGCACGTCGTCGAGGGTGAGCCCGGCGGCGAGCAGGTAGCGGATGTTGCGCACGCGCGCGACCGCGGTCTCGTCGTAGTCGCGGTACCCGTTCGCCGCGCGGGCGGAACTGATCAGCCCGGCCTGCTCGTAGTGCCGCAGAGCACGGGGCGTCGCGCCGGTCACCGCCGCCAGTTCGCCGATCCGCACGCTCACCCCACCAACGCGCCCCCGTCCACGGGGAGCACCACGCCGGTCACGAACCCCGCCGCGGCCAGCCCGACGATCGCCAACGCTACCTCGCCCGGCTCCCCGACCCGGCCGAGCGGCGTGTGCGCGATCTGCCACGCCCGCACCTCGGCGGCCTTCTCCGGCGACCACCCCTGGTTGGCGGCGATGGGCGTGTCGATCGCCCCGGGCGCCACGGCGACGACCCGGACGCCCCGCGGCGCCAGCTCGACGGCCCAGCTGCGGGTGAGCGACTCGAGCGCCGCCTTGGCCGCCGGGTAGACGGAGTTGCCGGGCCACCCGCGCTGCCCGATGGCGGTGCTGACGTTGACGACCACGGAGCCCTCGGACATCAGGGGCAGCAGGGCCTGGGTGAGCATGACGGGCGCGACGAGGTTCGTGGCGAGCAGGTCGCCGACGTCCTGCGCGGTGATCGTGCCGAGCGGGCCGCCCCTGACGATGGCGGCGTTGTTGACCAGCACGTCGAGCCGGCCGTACCGCTCCCGGACGAACCCCGCGATGGCACCGGCGTCGGCGACGTCCGCCACGAGGGGCTCCCCGGCACCCGTCTCGACCAGCGGTTCGCGCCTGCGCCCGACCACCACCACCCGGTCACCACGCGCCGTGAACGCCCTGGCGGTCGCCCGCCCGATCCCGGACCCGCCGCCGGTGACCACCACAACCCTGTCGCTCATGGCGGCGAGTCAAGAACGTTGACGCCAGCGGCAAGGTCAACCCCCGGCGGCCTCCGGCCCCCGGAATCCACGCTACCGGCGTCCACCGACAGCACCGTGCCGTGACGCGACGACCTGTGGACAACCACACCGGCTGTGGACAACCCGAGCGGCTCGGCGAGGGCAGCCGCCAATTCCGCGACCGCCTCGGCGATGTCACCGCGGGGGTAGCCGCCCGTTGTGGACTGACCACTTGGTGGTCTCGCTGCCGGGGGCAGCCGTCGACTGGCCGACCACTCGGTGGTCTCGCTGCGCGGCACGCCTGGGCCATCTCGAAGCCTGCTCAGATTGCAAAATCATCGCGTCGGCTTCGAGCAGGCATGCCGCCTGTGGGTGGCCGCCTTGGCGTGCTCGCTCGGCCCGCTGCTCCGGGAAGGCCGCCCTGCGGGCACTGCCTCGGCAAGGCCGCCCTGCGGGCGCCGCGTCGGCAAGCGCGCCTTGCGGGCGCTGCGTCGGCAAGCGCGCCTTGCGGGCGCTGCGTCGGCAAGCCCGTCCTGCGCGCAGGTTCTGCTCGCTGCTCGGCAGGTGAGCCTCACCTCGGCAAGCTCACTCGATGAGGCGCCAGTGGACGCCGTCCAGCGAATCCGCCCGAAGCGCCGTGCCTCCCCGCAACTCCCTGTGGACAACCACACCGGCTGTGGACAACCACGCCAGGAGCCCGCCGAACCGGGCGGGACTGTCGGTGCCATGCCGTAGCGTGGTTCGAGGGGGCCGGAGGCCAAGCCCGTCACCGCCGCCGCGCGCGCACCACCCTGGTCCGCAACGGCACGTCGAACTCCCCGCCCGCCGTCTCCGGCCGCTCCGACAGGTACGCCCGGATCCGCTCCAGCACCGCCGCCCGCTCCTCGGCCGGGATCACGATCATCCGCGAGTGCGTCCCCAACGTCGCCGCCAGCGAGTCGACCGTCCTGCGCTGCGTGTTCGGGAACGCCGCCTCCTCGACCTGCCCGAACCGCGGGTGCGCGGGCACGTCCATCGGCACGGCGTGCGTCACGCTCGTCCCCGCCACCGCCATCAGCCCGGCCACCCACTCGACGCTCTCGTCCTCGTCGTTCCACAGCAGCCCGACGACCCCGCCCGGCCGCAGCACGCGTGCCATCTCCTCGAGCGCCGCGCAGGCGTCGAACCAGTGGAACGCCTGCCCGACCAGCACCGCGTCCACCGAACCGTCCGGGACCGGGATCGCCTCCGCCGTCCCCGCCAGCGCCTCGACCTGCGGAAACGCGTGCGACAGCCGGGCACGCATCTCGTCGTCGGGCTCGACGGCGACGACCGGCAGCCCCAACGCCAGCAGGCCCGCCGTGAGCTTCCCGGTCCCCGCCGCCAGGTCCAGCACCGAGCGCACGGGCCGGGTCGCGCCGTCGAGCACCCACCGGATCCCATCCGCGGGGTAACCCGGCCGGTGCGCGTCGTAATCGGCGGCGAGCGAGCCGAAGGAACGGGCCCGCCTCCGGTGCAAGTCGTCGGCCATACCACCCAAACTAACGCCCGCGACACACGCCGTACCCTGTTCAACCGTGACCGACGAAACGCAGGAACCGCAGGCCGACGACCTTCCTGAGCAGCTTCGGGTCCGTCGTGAGAAGCGGGCCCGCCTGCTTGCCGACGGCGTCGATCCATATCCCGTCGAACTGCCGCGCACCCACTCGCTGCGGCAGATTCGTGAGACGTATTCGGACCTCACGCCGGACACCGCCACCGGAGATGTGGTCGGCGTCACTGGCCGCGTCATCTTTCTGCGCAATACGGGCAAGCTCTGTTTCGCGACGCTGCAAGAGGGCGACGGCACCGAACTGCAGGCGATGCTGAGCCTGAACAAGGTCGGCGAAGACGCCCTTTCGGCGTGGAAGAGCACCGTCGACATCGGTGATCACGTTTTCGTGCACGGCGAGGTAATCACGTCCCGCCGCGGCGAGCTGTCCGTTCTCGCCGACGAGTGGCGAATCGCCGCCAAGGCGCTGCGGCCCCTGCCGGTCGCGCACAAGGACCTGAACGAGGAAACCCGGATTCGGCAGCGGTACGTCGATCTGATCCTGCGCCCCCAGGCCCGCGAAACCGTGCGCACCCGCGCCGGCGTGGTGCGCGCATTGCGGGACAGTTTCGACCGCCGCGGATTCATCGAGGTCGAGACGCCGATGCTGCAGACGCAGCACGGCGGTGCCAGTGCGCGCCCGTTTGTCACACACTCGAACGCGATGAGCATGGACCTCTACCTGCGTATCGCGCCGGAGCTGTTCCTGAAGCGCTGCGTGGTCGGCGGTATCGAGAAGGTCTTCGAGATCAACCGCAACTTCCGCAACGAGGGCATGGATTCCTCGCATTCCCCCGAGTTCGCGATGCTCGAGTTCTACGCCGCCTACGAGACCTACGACTCGATGGCCGTGCTGACCCGCGAGCTCGTCCAGGAGTCGGCGCAGGCCGCGTTCGGTACACAGGTCGTCACGCTCGCGAACGGCGAGGAGTACGACCTGTCGGGCGAGTGGACCAGCCTGTCGATGTACCCGTCGCTGTCCGAGGCGCTGGGCAGCGAGGTCACCCCCGAGACCCCCGCCGAGCTGCTGCACAAGCACGCCGACGACCTCGGTCTCGACGTGGACCCGAAGCTCGGCCACGGCAAGATGGTCGAGGAGCTGTGGGAGCACCTCGTCGGCGACAAGCTTTACGCGCCCACGTTCGTGCGTGATTTCCCGGTCGAGACCTCCCCGCTCACCCGCCAGCACCGCAGCATCGCGGGTGTCGCGGAGAAATGGGATCTGTACGTCCGGGGATTCGAGCTCGCCACCGGATACTCCGAGCTGGTCGACCCGGTCGTGGAACGTGAACGGCTGACCGAACAGGCCAGTCTGCGGGCAGGCGGTGACGACGAGGCGATGCGTCTCGACGAGGACTTCCTGCGTGCACTCGAGTACGGAATGCCCCCGAGTGGCGGCGTCGGAATGGGTATCGACCGGTTGCTCATGGCACTCACCGGCCTCGGCATACGCGAGACGATCCTGTTTCCGCTGGTGCGCCCAGAATGAGCGAGTTGCGGCGCGGGAACCACTAACCTAATCACGGATTTGCGTTAAGCTGGTTAGTGGGAGTATTCGTTATGTGCTCACGCACGTTCGCTCGGTCCCCGCGTCGCAAACCTGAGGAGGGCGCAGATGGCGCAGAAGGTCACGGTTAGCCTGGTCGACGACCTCGATGGTTCCGAGGCGGGGGAGACCGTCGAGTTCGGATTGGACGGCGCGTTCTACGAGATCGACCTCTCCGAGGAGAATGCGGAGCGGTTGCGGGACGCGCTCTCCGAATTCGTCGAGCACGCGCGCCGGTCCGGTGGCCGTAAGCGGGCGGGCCGCCTGGTCGCCGCGGGCCGCGCACCGCGCACCGCGTCCGCCGACCGGGAACAGAACCAGGCAATGCGTGAGTGGGCCCGTAAGCAGGGCATGAACATCTCGGATCGCGGCCGAATCCCGAAGGAAGTCGCCGAGGCGTACAACGCGCAGGCCTGAGATTCACACAATCGTGCGGCGCCGGTTCCTCGATTAGGCGGGAACCGGCGTATTCGCTTCGGCCGGGCGCACCGCCACCGCGATCCACACCGCGGTGCCGACGGTCGCGACCCCGGCCAGTGTCATCGCGACCCCGACCGGCACGACCTCGGTGAGCCCGCCGAACACGAGCGGCCCGACGCCCTGCAACGTCATCAGCCCGGTGGACAGCAGCCCGAACGCCTGCCCGGTCGAGTCGTCGGGCAGCGCGTCGCGGAACCGGCCCTGCAGCCCGACCCCGAACGCGAACCCCGAGCCGAGGACGGCCATCAGCGCCCCGGCGGCCAGCGGGCTCACGTCGAACGCGAACGGCACCAGCGGCAACCCGAGCAGCACGACCAGCACCGGCACCGCCCGCTCCCTGGTCCGCGGCGCGAACACCCTGGTCACGACGAGGTTGCCGACGAACATCCCGGCCGGTATGCACGCCAGCACCACCCCCGACGCGCCGCTGGGGAAGCCCGCCAGCGCGGCGTAGGGGATCAGCAGGCTCTCCCCGCCGATCACGAACGCCGGCGGCAGCCAGTTCGCGAACAGCAGCCTGCGCACGACCGGGTCGACCAGCAGCTCACGCGCGCCGTGGAAGCTCTGCCTGACCAGCGAGCGCTCGCTCTGCCGGCCGGGCGCGGGCAGGTCCGGCAGCGCCAGCCACGCCCACAGCGCGGCCACCGCGTGACAGGCCGCGGTCACCAGCAGCGCGGTCTCCGGCCCCATGAACGCGACCGCCAACCCGCCGCCCGCCATCCCGATGACCTGTGCGGCCGACGAGACCAGCTGGAACAGGCCGCGCCCGACGACGAACGCGTCACCGGACAGGGCGTCCGCGGTCAGCCGCCCCGCGGTCCCGTTGAACACCGGCGCGAGGCAGCCGATGCCGGCGACCAGCAGCAGGCTCGCCCACACGGGCATGCCGCCGACCGCCAGCAGGGCGGCCGCGGCGGCCTCCAGCGTGTAGCCGGTGACGATCAACAGCCGCGGCCGGATCAGGTCGGGCAGAGCGCCGATGACGAGCCCGCCGACGACCTGGGGGAGGAACGAGGCGCCGAACGTCATCGCGCCGAGCAGCGCCGACCCGGTGGCCGTGAAGACCAGCACGGACAGGGCGACCGTGCGCAGGGTGTCGGCACCGATCGCGAGGGCCCTCGTGAGGAACACCGTGCGGTAGACGGGCACGGCCAGGACCTGGCGGAAGGTGGCTCTCTCGTTCACCCCGACAGGTTCCGCCCGCTGATCGATCCGGCACCACTCTTTCGTGCACCGGCGTAAGGTCGGACCGTGCTGAGGTTCGTGGTCGGCCGCGACGACCTGCTGAACAGCCGTTTCGCGCTGTCCCCGGTCGCCGAGCTGGAGGCTGTGCTGCGCAAGCTGTCCGGCCGCAAACGCACCCCGCTGCCGCCCGCGTGGTCGGCCCGGTTGATGCCCGCGTTCCACCGCCTGCGCCGCGAGACCGCGCTGGACGCGCTGCTGGCCCTGCAGAGCGAGCGCTACGGCGCGGCGTTCGTGGTGCAGCCGCCGACGAGCATGGCGCAGACCATCGAGGACGACCTGGCCGCGCTCAGGGCCACCCCGCTGGCGCAGGCGCGCAAGGAGATCGCCGACTGCCTAGCCCGCAGACCGGCCACCGACCCGCGCGTGCTGGCGGTGCTCGAGGACGAGAACGTGTCCCCAATCCTGGCCGACGCGCTGGAGGCGGCGTGGCACGAGCTGATCGCGCCGGACTGGCCGACGCTGCGTGCCGTGCTGGAGCGGGACGTGGTCTACCGCGCGGGCCTGCTCAGCACGGGCGGCTGGCAGGCGGCGTTCGCAGGCCTGCACAAGCGCCTGGCGTGGCGGGACGGAGCGCTGGAACTGAGCCGGTTCGTGGACGCCACCTATCACCTGGACGGGGCCGGGTTGTTGCTCGTGCCCGCGGTGTTCGTGTGGCCGAACATCGGCGCGTACACAGACCCGCCGTGGCCGACGGCGCTGGTGTACCCGGCGCGCGGCACGGCGGCGCTGTGGGAGCCGGGGCCTGCGACGCCGCCGGACGCGCTGGCCTCGTTGCTGGGGCGGTCACGGGCGCGGCTGCTGGTGATGCTGACCGACCCGGCGAGCACCACCCAGCTGGCGACGTCACTCGGCATGGCGACGGGCGCGGTGGGAGACCACCTGGCGGTGCTGCGCAACGCGGGGCTCGTCACGAGGGCCCGTTCTGGCCGGTCCGTCCTGTACCGGAGGAGCCCACTGGGCGACGCACTGGCAGGCGGCACACCCTGAGTGCGGCCCTCTGACCAGCGCTTCGCCCAGGCCTCCGCAGGGTTCCGTCAAAGTCGGATGGGTCTTGCCTTGCCTGGATTCTCCCTCCGGGGGGGCTCGCCGGAGGGCGTCCTGCCGGACGGGCCTCCTCGCCGGAGGGGCTGGTCTCCGGGATGGTGGCGGGTCGGGCACGGGGCTGGGTTGGCAGGGACTGGTGTCCATGGCTGCCTGCCATCCCGTCGACCTCCCGCGGGGCTATCACACCGCGTCAAGGGGGCCCGGTGGCTTGGGTGCGGGGTTGGGTTGGGTTTCGGGCCCCCTTGACCCGGTGTGATCGGGCTTCGCCAGGTCGACGGGATGGCAGGCACCCCTCAGGGGTTCTGGGGCTTCGCCCGCTTCGTGGGGTTCGGGCGCTGCGCGCCCGGCATTCCGAGGTCGGCATCCTCATGCCGGGGTCGGCATCCCGGGGTCGGCTCACACCGCTCGCGCGCGATGGCAACCCCCACCCGATCCCGGGGGCCACCCGCCATGCCAGTCTACCGGTACCCACCGACAGAACCAGGGGCTCAGCCGCGAGTTGTGGATAACCGGGTGGGCTGTGGACAACCGGCGCCGCGTGCGCCAGGAATGTCGGTGGGTTGCCGTAGCGTGGAAACCGGGGGCCGGAGGCCGCCGTTCAGTTCTTCGCGCACACCCGCGGGCATGTCTCGCACACGCCCTGACCGGCCTCCATGAGGTAGTGGAAGCAGCAGGCCTCCCGCCGCCGCGTCCACCCCGCCCTGCCCTGGTCGTCGATCACCGGCCGGAGCGTCGACGCGGACGTCAGCGGCGCGAACCGGTCCGGCAGCAGCAGGTTCGCGTCCAGCACGCCTGCCGTCTCGTCACCCGCGTACCGGCCGACCAGCCACATCGAGTGGTCGAGCGCGTCCGTGGCCGCCGCCCACAGCGTGTGCCTGCCGAAGCGCACGGTGCCCGCGAACGCCGACACGAACCGGGCCGCGTGGGCGGTGAACCGGCCCCGCAGCACCGCCGCGAGCGCCTTCTCGGTCGGCACGACGGTCGCGTTCGGGGTGCCCGCCGCGGGGTCGTCGGGCAGGCAGACGAAGCTCTCGTCCAGAACTGCGATCGAATCCGGGTGGGGTCTCGGTCGAGCCTTGTGGAACGCGAGGTGCTCCGGACGCAGCGACGGCACGCGCCGCTCGTGGTGGAAGAGCAGTGCCGCGAGGTACCCGGGGACGCCGAGGTACCACGACATCACGTAACCGGCCGTAGTCCGTTCGGGCGCCTCGTTGTACCGGTCGTGCAGCCAACCTGCGAGTTCCTGACGCCAGAGCGTGAAACCGTCGGGTGCGGAGAGTAATTCAGCACAGTTCACCCAGCCGGTGGAATCCTCCGGCAGCCCGACGCGGACCTCGGTCCTGACCTGGCGGGAAGCGGCCCGTGTGACGGATTCGACAAGAGAGGGCGCGCGCGTGCCGGTCACAAGCCGTAAGCTTGGACTGGTCCGCATGGGCGTCTCCTGGAGCCTTGTTAGGTGAGCCTGGCCTAACTTTAGCTCACTACAAAGATCATCGCGAGCCCGGTCTTCCGGGTGTTCGCGGACAGCGGACACCAACGGCTGGCGGAATCCGCCCCGGTTGTCGCACGTTGTTCCTTGTGAAGCTCACGGATAGCCGCAAGTGGTACTGAGAGCGACAGGCTGGACGACTACAGTGGTCTTCACGGTGCTGACCCACCGCGAACCGGGTACTTAGCGGTGGAGTAAGGGCCGCCGGCGCAGCAGTCAGGAGTGCAGATGTTTGAGAGGTTCACCGACCGCGCGAGGCGGGTGGTTGTCCTGGCCCAGGAAGAGGCCAGGATGCTCAACCACAACTACATCGGCACCGAGCACATCCTCCTGGGCTTGATCCACGAGGGTGAGGGTGTCGCCGCCAAGGCGCTCGAGTCGCTGGGAATCGCCCTCGAGGGCGTGCGGCAGCAGGTCGAAGAGATCATCGGCCAGGGTCAGCACGCGCCGAGCGGGCACATCCCGTTCACCCCACGGGCCAAGAAGGTCCTCGAGCTCTCGCTGCGGGAAGCGTTGCAGCTCGGACACAACTACATCGGTACCGAGCACATCCTCCTGGGCCTGATCCGGGAGGGTGAGGGCGTCGCCGCCCAGGTGCTCGTCAAGCTCGGCGCCGACCTCAACCGCGTACGCCAGCAGGTCCTGCAGCTGCTGTCCGGTTACCAGGGCAAGGAGCCCGCGGAGACCGGCGGCCGCGGCGAGGGCACCCCGTCCTCCTCGCTGGTGCTCGACCAGTTCGGTCGCAACCTGACCGCGTCCGCGCGGGAGGGCAAGCTCGACCCGGTCATCGGGCGGGCCAAGGAGATCGAGCGGGTCATGCAGGTGCTGTCCCGCCGCACCAAGAACAACCCCGTGCTCATCGGCGAGCCCGGCGTCGGCAAGACCGCCGTCGTCGAGGGCCTCGCGCAGATGGTCGTCAAGGGCGAGGTGCCGGAGACGCTGAAGGACAAGCAGCTGTACACGCTTGACCTCGGCTCCCTGGTCGCGGGCTCGCGCTACCGCGGTGACTTCGAAGAGCGCCTCAAGAAGGTGCTCAAGGAGATCCGCACGCGCGGCGACATCATCCTGTTCATCGACGAGATCCACACGCTCGTCGGTGCGGGCGCCGCCGAGGGCGCGATCGACGCCGCGTCGATCCTCAAGCCGATGCTCGCCCGTGGTGAGCTGCAGACGATCGGCGCGACGACGCTCGACGAGTACCGCAAGTACGTCGAGAAGGACCCGGCGCTGGAGCGCCGCTTCCAGCCGATCCAGGTCGGCGAGCCGACGCTCGAGCACACGATCGAGATCCTCAAGGGCCTGCGGGACCGGTACGAGGCGCACCACCGCGTCACGATCACCGACCCGGCGCTGGTGGCCGCGGCGACCCTCGCCGACCGGTACATCAACGACCGGTACCTGCCGGACAAGGCGATCGACCTGATCGACGAGGCAGGCGCCCGCATGCGCATCCGCCGCATGACCGCGCCGCCGGACCTGCGCGAGTTCGACGAGAAGATCGCCGACGTGCGCCGCGAGAAGGAGAGCGCGATCGACGCGCAGGACTTCGAGCGTGCCGCGAAGCTCCGCGACAAGGAGAAGACGCTGCTCGGCCAGAAGGCGGAGCGGGAGAAGCAGTGGAAGGACGGTGACCTGGACGTCGTCGCCGAGGTGGACGACGAGCAGATCGCCGAGGTCCTGGCGAACTGGACCGGTATCCCCGTGTTCAAGCTCACCGAGGAGGAGACCACGCGTCTGCTCCGCATGGAGGAGGAGCTGCACAAGCGGATCATCGGCCAGGAGGACGCGGTCAGGGCCGTGTCCCAGGCGATCCGCCGCACCCGCGCAGGCCTGAAGGACCCGAGGCGCCCGTCCGGCTCGTTCATCTTCGCCGGCCCGTCCGGTGTCGGTAAGACCGAGCTGTCCAAGGCGCTGGCGAACTTCCTGTTCGGCGAGGACGACGCGCTCATCCAGATCGACATGGGTGAGTTCCACGACCGCTACACCGCCTCGCGGCTCTTCGGTGCCCCTCCCGGGTACGTGGGCTACGAGGAGGGTGGCCAGCTGACCGAGAAGGTGCGGCGCAAGCCGTTCTCGGTGGTCCTGTTCGACGAGATCGAGAAGGCGCACCAGGAGATCTACAACACGCTCCTGCAGGTGCTGGAAGACGGGCGTCTGACCGACGGTCAGGGCCGGACGGTGGACTTCAAGAACACCGTCATCATCTTCACGTCGAACCTCGGTACGCAGGACATCTCGAAGGCCGTGAACCTCGGCTTCTCGAGCGGCGGCGAAGGCCAGACCTACGACCGGATGAAGCAGCGCGTCGACGACGAGCTGAAGAAGCACTTCCGGCCGGAGTTCCTCAACCGCATCGACGACATCATCGTGTTCCACCAGCTCACCGAAGAGCAGATCGTCCAGATGGTGGACCTGATGATCACCCGCGTCGAGGCGCAGCTGAAGAACAAGGACATGGCCCTCGAGCTGACCCCGGCCGCGAAGAAGCTGCTCGCCACGCGCGGCTTCGACAAGGTGCTGGGCGCCCGGCCACTGCGCCGGACCATCCAGCGCGAGATCGAGGACCAGCTGTCGGAGAAGATCCTGTTCGGCGAGATCCAGCCGGGCCAGATCATCATCGTCGACGTCGAGGGCTGGGACGGCGAGGAGACCTCGTCCACGGACAAGGCGGTGTTCACCTTCCGCGGTGAGACCAAGCCCGCCAACGTCCCGGACGCCCCGCCGGTCAACATGGCCGCGTCAGGCGCAGAAGGCGACGACGCCGAGTCCGCCTGATCCAGAACGAACAACGGAAGGCCGCGCTCCCGTTTCCGGGGGCGCGGCCTTCCGCATGTCTGCCTGTTGGTTGTCCACAAGCCCACACACCTGTCCACAACCCAGCTCCGCGCAACCCAAAACTGTCGGCCCCACCGCGTACGCTGGCAACCGGGGGCCGGAGGCCAACCCCGGCGCGGGGCCACTCCGCCGAGGCATACGCCACAGCCGCCGGCCAACTTGCCCACAATCCAGCTCGCCGAGGCCTAAAGCTATCGGTCCCGCTGCCCTCGCTGGAATCGGCGGTAGCAAGCCAACCCCCGGCGCGGTTCATCCGCCGAGGCGCGGCACAGCTGCCGCCGGCCGAGTTGTCCACAGCCCAGCTCCACGTCGCCCAAAACTGTCGGTCCTGCCGCGTAAGCTGGAAATCGGGGGCCGGAGGCCGGCCCTCGGCATGGGGCGTCCGCCGAGGCGCATCACAGCCGCCGCTGGCGAGTTGCCCACAACCCAGTCCGCGTCACCCGACCTGGCGGTCTCGCCGCGTACACCCGGAGACCCCCACCCCTGGGCACTCCACCGAGGCACGCCACAGCGTGCGCCCGCACGAGTCGAGTTATCCACAGCCAGCCCAGTTGTCCACAGCCTTACCCACAGCCTGCCGTCACTGTCGGTACCCAGGCGTAGGCTGGCAAGCGGGGGCCGGAGGCCGCCCCTCCGTAAGATCACCGCTGCACCCGTGCATGCAAGGCACAGCAAGCAAATGCCCGACCGAACGCTCGCCCGTCGTGCGTCCCCCGCTGGCCTCCGGCCCCCTCGAACCACGCTACGGCATGGCACCGACAGAACCGTCCGCGTGAACGCTCCGTAACACTGTTTGTCCACAGCCGACACGGTTGTCCACAGGCAGCCTGTGGACAACCCGAAACTGTCACCCCACCCCGTTACGCTGGATTCCGGGGGCCGGAGGCCGCGACACGACCGGTAAACCACCGGCGCTACCCGCCCAACCTCGGGCAAGCTGTACTCATGGGGCTTGAGGACGACCCGTTCGACTGGCGGGTCACCAAGGACGGGCAGCTGCTCGTCTCCCGTGGTGGCCGCGTCGTCACCACGGTCCGCGGCACGGCCGCGGCCAAGCTCCTCGGCCGCCTCGAACGCGCCGCCGACGACGAGGCCCAGCACCTCCTCGCCCGCGCCACCGGCAACTACAAGCGTGGCAACGAACGCCATGGTTAGGTGGAGCGTGGCCACCGGCGAGGTCGCGTACGACCCCGTCGAGGACATCGACGACTTCGAGCCGCGGCGTCGGAGCGGCAAGGTCACGTTCCTGCTGTTCGTGCTGGCGCTGGCGCTGCTCGGGTACGGCGTCGTCCGGGTGCTGAGCCTGGAGAACACGAACGCGTTCCTCATCGGCGCCATGTCGCTCACGCCGTACGTCGTCGCGTGCGCCGGCGTGCTCACGCTGCTCACCCTGGTGCTGCGGCGGTGGGTGCTGGGCCTGGCCGTCCTGGTCATGACGTTGTCGCTGGCGTCGCTGCTGGGTCCGAGGTTCCTGGCCGAGGAACAACCGGACGCGAAGGGCCCGCACCTGCGGATCATGTCGGCCAACCTCCGCCTCGGCCAGGCGGACGCGCAGTCGCTGGTCAACCTGGTGCGGCGGCACGAGGTCGACGTCCTCGCGATGCCGGAACTCACCCCCGACGCCGTGTCCGCTTTGGACAGTGCAGGGCTGGCGGAAGTGTTGCCGTACCACGTGTACGACGCTCGCCCCGGCGGCGATGGCTCGGGCATCGCGGCGAACGTGCCGCTGCGCCAGATCATCCTGGTCGAGGACAGCTCGTTCTCGCAGCCGTCGGCGGTGGTCGACCTGCCGGGCAACGACGACCTGGAGCTGACCGCCGTGCATGTGCAGCCGCCTCTGAACGACGCACACGCCCGCACGTGGCGCACCGAACTGGCGAACCTGCCGAAGGCCACGACGAACGAACGCCCCCGCATCCTGGCAGGCGACTTCAACGCGACGCTGGACCACCTCGCGTTCCGTGACCTGGTGGACCACGGCTACGCCGACGCGGGAGAGGAAGCGGGCGAAGGCCTCACGACGACGTGGTCGTCCTGGCCGACGGGGCCGCCGCTGACACTGGACCACATCGTCACGGACGTCCGCTGCGCGATCAGCAGCTACGCGGTCTTCGATCTAGCGAACAGCGACCACGAGGCCGTCATGGCAGAGGTGATCCTGCCCTAGTCCACAGTGGACGCGGTGGGGGCGGGCCGACTGAATGACGCCGCGCTGCTACGGCGGGAACAACGATCAGAAGCTCAACGGAGATGGCTGACTTTCGGAGGACTCGTCCTCGGGGGTACCGATCTTCGATGGCCTCGACATTCGAGTGCCGGCCGTCGGATGGACTCCGCTTCGGGTAGGCCGATCTCGGGGCGGCCTCGGTTGGGATGGCGCGGTCTCTGGCGGGTCCGGTCTCTGGCGGGTCCGGTCTCCGGCGGGCCCGGCCTCCGGCCCCCGATTTCCAGCCTACCGGGCGGGGCCGACAATCCCGGAGATCGCGACGGCGGCTGTGGATGGACGGGTCAACTGTGGACAACTCACACCCGAAGCTCTGCCGTGACAAGCCAACCCCGTGCCCAGGGTTGGCCTCCGGCCCCCGGTAGCCAGCTTACCGGGCAGGGGTGACAAAGCCGCAGTGAGAAACCGTCTGCTGTGGACAACCTCCGCACCTGTGGACAACCTCCCCGCCGTTGATCTTCGGGGACAGGCGCTGTCGGTGTGATGCCGTAGCGTGGTTCGAGGGGGCCGGAGGCCGCCCTACTTGTGCAGCGGCCCCGGGTACAGGAACTCGTCGGCCGGCTGGGTGTCGCCGCGGAACCATGCTTCGAAGAACGCTGTCAGGTCCTTGCCGGACGTCTTGGTGACCAGCTTTTCGAAGTCCGGCCACGATGCGTTGTCGTCGCGGTGCTTGGTTGGCCATTCCTTCAGCACCTTGTCGAACGCCTCGTCGCCGATTTCCCTGCGTAGGGCGTGCAGTGCCAGCGGGCCCTTCTCGTAGACAGCAGTGAACTCGTTGCCCGCGCCCATGTCGTACAGCTTCCCGGTCCACAGCCGGTCGGTGCTTCGTGCGACTTCGGTTCGGTACTGGTCGTCCAGGTCGACGCCGTTCTTCGCCTCGTCCCAGAGCCATTGGGCGTAGCTCGCGAAGCACTCGTTCAGGCAGATGTCCTTCCATTCGTCGACCGTCACCGAGTTGCCGTACCACTGGTGGGCGTTCTCGTGCACCACCACCGGTTCCTCCGCCCACGCGGCGTAGATGGGGCGGCCCTGGGTCTCCAGTGAGAAGCCGATGTTCTCGTTGATGTAGATCCCGCCCGCCGCGGACTGGGGGTACGGGCCGAACTTCGTCTCCAGGAACGCGATGATCTCCGGGAGTCTCGACTCGACCTGACGTTTCCCCTCCGCCCCCGGGGCGTAGGCGCTGACCACCGGCACCCCGCTGGGCAGCGTGGACCGTTCGAACGTCCACTTGTCGATGCCGACCGTCGTCAGGTACGTCGCGACGCGGTTGGGCTCGGTCCAGTGGTACGTGGTCCAGCCGTCGCTGCCGGGCGTCGCCGGGGACTCGACGCCGTTCGAGATGACGCTCCAGCCGTTCGGCACCCTGGCATCGAGCTTGAACGTCGCCTTGTCCTTCGGGGTGTCGTTCGCCGGGTACCAGGACGTCGCCGAGTGCGGCTCGCCAGCGGCGAAGGCGCCGCCCGACGACGAGCGCTGCCAGCCGTTCTCGCCGAGGGAACCCGCTTCCGCCGACTCCGGGGTGCCGCCGTACTGCACGCGGGTCTCGAACGTCGCACCCTCGGCGATGGCTTCGGCCGGAGTAATCACCAGTTCGTGGTCGCCCTCACGGGTGTACTTCGCCGGTTGGCCGCCCACCGTCACGGCGCTCACCTCGAGGCCCTGCAGGTCGAGGTTGAACTCCGGCAGCGACGCGCTCGCCTTCGCGGTGATCAGGGTGTCGCCCTGCAACGCCTGCTTCGGCGGGTCGTAGCTGATCGTGACGTGGTACGCCGTCACGTCGTAGCCGGGGTTGCCGTCCTCCGGGTAGTACGGGTCGCCCGCCCCGTCGTCGGAGGTGGCCGCCGGCGCCTCCTCGGACGACGAGCGCGCCTGCTCGTTGCTCCGCGAGACCGTGCAGGCCGCGAGACCCGCCGCGGCCAGCGTGAGGCAGACAACGCGCACGGCCGTGCGGTGGTGCATGGTGAACAGCTCCCGATCGTCGGTGACCCGGACATCATGACCGACCGGATGTGATGAATGGGTGGGTTCCGTGTATCCATCAGGGGTGCACATCGTCGAGTTCGGCGGCGAAGGCCCCGGCATCCTGCTGCTCCACGGCCTCATGGGCCGCGCGACCACCTGGTGGCCGGTCGCGAAGTGGCTGACCGCCTACGGCCGGGTCGTCGGGCTCGACGCCCGAGGGCACGGCCGCAGCCCGCACCGCGGCGGCGGCTGGCGCACCGAGGACTTCGTCGAGGACGCCGCCGACGTGCTGCGTGACCTGGGGCCGTCGACGGTCATCGGGCACTCCATGGGCGGCCTGCACGCGTGGTGCCTCGCCGCCACCCACCCCGGCCTGGTCCGCGCGGTCGTCGTCGAGGACATCGCCCCCGACCAGCGCGGCAAGACGGTCGACCCGTGGAAGTCGTACTTCGAGTCGTGGCCGGTGCCGTTCCGGTCGCTCGCGCACGTGCGGGAGTTCTTCGGCGACCTCGGCGACTGGTTCACCGAGTGCGTCGAGGAACGCGCGGACGGCTACCACCTGATCGCCGACCTCGAGGACCTGTACGAGATCGCCAACGAGTGGGGCCGCCGCGACTACTGGCCGTTCGTCGAGCGGGTCCGCTGCCCGATGCTCGCGATCGAGGCCGAGCACAGCGCCATGCCGCCCGGGCAGATGGCGGAGCTGCCGGAACGTGCCGGGGGCGAGGTCACGCACCTGCTCGTCGAAGGCGCGGGGCACGTCGTCCACCACGACCGGCCCGCCGTCTACAGAGGCGCGGTCGAGGCGTTCTTGTCAGGCGTATTGGGACGCTAGCGGCGGCGGTCCCGCAACGAACGCGGGAGGTCCGACTGCGGCGGCCCCTCGCGGTAACCGGGGAAGTTCGTGTGCGTCGTCGTGGGACGCACCATGAACGAGCCGCCGAACTCCTCTTCCTCGTCCACCGGCTCGGGCCGCTGCGGGCGAGCGGGCGGCGGCGGCGGTTCCGGAGCGGCGGCAGGGGCGGCACCGCTCGCCGCCTCGCACATCGCCGCGTACCGGTTGAACAGGGCCCGGCCCGCGACGGTCAGCGTCTCCGACTTGCGCAGCTCCTCGATGAGGGTGTCCCGCACCCGCCGCAGTTCCTCACTCATGACCCCTCCAGATCGCGCAGGACGTCAGCCTCACCCGTGTGGGTGTCGACGACCACGATCTCGCTGATCCTCGCCTTGATCGACCCTACCGGGTACAGCGCCGCGAAGCCTGCCGCCATGAGGTCGGGTTCGAGGTCGCGGGCCAGCACGCAGTGCGGCATCCACGAACCGGGCAAATAGCGCGCGACCGGCTGTTTCACCCGTTTCGCCAGCACGTCGTGCACCGCGGAATGAACGGCGAGCAGCTCCGTGTCGACGACCGCGGTCAGCGCCAGCTCGCCGTCGGACGCGGTCAGGATCGACAGCCACAGCGACGGGATCGACAGCAGCCGCAGGTCGTCGCGCAGTGCGTCGCGGGTGGCGGCGGGGATCGTGCCGGCGGCCGCGAACGTCACGTGCGGGGTGGTGGCGGGGCTGGGGACGCCGTTGTCCGCCAGCCGCCGCCACAGTCCGCGCACCGCGGCGTCCGCGTCGCCGTCGAAGTGGAACTCGAGCGCCTGCGCCATGGACGCAGGATCCCAGGCGTCAGGCCAGCAGCCGCTGCCAGGTGGGGGTGTCGACGGTGGCGAACCGCTGCCGCCGCGCCGACATCAGCACCTGCGCGGCCTTCGCGGCCTCACCGGTGTCGCCCGCGCGCACGGTGCGGACCAGCAGCGGCCACGTGGTGACGCCGATGTAGCCGCTCTCGTCCGCGGTCCGGCTGGCGTAGCAGGGTTCATACGCCACGCCGTTCTCCGCTGCGAGCTTCGACACCGCCGCGAACGTCGCGTCGCCGAACACGCCGTCCGCCTTGACGGCCACGCCACGCGCGCGCAGGAGGTGTTGCGCGGCAAGGACTTTCTCGCTCCGCTCACCCGGCTTCAGCAGGGGCCAGGTGTACGGCGTGGCGGCGGGCGACGTGGGTGCGGTGCCGAGCGCGGCACGCACGGCCGCCTTCAGCTCCGGCAGCCGCTCGTACAGCACCTGGCCAGGGCACTCCGTGGCGTTGAAGTCGCGGTGCCCCCGGATCATGTCCGGCGAGATGCCGTACGACTGCGCGATGTACGCGACCAGTTGCACCAGCGAGTCCCACAGCTTCTGCGGCACGTTCACAGTGGAGTAGAGGCCCTCGTTCTCGATGCCGATGACCTCGCTGTTGTGGCCGCCGACGTTCGCGCCCTGCACGTGCCGGGTGCCGCCGTCGAGGATCTCGACGCTGCGGTGCCTGCCCTCGGTGACGTACCCGCCGCGGCTGTTGGTGAGCTGTTGGCCGGTGTCGATCCACCCGCGGCCGTCCATGTGGAAGTTCTGGATGCTCCGCGAGATCGAGAAGGCGTGCGCCAGCGAGTAGTCGGTCGAGTTACCACCCGCGGTGTGGTGCACCACGATGTAGGTGGGTTTGTGGTTCTCGACGGTGATGGTGCCGTTCGGCGGGCGCGCGCCCCATTCGTTGCACGTGTAGATGCGCGGTCGCTGGACGGCCGCGCTGACCTCGCCGAACGCGAGCGGAGCCGTCGACGCGCCGAGCGCGCCCATGGCTGTGACGGTGAAGCCGCCCCGTAACAGGGCACGGCGGGATACGGCCATCTCGATCTCCCTCGACGTGGGGCCCATCCGGCCCAGATCGGTGACTGGCATTTCCGACGGTAGTGGCGCGGTTACTCGAAGACAAGAGTTCCCCAATTGCCAGAGAATCTGGTTGCCAATTCTCGGGAGATCAATGTTCCCCGGGTAACGCGAACAAGCCGTCGGCCGTCTGTTCGACCAGCCCGTCCACCAGCAGCGAGTCGAGACATCTGTCCCGCTGCCCGGCGTCGGACCAGACGACGTCCAGCCGGGTCTTGGGGACCGGGGTCGAGGTGTCCCGCAGGACGTCCAGCAGCAGACCGCGTACCTGACGGTCCGTGCCGGCGAACTTCTGCACGGGCTTCGCCGGCCCGTTGTAGGCGGGTTTCCCGGCGAGCTGCCACGCGCAGGTGTCGTGGACCGGGCAGTCGGCGCAGCGCGGGTTGCGTGCCGTGCACACGATCGCGCCCAGCTCCATCAGCGCCGCCGACATCGTCGCCGCGTGCTCCTCGTCCGCGGGCAGGAGCTTCTCCGCGTCGGCCATGTCCCGGGTGTTCGAGGCCGGGCCCGCGTCGCCCGCGCCGTGCACCGCACGGGCGATGACCCGCCGCACGTTGGTGTCCACGACCGGGCACCGCTTGCGGTAGGCGAACGCGGCGACCGCACGCGCGGTGTACGCGCCGATGCCGGGCAGCGCCAGCAGGGTGTCCACATCGGACGGAACGACGTCGTCGTGCTCCGCGGCGATCACGGCCGCCGCGTCCCGCAGCCGCAGCGCGCGGCGCGGGTAGCCGAGCTTGCCCCACATCCGCAGCACATCGGCCGGGGTGGCGGCGGCCAGGTCGGACGGCTTCGGCCAGCGCGCCATCCACGCGTGCCACGACGGCTCGACGCGGGCGACCGGGGTCTGCTGCAGCATGATCTCGCTGACCAGCACGCCCCACGCCGAGCAGTCGGACCTGCGCCACGGCAGGTCCCGCGCGTTCTCGGCGAACCAGTCGGTCAGCACATATGCGTCGATGGCCATCGCCGCACGATGCTAGTGCCCGTCACGCCGCCGGTTGCGGTGCGGGAGCGTGCAGGGCGCGTCGCAGCGCCCCCATCAGGTCCGCGTTCATCCGCTGCGTGACCGCCGCGTCCTGCACCAGGCTGCTGCCGTGGAACGTGCCCGGGTACAGCACCAGCTCGGTCGGCACGCCCGCCTGCGCCAGCCGCTGCGCGTAGTCGATGCCCTCGTCGCGCAGCGGGTCGAACTGGCAGGTCGTGACGTACGCGGGCGGCAGGCCGGTCAGGTCCGCCGCGCGGGCGGGCGCCGCGTACGGCGAGACGTCGTCGCTACCTCGGCGGCCGGGCCCGCCGAGGTAGCTGTCCCAGCTGAACTCGGCCGCCGGCCGGTGCCACAGCGGCGTGTCGTGGTAGGCGCGCATGGACGGCGTGTCGAGGCGGTCGTCCAGCTCGGGGATGCCCAGGTACTGGAAGCACAGCGCGGGGCCGCCGCGGTCCCTGGCGAGCAGCGCGAGGGCCGCGGCGAGCCCGCCGCCCGCGCTCTCCCCGCCGACGCCGAGCCGGGCCGGGTCGATGCCCAGCTCCGCGGCCGAGTCGTAGGTCCAGGTCAGCGCGGTGTAGCAGTCGTCGAGACCGGCGGGGAACGGGTGCTCGGGGGCGAGCCGGTACTCCACCGACACGACCACGGCGTCCGCCTCGGCCGCGACGCGCTTGGCGTCACCGTCGAACATCTCGACGTTGCCCATCACGAACCCGCCGCCATGGATGTAGAACAGGCCGGGCAGCGCGCCTTCCCTGCCCTCCGGCGCGTACACGCGGACCGGCACGCCCGCCGCCACCGTGTCGCGGACCGTGACCGGCACCGGCGGCTCGTAGACGGGCAGGTGCTCCATCAGGGACTCGTCCACGTCGCGCACGGCGGCCAGATCGGAGAAGTCCACCTCGGGGATCATCGCGATCCACGGGGTCAGCTCGGGGTCGTACGCGTAGGCCACGGTGCCTCCTCGTCGCGTGCTCTCGGGTGACTCCAGTCTGGAGAGCGGGGTCCGCGCGGCCAACCGACACGTGGCGGCGTCATCGCGGGCAGGACCGCCAGGTGGCGGGTTGCCATAACCTGGCCGTATGAAGGGGCTGCTGCTCCGGCTCTCGGCACTGGACGCCACCGCGGAGAACGCCGTGCGCGTGATCGGGTTCTTCGACGAGCTGGTGGCGCGCCGCGTCGACGTCGACACGCTGGTGCGCTCGGCCGCGCAGCTCGCGGAGTGCCCGGCCGGGTTCGCGCGCGCAGGCGAGCCCGTACCGGCGGACGCCGCGGTGCAGCGGTTGCCGGACGGCAGTGCGGTGTGGATCGGCAGGCCGGCGCCGGGGCTCGCGCTCGACGAGATCCTGCTGGAACGGCTGGCCATCGCCGCCGCGATCCTGCTCGACCACCCGTCCGCGCCCCCGACCGGGCTCGGCGACGCGGCGCTGGTCGAGCTGGCGCTGTCGGCCGCGGCGGGGGAGGCGGAACGGTCCCGTGCGCTGCACCTGCTGGGCCTGCGCCCGCAGGCGCCGCTGACCGTGCTCGCGTTCACCGGCCCGGTGCCGCGGTCGGTCGAGCTGGGCACCCTGCACGCGGTGGTCGTGCCCGGCAGCGGCCCCGACCTGGACCCGGCCGTGCCGACCGGGGTGGCCACGGCGAACGGCATCGACGCGCCGACCGCGTGGCGGCGCGCCAGGACGGCCGTGCGGTTCGCCGGGCACGGGCCGAAGGTGGTGCGGTGGGCGGACCTCGGCGCGCTGGCCGTGCTCGCGTCACTGCGCAAGGACGACATCGCCGAGGTCGCCGACGTCGCGGCGCTCGACCGCATCGCCGCGGAACCGGCGGGCGCGGACACGATCGCCGTGCTCACCGCGTTCTGCGCGACCGACTCGGTGCGCAAGGCGGCCGCGTCCGTCTACCGGCACCACAGCACCGTCGCGGCGCGCCTGGCGCACGCCGAGGAGCGGCTCGGGTTCCCGCTGGGCACCGCGGCGGGCAGGAGGCGGCTCGACCTCGCGCTCGTGCTGCGGCACCTTCGGGCCACCGCGCCCTAGATGACCTCGGTCAGCTCCGCGGTGTGCACGTCGTAGACGAAGCCGCGCACGTTGTCGCGGTACGGCACGAACGGGCTGCGCCGCACACGCTCCACCGACTGGCGGACGCTGTCCTTGACCTCGCGGAACGCCTCGATCGCCCACGGCGGCCGCAGCTTGGTGTCCTTCTCCAGCTCGTCCTTGAACTCGTCCTCGGTGATCAACGACAGGCCGCACGAGGTGTGCTGCATGACGATGACCTCGCGGGTCTCGAGCTTGCGCTGGCTGATCGCGAGGGACCGGATCACGTCGTCGGTCACCACGCCGCCCGCGTTGCGCATGATGTGCACCTCGCCGTGGCGGAGCCCGAAGACGTCGAACACCTTGATGCGCGCGTCCATGCAGGTCACGACGGCCAGGTGGAGGGATGGCACGGGCGTCGGGACCCCGGGGGCGCCGAGGTCCGCGCCGGTCGCGTGCCGGTGCAGAAGATCGTCGATTGCGGTCATGTGTCAGCTCCCGTGTCTCGCCGTGCCCACATTGCGGTCAAGCACTGGAAACCAGCTCGACCACCAATTGGAGCAAGGCCCGGTCGTCAGGGCAACGTGTCGTCGGCAACAACTCTCCGTGCCCGCTACCTGCATGAATATCCCACTTTCGGGGACATGGAAGATCCACGGGGATGAGGTAGTGCGCGGCTACCGTCAGGCCATGCTCGAACCGAACGGCCCGCTGCCCCAGTCCGTGTACTGGCGCCGCCGCGTGCTCGCGGCGGTCGGTTCGGTGCTCGCGGTGGTGCTGCTGGCATGGCTCATCGGCGGCCTCGTGGAGGCGGACGACCAGCACCCCGTGCAGGGCAGAGCCGGCACGGCCGAGCTCGGCGGCGAGGCCCCGCCGCGCAGTGTGCGGGTGACGTCCGAGCGGGTGTCCGCGCCGCCGTCCAGCCCCGGGCCCGACGACCCGCGCGGTTCGGTCACGGCGAGCCCGAGCAGCTCCACGCCGTCGGCGACGCCGTCACCGTCGCCTACCGTGACCACCACGTCCCCGCCGCCACCACCGCCCGGGCCGCCTGCCGCGTGCCCGGACAAGGTGGTGAAGGTCGTCGCGACGCCGGACGTGCCGTCGTACCCGGTCGGGGCGCGACCGTTGCTGAAGCTGCGGATCGTCAACGCGGGGGCGGTGCCGTGCACGCGCGACCTGAACCGCAAGCTGCGGGAGATCCTCGTGCTGGACGCGGACGGGACGCGGTTGTGGTCGAGCCTCGACTGCTACGGGCCGCCGGAGCCGGACGTGCGGGTGCTGGCGCCGGCCAAGGTCGTGGAGTTCTCGGTCAACTGGGCCGGCCGGACCTCCGCGCCGGGGTGCCCGGTCGACCGGGAGACGGTGCCGGCGGGCAAGTACCAGGTGGTGGGGAGGCTCGGCCCGTTGACCGGCCCGCCCACGCCGCTGACGTTGACGTGACCATCTGAGGACTTGACCTGCGAAGCGTCGCGCTGGGCTGGTGGCGGGTTTCGGGTGTGCTTGCCTGGGTTTCCCTCCGGGGGACGGGCTGGTCTCCGGGATGGTGGCGGGTCTTGCACGGGGCTGGGGTTGGCAAGGACTGCTGTTGGGTGGTGTGCCGTGCCTGGGATTTCCCTCCGGGGGGTCCTCGCCGGACGGGCTGGTCTCCGGGATGGCAGCGGGTCGGGCATGGGGTTGGTTTGGCAGGGACTGGTGTCCGGGGTGTGCCTGCCATCCCATCGACCTCCCACGGGCTATCACACCGCGTCAAGGGGGCCCGGGGATTTGGGCACGGGGTTGCGTCGGGCTTCGGGCCCCCTTGACCCGGTGTGATCGGGCTTCGCCAGGTCGACGGGATGGCAGGCACCCCTCAGGGGGTTATGGGGCTTCGCCCCGCTTCGCGGGCCCGGGCGCTGCGCGCCCGGCATGCCGGGATCGGCTCACACCGCTCGCGCGCGCGATGGCAACCCCCACCCGATCCCGGGGGCCACCCGCCATGCCAGTCTACCGGTACCCACCGACAGACCCCGGATTGTCGATCTTGGCTGTGGACAACCGGTCGACCTGTGGACAACTCAGGTCACGGGCCGAACCAGCGTTCCTCCGTCGTGCGCGGTGGGGCCGACGTGGTGCCGACGACCAGTTCCGTGTCCAGCGTGATGTGCCGCGGCTTGCTGTGCTCCGCCGAGCCGAGCAGCAGCTTCCCGGCCGCGCGCCCCTTCTCCAGCACCGGCTGGCGGATGGTCGTCAGCCCGACGCGTTCCGCCTCGACGATCCCGTCGAAACCGGTCACCGTCAGGTCCTGCGGCACGCGCAGCCCGCGGCGCTTCGCTTCGTTCAGTGCCCCCAGCGCCAGGATGTCCGAGGTGCAGATCAGGGCCGTGACCTCGGGGTTCGCGTCGAGCAGCTGCGCGGCCGCCGACTCGCCGCTCGCGATCGAGTGGTCGAAGCGTTCCACGACCGGGACCCGCGCCCAGTCGACGCCCGCCGCCTCGAACGCCTCCGCCAGGCCGGTCAAGCGTGCGCGCTGCACGTGGAAGTGCGCGGTCCGCTGCCGGGACACCGCCGCGAAGCCGTCGTTGCGGTCGCGTGCCAGTCGCATGCACAGCACGCCGACGTTGCGGTGGCCGATGCTGATCAACCGGTTGGCCAGCTGCGTGATCGCCCCGTGGTCGTCTATCCCGACCAGGTCGACCCCCTCGACGCGCGGCTGGTCGCACACCACCGTCGGCACCGGGCGGGACAGCACCGCGGCGAGGTGCGGGTCGTCGTCCGGGACGGAGTACACGACGAAACCGTCGACGCCGGCGCTGTGGACGGCGGTCACGTCCTCGCGCTCGGGGTTCACCGGCACCAGGTGCAGTCCCTGACCAGCACCTTCGCAGGCCAGCGCCAGTCCTTCCAGGAACCCGAGCGCGGCAGGGTCCCGGAACGCGTACGACAGGTTCTCGGTCAACAGGAGCCCGACGGCGCCCGCCTTGCGCGTGCGCAGCGACCGCGCGACCGGGTCCGGGCCGGGGTAGCCCAACCGTCGCGCGGTCTCCAGAACCCGCCTGCGCAGCTCCGGCGAGAGCTGATCAGGCCGGTTGTAGGCGTTCGACACGGTGGTCCGCGAAACGCCGAGCTCCGCGGCCAGCGACGCCAGTGTCGCCGGTCGCCGAACATGCATAGGCCTCGCCATGTGCTGACCGTAACGGTTCAGAAGCGCATACAGAAGCCCAGCAGCGCACGTCACCATCACCACATCTGGTGGCACTTCTCACCCGGTCTGGTGACGCGCTCGGAATATCCCGACGTATAGTCGACATGCAGTAGTCGAAAACGGTTTCCATTACCTATAGCGTGACACGCATACGTGGTTCGGAGGAACGTCATGAGAAGCGCCTTGCCACTCGCGGTGGCCGCGGTCGCCGTGCTGGCCGCCGGCTGTGGCGGCGGCACCAGCGACGCCGAGGCGGACGGCAAGATCGCGGTCGTCGCGTCCACCAACGTGTGGGGCAGCGTGGTCGAGGCGGTCGGCGGCGACGACGTCAGCGTTCGCTCCCTGATCAACGACGCGAAGGGCGACCCGCATTCCTACGCGGACAAGCCCGAGGACGCGACGCTGCTCACCGAGGCCAAGCTCGTCGTCTACAACGGCGGCGGCTACGACGACTTCTTCACCAAGCTCGTCGATGCCGCGGGCGCGGACGCCAAGCAGGTCGTCGCCTACGACGTCTCCGGACTGCCGGAAGGTGAGAACGAGCACGTCTGGTACGACTTCGGCACCGTCAAGAAGGTCGCCGACAAGGTCGCCGCCGAGCTGGGCGCCATCGACCCGGACAACAAGGACACCTACGCAGGCAACGCGAAGGCGTTCGACGGCAAGCTCGACGAGCTGGCCGCCAAGGCCGACGCCATCCCCGACGGCAAGGTCGTCGCCACCGAGCCCGTCGCCAAGTACCTGCTCGACGCCGCCGGCATGACCGACGTGACCCCGACGGACTTCTCCGAGGCCATCGAGGAGGAGACCGACCCGCCGATCGCAGCGGTCGCCGACACCATGGACCTCGTGTCCGGCAAGCAGGTCGTCGCCCTGGTCAACAACGCCCAGACCGAGACGAACGTGACCGACCAGCTGAACGACGCCGCGAAGTCCGCCGGGGTGCCGATCGTCGACGTGAGTGAGACGCTGCCACCGGGTGTGACCGACTACGTTGAGTGGATGACCAAGCAGGTGGGCGCGTTGGCAGGCGCGGTGGCTTGATGGAAGAACACGTACCCGCGATCTCGCTCCGGGACGCGACGCTCGGCTACGGCGACCGCGTCCTGTGGTCCGGGCTGAACCTCGACATCGAGCCGGGCGAGTTCGTCGCGGTGCTGGGCCCGAACGGGTCCGGCAAGACGAGCCTGCTCCGCGTGCTGCTCGGGCTGCAGCCGCTGTCGTCCGGCACCGCGCGGATCGCGGGCGAGCCGCCTGGCCGCGGCAACAGGCGGATCGGGTACATCCCGCAGCAGCGGGCCATCGACGCGCCCGTCCGCGGCCGTGACCTGGTCGGGCTCGGCCTCGACGGGCACCGCTGGGGCACCGGGATCTCGCGGATCCGCGAGCGGCGGCAGCGGGTCGACCAGGCCATCGCCGAGGTCGGCGCGGAGGCGTTCGCGAAGGCCCCGATCGCGCTGCTGTCCGGCGGCGAGCAGCAGCGGCTGCGGGTGGCGCAGGCGCTGGTGAGCGACCCGGACGTGCTGCTGTGCGACGAGCCGCTGCTGTCGCTCGACCTCGCGAACCAGCGCGTGGTCAGCTCGCTGATCGACCAGCGCCGCCGCGCGGAGAACACCGCCGTGCTGTTCGTGACGCACGAGATCAACCCGGTGCTGCCGCTGGTCGACCGGGTGCTGTACCTCGTGGACGGTCGCTTCCGGATCGGCCGCCCGGACGAGGTGATGAACTCGGCGACGCTGTCGGAGCTGTACCGGACGAAGATCGACGTGGTGCGGGTACGCGGGCAGATCCACGTGGTCGGCGCGCAGAGCGGGCTGTGCGAGGACCAGACCCACCACCTGCACGAGGAACCGGCCTGATGGACAAGTTCTTCGACTTCGAGCTGATGGGCAGGCTGCTCGCGCTGCCGTACGTGCAGGCCGCGCTCGTGGCGGCGGCCATCCTCGGGTTGCTGGCCGGGGTGCTCGGCCCGTTGATCGTGAGCCGCAACATGGCGTTCGCGGTGCACGGGACTTCCGAGCTGTCGTTCACCGGCGGCGCCGCGGCGCTGTTGCTCGGTATCAACGTGGGTCATGGCGCCCTCGCGGGGGCCGTGATCGCGGCGCTCGTGCTCGGGTTGCTGTCGCGGCGCAGCTCCGAACACGACTCGGTGATCGGTGCCGTGCTGTCGTTCGGGCTGGGCGTCGGCGTGCTGCTGCTGTGGTTCTACCCGGGACGCGCGAACAGCAAGTTCGGGCTGCTCGTGGGGCAGATCGTCGGCGTGGACTTCGCGTCGATCGCGCTGCTGTCCGTGTGCGGGATCGTGGTCATGCTGGTGCTGCTGGTGATCTACCGGCCGCTGCTGTTCTCGTCGGTCGACCCGGACGTGGCGCGGGCGCGCGGCGTGCCCGTCGGCGGGTTGTCGGTGGTGTTCGCGGTGCTGGTCGGGGTCGCGACGGCATTGGGTGTGCAGACGGTCGGTGCCCTGCTCGTGCTGGCGCTGATGATCACCCCGGCGGCCGCGGCGGCACGCGTGACAGCGAGCCCGCTGCGCGCGACGGTGCTGGCGGTGGTGTTCGCGGAGACGGCAGCGCTCGGCGGGTTCATCCTGTCGCTCGCGCCGGGCGCACCGGTGAGCGCGTTCGTCACGGCGATCTCGTTCCTGATCTACCTGGTGTGCTGGACGATCAGCCGCGTACGGGGCCGGTCGACACGCGGCGCCGCCGTCGTTGCCGTGCCGGTGCCCGCCCGGTGAACCCGGTCGAGCAGCACGAGCTGCTGTCCGAGATCACGATCGCGCTGGTCGGCGAGGTGCCGGCGGGCTGGCAGCGGATCGTCGTGGACTACTCCATCGAGGACGGCCGGGTGCGCGTCGGGTCGGGGGTCCGGATGCGGGACGGGTCGCATGTGCACGTTCCGGTGCCGAGGACGCTGGCGCCGCGGTTCCGCCTGCTCCGGGAGGGCGACACCTGGCACCGGTTGAGCCTGGTGATCGACCCGCCGAACACGTACCACGTGCGGTACTTCCGCGACGGTGGTTGACGCCCGGGTGGCCTCCGGCCCCCGGTTCCACGCTACGGCACAGCACCGACAGTTCCAGGCGTCTGCGTGGCGGGATGTCCACAGGGGCTTGGCCTCCGGCCCCCGGTCACAACGCTACGGCACGGCACCGACAGTTCCTGGCGGTCGCGCGGCGGTTGTCCACAAGGCTTGGCCGCCGGCCCCCTCGAACCACGCTACGGCATGCCACCGACACTCCGGGCTCCGCGAGCGAGGTCCAAGGGGTGGTTGTCCACAGGTGACCTCGTTGTCCACAGTCGCCGGTCGCGTGGGCGGTTGTGTCGGCCCCACCCCGTAGGCTGGTAACCGGGGGCCGGAGGCCACCGGTCGCACGATCCGGCCCTGGTCAGCGATACTTGCTCCCTTATGGTCGACGACTTCCTCGCGCACTGGCAGGTCTACCTGTCCATGCCCGTGATCGCGGCCGTCATCGGCTACCTCACCAAGCGCGCGGCCATCGAGATGATGTTCCGGCCGCTCGACTTCGTCGGGATCCCGCCCTGGCTCGGCTGGCAGGGGGTCGTGCCGCGCAACTCCGAGCGCATGATCGCCGTCGCGGCCGAGTTGCTCACCGCCAAGCTCGTCGACCCGCAGGAGATCTTCCGGCGGCTCGACCCGGCGCGGCTCGCCAAGGAACTCGAGCTGCCGCTCATGCTGGCCGCCGACGAGATCACCCGTGACGTCATGGCCCGGCACGGGCTGTGGCAGAAACTGCCGCCCATCGCGCAAGAAATGGTGATCAAGCGCGTCCAGGCCGGGATCCCCGACCTTGTCGCGCGGATCATGGCCGCCCTCAGCGACAACGTCGGCGACGTCCTCGACATCAAGCAGGTCGCCGTGACCGCGCTGCACCGCGACAAACGTCTGCTGCTCAAGCTGATCCGCGACATCTCCCGCCCCGAGATGGCCTTCATCGCGCGCTGCGGTGTCTACTTCGGATTCATCCTCGGGCTCGTGCAGACCGTCGTGTGGGCGCTGACGAAAGACCCCATCGTGATGCCGCTCTTCGGTGCGGTGATCGGCTGGTGCACCGACTGGCTCGCGATCAAGCTCGTGTTCTTCCCGCGTGAGCGCAGGCGGATCCTCGGCGTGCCGCTGCAGGGCGTGTTCCAGCGCAGGCGCGACGAGGTCGCCAAGCAGTACGCCGCCGTCGTGGCCCGCGACGTGATGACCCTCCCGAACCTCGTCGACGGCGTCCTGAACGGACCGCGGGCCGACCGCCTGCGGTCCATGGTGCGCGACGTCGTCGAGCAGGCCATCGACGAACAGGCCGGGCTCGCGCGCCCACTCGTCGGCGCGCACCGGTTCACGGAGCTGAAGAAAACCGCCGCGGACCGCGCCGTCCGGTACCTGCCGACGACGATGCTGACCGCCGAGCGCTACGCCACCGAGGCGCTCGACATCCGCGACACGATCGCGACGAAGATGCGCAGGCTCACGCGCGTCGAGTACGAGGCGCTGCTGCGGCCCGCGTTCCGCCAGGACGAGTGGAAGCTGATCGCGGTCGGCGCCTTCATCGGCGCGGTCATCGGTGAGCTGCAGGTTTTCTTGTTCCTGCACTAGCTTTCCGGTCGTACTCGGCACGTGCTCGCTCGACCTGCTCGAGGTTCGGCGACCACTCGGACAGCGCCGCGAACAACGGCCCGAGGCTGCGCCCGAGGTCGCTGATCTCGTACTCCACACGGGGCGGTACCTCGGCGTGGTAGCTGCGGACGACCAGCCCGTCCCGCTCCAGCTGCCGCAGCCGCTGCGTCAGGACCTTCGGCGTGATCGTCGTGATGCGGCGGGACAGCTCCACGAACCGCTGGCGCCCGTACTCGTTGAGCGCCCACAGGATCGGTGTGGTCCACCGGCTGAAGACGACGTCGACCACCGGCGCGATCGGGCAGGCCAGCTCGGGTGGGGTGTCCTCGGTCACGATCACAATACTTTCCTCTAGGTACCTACTATCTCGGCGATAGTAGCGTCCTCGCCATGATCGTTGTTACCGGAGCTACAGGCAATGTCGGACAGCCGCTGGTGCGGGCACTCGTGGCGGCGGGGGAGCAGGTGACGGCGGTGTCCCGCCGGGCGGTGGACGTGCCGGGCGCGAAGGCCGTCCAGGCGGACCTCGCGCAGCCGTCGACGCTGAGACCGGCGCTGACAGGCGCGGACGTGGTCTTCCTGTTGACCGCGGGTGACCTCCTCGGCGCGGACCTCACCCCCGTGCTGTCGGAGATCCGGTCGAGCGGTGTGGACCGGGTGGTGCTGCTGTCGTCGCAGGGCGTCGGCACCGGGCACCACCCGCCGGCGCTGGAGGACGCGGTCCGCGCGTCGGGTCTGCGGTGGACGATCCTGCGACCGGGCGGCTTCCACTCCAATGCGTTGCAGTGGGCGGAATCCGTGCGTGCCCGCCGGGAGATCGCGGCCCCGTTCGGTGACACGGCGCTGCCGACCATCGACCCGGCGGACATCGCGGAGGTGGCCGCGGTCGTGCTCCGCGACCCGGCGCACGTGGGTGAGGTCTACGAGCTGACCGGTCCCGAACCGGTCTCGCCCCGCGCCCAGGCCGCGGCGATCGCCGACGCGGTGGGGGAGCCGGTGCGCTTCGTGGAACTGACCCGCGCGGAGGCAAGGGCCGCGATGCTGCGGTTCATGCCGGAGCCGGTGGCCGACAGCACGCTCGACATCCTGTCGTCACCGGCCATGCGGCGGGTCAGCCCCGCGGTCGAGGAGTTGCTCGGCCGCCGTGGCCGGTTGTTCGCGGAATGGTCCGCGAACAACGCGGCGGCGTTCACGTGACTCAGCGGACGACGTCGTAGACCAGCTTCTGGATGCCGTTGGAGTAGGTCTCGCTCTCGACGACCTTCAGCATGGTCTTGTCGACGTCGGAGGAGCTGAAGAGGCGCTTGCCCGCGCCGAGCAGGACGGGGAAGACCAGCAGGTGGTAGCGGTCGATGAGGCCAGCGTCGGACAGGTTGCGGTTCAGGGTGGCACTCCCGTGGACGATGATCGGTCCGCCGTCGGTCTCCTTCAGCGCGGCGACGTCGTCGAGGGTGCGCAGGATGGTGATGTCACCCCAGTTGTCGACGAGGTCGGCCTCCTGGAGCGTCGTCGACACGACGTACTTGGGCATCGTGAGGTACTGCGGGAACTCCTCGGTCATCGTCGGCCAGACGGGGCTGAACGCCTCGTAGCTGACGCGCCCCATCATCATCGCGGCGGCTTCCTGCTGCTCACGGCCCTTCAACTCGTAGGCGGCGGGGTCGAACTCGATGTCCTTGAACGTCCAGCCCGCGCTGCGGTGGCCCGGCTCCCCGCCGGGCGCCTCGACGACCCCGTCAAGCGAGACGAAGGCGGTGGTGATCAGCGTGCGCATGGCTTCTCCTCGTGGTGGTTGATCTCGGTGCTCGCCAGTGCGTCGGACGAGGCTAAGCCACTTCGACACGAGCGACGCAGAATTTTCCGCGGGCCGCGACGTCGAGCCTGCTGTCAGGTGGGGAGGACCTGAACGGCTCGGTCGCGGGGCTGGCTACGGCTGGACCAAGTGAAGTCCAGGGACCGACTCGTAGTGTCGTGTGTTGTTGGTCATCAAGGGCGCACCGTAGTGCACTGCCGTGGCGCAGATCCAAAGATCGTTGCTGTGAGCCGAGTTGCCAAGAGGCAGGCCTCGTGTCCTGGCCTCGTGCTTGAGGTCTCCCCACAGGTTTGCCAGTTCGAGCGAGTACGGAGCGATGACGTATGGGCGCATTGCCGCGCTCAATTGGTCCAGGCGCCGCTGCCCCCAATTGGCATTGCGCGCGCCGAATCTCACCTCTCCGACCGTCACGAACGAGAGAACAGGAATGGTGTTCCGGAGGGCGTCGATGAAGCCGTTCGGAACGGGCCTGTTCTGCCACAGGCAGGAGAAGACGTCCGTGTCCACGATGACATAGCGGCTCATTCGTCACCGCGAGCTGTCCGGATCGCCTCCAGGAAGAGGTCGAAGTCCTCCACTGTCTCGCCGCGGAGTTGGTCGATGTTGGAGAGTGGGCTTACGTTCTGCTCCCTCGCCAATTCGTCAAGCGACTTGGCGCTGGCCGTTTCGACAGTGGAGATGCCTGTCAGGTGCAGGACGCGGACGCCGACTCCGTCCGCGTCGAGTTCTGCCGTTCCTCGTGCCTCCACGAGTTGATCCAGCCGCTCGAAAACGGCGTCCTTGAGTTCGATGTCGAAGTCGCACCACACGCTGTTGAGGTTGGTGTCGATCCTGCAGCGCAACGACATTGGATCGAAGTCGCCCATGTGCAGACGGCCGGTGATGATGGTGTCGGCGGCAACCGTGGAGCGTCGGATTCTTCGCAGGCTGTACTGCGTCTCGGCGTCGAACGCGAAGTGGAGGTGGTCGCCGCTGGAGAACTCGATCCGGGTGAGGCTTCCTTTCCCGATTCCGGCGCACAAGCTCACGAGGCCGTTCAGAACAGTTTTGTTGAAATGACGCCCGATGTCACCGCTTGGATGTGCGCCAGTCCGCTTGATCTCGTTGATGCCGGCCGTGAGCACGTTGAACGACTCCGACAGCAGATCGTCAGACGGTGCATCGAAGGGGAGTACGCGGTCGATCGGCCGCTGTAGTTCGAGCACGGCCGACCCGTGCTGAAAGCCGGTGAAGTCCAGACGAACGGCATCGGCGATCTCCTGGGGGCGTCGTCCGGCCTTGGGCCGCCCTCCCGCGATGGAGAAGGCAAGGCGTTCGAGCGTCGCCTGAAGAGTGGAGGTGATGCGCGCGAGTTCGGCGAGAGATATGCGGCCTGCCTCGGTGGCTGGGCCTGTGGCGCGAACGGTAAGCCCGTTGTCGATAGGACTCGCCATAGCACCTCCTCGTCCGTGATCGGTCTCGGCACCTCAGAGTAACGACATCTTCCCGTGCACGACCGAGTTACTCGAGGTGGTTACAGAACGTAACGTTACGGCTAGAACTGGTAGTACAGCGCATGCGCACCGCCACTACCAGCGGTTATGTAGATCGACATAGCCACCAGGCCGTGATCAGGCCGTCAGCGCGGGTGCTCGACTGCTGGTGCAGGTTTGCGTAACTTAGAACAGTCGAAGCGGGGTCGTCCGCCGTGTGTGAAACGACTCCCCGCCTGACTGGCCTTCCTCCCAGATGTAGGCGATGCCGACGAACCCGATGATGGTGGCACTCCAGTAGCTAGTCAGGCACTGGCGTGATCGGCTCACGGTCCCCTCGGCTGGAGGGTTCCACAGGCCACGCGTGTCGAGCCCATCACGCACACCCATCAAGTACAGGTCGTGGTGAGCTGAACTCTTGATCAGACCCATGCTGACGTCGGCGATCGTCGGTGCGCCGTCCAGGAAGGCCTTCAAGGAATCTGGCACTGCATACCCATCGTGGACCATGCGGCATCCCAGATGTTTCGCTACGTACCGTGCAAGGTTGAGTGATGCGGAGCCCCAAGTCGTTCCGTATACGTCCCACCAGTCAACGTATTCCGCCTCCCACAGGCTCGCATTGCTCCAGGCGAAGTCTGAGAACACGTCATAGGCGTAGTCGAACGGCTGGCTTACCGTGTTGTTGCAGCGAGCACAGAGGCTCGCAGTGAATCGGACTTCGTTGGACTTGCGGATGCTCCGAATCTTTCGAATCTCCTCGCTGCCCCAGACGAGATCCCCCGGGTTTCCCATCCTTGAAAGGTCGCGCTTCTTAAACTTGTGTTCTTGCGTAAGCGGTTCCGAGCTTCCGCACCACCAGCAAGTCGTAGGTGACGGAACGCGATAAGCCGCAAGCGCGCCTCCTGTCAGGATGTCATCCACATCGTCACCATACGTGCCAGCAACGATCGCAGGGACCGATTTGACCTCGGGTATGGCAGTGGTCGCAGCCTGTTATGTCATCTAAAAATTGAGTCGACTGCCACGCGCGTGCGCTGCTTACTCGATGGCATGAGGTGGGTGTAGACCTTCAGCGTGAAGCCCGGGTCAGAGTGGCCGAGGTAGCTCGACAGTGCGGTGATCGTCTCCCCGGCGTCGAGCAGCGTAGAGGCGTAGAAGTGCCGGAGGGCGTGGAAGCCGTCCACACGCGACTGTCGCTCCACGCCTGCCTTCTTCAGCGCGGGTATCCAGGTCCACTGGTTGTAGACCGGCCGCCAGGCCGCCGAGTTCTCGCGGCTGGTCACGATCAGCCGGGCCGTCGTTGGCTCCCCGTCCGGCTTCTGCCACGGCAGCGTGATCGCCACGGGCGGGTACGCCGCCATGTGTGCCCGGATCGCAGCGGCCACCGACTCGGGCAGCGGCACGTCCCGGGTCTTGCCACCCTTCGGCGGGCCGAAGCACGGTTTCCCGCCCACGAGCTTCACTTGGCGGACGACGTGCACGGTCTCGTCGTCGAAGTCGACGTCATCCACGGCGAGGCCGAACGCCTCACCCTGGCGAAGCCCAAGCCCAGCCCCGAGCACGACGGTAAGCCGGTACCGAGGGTTCATCGCCTCCCGAACCGCGTGCACCCGCTCAGCAGGCCACGGCACGACCTTCCTCGCCGGAATCTGCGGCTTCTGCACCGACGAGGCGTTGCACGGGTTCTTCCTGATCCGCTCGTCATCGATGGCCGCGTTGAAGACCGTCTGCATGTGAATGAAGATCACTTGCCGATAGCTCGCGGCAAGCCCCTTCTCCTGTAGCGCGCGAAGCAGCTCCCGGATGTCTGACGGCCGAATCGCGTCGAGGTTCCGCGCCCCGATGGCCGGGAAGACGTGCAGCTTCAGCCGCAGCCCCGTCGCCTCCCGTGTGGACTCATCGAACGACTGGGACCGCAGCCACCGCGTGGCGTACTCCTCAAAGGTGATCTTCCCGGCGGACGGGTCGATGTAGGTCCCGCGCCGTAGCTCGCCCTCGACCTCCCGCAGGTAGTCGTCAGCCTGCTTCTTCTGCCGGTCCGGGAAGGTCTTCGACCGTTCGCGTCCTGAGTGGTCGACGTACCGCACCTTGTACCGGTCGCCGACGCCATAGACGCTCGTCTTCTCCCGCGTGACCTTCTTGGTCACCGGGTCAACGACGCGCTTGTACCAGCGATCTTGGACATGCCCCATGGCTCAGGCCGCCTCAGAGGTGGCCCATGCCTGGACCGCGCGCGGGTCGTAGCGCAGGTGACGGCCGATCTTGCGGACCGGCGGGCCTTCCCCGCGCCACTTCCACTGGTAGAGCGTCTTGACCGGCACGCCGAGGTAGGTAGAGACGTCCTCCACGGTCCAGAGCCTGTCGATTGAGTTCCCCTTGTCCATCTGTTCCCCTGGTCAGGCTGCCTGCGTGGAAGTTGCTGAAAGATCTGGCGGTGATCCGTTGGCGGCGAGGAGCGCTCTGTCGTACTCGGCCCGCCAGCGGATGCGTTCGGCGATGGCGTGCATGAGCAGGTGCGCCCGTGGCGGCACGTGGGGGTCGCCGGGCTGGACCTTGTGCCAGACCAGCCGCCGTGGTTCCTCGGCTGGTTTCTGGATGCCGATGTCGGCGAGGGCCTGGAGCACGAAGGCCCGCCGGTCGGCGCGGTGGTCGGCGAGCGTCTTGCCGGACCACTTCCGCGACACGAGCACCCGCCGCCCAGGCAGCCCGAGCGTCGTGCGCCGGTGAGCGCGACCCTTGCAGTGCCCTGGTGTGGTCTTGGACGTGGCCCCGAGCGGCTCGACGCCGTAGAGCAGCCACACTGCGCACCGAGGGGAGCAGGGCGTGACGGCCAGCTCGGCGTGCAGCCGGTCGTGGTGCCGTCGCTGTCGCTCGGTGTCGGGTTCGACGATCTCGCCGAGGGACTTGGTGAGGTACTTGGTCAGGTAGCCGATGTGCCGCCCGGCCTCCTCCGAGCCGCCGAGGATGCCTTTGGAGTGCACCTGCCGCCCGAATGTGGCGACGTGCGCAGGCTCCTCGACCTCATCGAGGGCATCAGCCCAGGTAGTCAAGGCCCTGCGCGTGTCGGGGTCGACGAACCGACCGCCGTCCCACACCGGCAGGTGATCGCCGTCGTACACGAGTTCGTCGTGTCGGGGCCACCACACCTGGAGGTAGGTAGCCGCGGTGACCTGCCGCAGCACCTCATGCGGGATCGAACCGCGGATCGCCGCATGCAAGTGCGGAGCCACCCGCTTCTGCGGCTCCACGGTCGCGAAGTACTGCACGTCCCAGCCCACGCAGCGGCGAAGGTTCTGCCACCACCGGTCCACCAGCGACGCGAAGTGCACGGCATCCCGCGCGGCACGCCGGTAGTCATAAGTCGACTCGTCGACCGGCGTCCCGTCCTCGCGCACCCGCCCGTAGGAATCGCAGGTGAGCGTGACGAACATGGACGGCCGGAACCGGCCTGCGAACTCACGGCCTACTGTCCGGTTCTCCACCCGCTTACGCGGCAGGTTCGGCGCGTCCTGCCGCCGCTTGGTCGACCGCTTCGGGGCGGCCTTCTGCGTTTCCAGCTCCGGCGATGGCAGCCGACCGCGCATCCCGAGTCCGCGCAGCTCCTCATCAACCGAATGGATCTCGTCCCGCAGCTCGTCGAGATCCGCGCCCTCGACGGTCCGGTAGGCCGCGACGAGATCGGCCCGCAGGGTCAGCAGCGCCTTGTGATCCTCACTCGGCGGCTCGGGCGTGAAGTCCGGTTCCTCGGTCAGGTGCCAGCCCTCCCGGCACTGCACCACCCGCAACGCCCGCGCCTTCCGAGCACAAGGCCCGCAAACGGACTCCACAGTGGAACCGCACGGCACGGCGACATGCCGGAGTTCGCCTGTGTCGAGGTCGCCGACCTCCATCGTGAACGGACGGACACATACGCCGTGTTGCTCGGCGGTCGCGGTGACGACATCGATCGCGAGCGGCATGGCCATGCGCTCAGCGCGGGTCTGGTGGGTCATGCCGCCACCCCCGTCGACCCGGTAGCCCAGGACCGCAGGACCGAGAGCGCGACACTCTGTCGTCCGCCGGGCTGGAGGTCTGCGAACACGTCCTCGGCGAAGTCGACCGCGCCGTATACGACGACGCGGGTGGTGTCGTGCCGTTCGCCGGTCACGGTGAGGTGCACGGTCTCGCCGTGCGGTGGCCGCCAAGCGGACACGGTGATCCTGATGAGCGTGTCGGCCCACGCCAGCAACCCGGACGCAAGGCCAGGCAACAGCGAGGGGTGCAGGTGCACGGTGACGTGTTCGCCGTCGATCACGTCACAGCCCACCTTCACCGACGCGACCGGTGTCGTCAGCCGGTGCGTGGCGAGGTGCTCGCGGATCGACCCGAGCAACCGCAGCATCGTGTCAGCGCTGTTCATGCCGCACCTCCCCGCGTCACGTCGCGGCCGGCGGGGAAGTCGACCACCTCTGCCGACGGGGGCAGAGCCGAACGGCCGGTGAGGTAGCCGACGAGCCGGGTGAGGTGGTCGTCGGTGACGTGGAAGACCCGAGCCCGCACCGGCTCCCGCTTCCCGTCCTCCTTCACCCACGCCACACCCGGCGTGCTCTCCGGGATCTCATGTGCAGCAGCCCCGCGCTTGCGAACACCGTCGCCAAGGACCATGTCGACCTGTGCGGGTTCGTCGAGGCGCATGGCGATGCGGGTGGAGAACAGGTGCCGGAAGGCGATGATCTCCTTGCGCGGGTCCTGCAACAGCCCAAGCACACAGACACCCGGCGCACGACCTTGCGAGGTGATGGCCTGCACCGCGCGGGTGGCGCGGTCGCGGAGATTCTTGTCGGTCTGGTAGGCGATCACGTCCGCCAGCTCGTCGACCACGAGCAGGATGAACGGGTCACCCGACTCCGGCGTCCACATACGCCGACGACCCCGGTAGGACTCGGCGCGGCGCTTCACTTCCTGCGCCAGCCACTCCAACAACGTGACAGCGTGCGAGCCGTTGTCATAGACGACGCGTTCGAACACCTCGGGTGCCTGCCCCAGTTCCATCCCACCCTTGGGATCGATGCCGAACAGCTTCACCCGCCCAGCCTTGATCGCAGGAGCGAGCGCCCAGGCGACCGACCACAGCAGCGATCCCTTGCCCGCACCGGAGACGCCGACGGTGAGGACGTGGGTGCCGAGGAGCTGGAGCCGTAACGGCTTGCCGGTCTCGGTACGGCCGATCACGACCCGGCGGAGGTCCATCGCAGACTCGTCGACCAACTCCGGCACCGTGATCGCACGGGCGAGCGGGTCAGAGTGGATGAAGTCCAGCTCCAACCGGCCGGGCTTGCGGACCCGGACCCGGCAGGACTCGGCGTTGAACGCGTGCGCCAACCCGGAAGCGTGCAGCTCCCACTGCTCGGGTGCCTGCCCTTTGACCATCCGCACACGGACGAGGTCCCGCCAGCCTTCGCCACGGACCCGGCCGAGCTTGGGCCGGTACTCACGTCCGCGCTTGTCCTTGGTCAGCTCCGAGAGCCGCATCACCGACCGCCACTCCCAGGCGTAGACGAAGAACCGACGGCACTCCGCCCGCACACGGGGCACGGCGAAGCGCTCGAACGAGGCCCGGTGCTTCCACCACCACAGGACCAGCAGCCCGAGCACCAGCGCGAGGAGCGCGCAGAACCACCACGGCCCCAGACCCGAGTACGACCACCAGGCAGCGACGAGCAGGGTCAGGGAGAGCGGGTAGCGGTAGACGACCCGGCCGAGCTGGTAGCTCAGCCAGCACAGCAGGATCAGGGCCGCAAGAGGGGAGAGGACGACCTTGACCCAGCCGGGCAGCATCGTCCACCACGGCAGCCGAGGTCGCGACACCTCCAAAGGTGCGGGATCGACCCAGCGGGATTCGCGCACCATCATCGACCACCCCGCCCGAAGTCGAGCGGCAGCACTCCGGCGCAGCGGCCGCACAGGGTCTCGCCGGGCAGCAGCCGAGCGAACCGGCGGCACTTGCTGCAGCGCATTCGGGTGACCCCTACTGGTGCCGCGGCAGGGGTTGGTTCTAGCCTTGTCATTGCTTGCCTTCCGGGTGAGCAGCGCAGGAGCGGAAACAGGTTGGTAGCCAGGAGTTCCGCTTCTGCGTCTTAACGGATTCGTTGCCACGCAAGAAAAGCGCGCGGCATCGCCGCACACCATGCGTGCACGGTTAGATCAACTTTCTGTCGCTGGCGTGTACGCCAGCACCTTGTGATTCCTATGCGGGAACGGGTTCCACCTCCCCCTCTGTCGCATCGTCCGGGGTGAACTTGGCGAAGTAGGTCGACAGCTCCTCCGGGGTGCGGCCGAGCACCGCGGCCAGCTCCCGCAGCCCGGACGGCGTCACCTCAATCACGCCGCCCGGGGCTTTGCCGAGTCGGTTGCGTGCCCAGGAGGACAGGGGCCGGTAGTGCATGTTGTTGTCTTGCAGCAGCTGCCGCAAGTCCACCCGCAGCACGAGGTTCTGCAAGTACAGGCGGGCACGCTGCATCGCCTGAGCGACGATCGCCGACGCGGGCACACCCAGGCCCTCGGACAGCTCCAGCAGCCGCAGGACCGTCATCTGCCGCGACCCGTGCTCATAGGACAACAGGGTGCGGTCACCGATCTGGGACGGCAGCGCCTTCACGAACTGAGCCCGTGACCACCCTCGTGCCTCACGGACCCGGCGCAGCTCCTCACCCAAGGCTCGCGCGATCGCCGCCGCCGTGGCCTCATCGGTCACGTCAACACCGACCAGACGGGCACCGCTCACCGGCACCTCCGCCGCCATCACATCCACCATCCGAGCCGCAGCCAGCCAGTCAGACTTCACAGTCGATCGTCGGGTCAAGCCGGTGCTCGATCTCCCGAGCCCGCCGGATCGCGAACATCGCGTACTGCGACGCCTCCTGCCGATTCGATGCGTCGACCTTCGCGGCAGCCGCGTACACCTCCGCGCTGTGCCGGTGGAACGCCGCCCACTCAGCCGGAGGCGCGTCATGGCTCGGCCGCTGCCGCCACAGCGTTTCGTGCGCCTCGAACAAGGAGGACGGCGCAACCTGCTGTGCCATCAGTACCCACCACCCGAGTCACCGTCGTCACCGGTGACGAGCAGGTGCCGGGGCCTGCGCTCCGGTGGCGCAGGCTCCCCGTCCGGGTCGATCTCGGCAGCCAGCTTCGCGGCTTCCCGCGCCAGGTCCCGGCAGAACGATGCGAGTCCGCGCGTGCCTGCCTCAGACCGTTCGCTGTGGAGGGTCATGTTCACCGGGTCGAGGTAGAGCACCAGGACCGGCATCCCGCCTGGTCCGCGCGTGGCGGCAGCGCCAGCGTTGCGGCCGGGGAAGCAGGCGACCTGGTAGGAGGTGCTGTAGTCGCTCATGCCGCCGACTTCCCTTCACCCCTCGCGGAGCCAGGACGGCCGGAAGCGGGCGCGTCGACGCCACGCAGGCCGGTGGCCCGGACGACCCAGGTGATCCACTTGGCCTGGCCGGATGCTTCGGCGCGTGGCTGGACGGTCAGCCCTTCCAGGACCACGGGCCGGAACGGCAGGTTGCCCACGGTCTCGGGCGGCACCGGTTGCACGTCGGCGGCGATCTCGACCGAGATGGACTTGTCGCGTTCCTTCTCGGCGGACGGGTCGGCGATGGTGGCGCGGTAGATGCGCTTACCGGTAGCCTCGTCGATCCGGGGCCGGATGGGACGGTTGCGGGCCTTGTCCTCCTGCGACTGATACTCGGTCAGGGGCTGGATATCGCCCATCAAGTAGGCGCCCTGCGGGAACAGGTCGTCGAACGCGATCGGGAACCGTGCGCCGTGGGGCACAGCCATGATCAGTCTCCTTGGTTGTGGTTGGTGAGTCCGGCCCAGCCGCTCGGGCGGTCGTCGAAGGTGCGGGAGCGGTTCTGCTCGTCGCACCAGTCGGCGAAGTCGCTCGCAGCCGCCGCCAGTGAGCGGGCGAACCGGGCGGTGTCGGCCAGGCCGCCGATACGGGCGGGGACCTGGACGGTCATGCCGACGTCGCCGCTGCCTGCGATGAGCTGCCGGACACCCGGCAGGGGTTCGATGACCTCAGCGCCGAAACCCGCCGTGGGTTGGATGACTACGTGCACACTCATGCGCCTTCCGCCGTCCTCGGGGCACCCGGTCGGGTGCAATAGATCAAGGAAACCGGCGGAACAGGCCAACGACCCGGACAAACTGTCCGGGTGCCTCACTCAGAGGGAGTTTCGGCTACCGCTGAACTGCGGAAACGATGGCGTCGAGGATCGCGTCCCAGGGCAGTTGCTTGCCCGGCGCGGAGCGCGGCTCGTGCAGCGGCCACACATCATCACCCATCACGAGACCCACGCCGACACGCTGGAGTGCGGCGATGTGGCTGCCCCACGAGGGCTGCCGGGCGTGCGCGGCATTGATGCGCGGGAACACGACGACCGGGATGGTGCCGCCGCCGATGGCCTCGCAGACCTGGGTGAGTGCCTGGTTGTCGGCCAAGCCAAGCGCGAGCTTGCCGACCGTGTTCGAGGTGGCCGGGACAACGGCGTAGCAGTCGACCTTCGGGTGCGGGCTTTCCTCGCCAGGTGACCGCGGCTTCACCCGCACCGGCAGGCCGGTGACCTGCTCGATTTTCTCGATATCGCCGGTGGCGTCGAGCCAGGTAGCGGCGGTCGGTGTGAGCGTGACCGCTACCCGCCAGCCGCGTTCGATCATGGGCTCGATGAGCTTGGGAAGGATCTCCTCCAGGCCGCCGGCTGCGGAGCCGACCAGGCCAAGCACGGGCGCGGCCATCAGCTGTCACTCACCGCACGGCAGCGCTCGGCCAACGCCAGCAGTAAGGAGGACTTCTTGCCACCGGTGACTGGTGCACGTCGGTAGATCGTCCGTACGACCTCCCGGGCAATCGCCGAGTGCCGGACGAGCTGCGGCGACTTCTCCTCAGCGGACAGCAGGACCTGTACGGCGTCGTCGTCCTTTGCGAGGAGACTGAGCGCGCGGGCGTAGTCGATCAGGTGCGTGACCTGCCGTTCGACCGGCACGCCACTGGCGTCGAGCTGCTCGGCCTGCTCGATCGCCAAGGGGATGTCGCCAAGGTCGAGCCCAGCAGAAATCCGGTGCATGGCGACGTTGGTCGGTCCGAACCCCGTCAGCCAGTGGTTAGCGTCCTCTCCAAGGGCGTCACCAGCGACCTCAGCTTTAGCGAGCAGTTCGGAGGCGATGCTCCGGTCCTGCTGACGCGCGGCAGCGATGGCCGAGCGGAGGTGAAGCATGCCGTAGAGGCTAAGCGCGGCGGGGTCGCCGTCCTTCATCCGAGGCGTCAGCCAGCGGGCAGCAGCATCGCCGAGCTGCATGGCGTCGTCGAACCGCCCGACCGCGAGCAGCGCATGCGTGCCGGACCGGGCAGCCGAGGCCAGGACCAATGGATCGTCGGCAGTGTCCGCGGCCTGCATAGCCCGCTCGGCCGCGATCCAAGCAAGGTCGGCCTCCCCGACCTTGGACAACGTGGTCGCCGCCAGGTGATGAATACGCGCCGACACGGCCGCGCACTGACGCTTGTACGAGCCGTCCCCACCAGCGGCTTCCATCTGCTGAGCAGTCTTGATCAGACGCGGGAGCGCGGCAACAACCTTGCCGATCCGGCCACCCTGGTAGTCCGACCAGGCATCCTCGGTCCACTGAGCGACCGGCTTGGGATCGACGTACTCGGGCTCGAACCCGCCGCCGAACAGCGTCTTGGACAGCCGCTGCGGAGCCATGAGCGCATCCCGGATAGCCGGGACGTCGTCGTTCTTGTGCTCGTCCTCCATGAGTACCGGCTCCCCGAGCAGGTCACCGAGCGTGACCCGCAGAGCCTTCGCGACCTCGACCAACACATCCAGGCGACGGATCTCCCGCTCACCACGCTCGATCTTGGACAACCAGTCCTCAGACCGCCCCACCAACCCCGCCAACGTTGCCTGAGCCAGCCCCCGCCGACGCCGGTAGAACGCAACACGCTCCCCAACCGTCAACGGATCACCAGCACCACGCATGCTTCTGAGGCTAGCAGCAGTTATAGATGACGGCATCATTCACGAAGAAGTCGAACTACATTCCCCCACCAGGGGCCTTGTCGAGATCATGCAGAAATCGATCAATTGTGTCGGCCACAGCCGTCCATTTATGCACTGCTCCTAGGCTTAGCTTGTTCATAAAAGAAAACGTAGACTGGGCGTCTCCAGAGGTCATCGTTCCGGTCTCCGACACTTGGTACCCACCAGTGAGTACACCTAGGAACAGGACCCTATTGCCAATAACGCGAACTCCTCCGCGTTCGCGAAACATGCCGTCGCCAATGGTGAAAACCGGACTGCCGCTTAATCCACTTACCACCGGTGCGTTTATCAGAAACACGGGCCTGTGATGCCAATCAATCTCAATGGGAGTGGCGGCAACACCCTGCATCATTACGGGTGTGTAGTTAGCGGTGTCATAGAGCCCTGCAGGATAGCCAACAAACGTTACTTCTTCTAAAAGGTCGAGTGTGTCAACCTGCTCCTGTGTTGGGCAAAGTGAACTATCGACTAACCGGAAGAAGGGCGCATCATCTTCGCTACCTGCAGGCGGCAACAACTCGTTCAAAGCCGATTTGACAGCAATGTCCACTTCGGAATCAGGATGCTGATACCAATGGTTCTTGAAGTCTGCGTACTGACGAGTTATGGCCTGACCCAGGCGTGGCCCTCCAGAGCCATCCGAGACCATGAAGCGTATCGACCCCGTTGCGGCTTCGCTTATAACATGGCGAGCGGTGACAAGCAGAGGTATGGGCTTCTCTTGTGTGCCGACCAGGTAAGTAAAACCCGTACCGGTCACGCGGGTGCCGTCTTCCTTAAACGCCTCGATAAAGACTGTGCTGAAAAAGATGTTCCGAAGATTCGAGTTGACTTTCACGTGGATTCGCCACCGTTTACAGTTCCATGTTCCTGGGGCGGATCAGATGGAACGTCCTTCTTTTCGGTAGGAGGTTCACGAAAGTACTCCACGCTGATCACATTTATTGCATCGCCGCGCAGGATCACTCTTTGGAACCTGTCTGGAACCTTAGCCATTTCCGAGGTACCTGTTTTCGAGTACAGCGGTTTTGCTAGCACCAGTTCTCGTCCATCAACGTCCAGATTAGCTGTGAAGTGAGCGACTCGCCCGTAGTACACGATGTCATCAGCCATGCGAACTCGCGCAAAGACTTGATGACCTTGCGGGCATTCGCGTCGGAATACAGTAGTCCAGGAGCTACGCTGTCTAATGTGTGCGCCACCGGCAAGGGAGGCGAGAATTAGATGCCAGATTACCGCCAGAGTTGAAGCAAGTCCAAACTCAACTAAAATACCACGCAATCGATCATGACGTAGCTGAGAAGAGTAGTCAGACTGCGAAAGAAGTCCGCGGATGTCTAGTTCGATCCAGTTCCAGTGTTGCCCGAGGATCAAAACGGCAGTGGTCGAAAGACCTGAGAAGAAAAGACTGGCAAGTACAGTTCGTCCTATCTCTCGGAACGTAGACTCATCCAACCCAGCCCGCCTGCGAGCGCTGAGTAGATCAAATATGAGTCCTGGTGCAATGAAGATTGCAAACAGTACAATTGAAAGCCAGGTGGTCAGTGGCAACTTACTTAACCGTCATAGTCAATGGCGTTGCCAGCGGGGCTGCTGTCGGTGGCACTTGTATCGAGACTGACGGGGCCAGTGGCACCTTCCGCGAGTGTCATCGGCTCCGGGAAGGGCACATTGAGTGAGTCGAGACCCTTTTGCTCTCGACTCAATTCAATCCAGCTACCCGCAGTGCCTTGATCGTTTGCCCTGTCCCCGCTGTTTGACATACATACCTCCACAGAAGAGGAAACGATGATACACGACATTGCGGTGTCCGCGTAGGTCACGCAAATGTGTTCGATGTGTGGCACTCCGTTACAGCTCGTGAAGTACAAGTGGGATTGGGTCTACTGAGATTCTGAGGGCGTTAGCCGCGATCTGCGTCACGCACGCTGTGGCGGCATGATGAATGCAACCAGTGTCTAGTCCTACCTGCCCCAGGCTGATGCTGCCGAACTTGCCTCTATGGGATCAAGTGCGCCGCCGGTGGCGGCGCGCTGTGCCCGTCGCGTTGGCGGCGTGGCCTGCATCCATCGCGGCACGGGCGGCTTCCGCTCCGCTCACGCCGCCCGGCCTGCGCGGCGCAGCCCACGACCCGCGACGGCAGCGCCACCACCGGCGGCGCGAGGGACCACAGAGCCACAGGGGCAGCTCCCTCGGCCTCGATCGTCTAACGCCGGGGTGTCGGCATCAAGAGCGCTCCGCGTCGCTGACGCGATGGCCGCAAGCGACCACTCTTGACACCGACACCCCGGCGCTACGTGACGGCCTGTACGAGGGAGCGGGGGAGTGCAGGCAGCACGGGACCAAGATCAGGCCGTCTCCAGGCCGTCAGAGGTTGGGGAGCGGTGAGAGTCGACGAGAAACGTCGAGCAGTGTTCACGCAGGTCAGCGGCATGATCGGGCCGCGGTTCCGAGGGCTGGACAGCCCGGCAATCAGAACTGGTAGTACAGGAAGGGGCTGAAGGTGCCGGTCGCGACCAGGATGGCGGCGTACAGGAGGCCCACGGTCATCACGGTGACGCGCATGACGGTGGCCGGTTTGCTGCGGGACGACTCCAGGAGCGGTCCGGTGACCGGGTGGGCCGGCAGGAAGACGATCGCCAGGGCGAGCAGGAGGATGACCAGGCGCTGGTTGGTGAACGCGTCGCTCACGACGTCGGTCAGGCCGGTGAAGTCCGGCAGCAGCATGTGGCCGATCATCGTCAGGGCTTGGGGCATGTCGGTGGCTCGGAAGAAGACCCAGCCCACCACGACCAGCGCCAGCGTGAGGGTTCGGCGGGCCAGGCGGCGGCCGGGGGCGGTGGGGGCCTGGTCGGTGTGGAAGCCGCGTTCGATGATCAGTAGGGCGCCGTGGTACAGGCCCCACACCAGGTAGGTCCAGTTGGCGCCGTGCCAGAAGCCGGTCAGGACGAAGACGATGAACAGGTTCCGGTACGTCTTGGCGGCGCCGTGGCGGTTGCCGCCCAGGGGGATGTAGACGTAGTCGCGGAACCAGCGTGACAGGGACATGTGCCAGCGGCGCCAGAACTCGGTCACCGTGACCGACGAGTACGGTCTCGCGAAGTTCTCCGGCAGGCGGAAGCCCAGCATCCTGCCGAGGCCGATGGCCATGTCCGAGTAGCCCGAGAAGTCGAAGTACAGCTGCAGCGTGTACGTGATCGCGCCCAGCCACGCGATCGCGAACGTCATCTCGTCGCCCGGGGTCGCGAAGCACGCCTCCACCAGCGGGCTCAGGGAGTCCGCGATGATGACCTTCTTGCACAGGCCCAGCGCGAACCTCGGGAAGCCCGCCGCCACGTCGTCGAGGCGGTGGGTGCGTTCCTGCGGCAGCTGGTCGGCGATCTCGCGGTACCGGACGATGGGCCCCGCCACCAGCTGCGGGAACATCGAGATGTAGGTCACGTACGCGACCGGCTTGCGGAGCGCGGGGCGTTCACCCCGGTAGATGTCCACCACGTACGAGATGTTGTGGAACGTGTAGAAGGAGATGCCGATCGGCAGCACCAGGTGCGTGATCGGGAAGTCACCGCCGAAGAGCTGGGCGAAGCCGTTCAGCTGCGTGGTGAGGAAGCCCATGTACTTCCACACCACGAGCGACGCCACGTTGAACGTGATCACCGAGATCAGCACGATCCGCTTGCGCCGCGCCGCCAGCGCCCACTCGTCGGGTTCCAGGTTCTGGCCCGCGACGAAGTTGACGGCCATCGTGAGCAGCAGCAACAACGTGGTCGGCCCGGCGCCGACGGCGTAGAAGATCAGCGATGAGACGGCGATGATGCCGTTGCGCCAGCTCCTCGGCGCGAGCAGGACCGCACCCAGCACCAGTGGCAGGTAGATCCACAGGAACAGCGGGCTGGCGAACGACACGCCTCGACCTCCCCCGGACGAACGGCCGCGCGACTACGTGCGGCCGGCGACCCGTCGCCGCCGGGACACCTCCGCCAGCACCACGCCGGCCGCGACCGACGCGTTCAACGACTCCACACCCGCCGACATCGGGATCGACACCGTCTCGTCGCACGCCTCGCGGACCAGTCGCGACAGCCCCCTGCCCTCGCTGCCGACCACCACGACCAGCGGTGACGTCGCCAGCGACAGGTCGTCGACCGTGATCGTGCCGTCCGCGTCCAGGCCCACGACCATCAGGCCCTCGGCCGCGTACTGGCGCAGCGTCCGCGTCAGGTTCGTCGCCACCGCCACCGGGATCTTCGCCGCGGTGCCCGCCGACGTCCGCCACGCCACCGCCGTGATGCCCGCGCTGCGCCGCTGGGGGAGCAGCACGCCGTCCGCGCCGAACGCGGCCGCCGACCGGATCACCGCGCCCAGGTTGCGCGGGTCGGTCACGCCGTCCAACGCCACCAGCAGCGCGGGCTCCGACGAGTCCTGGGCCGCTTTCAGCAGGTCATCGGGGTGCGCGTACTCGAACGGCGGCATCTGCAGCGCCAGCCCCTGGTGCAGCGCACCGCCCGTGAGCCGGTCCAGTTCCGGCTTCGCGACCTCCAGCACCGAGATGCCCCGGTCCGCGGCCAGCCGCACCGCCTCGGTCACCCGCTCGTCGGCGTCCACGCCCAGCTGCACGTACAGCGCGGTTGTCGGCACCATCGCGCGCAGGCACTCGACCACCGGGTTGCGGCCGGCGACCAGCTCGGCCGTCGGCTTGTCCTTCGCTGCGGCACGGCGTTGCTGCTGCTTCTGCTGCGCCGCCGCCCGCCGTTGCGCGGGGTGGCCGGGACGCATGGTCGCGCGCGGCGTCGGGCCCTTGCCCTCCAGCCCCTTCGACTTCTGGCCGCCGGAACCGGCGACCGCGCCCTTCTTCGTCCCAGGTTTGCGCATGGCGCCTTTGCGCCGAGAGTTGCCCGCCACCGGTTCAGCCGTCCTTCAAAGTCCATTGTGGACCGTCGGGGGTGTCCTCGACGGTGATGCCCGCGGCCAGCAGGCGGTCGCGCACCGAGTCGGCGGTCGCGAAGTCCTTGGCCTTGCGTGCCCGCTGCCGCTGCTCGAGCAGGTCGCGCACCAGTGCGTCCAGCGCCGTCAGCGCGTTGGTGTCCACTGTGGACGACGTCCACGCGAGCGGGTCGAGGCCCAGCACGTTCATCTGCCCGCGCACGGTCGCGGCCGCGGCCAGCGCGCCGTCCTCGTCGCCGCCGTCCAGCGCCGTGAAGCCCTGCCGCACGGTGTTGTGCACGACCGCGAGCGCGGCAGGCGTGCCCAGGTCGTCGTCCATGGCGGCGGTGAACTCGGGGCCCGGCTCGCCGAGCGACACGGAACCGAGCCGCGAACCGACCCGCTGCACGAACGACTCGATCCGCTCGTGGGCGCGCACCGACTCGTCCAGCGCGTCCGTGGAGAACTCGATGACCGAGCGGTAGTGCGGTGCGACGAGGTGGTAGCGCAGCTCCTGCGGCCGGTACTTCTCGGTCAGCGCGGGGATCGACACGACGTTGCCGAGCGACTTCGACATCTTCTCGCCCGCCATGCCGACGAGCCCGTTGTGCATCCAGAACCGCGCGAACGGGTCACCCGCGGCGCGGGACTGGGCCAGCTCGTTCTCGTGGTGCGGGAAGACGAGGTCGTGCCCGCCGCCGTGCACGTCGAACTCCGTGCCGAGGTAGGTCAGCGCCATGGCGGAGCACTCGAGGTGCCAACCGGGACGGCCGGGACCCCACGGCGTGGGCCACGACGGCTCACCCGGGCGCGCGCCCTTCCACAGCGTGAAGTCACGCGGGTCCCGCTTGCCCTCGGCCGCGGACTCGCCCTGCTGCACCTCGTCGAGCTTCTGGCCGGACAGCGCGCCGTACTCGGGGTAGGAGCGCACGTCGAAGTACACGTCACCGGCGGCCGCGTACGCGTGGCCGCCGTCGATGAGCCGCTGCATCAGCTCGACCATCTGCGTGACGTGCCCGGTCGCGCGGGGCGCGATCGACGCCGGCAAGCAGCCGAGTGTGGCGTACGCGGCCTCGAACTCGCGCTCGTAGCGCGCCGACCACTCCCACCACGGCCGTTCGTGCTCGCCCGCCTTGCGGAGGATCTTGTCGTCGATGTCCGTGACGTTGCGCACGAGCGTGACGTCCAGGCCCTTGTGCGTGAGCCACCGGCGCAGCACGTCGTAGTTCAGCGCGCCACGCATGTGGCCGATGTGCGGCGGCCCTTGCGGTGTGGGCCCGCACACGTAGATCGACGCCGTTCCGCTGCGCACGGGGTGGAACTCCCGCACACTCCGGCTCGCGGTGTCGAACAGGTGGAGGCTCACGGCATGGCTCAGCTTTCGTGGGTAGGGGCGACCAGGGATACAGGTTAGTCGTGGGGTACGACACAGGCGGTGGCCACCGCCGCAATGCCCTCGCCCCGCCCCGTCAGCCCGAGCCCGTCGGTCGTGGTGCCGGACACCGCGACGTCGCCGCCCGCGGCCTTCGACAGCACCTCCTGCGCCTCCTCGCGGCGCTTGCTGATCTTGGGTGCGTTGCCGATGACCTGCACGACCGCGTTCCCCAGCCGGTAGCCCGCCGCCTCGACCCGCGCCCGGACCTCGGCCAGCAGCTCGACGCCGTGCGCACCGGACCAGCGCGGGTCGCCGGTGCCGAACACGGCACCGAGGTCGCCGAGCCCGACGGCGGACAGCATCGCGTCGCACAGGGCGTGCGCGGCGACGTCGCCGTCGGAGTGGCCCGCGCAGCCGTCGACGCCGTCCCAGCGCAGGCCCGCGATCCAGCACTCGCGGCCGGCCTCGATCGGGTGCACGTCCGTGCCGATGCCGACCCTCACCGCGCGAACACCGCCTCGGCCACCGCCAGGTCGAACGGGGTGGTGATCTTCATCGCGGCCACGTCCCCGGGCACCGTGTGCACCGGCACGCCGATCCGCTCGACGAGGCCGGCGTCGTCCGTCGCGACATCGGCCGCTTCGTACGCGCGGCGGAGCACGTCGACGGCGAAGCCCTGCGGGGTCTGGACCGCGCGCAGGTCGGCACGGCTGGGGGTGTCGATCACCACGCCGTCGGCGTCGACGCGTTTGACGGTGTCCGTGACCGGCAACACAGGGACGACGGCGGGCGCTCCCGCGGCGACCGCTTCGGTGACGGATCGCACAAGGGCGGGTGGGGTGAAGGCTCTGGCGGCATCGTGCACGAGGACGATCTTCGCGTCCGGCACGCGGTCGAGCGCGGCCAGGAGCGCGAGCCGGACCGACGCGGTGCGGTCCGCGCCGCCGGGCACGACCGTGACCGGCTCGAACGCCGACAGGGCCGCGGTCATCTCCGCCAGGTGGCCGGAAGGGGCCGCGACGACAACATGCCGCACGCAGCCCGCGTCGAGCAGGCCACGCACGGCATGTGCGACCAAAGGCAAGCCATGCAGGGAAACCATGGCTTTGGGTCCGGCTGAACCGAGGCGCTCACCCCGCCCCGCTGCGGGGACGAGTGCGACCGTCACAGTGGACTCGTTATCTCGTTGTGTGCTGCTGCTGTGGCGATCAGACCGACGCCGTGGCGAGGACCTCGTCGAGGATGACCTCGGCCTTGCCCTCGTCGGTGCCCTCGGCCAGCGCCAGCTCGCTGACCAGGATCTGCCGTGCCTTCGCGAGCATGCGCTTCTCACCGGCGGACAACCCGCGATCCTTCTCGCGCCGCCAGAGGTCGCGCACCACTTCGGCCACCTTGTTCACATCGCCGGAGGCGAGCTTCTCGAGGTTGGCCTTGTACCTCCTGGACCAGTTGGTCGGCTCCTCTGTGTGAGGAGCACGCAGGACATCGAAGACGCGGTTGAGACCCTCCTGACCCACGACGTCCCGAACGCCCACGATCTCGGCGTTGTCCGCGGGGACGCGTACGGTGAGGTCACCCTGCGCGACCTTGAGCACGAGGTACTTCTTCTCCTCGCCCTTGATCACACGGGTCTCGATTGCTTCGATGAGTGCGGCACCGTGGTGCGGGTAGACGACGGTCTCTCCGACCTTGAAAACCATGTGTCCTCTGCCCCTTTCGCTGACTCCATCTTAACACGAGCCGCGCTGGACCCGTAACGGACCCGGAATCGGTTACCGCAGGTCAGCGGCCACGTGCGGGCGGGACCGGGGGTTGACAAATCGGAGCGGCCCGTGCTCGACCGGGCCGCGGAGAACAATTGATCACCCCGAATTCCGTGTCGTCCGAATTGGACGGTGCGGCCGCGCGGGCGCGACCACTCGGACGTGGTCCGATGCGCTCCCGCTACCCTTCCGCGTGAGTAGGCATGCCCGAGGAAGGACCGCGATGGTGAGCCGTCAGACGACCCGACCGCTGCGCAAGCTCGTGCCCGCGGTGGCCATCGGTGCCAGCGCGCTGCTCGGAATCGTCGGCTGCGGCGCGGGCCAGGTCGCGCAGACCTCCGAGATGCCGCCCGCCGTGAACGGCAACAGCGGCCACGCGGGCGACATCATGCTGCGGAACGTGCAGGTGGCGTTCCCGGAGAGCGGCGAGCCGTACAAGCAGGGCGACGAGGCACCCCTGCTGCTCTCGATCGTCAACACCGGCGGCGAGGACGACGAGCTCGTCGGCGCCTCCAGCCCGGCCGGTGAGATCGAGCTGATCGGCAACCCGGCCATCCCGCCGGGCACGGCCCTGCAGATCGTGCTGCCGGACGAGAACACCTCGGCGTCGGCGACCACCACGACCACCACCTCGGCGTCGTCGCCGTCCTCGGAGACCTCCGGCGCGGAGGAGCCCGGTACGGAGACCTCCGGCAGCGAGACGCCGGCGTCGTCGTCCGAGACCTCCACGGAGGCCCCGTCCGAGACCGAGGCCGTGTCGCCGCCGGTCGTGGGCAGGATGAGCCTGGTGCTGACCCTGAACACGGAGCTGCCGTACGGCAAGAACGTGCCGGTGACCTTCGAGTTCGCCAAGGCGGGCAAGGTCACGATCGAGCTGCCGGTCGGCGCCCCGGCCACCCCGCGCCCGCAGCCCGAGGTCGTCGGCGAAGAGCACTAGGGAGTCGCTGCGCGTTTTTGTCGGTGGCTGCCTCTAGGTTGGCCGCGTGGCGAAGAACGTGCGATCGAAACCCGGCTGGCGCTGCGCCGAGTGCGGCAACGAGTCGGCCAAGTGGTACGGCCGTTGTCCCGAGTGCCAGGCCTGGGGCACCTTGGAAGAGGTCGGGGTGCCCAAGGCCGCGCTGGCCAAGATCGTGGCGGGCGCGCCGAGCTCACCGGCCCGGCCCATCGGCGAGGTGGACGTCGAGACGGCCAGGGCGCGGCGCACGGGGGTGTCGGAACTCGACCGCGTGCTCGGCGGGGGACTCGTGCCGGGCGCGGTGGTGCTGCTCGCAGGCGAACCCGGTGTCGGCAAGTCCACGCTCCTGCTGGAGGTCGCGTTCCGGTGGGCCGCGCGGGACGGGGCGTCGTCCCCCGCGCTGTACGTGACCGGTGAGGAGTCGGCAGGGCAGGTGCGGCTGCGTGCCGAACGCACCGGCAACGTGCACGAGGCCATGTACCTGGCCGCCGAGAGCGACGTCTCCGCCATCCTCGCCCACGTCGACCAGGTGGACCCGGGGCTGCTCGTGGTCGACTCGGTGCAGACGCTGTCCACGACCGCCGTCGAGGGCACCGCGGGCGGCGTGACGCAGGTCCGCACGGTGACCGCGGCGCTGGTGGCGCTCGCGAAGGAACGCGGGCTGCCGGTCGTGCTGGTCGGTCACGTCACCAAGGACGGGTCCATCGCCGGGCCCCGCGTGCTGGAGCACCTGGTGGACGTGGTCCTGCACTTCGAGGGGGATCGGCACTCGACGCTGCGGCTCGTGCGCGGCGTGAAGAACCGGTTCGGGCCCGCCGACGAGGTGGGCTGCTTCGAGCTGGTCGACGACGGGATCCGCGGGGTCCCCGACCCGTCGGGGCTGTTCCTGAACAAACGGGAGATGGGGGTGCCGGGCACGGCGGTCACCGTGACGGTCGAGGGGAAGCGGCCGCTGGTGGGCGAGGTGCAGGCGCTCGTGTCGCGGTCCGCGCTGCCCACACCGCGGCGCGCGGTGTCCGGGCTGGACTCGGCCCGGGTGGCGATGGCGCTGGCGGTGCTGGAGCGGCGGGGCGGGATCCGGCTGTCGGACCAGGACGTGTTCGTGGCGACCGTCGGCGGGATGCGGATCAAGGAACCGGTCGCCGACCTCGCGCTGGTGCTCGCGGTGGCGTCGGCGGCCAGTGGCCGGGCGCTGCCGCCGGACCTGGTGGTGCTCGGCGAGGTGGGGCTCGCCGGCGAGGTCCGGCGCGTGCACGGGACCAAGTCGCGGCTGGCCGAGGCGGCCCGGCTCGGGTTCGTGAAGGCGCTGATCCCGCCGGACTGCGAGGTGCCGGAGGGCGTGCGGGCCCGCGTGTGCCCGGACCTCGGGACGGCGCTGGACATCATGGAGGCGGTGGCGCAGGGGAAGTAGGCCCGGTCAGCTCCCTGGGCGGACACCCATCGCGGGCGCCACCGCGGTGGTGACCGACGTGTACCCCGTCACCGTGCCCGCCGCCAGGGCGCCGATGTCCTCGTCGGTCACCTGTCGTTCGCCGATGAACCGGCCCGTCTCCGGGTCGACGATGATGTCGTGGCGCTCACCCTTCGCGCTGATGCCGAAGGCGGTGCCGCGCACCCCGTCGAGGTTCGCCACCTTCTCGGTGATCTCGAGACCGGGCACCTTCGCCAGCGCCCGGTACAGCGCGGCACGCAGGTCGGCGGGCACCAGGCCGGTGCGCAGCACGTCCGCCACGTACACGACCATCTCCAGGTCGGGGTCCGGGCCGCGTCCCTCGGTGTCCGCGCGGAGCCGGTCGTACAGCGCACCCGGGTCCCGGGGCAGCGACGCCAGGAACGCCGCGTTCGGGGTCTGCCAGCCGCCGCGCAACGAGCACGGCGCGCGGCCCTCCTGCTCGGCGAACCAGTCACCGCACGGGGCCCGCCACTCACCTTCCGGCCAGCCGCCGTCGACGGGGAAGCCCTCCTTCCGCGCTTCCGCCTCGGTGCCCACCACCCACTTGCGTGCGCCCGTGACGTCACGGCGCCACAGCCAGTCCTGCTTCTGGTCGGCCGGGACCCACGTCTCGAGGAGGTTCTCGGCGAGGAAGGAGTACTCGTCCATGCTCGCCATCCACCACGCGTGCGTCGCGACGTAGCGGTACTCGCCGGGACCGAGCGGCTCGTCGACCGCCTCGATCCGGGCCGCCGCCCGGTTCAGCTCGTCGGCCGCCGCGTTGGGGATGTGGCCGCCGAGCTGGACGGTCTGCACCACGAGCACACTCGCCACCATCGCCGTGACCGTGCCGACGGCCGCCGCCCACCACGTCCACCGGCGGCGGCGCGGCGGCGCGGGCTCGGGTTCCGCGGCCGGCGCGCGACCGCCCGCCGCGACCAGCAGCTCGGCCTTCGCCCGCCGGAACGCGCGCTCGTCGGGGTCCTCGGCGGGACGGAGTGCGGCGAGCGCCCGGTCCAGCTCGTCCTCCGACCAGACGTCCCGCACGTTGTCGTCCTGTTCAGGCACTGCCGTCCTCCTCCCGTGTCTCCCCAGCCGGCTTCGGTGCGTTGGCGCGCAGCCACTTCCTGACCCGGTGCAGGCGGGACCGCACGGTGCCCACCGGGATGTCGAGCGCGACGGCGACCTCGGTCGAGTCGAGGCCCGCCCACGAGGTGAGGAGCAGCACGTCGCGGTCGCCTTCGGACAGCTGGGCCAGCGCGCCTGCCAGCCGGGCGGCCTGGGTGGCCGCGTCCAGCCGGTCCGCGACCCGCGACTCGTGGCTCGCCTCCTGACCCGGGGCGTGACCCGCCGACCGCGCGATCGCCTGCAGCCCGCGCACCTCCTGGCGGACCTGCCTGCGCAGCAGGTTCGTGGCGATGCCGTACAGCCACGACCGGACGGCGCCACGGCGCGGGTCGTAGCTGTGCCGCTGGTTCAGCGCGACGAGGAACGTCTCGCTGACGAGGTCGTGCGCGGTCTCCTGCCCGACGCGGCGCGCGAGGTAGCGGTGCAGCGGACGCGCGTAGACGTCGAAGAGCCGGCCGAACTCCACCGCCGGCTCTGGTCCGCCCAGGTAGGGGCGGTCCTTGTCCGCGGGCAGCGGCTCGTCGGCCGGCTCGCGGCGGGTCATCGTCCTCACGTCACGTGTTGCCCGATGACCCGGCCGACGTTCATTCGGACAGCAACTGCGCGCACCTGATCAGGCCGAGGTGCGAGTACGCCTGCGGGTGGTTGCCCAGCGAGCGCTCCGCGATCGGGTCGTACTCCTCCGGCAGCAGCCCGGTCGGACCGGCGGCGTCGACGATCTGCGCGAACAGGTCCTCCGCCTCGGTGCGCCGGCCGGTCAGCAGGTACGCCTCGATCATCCACGCGGCGCACAGGTGGAAGCCGCCCTCGTCGCCCGGCAGGCCGTCGTCGCGGTGGTAGCGGTACACCGTCGAGCCGCTGCGCAGCTCCGCCTCGGTCGCCGTGACCGTCGCGTGGAACCGCTCGTCGGTCGGGTCGAGCAGGCCGACCATGCCGATCAGCAGGGTCGCCGCGTCCAGGTCGGTGCCGTCGTAGGCGGTGGTGAACGAGCGGACCTCGTCGTTCCAGCCCTTGGTCAGCACGTCGTGCGCGATCTCGTCGCGCAGGCCCGGCCACGACGGGTCGATCTCCCGGCCGTACTCCTCGGCGAGCTTCACGGCCCGGTCGATCGTCAGCCAGCACATGACCTTCGAGTACACGTGGTGGCGCGGCCGGTGCCGCTCCTCCCAGATGCCGTGGTCCGGCTCGTGCCAGCGGCGCGCGACGGCCTCGGCCATCGCGTTCACCATGCGCCAGTCGTCGTCGGTGAGCTTGCCCCGCGCCTCGGACAGCGCCGCGACCAGGTCCACGACCGGGCCGAACACGTCCAGCTGCACCTGCTGGTTCGCCAGGTTGCCGACGCGCACCGGGCGCGAGCCCGCGTACCCGGGCAGCGTGTCGATCACGGCCTCGGCGGGCAGCGTGGTCCCGGCGATCGTGTACAGCGGGTGCAGCAGCTCGGGGCCGGGCAGCGTGGCGAGCACGCCGTGCAGCCAGCCGAGGAACTTCTCCGCCTCGGCCGTCGATCCCACCGAGACCAGCGCCTTCGCGGTCATAGCGCCGTCGCGCAGCCAGCAGTAGCGGTAGTCCCAGTTGCGGATGCCGCCGATCTCCTCCGGCAGCGACGTGGTGGCCGCGGCCATGATCGCGCCGGTCTCGCTGTGGCACAGGCCGCGCAGCGTCAGCGCCGACCGGGCCACCAGGTCCTTCTCCACCGGCGGCAGCGTCAGGCCGTCCAGCCACTCGCTCCAGTAGGCGGCCGCCCTGGCCCGGCGTTCCTCCTCCGGCACGTCGTGCGGATCCAGGTCGTTCGTACCGCAACGCAGCTCGAGCACGATCGGGGTGTCGGCGGTCGGCGTGACCACCGCGCGGGCCGTGTCGTGCATGCCGTCGGAGGTGATCTCCCAGGTCACGCCGGGTGCGCGCAGCGACACCGGGTCGGACGTGCCCAGCACGCGCAGACCGTCCGGCGACGGGATCAGCCGCACCTGCACCTGCGCGAACTCCGGCCGCGGCGCGAACTCGATCACCGTCGGCACGGTGCCGGAGATGACACGCACCAGGTCGGTGCGGTGCGCGTAGACGTAGTGGTCCAGGTAGTCCGTGACCAGCAGGCCCGACCAGCGGGTCTCGACGGTCATGGTGCCCGGCAGGTAGCGCTGCCCGAGCGGCAGGCCGCCGCGCTCCGGGGTGATCGAGAAGTGCCCCGCCGACGGGCCGCCCAGCAGGTCGGCGAACACGGCGGCCGAGTCCGGCTCCGGGTGGCACAGCCAGGTCAGGCGCGCGTCCGGGGTGAGCAGCGCGACCGAGCGCTCGCTCGCCAGCATCGTCAGGCGCTCGATCGGCGGCGCCTGCTCGCCGTACAGCCAGTTGCGGCGCTCCTCCAGCAGGAACGCGAGCACCATGCCGACCTGCACCGGGTCGCTGATGCGGAACCCGGCGAGCGTCTCGCCGTCGCCCACCTTCACCCCCAGGTCCGGGCCGGACAGCCGGGCGAACGCCTTCTCGTCGGTGACGTCGTCGCCGACGAACACCGCGGCCGTCGCGCCGACCTGGTGGCGCAGCACGTCCAGCGCGCGGCCCTTGTCGGTCTGCACGACCGCGAGCTCGATGACCGCCTTGCCCTCGGTGACCTGCACCCCATCCCAGGTGCAGGGCCCCTGGCGGACCTGCTCGTTCACCCGCTCGGCCACGTCCGGCTCGGCACGGCGGGTGTGCACGGCGATGCTGGCCGGCTTGATCTCCAGCTGGACCCCGGCGGTGTCGTCGGTGATCCGTTCCAGCTCCGTCTCGAGGCGCCGGTGCAGTGCCTTGGCCTGGTCGTCGAGCGCGTGCACGAAGCCGATGTCGAACTCCGAGCCGTGGCTGCCGACCAGGTGCACCTCGGCGGGCAGGCGGGACAGCGTCGCGAGGTCGCGCAGCGCGCGGCCCGAGATCACGGCGGTGGTGGTCTCGTGCAGGCCCGCGAGCGAGCGCAGCGCCCCGACCGACTCGGTCATGGGGCGTGCCTCGTCCGGGTTCTCCACGATCGGCGCGAGCGTGCCGTCGTAGTCGCAGGCCACCAGGAGACGCGGCGTGCGCGCGATCTGCACGATGGCCCTGCGGAGCTCGGCAGGCAGAGCTTCAGCGGTCATGGTCACGGTCGACTTCGACTCTCTGGCGAAGGGGTTGTGTGCGACTTTGCATGCAGTGTCGCGTCAGGGTGGCACACAGCGGCAGAGCCGAACTGTATCGCCCGTCAACACCGACCGGGTCCGCGTGTCCTGAGGTGGCCTTTTCCGCTAGATGATCTGTTCCTGCTGGGGCTGGAGAGCGTCCAGGAAGGACCGCGCCCAGCGGTCCACGTCATGGGTGAGGACCTGCCTGCGCAGTGCCCGCATGCGCCGCCTGCCCTCGGCCGGGTCGACCTCCAGCGCCGCCACCATGGCGTTCTTCACACCGTCCAGGTCGTGCGGGTTCACCAGGAACGCGCTGGTCAGCTCGGACGCGGCGCCCGCGAACTCGCTCAGCACCAGCGCACCGCCGAGGTCGTGGCGGCAGGCGACGTACTCCTTGCAGACCAGGTTCATGCCGTCGCGGACCGGTGTGACGAGCATGACGTCGGCCGCGGAGAAGAACGCGGACAGCTCCTTGCGGTCCACCGACTGGTGCAGGTAGTGCACGACCGGGTGGCCGACGCGGGCGAACTCACCGTTGATGCGGCTGACCACCTGCTCGATCTCGCCGCGCATCCGCTGGTAGTGCTCGACCCGCTCCCGGCTCGGGGTGGCGAGCTGCACCATCACCACCTCGGACGGGTCGATGCGGCCCTCGGCGAGCAGCTCCTGCAGCGCGTACAGGCGGACGTCGATGCCCTTGGTGTAGTCGAGCCGGTCGACGCCCAGGATGATCTTGCGTGGGTTGCCCAGGTCGGCGCGGATCTGGCGGGCCCGCTGGATGACCTCGCGGCTGCGGGCCATCGCGTCCAGGCCGGACGCGTCGATGGAGATCGGGAACGCGCCGACGCGCACCGACCGGTCACCGACCTGCACCACACCCGGCCGGGTGCGCACGCCGACCGCGCCGCGGCTGGGCTCCAGGCCGATCAGCCGCCGCGCGAGCCACAGGTAGTTCTGCGCGCCGCCGGGCCGGTGGAAGCCGACGAGGTCCGCGCCGAGCAGGCCGCGGATGATCTCCGCGCGCCACGGCAGCTGCATGAACAGCTCCGTCGGCGGGAACGGGATGTGCAGGAAGAAGCCGATGCGCAGGTCGGGGCGCTGTTCGCGGAGCATCGCGGGGACGAGCTGCAGCTGGTAGTCCTGCACCCACACGATCGCGCCGTCGGCCGCGATCTTGGCGGTCTCGTCGGCGAATCTTCGGTTCACCTTGACGTAGCTGTCCCACCACCCGCGGTCGAACACGGGCGGCGCGACCACGTCGTGGTACAGCGGCCACAGCGTGCCGTTGGAGAACCCCTCGTAGTAGTCGCGCACCTCCTCCGCGCTGAGGGTCACCGGGTGCAGCCAGATGCCGTCGTCGGAGAACTTGTCGACCACGGCGTCCGGCACACCCGGCCAGCCGACCCACGCGCCGCTGTTGCGCTGGAGGAACGGCGTGAGCGCGCTCACCAGCCCGCCAGGACTGTGCTTCCACCGCTCTGTGCCGTCCGGCAGCCGCTCGAGGTCGACCGGCAACCGGTTCGCGACCACGATGAAATCGGCTCCGCCACTGTTGGTGATCTCAGTGCTGTCACTGCTCACGCCGAGCGTGCCTCCCTCGAAACGCGTCGGCTTTCGAGATTAGTCGGCATTTGCCCGGTGTGGGTGCTGGGAAGTGCGCGGTCACACAGGGTTTTCCACCGATCAGACGAGCGTGGCCGTCACCTCGGTGCCCAGTTCGACCGTGCGGCTGACCGTGCACAGCTTGTCGTGCGACAACTTCACGGTGCGTGGCAGGAGCTTGCGCGCCTCGTCGCCCTCCGGGCCCTCGGGGAACGCGATGTCGAACGTCACGGACAGGTTCGTCATCCGGTTCCCCTCTTCGGGGTCGGTCACCTTGTCACCACTGACCGTGACCGTGAAGTGCTCCGGTTCCGCGCGCCTGCTCGTGACCGTGTCGGTGTCGATCGCCGTGCACGTGCCGATCGCGGCGAGCAGCAGCTCCACCGGCGTGAACGCGTCACCGCCGACGGGCAGCGTGCCGCCCCGCGCGTTGTGCACCACGTACTCACCGGTCGAGACGCGCTCGATCCGCACCGACCTGAAGGTGTCCGCCATGGCTGCCACGGTACGTGGTGCACGCCACCCGACCGTCGCCTAACGGCGGTCCCGAGCAGGTCGATACGCCCCGGGATAGCGTGGGAACGACCTTGGAGGTGAGTGGCGATCGTGTGGCGGAACAGGTCCGCGCGGACACGGGATCTGGGCAGGTGGGAGCGCGTCGAGGAACCTGCAGGCGGGGTCCAGGGGCCCGCACTTCCGTCGGAGTCGACTGTCCACTTCGTACTGGACCTGGCCCTGCGGATCGGCGAGGTCCAGATGTCCTCCGGCGCGGGCGCCTCCGACGCGACGGCCACGATCATCGCGGTCGCGAACGCGTACGGCATGCCGCACTGCGAGGTGGACGTGATCTTCACCTCCATCACGGTCGCCTGCCACCGCGGCGTCGACCTGCCGCCCGTCACGTCGCTCCGCGTCGTCCGTTCCCGCAGCCTCGACTACACCCGGCTCGCCCTGGTCGAGCAGCTGGTCAGGGACATCACCCGGGGCCGCATCACCGCCCGTGACGCCCACACCGAGCTCGACCGGATCACCAGCGCCCCGCACCCGTACCCGCGCTGGCTCGCCACCGCCGCCTACGCGGGCATGGCGGCCGCCATCTCGATCCTCATCGGCGGCGACGGCCTCCTGGCCCTGTTCGCGGCCATCATCACCGCGGTCATCGACCGGGTCGGCAGGCTGCTCAACAAGCGGGCCCTGCCGTTCTTCTTCCAGCAGATGGTCGGCGGCGCCCTGGCCACCGGCTTCGCGGTCGCCATCGTCGCGTCCGGCGTGCTGCCCGAATCGGTCCGCCCGACGCTCATGGTCGCCGCGGCCATCACCGTGCTGTTGTCGGGGCTGTCGTTCGTGTCCACCGTGCAGGACGCCATCACCGGCTACAACGTCACCGCCGCGGGCCGCACGGTCGAGGTGTCGCTCATGACCGCGGGCCTCATCGCGGGCGTCGTCATCGCACTGAACGTCGCCGTCCACCTGGGCCTGCCGTCGTTCCCGCTGGCCGACCCACTGCCCCCGTCCATCCTCCGGCTGCCACTGCAGACCCTGACCGGCGGCGTCGCGGCCGCTCTGTTCGCGCTGGCCAGCTACGCCACGCCCCGAGCCGTCGTGGTCGCGGGCATCGCGGGCGCCGCGGGCGCGGTCGGCTACAGCGCACTGGTACTGGCGGGCGTCGGCTCCATCACCGCGTCCGCCGTGGCCGCGACCGTCATCGGCTTCTCGGGCGGCGTCATCTCCCGGCGGTTGCGCATCCCGCCGCTGGTCATCGCCGTCGCGGGCATGGTCCCGCTGCTGCCCGGCCTCACCATCTACCGGGCCCTGTTCGAACTGGCCGTCGAACGCAGCAACGGGGGCCTGTCGACGCTCATGGTCGCGACGTCCATCGCCCTCGCACTGGCCGCGGGCGTCGTGCTCGGCGAGTACCTGGCACAGCCCGTCCGGTACGGACTGGGACGACTCGAACGCCGCATCTCCGGCCCCCGGCTGGCCGGCCCGCTGCGGCCCACCAAGCGCCGTCTCGAGTGACCGTGTCCTAGGATTGTGGCTGGTCGCTCCGGCGGCCACGCCGGTGTAGCTCAATTGGCAGAGCACTCGCCTTGTAAGCGAAAGGTTCCGGGTTCGAGTCCCGCCACCGGCTCGACACCGGGTACCCATGCTCGCGGAACGCGCTCGCCTGGGTGTCTCGCGTTTCATTGGGGGGCCGAGCCCCCCACGCCCCCCACGGTGCGGGCTGTTGCCGACCCAGGGTGGGGGCTTCTCGGTGGTTCCGCGTCGCGCTTATATACGGTGTCTCGCCTCCCGCTCCTCGGGCTGCTTGCGCGCTCCGCGCGAGGAGCTTTGCCTCGCTCTGCGCCCTCGGGCCTGCGGTTCTTCGTTCGAGCGCTGTCCAGCCCCGGGCTTGTCTCGCCTCTGGTATGCCTCGCTTCGACGGCTTGCCGCTCGGCTTTCCAGGGCTGTTCGACTTCGCCCCGGATCTGCCCCGCCGCGCTCCGCCCCTCGCTCACCTGCGTGGCGTGGCGGCTCGCCGCCCCGCCCTACCCTGTCCGCCACGCCCCGCCCCGCCGCCTCACCTCGCCGCCTGACCCGCCTGGCCGTTCACTGCTCGCCTCCAGCGTTGTCCGGCTTCGCGCCCCGCCCCGCCCCGCCTGGCGGCTTGCTCGCCTCACCGCCGCACCCGCCTCGTCCTGTCCCTCACCTCACCTCGCCCGCCACGCTCCGCTTTGCCCTGCCGGCCTCGCCGTGTCGCCTCGCCTCGTCCCGCTTTGCCTGCCCCCACCAAGCCCCGCCCGCCCCTCATCTCGCCTGGCGTCCTGCCGCTTCGTCCCGCTGCTTCGTCCCGCCGCCTCGCCTGGCGGCTCGGCGCTGGCTTCAAGCGCTGTCCGGGTTCGTGTCCCGCCCCCGCAGCCTTGCCCGGACTTCGCGCCTCACCCTCCTCCCTCGACCCGTCCCTGCCACGCGGTCCCTGTCCGTGGGCCACGCCCCGCTCTTCGCATCCCTCCCCTGCTCCCGCACCCGATCGAGACGGTTGTTATCGGGGCGTGACCAACCTTCCTTATTGGTGGCCGTCTCTTCTGGCGTGAGGATCCGGGATGGGTCCGAAAATTCTGGGGAGAGAATCCGATGAAGAAATTTGTGCTGAGTGCTGCCCTGCTCGCGGTTTTCACCGGCGGGATGACCGGAGTGGTGAACATCGCCCAGCCCGGGGTCGCGATGGCGTGTCCGTCGGAGGCGACCCGGTCGGACGCCCTGGCCGCCCGGATGCCGCAGGTCAACAAGGGTGACCAGGGCCGGCACGTGCTCGCCCTGCAGCTCCGGCTGCGCAACGAGGGTTACAAGTACCTGCAGGGCACCGGGTACTACGGCAGCCAGACGCTGCGGGCCGTGCAGGACTTCCAGCGTAGGCACGGCATCAGAGCCAGCGGCATCGTCGGCTCGAAGACCTGGCACGCGCTGGTCGGGAAGCTGCCCAAGCTGGTCACCACCAATTTCATGGGCAAGCCCGCATTCGGAATTCAGCCGGGCGAGCGCAACCAATACAAGGTGCGGCTACTCGGCGCCATGCTCGCGCGCGTTTACCCGTACTACCTCGACGAGACGCACAACGGCACCTACCGCGGTGTCTACGACGCGTCGATGCAGAAAGCCGTGCGTGATTTCCAGCGGCGCGCGGGCATCAAGGCGAGCGGGATCGTCGGCCCGAAGACGTGGGCCGCGCTGGACGAGGTCATCTCCGTCAGCGGCAACTGGGGGTGCTGACGGAGAACTTCGCCTAGATTCCTCGTCGGGGGATGTCGAGATCCCGGGCGCGGCTCCGACTCCCTGTCGAACCGCGCCCGGGACGGGCGCCCGGCACACGAGGAGCACACCGTGAAGTACTTGCTGATCATGCACGTCAACCCGGCCGTTCTGGACGCGCTCTCCGAGGAGGAGCGGTCGGCGATCATGGACGGGCACGGCGAGTTCATGAAGACCACCCAGGAGTCCGGCGAGTTCATCCTCACCCAGGCGCTCGCCGACCCGGCCAACACGAAGGTCGTCCGCGGCGGCGACGTGCCCGCGGTGACCGACGGGCCGTTCCTCGAGGCCAAGGAGTTCATGGGCGGCTTCTACCTGATCGACTGCGAGAGCGAGGAGCGCGCGGTCGAGCTCGCGAAGCTCATCCCCGACACCAGGATCAAGGGCCTCGCGATCGAGATCCGGCCGGTCATGTTCTCGGCGGGTGCCGATCTGTGACCGAGATCGAGGAACTGCTGCGTGGCCTCGCGCCGCGGGTCCTCGGCACGCTCGTCCGCAGGCACGGGCAGTTCGACGCGTGCGAGGACGCCGTTCAGGAGGCGCTCCTCGCCGCGTCGGTCCAGTGGCCTGAGCAGGGCATACCCGCCGAACCCGCCGGGTGGCTCGTCACCGTGGCCGGCCGCCGCCTCACCGACCAGTGGCGCAGTGAGGCGGCGCGGCGGCAGCGGGAGCTGACCGTCTCGACCGAGCCGGAGCCGGACGATGACCTGAACCGGCACGTCGACGACACGTTGAAACTGCTGTTCCTGTGCTGCCACCCGGAGCTGTCCGCGCCGTCGCAGGTCGCGCTCACGCTCCGGGCGGTCGGCGGCCTCACCACCGCGGAGATCGCCAGCGCGTTCTTCGTGCCGGAGGCCACGATGGCGCAGCGCATCAGCCGCGCGAAGCAGAAGATCAAGGGCAAGGGCTTCCCGGACGGCCCGGAGCGGCTGCCCGCGGTGCTGCACGTGCTGTACCTGATCTTCAACGAGGGCTACAACGCCACGTCCGGGCCCGACCTGCAGCGGGTCGAGCTGACGGCCGAGGCGATACGGCTGACCCGCGAGGTGCGCAGGCTCGTGCCGGAGGACGGCGAAGTGACCGGCCTGCTCGCGTTGATGCTGCTCACCGACGCCCGGCGGGCCACCCGCACGTCGCCGGACGGTGCGCTGGTGCCCCTCGAGGAGCAGGACCGCAGCCGCTGGGACCAGGCGCGGATCAAGGAGGGGATCGCGCTGGTCACCGAGACCCTCGCCACGTCGGCGCCCGGTCCGTACCAGCTGCAGGCCGCGATCGCCGCCATCCACGACGAGGCGCCCAGCACCGAGGAGACGGACTGGCAGCAGATCCTCGTGCTGTACAAGATCCTTGACCGGATGGCGCCGAACCCCATGGTCACGCTGAACCGCGCGATCGCGACCGCCATGGTCCACGGCGCGCAGGCCGGGCTGGACCTGCTGGCGTCGCTGGACGACGACAAGCGGATCGCCGGGCACTACCGGCTCGACGCGGTCCGCGCGCACCTGCTCGACCTCGCCGGCGAGCACGAGCAGGCCCGTGAGCACTACCGGCTGGCGGCGAAACGCACGTTCAGCATCCCCGAGCGCGAGTACCTACTGCGGAGGTCCACAGCAGACGACTGCGGAAAATCTCAGGGTAAGTAGGGGGTCTTCCTCATTACGCCCGCCCCGCGATTTCCCTACCGTCGTTGTCATGAGCCAAACCGGTAACGCAGTATCCGCCCCGTGTCCCGCAGCACCGGGATCCGCAGCATCGCGCGGTAGACCACCCGCCGCGGCGCAGGCAGGTGCTGCCAGTCCTCCTTCGGCACGAACCCCTCGGCGTTCGTGGAGGACACGAGCGTCAACCCGACCGCCTCCAGGTCCTCCGGATCGATGCCCCAGCGCAGGGTCGCCCTCGCGCGGCGCACCACGGAGTTCGTCTTCTGCAGGCGGATGCCGAGCTTGCTGTACGCGTCGATGAACACCTCGCCGGACGGGAAGTGCTCGACAGCGCGCCGGAACAGCTCGAACCCGCCATCGGGGTCGAGGTACATGGTCAGGCCCTCGGCGACGACCAGCGTCGGCCGGTCGGCGGGCACCTGCTCGAGCCAGCCGGGTTCGGTCACCGACGCGCGGAGCATCGTGGTGTTCGCCCGCTGCGGGTAGACCTGTGCGCGCAGGTCGATCACGTCGGGGAAGTCCACGTCGTACCACCGCACGGTCGGCGGCGGGTCGATCCGGAACACGCGGCTGTCCATGCCCGCACCGAGGTGCAGGACCGTGGACTCCTCGTGGGCGGCCACGAACTCGCGGACCGCCAGGTCGAACACCTTGCCCCGGCAGGCGATGCCGAACGCCTCGGCCGAGCTGATCTTGAACTTGCCGAAGTCGTAGTCGATGCGACGCACCGCGTCCTCGGCCGTCGGGTCGCCCAGCACGGGGTGCGCGGCCCGGGCGTCCAACGCTCGCCCGTACAGGGTGGCGAGGTTCGTCGACTGGTCCTCGGTGAAGCGAACGCCGGGCATCGGCATCTCCACGCGTCAGAACTTTTACAAATTTGTGAAATCGTACGCCGGGTGACGGTTCGTTTACCAGTCGGGCCGTCCCGCCGAGACGCTCAACTCGGCGGCTACTCTCGCTGGCGTACGGGAGTTAGGGGGTTTCGCCTTGGTGAGCATGCGCTCGAAGATCATGGCTTGGGCAACGCGCTGGTACCTGGCGCGACAGTCCAAGAAGGGCTTCGACCTGTCGAAAATGGCGCTGCTGCCGGACAGCGCGCTGATGCCGCTGCGGCGCAACGGCCTGGATCCGGTCGCCGAGCTCGGGGCGACCCGTGCGGCGGCGCCGGTGAGCAAGCTGCCGATCCCGTTCGGGGTGAACGTGTGGTTGGTCACTGGCTACGAGGAGGCGAAGACCGTCCTCGGCAACGCGAAGGCGTACAGCAACGACTTCGCGAACCTGGTGGGCGAGCACGGGGCGTCCGCGAGCCACAGCCCCGGCGGCCTCGGGTTCGCCGACCCGCCGGAGCACACGCGGCTGCGCAAGCTGCTGACCCCGGAGTTCACGATGCGCCGCCTGTCGCGGCTGACCCCGGGCATCCAGGAGATCATCGACCAGCAGCTGGACGCGATGGCCGCCGTCGACGGGCCGGTCGACCTGGTCGAGTACTTCGCGCTGCCGATCCCGAGCCTGGTGATCTGCGAGCTGCTGGGTGTCCCGTACGACGACCGCGACGACTTCCAGCGCCTGTCGATGGCCCGCTTCGACCTGTTCGGCGGCGCGACCGCGTCGTTCTCGGCGATCTCGGAGTCCCTCGCGTACCTGACCGAGGTCGTGAAGAAGCAGCGCGCCGAACCCGGTGACGGCCTGCTCGGCCAGCTGATCAAGGAACACGGCGACGAGATCAGCGACCAGGAACTGGCCGGCCTGGCCGACGGCGTCCTGACCGGCGGCTTCGAGACGACGGCGAGCATGCTCGCGCTGGGCGCGCTGGTGCTGCTGCAGGACCCGGACACCTTCAAACTGATCCACGACGACGACACGGCCATCCACGGCTTCGTCGAGGAGGTGCTGCGCTACCTCACCGTCGTGCAGGTCGCGTTCCCACGCTTCGCCCGCGAGGACGTCACAGTGGGCGGCGAACAGATCAACAAGGGCGACGTGGTGATCGTCTCCCTGTCCGGCGCCGACCGAGACCCAGCCCTGGGCGACGGCCTGGAACAGGTGGACCCCCACCGCACCCCGACGTCCCACCTGGCCTTCGGCCACGGCGTCCACCGCTGCATCGGCGCGGAGTTGGCCCGCATGGAACTCCGAGCCGCATACCCGGCGCTACTACGCCGCTTCCCGAACCTCCGCCTGGCCACCCCAGCCGACGACCTCACCTTCCGCAAGGTCTCAATCGTCTACGGCGTGGACACCCTCCCGGTACTGGTGCACTAGAGCCCAACCCCAAACAACGCCCACACACCATCTGCAGGGCAAGAACCCACAAGGCCTCAACCCGACGGCCCCGGCCCGACGATGAGACCCGAGAAGCACGGCCACCCCACAGCAGGTCACCCCGGACACAGAGCCCGGAGGCGACCTGCCGCTGGGGCGAGTCGCCCCCGCTGGCACGCGCAGGCCCACCCTTGCGCGGTGCGCATGCTCACCGCCTGCCCGTTCGGGGTGAGCATGACCGGAGGCGCGCCAGTCGGGGAGCTGCCTGCAGGCGTAGCCCCAGCTGGTGGAGCACCTGCGGACCTGGATACCTGCGGCCCCAGCGTGGTCGGCCGAGCTGCCGAGGGCGTGGCCGGTTGGTGGTGTGCCTGCCCGCAGACCTGGCGTGGTCGGCCGAGCTGCCGAGGACGTGGCCGGTTGGTGGTGCGCCTGCCCGCGCACCTGGCGTGGTCGTCGAGTTGGCCGAGGGCGGTGCCTCGCTAGCGGTGAGCAGGTGTGAATGCGTGCTGATCGGTGGTGCGCGCTACACGCGTGTCGATCGGTGAGGTGCCTGCAGACCTGTCCGCGTCGGCCGGGGAGCTGCTCTGCGTGCGCCTGATTGCTGATCATGGTGGCTGCGGGAGCGCCCGCTCGGCGGGGGAGCATGCCTGGTCAGCGGAGCTGCCTGCGGGCATGTCTGGATGGTGGTCCGCGTGCCTGGGCGTGCGTTGTCGGGCGGGTGCGTGCTGCGGGCCTGCCCAGTTGGTGGTGAGCGTGCTTGCGGGCGTACGTGGTTGGCGGTGAGGGTCGCTGCGGGCTGCCCGGTCGATGGTGTGCGCGCCTGCTGGCCTGCCTGGCCGAGGGAGCCGCTGCCGGGCCTGCCTGGTTGGGGATGTTGCGTGCCTGGGTGCCTGTCGATTGTGCGCGTTCTGCCTGGCCGCCGGAGCTGCCTGGGGCGTGTCCGGCCGGTGGTGCGCGTGCTTCGTTGGTGGTGCGTGCATACGGCGGGCCTGCCCGGCTGGCCGCGCTACCTGCGCGCCTGCCCAGTTAGGTAGCGAGCCTGGCTGAGGCCGCCTAATTGGCGGCGCTACCTGCGTGCTTGTCCGTCCGGTGGTGAGCGTGGCGGACCTGCCCACTCGGTGCGTTGCTTCCGCGCCTGTCTGGTCTGCGGTGATCGTCGCTGCTGGCGCGCCCGGCCGATGGGCGCACCCGGGCCATCCCCTGGCAGGCGAGAGCTGCATACCGAGCTTGCCCCTCGGCGGAGGAGCGGCTTGCGCGCGTGCCAGGGCCTGGCCGGTCCAACCAGCGCGGTCAGTCCTCCGAAGGCTGCTCGGATGCCAGGCGGCGGGCTCGTTTGCCGCGCGCCAGCTCCGTCGCGAGGGCGTTCAGGTGCGGCGTCCAGAAGCGGCGAAAGTTGGACAACCACTGGTCAGCCTCCCGCAGCGGCTCCGGGTCCACCGCGTACAGCCGCCTCGTGCCCACGGCGCGGACCTTGGCGAAGCCGTTCTCGCGGAGGACCTTCAGGTGTTGTGACACCGCGGGCTGGGTAATGCCGAACTCGTCCTGGACGACCGAGGACACCTCGCCCGCGGCGCGTTCGCCGTCGGCGAGGAGTTCCAGGATTCGGCGGCGGACCGGGTCGCCGAGGACGTCGAAGGCATGCACCCCGCCATCGTATATAAGGAAGCGGTGAAATTGAGAGTCGTCGTGCTCGCCGATACGCACGCACCGCGCCGGTGGAAGACCTGCCCGCCCGCGGTGGCCGCCCACCTCGCGGACGCGGACGTCATCCTGCACGCCGGTGATGTGTGCGTGCCCAGCGTCCTCGACGAACTGGCCGCCTTCGCGCCCGTGCACGTCGTCGCCGGCAACAACGACGGGCCCGACGTCGTCGCCTGGGGAGCGCCCGAGACGCTGGAACTGGAACTCGCCGGGCTCAAGGTCGCGATGATCCACGACAGCGGGCAGGCCGACGGGCGTCCCGCCCGCATGCGGCGCCGGTTCCCCGACGCCGACCTCGTCGTCTTCGGGCACTCGCACATCCCGATGGACGTCACGGGCGCGGGCGTTCGCATCTTCAACCCCGGGTCGCCGACCGACCGGCGCCGTCAGCCGCACGGCACGGTCGGGCTCCTCGACATCGAGGACGGGGTTCTGCTCGACGCACGCATCGTGCCCGTCACCTGACAACACCCCTTGACCGCCTCTTGAGGTCGGTTCGAGCGGACCGCGATGCCATGTTCGAGCGGAACTCGACCGAGGAGAGGTGTGACATGACGTTCGTCGACCTGCTCACCGGGGCACGGGCCGAACTCGGCACGCGTGCCCGGGCGATCGGCGCGGCACTCGTCCGGCGCGGGCTCACCGGGCACCGCGTGCTCGTCGCGTTGCCACCCGGCGCCGACTACGTGGCCCACCTGCTCGGCTGCTTCCACGCGGGCGTCGTCGCGATCCCCGTGTCACCGGAGCCCTCGGCCCGGCTGGACGACATCGTCGACGACGCGCAGCCCGACGCCGCGATCGGACGGGTGGCCGGGGTCGAGTCGCTCACCGCGCTCGACGACGACCCGCGTGACTGGCGGCGGCCCGACCTCGACGACGACTCGCTGGCGCTGCTGCAGTACGCGGCCACCGGTCCGGTCCGCGGCGTGATGCTCACCCACGGCAACCTCGTCGCAGGCGCGACACAGCTCGTCCGGCACCTCGGCATGCGGGCCGAGACCGGCGTCGTCAGCTACCTCCCGCCCTACCGCGACCTCGGGCTCGGCGGCGGCGTCCTCGCGCCCCTGCTCGTCGGGGCACCGGTCACGCTCGTGCCCTCGGACGCGTCGCCCGCCGCCTGGCTGCACACGATCTCGGCGCGGCGCGCGCGGATCGGGTTCGCGCCCGACCTCGCCTACGCCTGGCACGCCGACCGCGAGTACCCGTCGCTCGACCTGTCCACGTGGGACGTCGCGGTCACCGGGGCCGGGCCCGCGACACTCGACCGCTTCGCGAACCGCATGGCACCACACGGTTTCCGGCGGTCCGCGCTGTTCCCGGCCTACTGGTCACCCGAGGCCACGGCGCTCGTCGCGAGCAGGCCGGGGCTCGCCGTCAACGGCTTCGACGAGGACACGCTCGAACCCGGCAGGCTCGCGAAACCCGGCGCCACCGCACTCGTCGACCGCGGGCGCGCGGTGTCCGAACTGGACGTCGCGATCGTCGACCCGCTCACCGGGACCCGGTGCCCCGACGGCACGACCGGCGAGGTGTGGATCGCCGGACCGAACGTCGCGGCCGGGTACCTGGGGCGGCCCATGACCAGCGAGCAGACGTTCTGCGCGCGGCTGCGCGGGTCCACGGAGAACTACCTGCGGACGGGTGAACTCGGCTTCCTGCACAACGGCGGGCTGCACCTGGCGGAGTCGCAGCCCGTGCTCGTCACCCGTTAGAACCGGAAAACCGTGCCGGTCGCGGTGCGTAGCGTGCAGTCGTTGCCGAACTCGTGGGTCCAGTTGACCGGTTCACCGTGCCAGGTGCCGTGCGCCTGCGCGCGGACCGGCCGGTACTCCATGGTGCAGCTCGCCGGGTCCTGCAGGTCGGCCAGCGCGTCGAAGTCCCCGTGTGCGCGGTGCAGTTCCACGCACGCGGACCTGGCGTTCGGGTGCGTCCCGCCCGGCGGGTCGCACTCCAGCTCGACCGTCTCGCCGCCACCTTCCGGTGCCGCGACGGTGAGGGTGATGGACGTGTGGGTGCTCGCGCCGGCGACGCCCGTGAACGCGAACGGCAAGGCAACGGCCAGCAGCGCGCCACCGATACGGGTACGGTTCATGGTTCCACAGTGGACGTCCTGGTCGCGGAGGGGAAAGCTGACTCGTCGGTAACGCCCAATCGTGTGGACCGCGGCTACGGAACGTCTCTAGCCTGGCGCCATGGAGATCAGGGACGCGACACCCGACGACTGGCCGAAGATCTGGCCGTTCCTGCGGGACATCGTGCGTGCGGGGGAGACCTACACGTGGCCGACCGACGTGACCGAGGACGCGGCCCGCGGCATGTGGATGGCGGCGGCACGGCCGTTCCGGACGGTCGTCGCGGTGGACGGTGACGAGGTCCTCGGCACCGCGAAGTTCGGTCCGAACCACATGGGCCCCGGCTCGCACATCGCGAACGCGAGCTTCATGGTGTCGCCGGCGCACAGCGGCAAGGGCGTCGGCCGCGCCCTCGGCAGGCACGTGCTGGACGAGGCCCGCGCGGACGGGTTCCGGTCCATGCAGTTCAACGCGGTCGTGTCGACCAACACGGTCGCGGTGAAGCTGTGGGAGTCGCTGGGCTTCGAGATCATCGCGACGCTCCCGGAGGGCTACCGCCACGCGACGAAGGGCTATGTCGGGTTGCATATCATGTTCCGTAGCCTCGAGGCATGAGAATCGCTGTCGCCGCCGACGAGCTGGTCGGGGTCGCCGAGACCCTCGTCGAGGAACTGCGCAACCGCGGCCACGAGCCGGTGCTCCATGGTGCGCTGAACCCGGACGAGCGCGCGGACTGGGCGTGGGCGAGCGAGGCGGCGGCCCGCGCGGTCGCCGACGGTGAGGCCGACCAGGCCGTCGTGTGCTGCTGGACCGGCACGGGCGCGTCGATCGCCGCGAACAAGGTGGCCGGGGTGCGTGCCGCGCTGTGCACGGACGCGGAGACCGCGCGCGGCGCGAGGAAGTGGAACGACGCGAACGTGCTGGCCCTGTCGCTGCGGCTGACCAGCGCCCCGCTGCTGACGGAGATCCTCGACGGCTGGTTCGCGGGCGAACCGAGCGAGGACGAGGACGACCGCGCGAACATCGCTCACGTCGACGAGATCGCGTAGCCGGCTGCGGAAGACCTTGTGCCGGAAACGCGGCCGACCGCGGACCGATGGCGGCAGATCCCCGGCAGCGACAGGTCACCTGTGGACGGCGAGCCCATCGTCGGCGGAACTGTCGGTGGTAACGGCTAGGCTTGAATTCGGGGGCCCCCGGCCGCGCGAATGGACCGGTCGCTCGGGTTCGCACTACGAGGTTGTCCACAGCCCCTCCGAGGCCCCGGGAATTGTCGGTGCCCGCCGGTAGGCTTGAAACCGGGGGATCCCCCGGTGCGCGAATGGACCGTTCGTTCGGGCTTGTCTTGCCGGGTTGTCCACAGGCTTTGTGAAGGCCCGGCGATTGTCGGTGGCCGCCGGTAGGCTTGAATTCGGGGGACCCCCGGGCGTGGCAATGGACCGTTCGTTCGGGCTGGTGTTGCGGGATTATCCACAGCCCGTGTGAGGCGAGGGGATTGTCGGTGGTCGCCGGTAGAGTTGAATTCGGGGGACCCCCTGGCGTGTGAGTGGACCGTTCGTTCGGGTTCGTGTTGCGAGGTTGTCCACAGCCCCTGTGACGCTGCGGGGATTGTCGGTGGCCGTCGGTAGGCCCGAAATCGGGGGTCCCCCTGGAGGCGTGTGAATGGGCCGTTCGTTCGGGTTGGTTTGTTGGGGTATCCGCGGGGCCTGTGACGGGGCCGGAATTGTCGGTGCTCGCCGCTATGCTGGAAATCGGGGGCCGGAGGCCGTCCCCTAGCGCTTCGGTTGTACCTCGTGGGGCAGGTACGGCGCTTCCAGCCTCGCGCACTCCTCCTCCGACAGCCGCAGCGTGGTTGCCGCTGCCGCGTCTTCGACGTGGGCGACCTTGGTCGCGCCCATGACCGGGGACGTCACCGCCGGCCTGCTCAGCAGCCACGCCAGTGCCACCTGCGCCGGCGGCACTCCGCGTTCGCGCGCGACCGCGACCACCTCGTCCACCACGTCGAAGTCCCGCTCCGAATACAGCTCGTCGGCGAAGGGGTCGTTGTTGCCGCGGACTGTTGGGCGGCCGCCTTCGCGGGTGCGGGTTCCTGTCAGCACGCCACGGGCGAGCGGACTCCACGGCAGCACGCCGACGCCCTGGTCCTCGCACAGGGGCAGCATCTCCCGCTCCTCCTCGCGGTAGAGCAGGTTGTAATACGGCTGCATGGACACGAACTTCGTCCAGCCGCCGATCTGCGCGGTGTACTGCGCCTTCGAGAACTTCCACGCCGGCATGGTCGACGCGCCGAGGTAGCGCACCTTGCCCGCGCGGACCAGATCGTCCAGCGCCGACAGGGTTTCCTCGATCGGTGTCTCGTCGTCCCAGCGGTGGATCTGGTACAGGTCGACGTAATCCGTACCGAGCCGTCGCAGTGAGGCGTCCACCGCCGACATCACGTGCTTGCGGGACAGGCCGCGGTCGTTCGGGCCGGGGCCCGTCGGGTAGAAGAGCTTCGTCGCCAGCACGTAGTCGTCGCGGTGCGTGAACAACCCCGCCAGCAGGCGGCCGGTGATCTCCTCGGTCATGCCGTTCGAGTACATGTCGGCCGTGTCGAAGAAGTTGACGCCCAGCTCGACCGCGCGCCGCACGATCGGCTCGGCCTCCTCCTCGGACAGGAACCACGCGCGCCGGTTCTTGTCGCCGTAGCTCATCATGCCCAGGCAGATGGGCGACACCTTCAGCCCGGACTTGCCAAGTCGCCGGTATTCCATGGTCACGCCGGGTAGTACTGGATGCCGCGCCGCACCTCGCGGGCCCGGGCGTCGCCCGCGAAGCGGCCGACCAGGTGCAGTGCCATGTCGATGCCCGCGGAGATCCCCGCGGCGGTGACCACGTCGCCGTCGTCCACGAAACGGTCGTCGCGGCGGACGTCGATCGTCGGGTCGAGTGACGCCAGCCAGTCGAGTGACGCCCAGTGGGTGGTCGCCGGCCTGCCCTTCAGCAGCCCGGCCTTCGCGAAGACGAGCGCGCCCGTGCACACGCTGGCCAGCAGCGGGACGCGCGGGCGCTGGTCACGGATCCACGCGACCTCGGCATCGTCGCCGACCCTGGCCCGCGCGCCGCGGCCACCCGGGTAGAGCAGCACGTCCAGCGGCGGGACGTCGGCGAAGGAGTGGTCGGGGAGGACCCGCAGACCCTTGGCGCAGCGGACGGTCCCGCCGTCGCGGGAGAACGTGGTCACCGACCACCCGTCGTCCGGGAACCGCGCGCACCACCACGAGAACACCTCCCACGGGCCGATCGCGTCCAGTTCTTCCACGTCGTCGAACAGGAGGATGCCGATGGTCTGCACCCACTCATCCTGCCGCAGCGAGCAGCGCCCGCACCGCCGATTTCGCGTTCGCCACCGCGTCCTCCTGGCCGCCCGCCGTCAGCGCCACGATCGCGCCCTCGTGCAGCAGGTGCAGCTGCGCACCCAGCGCCGACGGCAGTCCCGCCTCCCGGGCCAGCTCCTCGTAGCGCTCGCGCATCCACCGCTTCTCGGCGCGGATCACCGCCACGCCCGGGTGGTCGGACCGGCCGATCTCCGCGTTGGCATTGACGAACGCGCAGCCGCACGTGTTGGCGGCGAGCCATTCGCCGAGCACGTCGAACGCGGCCAGCAGCCGTGCCCTGCCGGGTTCGACCGCCGCCAGCCGTTCGTCGACGAACGCCTGCCAGCGCTCGAACCGCGTCCGCAGGTACAGCGCGACCAGGTTGTCCTTGGAGCCGAACCGGTCGTACAGCGTCTTCTTCGTGGTACCCGCGCGTTCCGCGATGAGGTCGACACCCACGGCGTGGATGCCGCGGCGGTAGAACAGCTCGCTCGCGGTCGCGAGCAGGCGCTCACCGGCGGGGGTCATCGGACGGGACAGCACACTGACAGTATACCGACCTGTATGTTTACCTGAGGGCATGAGACACACAGCGATCGCCGCTTCCGGGCTCGTCGTGATGTGGAGCAGCGGGTTCGTCGGCGCACGGCTCGGCACCGCCCACGCCGCCGCGGACACGCTCCTGGCCTGGCGTTATGTCGTGGTCGCGGTACTCGTGGGGCTGATCGCGGTGGTGCGGCGGCCCCGGCTGACCGCGTTCGAGGCGCGGCGGCAGGCACTGCTCGGGTTCCTGTGCCAGGCCCTGTACCTCGCGGGTGTCGTCACGGGCGTCGGGCTCGGCGTGCCCGCCGGGATCGCGGCGCTGATCGCCGTCATGCAGCCGCTGGTCGTCGGCGCGCTGTCCGGGCCGGTGCTCGGCGCGGCGGTGCGGCCGCGGCAGTGGGCTGGGCTCGTGACCGGGCTGGCTGCCGTCGCGGTCGTGGTGGCCGGTGACATGGACGGCGGCGGGCACGTCCTCGGCTACCTGCTGGTCGTCGGCGGCATGCTGGCGCTGTCGGCGGGCACGCTGCTCGAGCGGCGGTGGGCGCTGCCGACCACGCCGTGGGACCAGCTGACGATCCACTGCCTGACCTCGTGCGGCGTGTTCGTGGCCGCCGCCGCGGTCACCGGCAGGCTCGCGCCGCCGATGACGCCGGGCTTCTGGTGGGCGGTGGTGTGGGTGGTCGTGCTGTCCACGTTCGGCGGCTACGGCTGCTACCTGCTCACCCTGCGCGCGCTCGGCGCGACCGGCGCCAGCACGTTGCTCTTCCTGACGCCGCCCACCACGATGGTGTGGGCGCTGCTGATGTTCGGCGAGCCGATCGCGTGGACCACCGTGGTCGGGCTGGCGGGCTGCGCGGCGGCCGTGTGGCTGGTACTCGCCCGACCGGGGAAGGTGAGATGGATCCGCTCGTCACGGCACGACAGCTCTACGAGGCGCGGCGAAGCCGGGTCCCCATCCCGCCCTTCGGCGAAGGTCTGACCGCCGCCGACGGCTACGCCGTCCAGCAGGAGCTGGTGCGACTCCTGCTCGCGGACGGCGACCGGATCGTGGGGCACAAGGTCGGGCTCACGTCCAAGCCCATGCAGCGGCTGATCGGCATGGACTCGCCGGACTACGGTCCCGTCCTGGCGTCCACCGTGTACGCGTCGGGCGCCGCGGTGCCGATGAGCCGGTACATCCAGCCGAAGATCGAGGCGGAGATCGTGTTCGTGCTCGGCGAGCCGTTGCGCGGGCCGGGAGTGAGCGTCCTCGACGCGGCGCGGGCCGTCGCCGGGGTGGCCGCCGCGGTCGAGATCGTCGACTCACGCATCGAGGACTGGCGGATCGGGCTCGCCGACACGATCGGCGACCTCGCGTCCAACGGCGCGGTCGCGACGTCCGGCAGGCTGGTCCCGCTGTCCGATGTGGACGCGCGGATGGTCGGGATGGTGTTGTCCCGCAACGGTTCCGTCATCGACACGGGCGCCGGCGCGGCCGCGCTGGGGGACCCGCTGCTCGTGGTGGCGTGGCTCGCGAACACGCTCGGCGAGGTCGGGGTGGGGCTGGAGCCGGGGCACCTGATCATGACCGGGGCGCTGCACGCGGCCGTGCCGATGGTCGCCGGGGACGTGTTCCGGGCGGAGTTCGACGAGCTGGGTGCGGTGACGGTGCGGGTGGTGGCGTGATGGACGCGGCACGGTTTTCCCCTGGTGTGCTTGGCCAAGGCCCCGCGGCCGCGGCGATCGCGTTCGTGCTCGGCTCCGATGTGGACGGTGGGTCGGTGTGGGACGTCCTCGCCGCGACGCGGGCGTTGTGCCCGGCGCTCGTGGCGGGGGACCGGCACGTGCTCGGCAGTCCCGTGCCGGTCCCGGCCGCCGACCTGCGGTTGCTCGGGGTGGTGCTCGAACGCGGCGGCGAGGTGGTCGCGACCGCCGCGGGTGGGGTGCACGGGCACCCGGCGGCCGCGGTCGCCGCGCTCGGACCGCTGCGGGCGGGCGATGTCGTGGTGACGCCACCGCTCGCCTCGGTCGGTGAGGTGCGCTCCGGGGACGTGCTCGTCGCGAGCATCGGCAGGATCGGCAGCGTGGAAGCGGTCGTAGGCTAGCGACTGCCCAGCTTCTCGGCCATCAGCGCGGTGTTCTGGTACTCGCGCCAGCGCGTCATCAGGCCGTCCCGCACCTCCATGACCGCGATGAACGGCGCGCTCGCCTTCTCGCCAGTGGGCAGGATCGTGCCCGCCAGCGTGTACTCGACGATGATCTTGTCCGGGTCGGTCGTGTCGTGGATGACCACGTCCCGCATCTCCTCGAAGCGCACGGGGAGCGCTTCGCGGCTGCCCTTGGTCTTCTCGAGGAAGGTGTCGCGGCCCTCGATGCGGGACGGGCCGCCCGCCGCGAAGGGCAACTCGATCACGACGTCCGGCGCCCACAGTTCGTGCGGCACCGCGCCGAGGACGTACTCGCGGAAGCGGTCGAACACGTCGCGTGCGGTGGTCATGCGCTGCCTCCTAAGATGAGTGGCGACTCATCTTCAGCATCATGAGTGGAGACTCACTTTGTCAAGCAAGCCCTTGCGGGCCGATGCGCGGCGCAACCGCGCCAAGATCCTCGAGGCGGCCGCCGAGGTGTTCGCGGAGCGCGGCGCCGCCGCGTCGACGGAGGAGGTCGCCGCACGCGCCGGCGTCGCGATCGGCACGGTGTTCCGGCACTTCCCGGCCAAGAAGGACCTGCTCGGCGCCATCCTCAAGGACCTGCTGGAGGACCTGACCGCCGACGACGACGGTGACCTGTTCGCGTTCTTCACCCGTGTGGTCACCGCGGCCGCCGAGAAGAAGGTCGTCGTCGAGCTGCTCGCGCAGGAGGGCGTCGCGGTCGGGGTGGAGGGCCCGGTCGCCGCGCTCGCGGACACGGTCGACGCGCTGCTCGCGGCGGCGAAGGTCATGGGCACGGTCCACGCGGACGTGCGCCTCGACGAGGTGCTGGCGCTGCTGACCGCGACCGCCCAGGGCGCGCTGCGCGGCGGCTGGCCGCCGGACCTGCGGGACCGGGTGCTGGCGCGCGTGTTCGCCGGGCTAGTCCCCTGACGTGAGCCGGTAGCCGGTGACGATCTCCGGGAAGATGCGGATGACCTCGACGTTCCCCATCTCGACGAGCGGGGTGAGCGCCGACTCGTAGTGCTGGATCTCCTCGGCGTCGACGATCCGCCTGGCCACGCCGGTGACGGTGACGCTCCAGCCGAGCAGGTGCTCCTGCTCCGGGCCGGTGCCGTCGGCCTGGAACGCGACGACCGAGCCCGCGCAGTCGCCGCTGACGTGGCTGCGCACGACGACCATGCCGTTCTCGACCAGGTGCCGGACGGGCACGATCGCGGGCAGGGCGCGAACGGTGTACACGATCCGGCCGAATGGCGCGGCGCCGAGCAGGCGCAACGACTCCGCGCGTGTCATCTCGGCAAGCCGCGGCTGCTGGTCAGCCACGAGTGCACCTCCTCGGCCCCCTCAGGCCGGAAGCATCGGGCCGCCAGGCCCGCGGCGCAAGAGCCCAAGCACCTGAAAGCCATAGGGACTTTCGCCCCTGTTGCCCAGCGGCCGTTTGCGAGAATCCACGGGTGGCAGGTCGACGCGCACCGTCCCGGGTGGACACGCTGAGTGGCTGGCCGGTGGCCGGAACGGACGTGGCGGGTGCCCGTCGGGCAAGATCGCCCAGGTGGCCTACCCCGCGTGGAGGAGGCGGGAAATACAGTGAGTAACACACCGTCGAATCCGACCGATAGCCCGTTTGCCGATCCAACGGACCTGCCGGGGTTGCCATGTCAGCTGAGCAGGCGCGCTCATCCGCCCGCGCGCACCAGCCTGCCGACGCGACCACGCCCGCCGAGGCACGCCCGCTCGACGGCCTGTTCGACCTGCAGGCGCGGTTGACCGAGACGGCGAAGTCGCGGGACCGGCTCCAGGGCCTGCTCGACGCGGTGGTCGCGGTCGGGGCCGGACTGGAGCTCGAAGGCACGCTGAACCGTATCGTGCGGACGGCGGTCGAGCTGGTCGACGCCCGGTACGGCGCGCTCGGCGTCGTGGGCCCCGACCAGCAGGAGTTGCTGACGGAGTTCGTGTACGTCGGCGCCGAGGACGACCCACGTTCGGGTGTCGTGCTGGAGAACCCGCACCCGACCGGTCAGCCGGCCGACCAGCCGCGGCGCCGGGTGCTCGGCGAACCGATCCGGGTGCGCGGCGAGGTGTTCGGCAACCTGTACCTGACCGAGAAGCGCGCCGGTGGCGAGTTCACCAAGGACGACGAGATCGTGCTGAAGAGCCTCGCCGCGGCGGCGGGCGTCGCGGTGGAGAACGCGCGGCTGTTCGAGGAGTCGCTGCTGCGCGAGCGGTTCATGGCGGCGTCGCGGGAGGTCAACTCGCACCTGCTGGGCGGCGGTTCCAGCCAGGACGCGCTGTCGCTGATCGCGGCGCGGGCGTGTGAGCTGTCGGCCGCGGACTGCGCGCTGCTGCTGCTGTCCGACGGCGCGCGCGTGGTCGTCCGCGCGGCCGCCGGCGACGGCGGCGCGGAGATGGTCGGCACGGCGTTACCGGTGAACGAGCCGCTGGTCGCGGACATGTTCCAGATGCAGGGGCCGGAGATGATCCCGGACCTGTCGGCGATCGTGCCCGCCACGTGGGGGCTCCCGTTCGGCCCGGCCGTGGCCGTCCCGCTGCGCGCAGGCAACGTGGTGACCGGCGCGCTGCTGGCGATGCGCGTGCGCCGTGGGCAGCGGTTCCCGCGCGAACACGTACCGCTGCTGGCGTCGTTCGCCGACCAGGCCGCGTTCGCGCTGGAGCTGGCGGAGAAGCACCGCGCGCAGCGGCAGTTGGACGTGCTCGCGGACCGGGACCGCATCGCCGGTGACCTGCACGACCACGTGATCCAGCGCCTGTTCGCGACGGGGATGAGTCTGCAGGGGACGGTGCGGCGGATCACCGACCCGACCGTGCGGCGGCGCGTCAGCCGGGCGGTCGAGCAGCTCGACGAGACCGTCCGCGAGATCCGGACGTCCATCTTCGACCTGCACACCACGGGCACCGACGGCTCGGCCAGCCTGCGGCGGCGGATGCTCGACATCGTGGAGGAGCTGTCGGCGAACTCGGACGTCACGCCGTCGGTGCGGATCTCGGGCGCGGTCGACACCCTGGTCCCGGAGGCACTGGCCGCCCACGCGACGGCCGTGCTCAGGGAGGCGGTCAGCAACGCGGTGCGCCACTCGCACGCCGCGTCGATCGTGGTGACAGTCGAGGCGGGGGCGGACCTCATCATCGACGTCGTCGACGACGGGGTGGGGATGCCGCCGGGCGTCGCGCGCAGCGGGTTGCTGGGGGTGGAACGGCGAGCGGGCAAGTGCGGCGGGATGGCCGTGGTCGTGCCCGGGCCGGAAGGCGGGACGCGGTTGACGTGGCGTGCGCCGCTGGCGGGTGCCTGAGGGCGGCCGCCGGCCCCCTCGAACCACGCTACCGGAGGGCACCGACATTTCCGGGCCGGTCGGGCGCGGTGAGGCGGGGTTGTCCACAGGTCGGGCGGTTGTCCACAGGGCCCTGGTGAGCTGGGCTTTTGTGTCGTACCCCTGCCGTAGGCTGGATACCGGGGGCCGGAGGCCGACCGGGCTTGCCGGGCGGGGTGCGGCGGACGGTCGGGTTTGCGGACGGCCGGTGGTCAGTCTGGGCTTGCGGTGGCTGCGTGGGCGGTTGGCCGCAGCCTCGGGACGGTCGGGTTCGTGGCGGGTCGGGGCTGACCGGGCCTGAAGAGGCCGGGGGTCGCCGGGCGTCGGGCTGCGCCAGTGCTGTGCGGCAGTTCGGGTTGGCGGATGGCTGGTCGGGCCCGGGGTTCGCTCCGATGTCGGGTGTGTGCGGGAGTCGCGAAGATCGGGTTTGCGGACGGCGGGGTTCGTGGGGTGTGGCGGAAGTTCGGGGTTGGGGGACGGTCGGTGGTCGACCCGGCTTGAGTGGGGTCGGTGGGTGTTGGGTCTGCGTGAGCGGGGTGTGGCGGGAGCTGCGGAAGTTCGGGGTTGGGGGACGGTCGGTGGTCAACCCGGCTTGAGTGGGGTCGGTGGGTGTTGGGTCTGCGTGAGCGGGGTGCGGCGGGAGCAGCGGAAGTTCGGGTTGCGGATGGCCGGTGGGGCTGGGGCTTGAGTGGGTTCGCTCCGGTGCCGGGCTTGCGTGGGCGATGGGACGGTCGGTGGCCGACCCCGCTTGCCGGGCTGGGGTTCGCGAGGCGTCGGCCTGCGTGGAGCCGCGGACGAGGGGGTGCGCGGGTGGGTGGTCAGTCCGGCTTGAGGGGCTGGGGTTCCCGAGGGGCGGGCTCGTGAGCGAGGGTGCGGCTTGCATGAGCCGGGGTCAGGACTGTGCTCACCTCGCGAAGGTGCGGGCACGCGGAGTTGTCCACAGGCGAGGACGCCGGAGCGCAGAAACTGTCGGTGGCCGGTGGGAGAATGGTGATCGGGGGCCGGAGGCCGGGCCCCGACCGCCCTCACAGCTCCGGTTTGCGGGACTTCAGTTCCGCCGCCAGCACGGCCGCCTGCGTGCGGCGCTGCATGCCGAGCTTCGCGAGGATGTGCGACACGTAGTTCTTGACCGTCTTCTCCGCGAGGAACAGGCGCGACGCGATCTGGCGGTTGGTCAGGCCCTCGCCGACCAGGTCGAACACCGCTCGCTCCTGGTCCGTCAAGCCCGCGAGCGGACCGTCCGACTCGCCCTGGCGGATGCGCTTCATCAGCGCCTCGGTGGTCTTCGCGTCCAGAAGGGACTCGCCGGCGCCTACCTTGCGGACCGCGGTGATGAGGTCGTTGCCCAGCACCTGCTTCAGCACGAAACCCGACGCGCCTGCCATGATCGCGTTCAGCAGGGCCTCGTCGTCGGAGTACGACGTCAGGATCAGGCACCTGAGATCCGGTAACTGCGAGCGCAGGTCCCTGCACAGCTCGACCCCGTTGCCGTCCGGCATGCGGACGTCCAGCACGGCCACGTCGACGTCGTGGGACGGGATGCGGCGTAACGCGTCCGTGACGGTCGCGGCCTCGCCGACGATCTCCAGGTCCGGCTCGTCCTCGAAGAGGTCGGCCACGCCACGGCGGACGATCTCGTGGTCGTCGACCAGGAAGATCCTGATGCTGCTCACCAGGCGCTATATATCAGAAATAACGGCATGATCGCAACGTTACGGTGGATCTTGTCACAGGGAAAATCGCGATTCCCCAGGTGAGCCATGAGTGTTGCATTCGTTCATCTGAACTCGGGAAAATTCTCTGTTACGTTCCATGAGTATGTCGGAACGAGTCATCGACAGTCCGTCCAAAAAGGACGGAGCGGCAATCTGGCGAATCGCACGTGATTCCGGAAAGCTCGATCTGAACTCATCCTACGCGTATCTGTTGTGGTGCCACGATTTCGCGGACACCTCGGCTGTCGCACGGGTCGGTGACGACGTGGTGGGCTTCGTCATCGGGTACCGTCGGCCATCGGCGCCCGACACCGTCGTCGTGTGGCAGATCGCGGTCGATGCCGGTCAGCGCGGCAGAGGCACCGCCGCCGCCCTGCTCGACGCCCTGGTGCGCAGAACCGGCGCCCGCCGCGTCGAGACGACCATCACGCCGGACAACGCACCGTCCAACGCGTTGTTCCGCTCGCTCGCCGACCGGTGGGGCGCCGAGATGAGCGTCGCCGGTGAGTTCACGGACAGCGAGTTCCCGGACGATCACGAAACCGAAGTCCGGTACCGGATCGGGCCGTTCCAGGACGCTCGCGCGGCATAACCCGCGGCGAACACAAAATTCGGGGAAACAGGAGAACAGTGAACGTATTCGAGACCGTCGAATCCGAGGTGCGCAGCTACTGCCGCGGCTGGCCGGTGGTGTTCGATCGGGCCACCGGATCGTGGCTGCACGACGAGGACGGCAACGCGTACCTCGACTTCTTCGCCGGCGCGGGGGCACTGAACTACGGGCACAACAACCCGGTCCTCAAGCAGGCCGTCATCGACTACCTCCAGCGCGACGGCGTCGTCCACGCGCTGGACATGCAGACCGTCGCCAAGCGGGAGTTCCTCGAGACCTTCACCGAGGTCGTGATGAAGCCGAGGGACCTGGACTACAAGATCATGTTCCCCGGGCCGGCAGGCGCGAACGCCGTCGAGGCCGCGCTCAAGCTGGCCCGCAAGGTCACCGGCCGCGAGTCGATCATCAACTTCACCAACGCCTTCCACGGCATGACGCTCGGCGCCCTGTCGGTCACCGGCAACTCGATGAAGCGCGGCGGCGCGGGCGTCCCGCTGGTCCACGCCACGCCGATGCCCTACGACAACTACCTCGACGGCCAGGTCGAGGACTTCCTGTGGTTCGAGCGGCTGCTCGACGACCCCGGCTCCGGCCTCAACGAGCCCGCCGCGGTGATCGTCGAGACCGTGCAGGGCGAGGGTGGCATCAACGCGGCCCGCGACGAGTGGCTGCGCGGCCTCGCCGACCTGTGCACACGCCACGACATGCTGCTGATCGTCGACGACGTGCAGATGGGCTGCGGCCGCACCGGCCCGTTCTTCAGCTTCGAGTCGGCGGGCATCGAGCCGGACATCGTGTGCCTGTCCAAGTCGATCGGCGCGTTCGGGCTGCCGCTCGCCATGACGCTCCTCAAGCCGGAGCTGGACGTGTGGGAGCCGGGCGAGCACAACGGCACGTTCCGCGGCATCAGCCCCGCGTTCGTCGCCGCGAGCGAGGCGATCCGCACCTACTGGACCGACGACAAGCTCGAGAAGAGCACCCTCGCCAAGGGCGAGCTGATCGGCCGCGTCTTCACCGAGCTGGCCGAGCAGCACCCGGGCACGCCGATGCGGGCCAAGGGCCGCGGCCTGGCGCGCGGGCTCGCGTTCGAGTCCGGGGACATCGCGGGCAAGGTCTGCCGGGCCGCGTTCGAGCGCGGGCTGCTGATGGAGACCTCCGGCCCGGACGGCGAGGTCGTGAAGGCCATGCCGCCGCTCACGATCACCGACGACGAACTGGCCAAGGGGCTCGACCTGCTGTCCGACGCGGTCGGCGCGGTGTGCGAATAGGGGAGGCACGGAACACATGATCGTCAGGAACGTCGGGGACCTGGACGACACGGATCGCGACATCAAGACACCCAACTGGAGAAGCAAGCGGATCGTCCTCGCGAAGGAGGGCGTCGGCTTCTCCGTCCACGAGACCACGCTGTACGCGGGCACGGTCAACGACTTCTGGTACGCCAACCACATCGAGGCGGTGTTCGTCGTCGAGGGCGAGGGCGAGCTGCTGGACAAGGGCACCGGTGAGACCCACCAGCTGCGGCCCGGCAGCCTCTACCTGCTGAACGACCACGACCACCACCAGCTGCGCCCGAAGACCGACATGCGCACCGTCTGCGTGTTCAACCCGCCGGTGACCGGCCGCGAGGTGCACGACGAGAACGGTGTCTACCCGCTGATCGTGGAGGAGAAGAGCGCATGACGCTCACCGCCACCGCGGTCGTCGACCGGTACCCCACGAGGATCGACGGCGACCCGGACCTGATCGACCGCACCGACCCCAGCGTGTGGGACTTCACCGGCGCGGGGCCCATCGACCGCGCCACCGTGGCCGCCCACCACGCCAAGGGCTTCTCGGTCCACCGCGACCTGTTCAGCCCGGCCGAGGTGGCCGCGTACCGCGACGAGCTGGCCAGGCTCGCGGCCGACCCCGCGCTCGCCGGCGACGACCGCACCGAGCTCACCGACGACGGCGACGTCGGCGTGATCTACGAGGTGCACGCGATCAGCGAGCTGGTCGCCGAACTGGTCGTGGACCCGAGGGTGCTCGACCGGGCCCGCCAGCTCCTCGGCTCCGACGTCTACATCCACCAGTCCCGCATCGAGTACCTGCCCGCGTTCCGCGGCAAGGGCGCGTACTGGCACTCGCCGTTCGAGACGTGGCACGCCGAGGACGGCATGCCGTGCCCGCGTGCGGTGAGCGTCGCGATCCCGCTGTCCGGGCAGCAGGAGCTGACCGGCGAGCTGATGGCCATGCCGGGCAGCCACCGCACGTTCGTCCCCACCCCGCTCGGGTCCGGTGGCGTGCCGGGCAAGGAGCACCTGGAGTCGCTCGGCACGGCGTACGGCATCGAGCGGTTCACCGACACCGAGGGCTCGGTGCTGGTGTTCGACGCGAACCTCATGCAGGGGTCCGCCGACAACATCACGCCGTTCCCGCGGACCAACATCCACGTCGTGTTCTCCTCCGTGGAGAACCGGCTGTGCGCGCCGTTCGCGGGCGGGGAGCCCCGGCCGGCGTACCTCGCCAACCGTGACGCGGCGGCGTTGCACCGCTAGCCTGCGACGAGCACTAGACCATCCGGGTGGCGGGCGTGACGGGGAGGTCCCGTCCGTCACCCTGAGGTCGTACCTTGTGCACCAAGCGGAACCCCGGCGGGTGACGCCGGGGGACAACTGGGGGGTGGTCCGATGGCAGCGGAGCATCCGTCCGTCGCACGGTTCTGCCTGCTCGGACCCGTGCAGCTGGTGGTCGGCGAACGGGCGGTGCCGCTGGGCGGCGCAGGCATGCGTGGTGTGCTCGCCATGCTGCTGCTCGAACCCAACCAGGTCGTGCCACTGGACCGGATCGTGGACGTCCTGTGGGCGCACGAACCACCCGCGAGCGCGCGGACGATGGTGCAGGGCTACGTGTCGCGGCTGCGCCAGCGGATCGCGGAGGCCGACGTCAACGCGCTCATCGTGACCACGCCGCCCGGCTACCGGCTGGTCGTGGACGAGTCGCTGATCGACGTGACCATCGCGCGGTCGCTGCTCGCGCGGGCGCGGGAGCAGCCCGCGGCGCGCCGGGCCGAGCTGCTGCGGCAGGCGAACGCGCTGTGGCGCGGGCCCGCGCTCGCCGACCTCGGCGGGCGGGTGACGGCGCCGGAGCTGACCGAGCTGCGCCTCGCGATCCTCGAGGCGCTCTACGACGCGCAGCTGGAGCTGGGCCGCCACCACGAGGTGGTCGGCGAGCTGACGCAGCTGATCGACGCGCAGCCGTTCCGCGAACGGCTGGTCGCGCAGCTCATGCTGGCCCTGTACCGGGCGAACCGGCGCGCGACCGCGCTCGACGTGTACCAGAAGTTCGCGCACCGGGCAGCCGAGGAGCTGGGCATGGACCCCGGTCCGCAGCTGCGTGAGCTGCACGCACGGGTGCTGCGGGACGACTCGAGCCTGCTGGAGCCGTCGCCGGAACCGGTGCTGACCCCGAAGGTCGGCGTGCTGGTGCCCGCGCAGCTGCCGAGGGCGCCGTCCGGGTTCGCGGGCCGCGACGAGGAACTCGACTGGCTGAGCGGGCTCCTGCCACCGGATGAGACGGCGGCGATCGGCGTGCTCGCCGGGCCCGCGGGGGTCGGGAAGACCGCGCTCGCCGTGCTGTGGGCGCACCGGGTGGCGGCGGCGTTCCCGGACGGGCAGCTGTTCGCGAGCCTGCGCGGCTTCGACCCGCAGCACACGCCGGTGCGGGCCGCGGACGTGCTCACCCAGTTCCTGCTCGCGCTCGGCGTCGGCGTCGACGACGTGCCGTTCGAACTGGACGACCGGGCCGCGCTGTACCGGTCGATCCTGGCCGACCGCCGGGTGCTGGTGGTGCTCGACGACGCGCGCGACGCCGAGCAGGTCCACCCGCTGCTGCCCGCCGCGTCGTCGTCGTTCGTGCTGGTGACGTCCCGGATCCGGCTCGATGGGCTGGTCGCGCGGACCGGCGCGAAGATGCTGTCGCTCGGCACGCTCGGGGCCGACGCCGCGGAGCGGTTGATCGAGCACATGGCGGGCACGCCAGCGCACAGCAGGGACCGCGAGCAGCGCCGCAAGCTCGCCCGGCTGTGCGGGCACCTGCCGCTCGCGCTGCGCATCGCGGCCGCGCGACTCGCCGGTAATCCACAGTGGACGGTCACGGACCTGGTGGCGGAGCTGGCCGACGAACGGTCCCGGCTCGCCGCGCTGGACACCGAGGACGTGGACACGAGCGTGCGCGCCGCGCTCGACGTCACCTACCGCAGCCTGCGGCCCGAACTGGCCGACACCGTGCGCCACCTGGGGCTCTTCCCCGGCACGCGGATCGGGCCGGGACCGGTCGCCGCGCTGTGCGACGGGGACGTCGATGGCTGCAGGCGCGTCCTGCGCGCGCTCGCCGCGTCGTTCGTGGTCACCGAGACCAGCCGCGACGTGTTCCTCATGCACGACCTGGTCCGGCTGCACGCGTCCGAGCGCGCGGAGGCCGAGATGTCCGAAGTGGACAGGGCGGCGGCGGTGCGCAGGCTGCGGCGGTACTACCTGGCGGGTGCGCGGACCGCGCGGGAGTTGCTGCGGCCGGACGGCGGACCGCTGCCGGACGGCGCGGGCCCGGTGATGACCACCGCCGAGGAGGCCGTCGACTGGATCGACAAGGAGTGGGCGAACCTGCTCGCCGTGGTCGAGGCGGGCGCGGACGGTGGCGACGGCGACGACGAACTGGTCGCGCTCGCGCGCCTGGCCGCGGAGTTCTCCGAGGGCACGCGGGCGCTCGGGCCCGCGGCGCTGAGCCGGTTGGTCCGTTTGGTCGTCTAGGTGCCGCCCGCGTTTAGCGAACAGTTAGTCGTTTCGGGCGATCAAGTGGCAGGCTGCCCGCCGAGTGCTCGACGTCCCGGAGCCTGACCATGAGCACTCGGGCGGCGCTACCAACGTGGGGGTGTGCTGCCCAAGCGAACCGGCCGGCGCTGTTGGGGGACAGTGCCGGCCGGTCTGTTTCTCGCACACGACTACACGCGTGCGCTGTCCTTGCTGGTGCCGGTCGGCAGGGGGAGCGGCGTCAACTCCGGCCGCTTGGGCGCGAGCCCGTCCCCCATGGACTCACCGCGCAGGTGCCTGCGCACCCACGGCAGCAGGTGCGTGCGCGTCCACGCGAGGTCGGCCTGCCGCGACCGCAGCCACGGCATCGGCTCGACCGGCGGCCACGGCTCGCGCCAGTCCTCGGCCACGGGCACGCCGAGCACCTCGGCCGTGCGCAGTGCGATCCTGCGGTGCCCCTCCGGGGAGAAGTGCAGCCGGTCGTCGCTCCACGCCCTGCCGTCCACGAGCGGCCGCATGGCCCACAGGTCGACGATCATCGTGCCGTGCCGGTCGGCGATGGCACGCAGGTTCGCGTTGTAGATGGCGACCTTGGGCCGCACCCGCCGCACCACCGGCTGGCTGCGCGGGTCCGGTCCGGTGAAGATGACGACCTCGCAGCCCGCGGCCCGCAGGTCCACGACGGCCTGTTCGAACTCCTCCGCGAGCGCGTCGACGTCGCTGCCCGGCACGATCAGGTCGTTGCCGCCCGCGCAGATCGTTACCAGATCGGGTCGCTCCTCGATGGCGATCGGCACCTGCTCGTCGATGATCTCCCGCAGCATCTTGCCGCGCAGTGCCAGGTTCGCGTACCGGAAATCCGGCGTGCGTGCCGCGAGCGTCGCGGCCAGCCGGTCGGCCCACCCCACGTAGCTGCCGTCCGGCGCCTCGTCGCTCAGTCCTTCGGTAAAGCTGTCCCCGACAGCGACCCAGCTCTTCCACTCCCGCCCCATGACGATCACCCCTCCCTAGTGCGCGCCCTCGTTATATCTCCTAATCCGCCAGAATGCCGCTTGATTCCCGACCTACGCCACCGTCGGTTTGGCCTGTCCGCACGCGGGTGCGCAGCGTGATCGGATACGCGGGGGAATCGTCCGGTTCCGCGCGTGCGACTGTCTGATGTGGACGTCACGGTGCCGGCAGGAGGAACAGGCCTGCCACCGCGCCGTCGTCGTCGAACGACACCCGGCCGGTCAGCTCGCCCGTCGCACAGTACAGCGGCACGTCGACCACTGTGTATCCGCCGACGCGCAACGTCGTCGGCTCGCCCGTCCGCTCGCAGGCGCCGACCGTGCCGGCCACCCGCGCCCACGCGCCGGCGACCTCGTCCACGGTCAGGTCGGCCGCCATGTGCGCGCCGACCTCGGTCCACCGGCCCGCCACGAGCGCGGTGAGCAGGGCGGTCGCCTTGCCCGCCGCGCCGGGCAGCAGCTCGTCGTCGGCGGGCAGGTCCGCGCGCGTGCGTGCGTCGGCCTGCCTGCCGAAGCGCTGGAAGGCGGCCTGGCGGGAGGTGCCGAGCACGTCGCCGATCTCCTGCCAGGTGCGGCCCGACGCCCTGGCCTCGTCCACCGCGCGGCGCAGCGCGTCCTCCGCGGCGCGGGCGTGGCCGAGGGCCTCGGCCACCGCCGTCAGCGCGTCGTCAACGTAACCTTGACGGGTCTGGAGCGTCAGGCCCTGTCTCGCGCGCTGCCGTCGCGCCGCGCTGCGGCACGTGGCGTCGCAGTACCGCTTGACGCGGCCTTTGCCCTGTTGTTTCGGAAGTGGACGGCCACAGTTGCGGCAGGTGTGCGTTCCGTCGACGTTGGCCATGGTTCATTTCCGTGCCGTGCCATCCGTGCACGCAATGCTAAAGCGTGCCGTCAACTGAGGTTAGGGTGGCCTAAGCAATCCGGGATGAGGCAGGCTTGAGACGTGACAGACCAGCCCACCGAGACGCGCGACCAGTCGCTCCGGGACCTGCTGGGTGGGCGCCGCGGCGCTCTCGACGCGAGCATCCCGCCGGCGGTGTTCGTCGTCGCCTGGCTCGTGAGCGGCCGCTCGATCGGCTGGGCGGCCGCGGCGGCGATCGCGGCGGGCGTGGCCGTCGGGATCTGGCGCCTGGCCCGCGGCAGGCGCGTGACCGCGTCGGTGGCGAGCGTGGCGGCGGTGTCGCTGGCCGCGTTCGTGGCATTGCAGACCGGCCGCGCGGAGGACTTCTTCCTCGTCCAGCTGCTGTCGAACGTGGCGAGCGCGCTGGCGTGGGCGCTGAGCATCCTCATCCGGTGGCCGCTGCTCGGCGTCGTGGTCGGCCTCGTGCTGGGGCAGAAGACGAAGTGGCGGCGCGACCCGGACCTGGTGCGTGCCTACGGCAACGCGAGCTGGGTGTGGGTGCTCGGCCAGTACACCGTGCGCGTCGTCGTGTTCGGCCTGCTGTGGTGGTCGGGCTGGGTCGTCGCCCTGGGCGTGGCGCGGGTCGCGCTGAGCTGGCCACTGGTCGCCGCGGTCCTGGCCGCGAGCGCGGTGGTCCTCCGCAAGTCCCTCCCGGCAGGCCACCCCGGCCTCCGCCACCCCCGCGCCTGAACCTCGCGAGTCGCGCTCTCGCGCACACCGAGTTGCCGGTTTCGTGCAGGCGCGTGTGCACGAAACCGACAACTCGCTATGCCTGAGAGCGTGACTCGCGGGGGTCGGGGTGGGGGGTGTGGGGGCCCCACGCTGTCAGGGCCGCCAGCCACGCCGCGCCTGCGGCGCCGTCGCTCGCGTACCGGACCTCCGCCTCGCCTGACAGGCGTTTCCGCAGTTCCGTCCCCACCGGACTGGACGGGCCGATGACGCTGCCCGCCAGTACCACCGGGGTCGTCTCGCCGGGGGTGCGGGTCATCGCCGCCTGCTCCGCCAGCAGCCGGGCCGCCTCCGCGACGATGTCCGCCGCCGCCGGGTCCGCCGTCGCCAGGTCGCTCACCAGCGACGCGAACCGGGCCAGCCGGATCGGCGGCTCCGCGTTCGCCGACGTGATCAGCCTGCTCAGCGCGAGCCGCCGGTCCGCGACGTCGCCGACCGTCTCCTTCAGCACCGCCTCCGCGAGCGGGCCCAGCGGCGCCGTGCTCTGCAGCACCGACAGCGTCGACCGGACCGCCTGCCTGCCGATCCAGAACGCCGAGCCCTCGTCGCCGAGCAGCCAGCCCCAGCCGCCGCGCCAGGACTCCTTGCGGCGGCCGACGATCCGGGCCGCGACCGAACCCGTGCCGCCGATCAGCACCGTCCCGTCCGGCGACGCGGTCGCCGACGCGAACGCCACCTCCGCGTCCGACACCACGTCGATCCGGCACGGCACGCCCACCCCGCGCAGCGCGGCCTCGAAGATCGCCAGGATCGCCGGGTCGGAGAACTTGCTCTCCCCGGCGAGCCCCAGCAGGCAGCTCACCACGGCCGCACCCGGTGGCACGGCCGCCGCCACCGCCGCCGCCACGCGCCCCGCCGCCACCTCGGGCGGGTGCGAGTTCGGGTTGCCGCCGCCGGACGAGCCACGCCCGGCCACGCGCCCGTCGGCGTGCACGGCCAGTGCCCTGCTCGACGTGCCGCCGATGTCCACGCCGACCGCGACGTCCGTCATGAGGTCAACCCCGGTCCCGGTTCCATGGTCACGCGGTCGGCCGTCATCGGGCCGCCGCAGTCCGCGCACGTCACGTTCGCCGTCGTCGCGGCGCCGCAGTCGTGGTGGCGCAGCAGCCGCGGCGGGCCGGCCGGGTCGGCGAGCCACTCGTCGCCCCAGCGGATGATCGCCGCCAGCACGGGGAAGAAGTCCTCGCCCATCGCGGTCAGCGGGTACTCGTACCTCGCGGGCCGGTCCTGGTAGCGGACGCGCGCCAGCAGCCCGGCGCCGGTCAGCCGGTCGAGCCGCTCGGTCAGCGTGTTCCGCGCGATGCCCAGCTCGGCCTGGAAGCGGTCGAAGCGGCGGACGCCGTTGAACGCCTCACGCAGCACCAGCAGTGTCCACTGATCCCCCAGCAGGTCCATGGTTCTTGCGATGGAACACGGCCAGCGGGCGAACGACGTCCTTCGCACGGGAGAAGTCTAGGGGTCCGGCTCTCGCGGAACTACAGAGTGCGAGTGACCTTGTTCAGACCGCGAGGGTTGTCGGGGTCGCCGCCACGCGCGAGCGACAGCGCCAGCGCGAGCCGCTGCAGCGGCAGGATCTCGAGGATGGGCGCGACCTCCTCGAACGTGTCCGGCACCGCGATCCGCAGGTCCGCGGCCATGTCCGGTGCGGAGGAGCCGACCGCGAGCACGGACGCGCCGCGGTCGCGGACGGTGTCGACGACGTCACGCATCGCCGTGGCGCCGAGGCCCTTGCTGGTCACCGCCACCACGCCGGTGCGGTCGTCGATCGCCGCGACCGGACCGTGCAGCAGGTCCGCGCCGCTGTAGGAGCGGGCGCCGAGGTAACTGGTCTCCGCGAGTTTCAGCGCGGCCTCCGCCGCTGTGGCCGACGAGTAACCGCGGCCCGTCGTGACCACCCGGTCGATGTCGCGGAAGCGCTCGACCGCGTCGTCGATCGGGGCGGCGAGGGCGGTCGCGGACAGCTCCCCGATGTCCGCGACCGCCGCTCCCTTGCCCCCTCGGATGGCATCCACCAGCAGGTACAGCGACAACAGGGTCGCCGTGTAGGTCTTCGTGGCCGCGACGGCCAGCTCCTCGCCCGCCTTGATGTCGACGGAGTGCTCCGCGGCGTCCGACAGCGGCGACGACGGCGTGTTGGTCACCGCGACCGTCAGCGCGCCCTGTGCCCTGGCCGCCTCGGTCGCCGCCACCAGATCGGGTGAACCACCGCTCTGGCTGACCGACAGGTACAGGACGTCGGTGAAGTCCGGGCGGGCGCCGTAGAGGGTGGTGGTCGACGGGGACACCAGCCCGGCGGGCAGCTCCAGCAGTACCTCGATCAGGTACTTCGCGTACAGGGCCGCGTGGTCGCTCGAGCCGCGGGCCGCGAGCAGCGCGAACCTCGGCCTGCGCGCCGCGACCAGTTCCGCCACGGCCGCGATCTCCTCGCGCCGTGCGACCAGCGAGGAGAACACCGCCGGCTGCTCGGCGACCTCCGCGGCCATCCGGGCACCTGCTGCCGCCATCGTCCCTCCTCGTTCATTAAGGTCTAGACCAATGATGGTAGCGCTGTAGGGTGTGCGTTCGCCACGGGTGTCACGGTATTCCCAAAAACCGAGCGGCGTGATCGCGTCGACGGCTTCGGGAAGGCATGCTGTAGCAGGGAAGTCGTTGGAGGAGGAGCCATGCTCGATACGTCGGCCGCGCAGGAGCCCGACGCCGGTACCCGCGCCATGCGCGAACCCAAGTACTGGGGTCTCAAGAGGCATCTGCTCGACCTGCTCGCCTCCCTGCCGCCGGGGTCGCCCATCCCCACTGAACGTTCACTCGCCGCCGAGTTCGACGTGTCGCGCACGACCGTGCGCCAGGCTCTCGCTGACCTGACAGTGGAAGGCCGACTACTGCGCGTACAGGGCAAGGGCACGTTCGCGGCCGAACCCAAGGTGGCACAGCGGTTGCAGCTGTCTTCGTACACAGAGGACATGCGGGCGCAGGGCCGCGAGCCGTCGTCGCAGCTGATCGACATCGCGGAGATCCCGGCGGAAGGCGAGCTGACCACCCTGCTCGGCATCCGGTCCGGCGCGAAGGTGCTCCGCATGCAGCGCCTCCGCCTCGCCGACAACGAGCCGATGGCGATCGAGACCACGCACCTGCCGCTCGGCAGGTTCCGCGGGCTGCGCAAGTACCTGACCCCGGGCGGCTCGCTGTACCAGGTGCTGCGCGAGCGGTTCGACGTCGAGATGGGGCACGCGGAGGAGACCATCGAGACCGCGCTCGCCGGTCCCCACGAGGCCGAACTGCTCGGCGCGGACGTCGGCATGCCGATGCTGCTGCTGTCGCGGCACTCGTTCGACACCACCGAACGGCCCGTGGAGTGGGTGCGGTCGGTCTACCGCGGCGACCGGTACAAGTTCGTCGCCGAACTGAACAGGCCCTCATGACGCTCGGTGAGGTTCGCTGGGGGAGCGGCACCGCGCGGGGGATCCTCGCCGCGACCATCCTCGGCTCCGGCATGGCGTTCCTGGACGGCACGGTCGTCAACATCGCGCTGCCGCACATCGGCGCCGAGTTCGACGCCGGTGTCGCCGGGCTGCAGTGGATCATCAACGGCTACCTGCTGACGCTCGCCGCGCTGATCCTCGTCGCGGGCTCGCTCGGCGACCGGTACGGCCGCCGCCGCGTCTACCTGGTCGGGGTCGCCTGGTTCGCGCTGTCGTCCTTGCTCTGCGGCGTCGCCCAGAACACGGAGATGCTGGTCGCCGCGCGCATCCTGCAGGGCATCGGCGGGGCGCTGCTCACTCCCGGCGCGCTCGCGATCATCCAGTCGTCGTTCCACCGCGAGGACCGGGCCCGCGCGATCGGCGCGTGGTCCGGGCTCGGCGGCATCGCGGGCGCGGTCGGCCCGCTGGTCGGCGGGCTGCTCGTGCAGGCGTGGTCGTGGCGGCTCGCGTTCCTGATCAACCTGCCGCTCGGGCTCGCCGTGATCTGGCTGACCAGGAAGTACGTGCCCGAGTCCGAGGACACGTCGATGACCGGGCACCCGGACGTGTGGGGTTCCGTGCTCGGCGCGCTGGGCCTCGCCGGGGTCACCACCGCGCTCGTCGAGGGGCCGGAGCGGGGCGCGTCCGATCCGTTCGTGCTGGTCGGCGCCGTGGTCGGGGTGGCGGCGCTCGTCGGGTTCGTCGTGCTGCAGATGCGGCAGCGCAACCCGCTGGTGCCCCCGGACATCTTCGCGAACCGGACATTCGTCGTCGCCAACCTGCTGACGTTCGTGGTCTACGCGGCGCTCGGCGGCGTGATGATGCTGTTCGTCCTGCAGCTGCAGGTCTCGCTGCACTACTCGCCGACGGCCGCGGGCCTGGCGAGCGTGCCGATCTCGATCATCATGCTCGTGCTGTCCGCGCGTTCGGGGAAGCTCGCGCAGCGGTTCGGGCCGCGGCCGTTCCTGGTGGCCGGGCCGCTGGTGATCGCCATCGCCATGATCATGTACACCATGGTGACGCCGGGCGCGTCGTACCTGTTCACGGTGCTGCCCGCGGTGGTCGTGTTCGGGCTCGGGCTCACCGCCGTGGTCGCGCCGGTGACCGCGACCGTGCTCGCCGCGGCCGAGGACCGGCACGCAGGCGTGGCGTCCGGGGTGAACAACGCGATCGCCCGGACCGGCGGCCTGCTCGCGGTCGCGATCCTGCCCGCGGCGGCCGGGCTGACCGGCGAGTCGTACGCCGACCCGGCCGCGATGACGTCCGGCTGGCAGATGGCGATGTGGCTGTGCGCCGGGTTGTGCGTGGTCGGCGGCGTGCTGGCGCTGGGGGTCCGCAACGACGTGCTGGCCCCGGCTCCGGAGCCCGAGGACGAGCTGCCGGAACCGGGGAAGTGCTTCAGCTGCGGTGTCACGGGTCCGCCGACCCACCTCGGCGCTACCCGCGGGTCGTGAGCACCTCGGCGAACAGCGCGGGATCGATGTTGCCGCCGGACACGACCGCGACGGTCCTGCCCCGCGGCAGGTCCGCGTGCAGGTAGGCGGCCGTGGTGACCGCGCCGCTCGGCTCCGCCACCACCTGTGACTTGACGGCCAGCAGCGCGATCGCGTCCTTGATCTGGTCCTCGGTCACCGTGACCACGTCGTCGACGAACTTGCGGACGTGCTCGAACGTCAGCTCGGACGGCGTGGAGCGCAGCCCGTCGGCGATCGTGCGGGCCCGGTCGTCGGTCGACCAGTTCGGGCGCTGACCGGTGCGGAAGCCCTCCGCGGTGTCACCAGCCAGCTCCGGCTCGACGCCGACGACGCGTGCGTGCGGCGCCTTCGCCTTGATCGCGGCGGCCACCCCGGAGATCAGCCCGGCGCCGCTCACCGGCACCAGCACGACCTCGACGTCCGGCAGGTCGGCGGCGATCTCCAGGCCGATCGTGCCCTGACCGGCGATGACGTCCGGGTGGTCGAACGGCGGGATCAGCGTGCCGCCGTTGCGCGCGACGACCTCCTCGGCCGCCGACTCGCGGTCCGCGGGTGGCACGATCAGCACCTCCGCGCCGTGCCGCCGGGTCGCATCCACCTTGACCTGGGGCGTGTTGGTCGTCACCACGATGGTCGCGGGCACGCCGTACAGCTTGGCGACGTAGGCCACGGCCTGCGCGTGGTTCCCGCTCGAATAAGCGACCACGCCGCGGGTACGCACCTCGTCGGGCAGCCGTCCGATCGCGTTCGCGGCGCCGCGCATCTTGAACGCGCCGATCGGTTGCAGCTGCTCGGGTTTGAGCCACAAGGGACGGTCGGGCGGCGCCCAAAGGCAGGGCAGCAAAGGAGTTCGCACGATGCGGTCGCCGATGCGCGCGGCGGCGGCCTCGATGTCGTCGATGGTGGTCAGTCGCACGACACCAAGTATGCACTGTCCACAATGGACTGTGGTGGTGCTCACCATCGGCCAACCAGGGGAGTGGCACGTCCGTCCCAGCCGTTGGACAAGTGGGAGCGGTCGTCAACAGACGAAGGATCATGAGCGACAAGGAAGAGACGGACAGAGTAAGGATCAGCCAGGTCCTGGCCGGGGCGCTGGCGGCGGTCACCGCTGCGCTGATCGGCTCCACCATGGGGGTCGCGGGCACCGTGGTCGGCGCCGGGCTGGCGAGCATCGTGTCGACCATCGGCGGTGCCCTGTACCTGCGGTCCATCGAGCGGACCACCGAGGGCGTGCGCACCGTCCGCGCCAAGGTCGTCGGCAAGTCCGGCGGCACCACGGTGCTGGTCTCCGACGAGGACCCGGACAAGGAACCCGAACCGCCGGGCGAGGAGGTCGAGGCGGAACCGGTGCCCGGTGACCGGCCGCCCGCGGACCGGCGGCGGCTGCGCTGGCCGATGCTGGTCGTCGCCAGCCTCGCGGCGTTCGCGCTGGGCATGCTGGCCGTGACCGGCGTCGAGTGGCTGCGCGGCGAGACGCTGTCCGGCGGCAACGGGACCACGTTCGGCAGCATCGTCGACCCCAAGAGCGACAACGGTGAGCAGCGGCAGCAGCCGTCCGGCCCGACGACGTCCACCACGACGCCGACGGCGCCGGAGAGCGGGTCGGAGCAGCCGACCTCCACCACGACCGGTCCGACCAGCAGCACCACCACGACGACCCCGCCGAGCGACTCGTCGACCACCACGACCACGACTACACCGCCCGAGACCACGACCACCGAGGTGGAGCCGCCGGGCGGCAGTGTCATCCCGACAAACTGACACTGGGTAGCAAACCGGGCGCGCACATGGCAACTGTTGTCCCCGAACGGCCGATCGCCGGACGCTGCGTAAGCAAATAGTTTCAGAAGGCCATCCATCCCGGATGGTGAGAACCGTCTCCGTTGTTGCCCGGGAGCTTTATCGATCCCCTGCTCGCTCCCGGGTTCCCCCTGCAAGAGACGAGGGAGCAAACCTGATGAAACGCACAACCCTTGTGCGCATGGGCAGCACCGCACTGCTCGCCGTGGGTCTGGCACTGACCGTCACCATGCCCGCGAACGGCGCGCCGGTGACGTCGGACTCCAGCGAGATCCAGGCGGCGCTGCAGCGTGACCTCGGCCTGACCCCGCAACAGGCTGAGGCCCGCTACCAGCAGGAAAAGGTGGCGTGGTCGAAGGACAAGACCCTGCGTATCGCCTTGGGCAGCGACTACGCGGGCAGCCGCTTCGACGCCGCGTCCGGCAAGCTGGTCGTCAACGTCGCCGACGCGTCCCGCGCCGCCGAGGTCACGGCGGCCGGTGCGCTCGCTCGCGTGGTCGAGCACAGCGCGGCCGAACTCAGCGCCACCAAGGCCAAGCTCGACCGGGCCACCGCGGCCAGGCCGAGCTCGGTCACCGGCTGGCACGTCGACGACGCCACGAACGCCGTGGTCGTGTCGGTGTACGGCAACGAGTCGACGGCGGCGACGTGGGCGAAGAGCCTCGGCGCCGACGTGCGGTTCGAGCACGTCGCCGAGCGCCCGCAGACGTTCTGGAACCTCATCGGCGGTCAGGCGATCCGGACCAGCAGCGGCTCCCGCTGCTCGCTCGGCTTCAACGCCCGCAGCTCGAGCGGTGCCCGGTACGTCATCACCGCCGGTCACTGCACCAACCTCGGCGGCACCTGGTCCGGCTCCGGCGGCACCATCGGCACCGTCTCCGGTTCGTCGTTCCCGACCAACGACTACGGCCGCATCACCGTGAGCTCCAGCTCGGCCGTGTCGACGCCGTACGTCGACCGGTACAGCGCGGGCAGCGACGTGACCGTCGCCGGTTCGCAGCTCGTCGGTGCCGGTGGCGCGGTGTGCCGTTCCGGTTCCACCACCGGCTGGCACTGCGGCAGCGTCGCGTCCACCAGCGCGACGGTGTGCTACTCCCAGGGGTGCGTCTACGACACGATCCGCACCAACGTGTGCGCCGAGCCGGGTGACTCCGGCGGGTCCCTCGTGTCCAACCCCGGCTCCGGCACGCGCGTCCAGGCCCAGGGCATGACCTCGGGTGGTTCCGGCAACTGCAGCTCCGGCGGGACCACGTACTTCCAGAAGGTCAACGAAGCCTTGAGCGCGTACGGGCTGTCCCTGTACACCGGCTGACGCCCACCATGCCAGCGGACGGGCCGAACCCTGCCGGCCCGTCCGCTGGTTCCTTTCTGTCCACAGGTGGGGTGGTTGTCCACAGCCAAGATCGACTTCCGTCCCCCTGTCGGTGGACACCGGTAGACTGGACAGCGGGGTGCCCCCGGGAGTGGTGGGGGCTGTCCGTACGTACTGGGGCTGCGGTTTTCTTTCGGTTTTCGCTGGTCAGCGGCGTTTGTGGCTGTGTCGCTCGGTGTGGTTGCTTCGTGTTCGGTCCGGCTTGATGGTTTCCTGTTGGTGGGTTTTTCCCTCCGGGGGGTCCTCGCCGGACGGGCTGGTCTCCGGGATGGCGGGGGTCTTGCACGGGGCTGGTTTGGCAAGGACTGGTGTCCGTGGCTGCCTGCCATCCCGTCGACCTCCCACGGGCTATCACACCGCGTCAAGGGGGCCCGGGCGGTTTGGTCTTCGGGTTGCGTCGTGCATCCGGGCCCCCTTGACACAGTGTGATCGGGCTTCGCCAGGTCGACGGGATGGCAGGCAGGCAGCTCCTCTGGTGGTGGGCTAGCGCCCGTTCGGGGCGGTCCTGGGTGGCCCTGTCCTTCGTTCGTCAGGGGCGTAGTGCTGCTGCCAGGCGGGACGCCGCTGCTCGGGGGTCTTCCGCTTCCGTGATGGCGCGGACCACCACCACCCGGGTCGCGCCCGCGGCCAGTACCTCCGGCAGCCGGGCCTCGTCGATGCCGCCGATCGCGAACCACGGGCGGTCCGGTTTTGCCTCCGCCGTTGCGCGCACCAGGTCCAGGCCCGGTGCCGGGCGGCCCGGCTTCGTCGGGGTTGGCCAGCACGGGCCCGTGCAGAAGTAGTCCACGCCCGGTTCGTCGAACGCCGCCTTCGCCTGGGCCTCGTCGTGGGTTGAGCGGCCGAGCACCACGTCGTCGCCGAGGAGTTTGCGGGCCCAATGCACTGGCAGGTCGTCCTGGCCGAGGTGCAGGATGTCCGCGCCGGCGGCCAGTGCCACGTCCGCGCGGTCGTTCACCGACAGCAGTGCGCCATGCCGGGCGCACGCCTCCGCCAGCACCTCCAGCGCGGCCAGCTCCTCCCGCGCCTCGATGCCCTTCTCCCGCAGCTGGATCGCGTCGACCCCGCCCGCGAGTGCCGCGTCCGCGAACTCCGCCAGGTCCGGGCGGTTTCCCGTGCACAGGTACAGCCGCGCGTCCGCCAGTCGCCGTCGAATCTGGTCTCCGTCTAGTCCAGGCACCCTTGCACGCTATACGGTGGAGGTGGTCCGCACGGGAGTCCAGAGGACTGGGCTGAGAGGGGATCTGCCGATCCCGACCGTCGAACCTGATCCGGATCATGCCGGCGCAGGGAGCGTGAGGGTGCTGTGAATCACACTGTGGTCGTCGTCGGTGGTGGCGTTGTCGGGTTGGCCGTTGCCTGGCGGCTCGCTGCCGACAACGACGTGACGCTCGTTGATCCGGCGCCCGCTCGCGGGGCGTCGTGGGTGGCCGGGGGGATGCTCGCGCCTGTCACCGAGGCGTGGCCCGGGGAGGAGGAACTCCTCGACGTCGGGACCGCATCGCTCGCCTCCTGGCCCGGGTTCGCGGCCGATCTCGGCGTCGAGCTGTTCAGGGAAGGCACCGTCGTCGCCGGGTTCGACGCTGCCGACGCCGCACAGCTCGACATCGTCGCCGACTTCCTCGCCCGGCAGGGGCGGGCCGTCGAGCGGTTGTCCCGGCGGGAGTTGCGGCGGGTCGAGCCGACCATCGGGCCCAGTGTCCGCAGTGGACTCAAGGTGTCCGGGGATCTCGCCGTCGACAACCGGGAGTTGTTGCGGCGCTTGACTTCCCACGCCTACGAGGCCGGGGTTCAGTTCGTCCGGGAGTCCGCTCGCGCGGTGCGCGGCGGTGCGGTGGAGCTGGCCGGGTCCGTGCTGCGGTGCGACACCGCCGTGATCGCCGCCGGGGCGTGGAGTGGTGCGCTGCACCCGGCGCTCGCTTCCGCGGTGCGACCGGTGAAGGGGGAGATCCTGCGGCTGCGTGCCCGGGACGGGACGTTGCCGCCGCCGCGGCACACCGTGCGGGCGCTCGTCGAGTCCCGGCCCATCTACCTGGTGCCTCGGTCCGACGGCGAACTGGTGCTCGGCGCGACGCAGTACGAGGCCGGTTTCGACACCGCGGTGACCGCCGCCGGGGTGCGTGACCTGCTCATGTACGCCGAACGCGTGGTGCCCGCGATCGCGGAGTACGAGCTGGTGGAAACCGCGGCGGGACTGCGTGCCGGCAGCCGGGACAACCTCCCGCTGGTCGGCGCGCTCGAACCGGGGGTGCTGGTCGCGGCCGGGCACCACCGCAACGGCCTGCTGCTCGCCCCGATCACGGCGGACGCGATCCGCGCCATGGTCGCCGGTGCCGAGCCGCCCGCCGAGATCAAGTCAGCGGACCCCGCCCGACTGGAGAGGTGACGTGATGTACGTACGGGTCAACGGCACGGAACGCGAGGTGCCGGACGGCGCGACGGTGACGGAGATGCTCGCGGCCCTCGGCGTGCCTGCCAAGGGGGTCGCGGTCGCGGTCGACAACCAGGTCGTCGCGCGCACCGAGCACGACACGACGGTGGTGCCGGACGGCGCCGACGTCGAGGTCCTGACCGCGGTGCAGGGAGGCTGACATGGACGACCCACTGGTCATCGGCGACCGGCAGTACTCGTCGCGCCTGATCATGGGCACCGGCGGCGCCGCGAACCTCGCGGTGCTGGAGCGCGCGCTGAAGGCGTCGGGCACCGAGCTGACCACGGTGTCCATCCGCCGCGTCGACACCCAGGGCGGCACCGGTGTGCTGGAGGTGCTGGAACGGCTGGGCATCGACCCGCTGCCGAACACCGCGGGCTGCCGCACCGCCGCGGAGGCCGTGCTCACCGCGCGGATGGCCCGCGAGGCGCTGGGCACGTCCTGGGTGAAGCTGGAGGTCGTCGCCGACGACCGCACGCTCCTCCCGGACCCGGTCGAACTGCTGGAAGCCGCGGCGACACTCGTCGACGACGGGTTCACCGTCCTGCCCTACACGAACGACGACCCGGTGCTCGCGCTGCGGCTGGAGGAACTGGGCTGCGTCGCGGTGATGCCGCTGGGCTCGCCGATCGGCACGGGGCTCGGCATCCGCAACCCGCACAACATCGAGCTGATCGTGAAACGCGCGGGCGTCCCGGTGATCCTGGACGCGGGCATCGGCACGGCCTCCGACGCGGCTCTCGCCATGGAACTGGGCTGCTCGGCGGTCCTGCTGGCCACCGCGGTCACCAGGGCAACGGATCCGGAGGCGATGGCAGCGGCCATGCGCCACGGCGTCATGGCGGGCCGCCTGGCCCACAGCGCGGGCCGCGTCCCCCAACGCTTCTGGGCCCAAGCCTCAAGCCCCCCACGCTGACCCCCGAACACCGCGAGTCGCGCTCTCACACATACCGAGTTGTACGTTTCGTGCAGGCCCGATGTGCACGAAACGTACAACTCGATGTGCACGAGAGCGTGACTCGCGGTGTCTGAGAGCGTGACTCGCGGGGCGTGCCGGTGGTCGGCCGGTTTCTCACGCCCGTTCCCGCTGCTGCTCCCGCAGCTCGGCCACTTCCCGCCGCAACGCCCTGACCTCCTCCAGGATCAGCGCGTCCGACGCCGCCTGGTCGGCCGCGTGCCGGTCCTCGGCCTCGACGAGGTCGTTCGCCACCGTCTTCTCCATCCCGCTCACGATCACCGCGATGAACAGGTTCAGCACCGCGAAGCTGGAGATCAGGATGTAGATCACGAAGAAGATCCACGCCAGGGGCGCTTCGGCCATCACCTCGCGCGCGATGTCCGGCCACGCCTCGCCGGTCATGGTCTGGAACAGCGTGAACAGCGTGGTGCCCAGGTCACCGAAGTACTCCGGCGAGATCGTGCCGAACAGCTTCGTCGCCATCACCGCGGCCACGTAGATGATCAACGCCAGCAGCGCGCCGATCGACGCCATGCCGGGCACCGCCGCCAGCAGCCCCGACACCACCCGCCGCATCGCGGGCACCGCCGAGACCAGCCGCAGCGCACGCAGGATCCGCAGCGCGCGCAGCACGGAGAACGGGCCGGACGCCGGGATCAGCGAGATCGCGACGATCACGAAGTCGAAGACGTTCCACGAGTCGCGGAAGAACCGCCAGCCGTGCGCGTACAGGCGCAGCGCCAGCTCCACCGTGAAGATGTAGAGCATCACGTGGTCGGCGACGTGCAGCAGGCCGCCGACCTCGCGCAGCACCACGGGCGACGTCTCGAGCCCCAGTGTGATCGCGTTCACGACGATCACCCAGATGATGAAGTGCTGGAAGCGCTTGTGCTCGACGAACGCACGCACGCGGTCCCTGGGTTTCACGTCAGGAGACTGTAAACGTCCCGTCCTCGGGCAGCCGCCAGAACGCCGAGACTGGTCCCACCCCGCCACCCAGCGGGTACGCGTGCTGCACCGCGTTGGTGACGAACCACTTGCCGAACCGCACGGCGTCCGGGACCGACATGCCACGCGCGAGCGCGGAGGAGATCGACGACGCCATGGTGTCGCCGCCGCCGTGCGTGTGGATCGTGTCGATCCTGGTCGCGGGCAGTTCGAGGAAGTCGTCGCCGTCGTACAGCACGTCCACGCACTGCGGGTCGTCGTGCATGTGACCGCCCTTGACGAGTGCCCACTGTGGACCGAGCGCGTGCAGCGCCTTCGCCGCCTCGCGCGCGTCGGCGTGGGTGCGCACGTCGTGGCCGACCAGCAGGCGCACCTCGTCCAGGTTCGGTGTGACGAGCGTCGCACGCGGGAAGAGCTCGGTGCGCAGCGCTTCCATCGCGTCGTCCAGCAGCAGCGGGTCGCCGTGCATGGACGCCGCGACCGGGTCCACGACGAACGGGATCGTGCCGTCCCGTCCGATGTGGACCCGGTCACACGCCTTGGCCACCGCCTCGATGATCTCGGCGGTGGCGAGCATGCCGGTCTTCGCGGCCTGCACCCCGATGTCGTCGGCGACCGTCTCGATCTGCGCGGCGACGACGTCGGGCGGGATCACCGAGACACCGCTGACGCCGAGCGAGTTCTGCACGGTGACCGCCGTGATCGCGGTCATGCCGTGGACCCCGCACGCGAAGAGCGTGCGGAGGTCGGCCTGCAGCCCCGCACCACCGCCGGAGTCGGACCCGGCGATGGTGAGGACGCGGGGCGGGGTCTCGTTGGGGGTCATGTCAGGAGTCCACCACAGGCAGGTAGACGTGGCGACCGTGCTCGTGGAAACGGTCGGACATCTCCGCCATGCCCGCGTCGATCGCGGCCATGTCGGTGAGCCCGTGCTCCTCCGCGTACTTGCGGACGTCCTGCGTGATGCGCATGGAGCAGAACTTGGGGCCGCACATGGAGCAGAAGTGTGCCGTCTTCGCCGGTTCCGCGGGAAGGGTCTCGTCGTGGAAGTCCCGTGCCGTGTCCGGGTCGAGCGACAGGTTGAACTGGTCGGTCCACCGGAACTCGAACCGGGCCTTGGACAGCGCGTCGTCCCACTCCTGCGCCCGCGGGTGGCCCTTGGCGAGGTCCGCGGAGTGCGCCGCGATCTTGTACGTGATCACGCCGGTCTTCACGTCGTCGCGGTTGGGCAGGCCCAGGTGCTCCTTGGGCGTGACGTAGCAGAGCATCGCGGTACCGAGCCAGCCGATCTGCGCGGCGCCGATCGCGGACGTGATGTGGTCGTAGGCGGGCGCGATGTCCGTCGCGAGTGGACCGAGCGTGTAGAAGGGCGCCTCGCCGCACAGCTCCTCTTCGAGGCGGACGTTCTCGGCGATCTTGTGCATCGGCACGTGGCCGGGGCCCTCGATCATCACCTGCACGTCGTGCTCGCGGGCGATGTGCGTCAGCTCGCCGAGGGTGCGCAGCTCCGCGAACTGGGCCTCGTCGTTGGCGTCGGCGATGGAGCCGGGCCGCAGGCCGTCGCCGAGCGAGAACGTCACGTCGTAGGCGCGGAGGATCTCGCACAGCTCGACGAAGTTGGTGTACAGGAACGACTCCCGGTGGTGCGCGAGGCACCAGGCGGCCATGATCGACCCGCCGCGCGACACGATGCCGGTGACCCGCTTCGCGGTCAGCGGCACGTAGCGCAGCAACACCCCCGCGTGGACGGTCATGTAGTCGACGCCCTGCTCGCACTGCTCGATCACGGTGTCGCGGTAGACCTCCCACGACAGCTGCGTCGGGTCGCCGCCGACCTTCTCGAGGGCCTGGTAGATCGGCACGGTCCCGATCGGCACCGGCGAGTTGCGGATGATCCACTCACGCGTCTCGTGGATCCGTTTGCCGGTCGACAGGTCCATCACGGTGTCGGCGCCCCACCTGGTCGCCCACACCATCTTGTCCACCTCGTCCTCGATGGACGAGGACACGGCCGAGTTGCCGATGTTCGCGTTGATCTTGACGAGGAACTTCTTGCCGATGATCGCCGGCTCGACCTCGGGGTGGTTGCGGTTCACGGGGATGACCGCGCGCCCGATCGCCACCTCCTCGCGGACGAACTCCGGGTCGACCCCCTCGCGCGCGGCGACGAACCGCATCTCCTTGGTGATGATCCCGGCTTTCGCGTACGCCAGCTGGGAAACCGCGCCGTTCAGCGGTTCCCGCTCGGCGATCCAGTCCGCCCGCAGCGGTGTGAGTCCACTATGGACGTCGATGGTCGCGGCGTCGTCGGTGTACGGCCCCGACGTGTCGTACAGCTCGACGTGCTCGCCGTTGGTCAGGTCCACCCGCCGGAACGGGACGCGCAGGCCGTCGACCTCGCGGTACACCTTGCGCGAGCCGGTGATGGGGCCGGTGGTCACGCTGGGGCGCACGGAACGGTCGTCAAGAGCGGTCATGATGGATCTCCCTACGCCGGCATTACCCGGTCAGGTTCGAGCGGTCGGCAGAACCGGGTCCGTGACTGGACACCATCTGCCCTCTCAGCCCGCCAAGGCGCGAGCTCCCGCGTTGATTGAGTTGTCGTTCTCGCCTCCCGACCATAACCAGCCATTCGGGGCACTGCCAAGGGCGAGATCGGCCGGACGGCGATAGCGTGCACGCGTGCACGCCCACCCGGTGGCAGCCAAACCCTGCGCGACCTGCGGAGACCTGACGGGCCGCGGCTACCCGTCATGCGCTGGTTGCGCCGCGGAGGTCGACCGGCCGTGGCTGACGGCGTGGGCGGAACTGCCGGACGCCGACCCCGAACGGGTGGCTGACGCCCCCACCGGTGACTACCCGTGGGCATGCGTCGACTGGGCACTGCGGCAGCTGCGGTGCGCGGGCTGCGGCGGCGAACTCGCCGCGGGCGCCCCCGACTGCGTCGGCTGCGCGACGGCGGACGCGGCCCGCTGGGAACTCGTCCCGCCGACACCCCTCGAACGCGCGCTGCGGACGGCGGTCGTCGCGTTGCGCGCGCCGGCCTGGCGGCGGCAGGCGGTGGCGTCGACGTGGCGGCTGCTGCTGCCGTTCGTGGTCGCGGGTGCCGTGCCGACCGGGGACGAGGTGCGCGCGGTCAGGACCCAGGTGATCGCGGGCCGGTACGAGGAGCTGGCCGCGCTCGAGACGCTGCCGCTCGAGGTGCCGCCGCTGCCGTGGCGCCGGTCAACGGTCCAACGCGAGCCGTAAGCCGAGCCCGATCAGCACCGCGCCGGACAGTCGTTCGATCGTGCGCTGGTGCCGCCGCAGCCAGCCGAGGACGGTGGTGATCAGCCCGGCGATGATCAGATACCAGACGGTGTCGATCACGACCCAGAGCGCGGCGAGGGCGACCAGCGCCCAGCGTCCGGCGCCGGGCGGGACGAACTGCGGCAGGAACGAGATCGCGAACACGGCGAGCTTCGGGTTGGCGAGGTTGACGAGCAACCCGGCCCGGAAGCCGCCGCCGGCCGGTGCGCCGGATTCGCGGTGCTTGCCGAACAGCGCTCGCGCGCCGAACCAGAGCAGGACGACGACGCCTGCGATCCGGAGGGCCTGGTAGGCCATCTCCGATGCGACCAGCAGGACGGACAGGCCGAGGCCCGCGGCCAGCGCCCAGAACGCGACGCCGGTCTCGAGGCCGGCGACGGTCACGAAGGCGGCGCGTCTGCCGCCTCGGACGGATTGTTTGACGAGCATGGCGGTCCCGACGCCGGGGACGATGGCGAGCAGGAAGGAGGCCAGGAGGAAGGCGAGCAGCCCGGTGACGGTCATGCGGCCATGGTGACGTCGAGGACCGACAACGCCCAAGCGAATTGGCTTGGTTGTCCACAGGTGGGGTGGTTGTCCACAGGTGGGGTTTGTGGCCCGGGGGTTGTCGGTGGGTGCCGGTAGACTGGACAGCGGGGTGCCCCCGGGAGTGGTGGGGGCTGCCGTATGTACTGGGGGCTGCGTTTTCGCAGGTCAGCGGCTTTATGGCTGTGTCGCTCGGTGTGGTTGCTTCGTGTTCGGTCCGGCTTGATGGTTTCCTGTTGGTGGGTTTTTCCCTCCGGGGGGGTCCTCGCCGGACGGGCTGGTCTCCGGGATGGCAGCGGGTCGGGCACGGGGCTGGTTTGGCAAGAACTGGTGTCCGGGGGTCTGCCTGCCATCCCGTCGACCTCCCACGGGCTATCACACCGCGTCAAGGGGGCCCGGGCGGTTTGGTCAGCTGGTTGCGTCGTGCGTCCGGGCCCCCTTGACACAGTGTGATCGGGCTTCGCCAGGTCGACGGGATGGCAGGCAGCAGCGCCGTGGTGTGGTGGGCTTGCGCCCTGTTCGGTGCCGTGCGGTTGGTCCGCGCGAGGGGTTGGTCAGCCGACTGTCAGTTCTGTTGGGCGGGCGTAGACGTCGACCATCGCGCCGTTGCGTAGCACGGTGATCGCCAGGTCGGTGCCGATGACCTCCGCGAACAGTTTGCGTTGGATGCCTTGTGCGTCCTGGACCTGTTCGCGGGCTACGGTCAGCACCACGTCGCCCTTGCGTAGTCCTGCTCGGTCCGCCGGGCCGCCGGTCACTACCTCGATCACTCGCAGGCCTGCCTTTTGGCCGTGTCGTTCCGCCACGTCGTCCGGTAGGGGCGTCGGGACGCCGACCACGCCGAGGTAGGCCCTGCGCACGCGTCCTTCGACCATCAGTGTGTCGATGATCCGCCGGGTCGTCGCGTTGATCGGGACTGCCAGGCCCAGGCCGAAGCCCGCCACCGCCGTGTTGATGCCGACCACGCGGCCGTGGGAGTCCGCCAGTGCGCCGCCCGAGTTGCCTGGGTTCAGCGCCGCGTCGGTCTGGATCACGTCCTCGATCACGCGGGCCGCCTGGCCCTGCCGTACCGGCAGCGACCTGCCCAGTGCGCTCACCACGCCCGCCGTCACCGAGCCGGACAGGCCCAGTGGGGAGCCGACCGCCACCACCAGCTGGCCGACGACCAGGTCGTCGGCGTTGCCCAGGTCGGCCGGGGTCGGGGCGGTCCGCGCCTTCAGCACCGCCAGGTCCGACAGCGGGTCCGCGCCGATCACGTCGAAGCCGGACTCCTCGCCGTCCGCGTACGTCGCCTCGCCTCTCGACGAGCCGCCGACCACGTGGGCGTTTGTCAGCAGGTGGCCCTCGTCGGTGAACACCACCGCGGAACCGCCGCCGCGGCGCAGCGTCACGCTCGCCACGTGCGGCGTCAGCGTCCTCGCCACCTCGCTCACCGTGCGCGAGTAGGCGTCCAGCTCGTCGGACATCGCACTCACCGCCAATTACACCGTTGCACCCAATACAAATGTGCGCCGGTGAGTGTTTGTTCCGCGTTCGCCTTCAGCGGACGTCCGCGTTGGCGCCGGTGAGGACCGTCGCGACCGACTCGGTGTCGAGCTTCGGGATCGCCGCGAGGCCCGCCGCGCCGGCCGGTTCCAGCAGCAGGCCCAGCGTGTCCGCGGCCAGTGCCATGGCCGCGCGCAGCTCGTCGTCGGTCACGAGCACCATGTCGTCCACCAGTGCGCGGAGGCGGGTCACCGCCACGGGTTCCGGGCGGCTGATCGCGATCCCCGCCGCGAACGCGTTCTCCTGCTGGACCGTCACCACGGTGCCCCGCCGCCAGCTCTCGGCCAGTGCCGGGGCCGCCTTCGCCGCGACGCCGACGACCCGCACGTCCGGTCGCTTCTCCTTGAGCCAGCACGCGATCCCGCTGATCAGCGCGCCGTCGCCGACCGGGACCACGACCGTGTCGAACGGCTCGGCCGCCAGCTCGACGCCGATCGAGCCCGCGCCCTCCGCGATCGCCGGGTGCAGGCCGTCGCTCAGGTACACGCGGCCCGGGCCCGCCGCCGCGACCGCGGCTTCCTTCGCGTCACCGTCGACCCGGTGCACGGTCGCGCCGGTCGCGGTCATCCGCGCCAGCTTCACCGGGGACGTGCCCGCGGGCACGAACACCTCGGCCCGCAACCCGTGCCGCCGTGCCGCGTACCCGACGGCCTGCCCGAAGTTGCCGCCCGTCGACGAGCACACGACCGTCGAACCGGCGGGCAGCTCGGCGATCGCGAAGTCGGCGCCGCGGCCCTTGAAGCTGCGCAACGGGTTCAGCGTCTCGACCTTCGTCAGCACGCGCCTGCCGAGCCGCGTGCTCAGCTGGTCGTCCACGTACTGCGGGGTGTGCAGGAAGACCGGGTCGATCTCCCGCGCCGCCCTGGCGATGCGGTCGAGGTCGAGGTCCACGCGCTAGACCTCCGGCTCGTCCTCCTCGGCCGGGTTCCACGACAGGCCCGGCTTGCCCCAGCCGTTGCGCTTGAGCATGCGCTTCGACTCCCTGTTGTAGCGGCCGACGAGGCGGTTCAGGTACAGCAGCCCGTCGAGGTGGTCGGTCTCGTGCTGCAGGCAGCGCGCGAAGTAGCCGGTGCCCTCGACCTCGATGGGCTCGCCGTCGAGGTCCTGCCCGGTGACCTTCGCCCACTGCGCGCGGCCGGTCGGGAACGACTCGCCCGGCACGGACAGGCAGCCCTCGAGGTCGTTGTCGGGGTCCGGCATGGTCTCGGGCCGCTCGGACGTCTCGAGCACCGGGTTCACGACCACGCCGCGGTGCCGCACGCCCTCGTCGTCAGGGCAGTCGTACACGAACACGCGCAGGTCGACGCCGATCTGGTTGGCCGCGAGGCCGACGCCGCGAGCGGCCGCCATGGTCTCGAACATGTCGTCGACCAGCGTGCGAAGTTCGTCGTCGAACTTGTCGATCTTGCGCACGGGGGTGTGCAGCACGGGGTCGCCTGCGATCCGGATCGGGTGAACGGCCATGCGCGGAACTGTAGTCAACCGGGTGCGTTGTCCCGGCGGGGACGGCGGTAGCGTGATGTAATGGCACCCGGAAATCACATGCGTGTGATTCCCTTCGGACCCGACCTGGTGGCGAGGAGCCAGATGGACGCCGCGGAGTTGCCGGCAGAGCCCGAGGGTGGCCTGCCCGCAGCCGGTGAGCTGACGCAGCGCGAACGCGAGATCCTGGCGTTCGAGCGCCAGTGGTGGAAGTACGCGGGCGCCAAGGAGCAGGCGATCCGTGAACTGTTCGACATGTCGCCGACGCGGTACTACCAGCTGGTCAACCGGCTGATCGACAAGAGCGACGCGCTCGCCGCCGACCCGATGCTGGTCAAGCGGCTGCGCCGGTTGCGGACCACCCGTCAGCGCGCCCGGATGGCGCCGAGGCTGGGTGCCGAGCGGCAATGACCTCGCCCGATTCCGGTTCGACGCGGCCACTGCGGGTCGCGGGCGTCGCGCTGCTCGGCGTGGCGGCGGTGGCGCTCGTCATCGGGCTGATCACCATGTTCGGCGGCAACGGTGACGGCCGCGCCGACGGCAACGGCGAGGAACGGCCGCCGGAGCCGACGTCCTCGGAGTCGTCGACCCTGCCGGGCAACCCGCCGTCGTCGCGGACCACGTCGAAGTCCGTGCCGCCCACGACGACGAAGTCCGAGGCCCCGACCACGACGACGACCACGACCACGGGCACGGTCCCGCCCGGCGACGGCAACGGCGAGCCGGAGAAGACGGTGCCCGTTCGGGTGCTGAACAACAGCAAGATCAAGGGCCTGGCCGCGACCGCGAGCGACGACCTGAAGGCCGACGGCTGGCAGGTCGTGTCGATCGGCAACTACTCGGCGACGAACCTGCCCGAGACGACGGTGTTCTTCCGCCCGGGCACCTCCGAGGAGGAGGCGGCGCGCGCGCTGGCGACGGCGTTCGGGCTGGCGGTCGCGCCCAGGATCGAGACGCTCGCCGACCAGCCGGCCGGGGTGATCGTCGTGGTGACGAACGACTACGCCGACACGGGCGGCGGCAAGAACGAGGGCTGACGCCCCGCGAGTCGCGTTCTCACGCATACCGAGTTGTACGTTTCATGCAGGTGCCGCCTGCACGAAACGTACAACTCGTTGTGCACGAGAGCGTGACTCGCGAGGGGTCAGCGGGACTTGGCGTAGGACTCCAGGGCTGCCAGTTGGGCTGGATCCAGGCTTGCTTTCACCGACTCGCGGGCCCTCGTGACGTGGGTGGAGGTCACTTCCGTGGCTTCCAGGGACTCGCGCATCGCCGTCAGGGCAGCTTCCCGGATCAGCGCCGCGCAGTCCGCTGCCGAGTAGCCCTCGAGCGACGCCGCCAGTTCCGCCAGGTCCACGTCGGACGCCAGCGGCGTGTTGCGGGCCGCGGCCTTCAGGATCTCCGTGCGGGCGTCCGCGTCCGGCGGCGGGACGTAGATCAGGCGCTCCAGCCGGCCGGGCCGCAGGAGCGCCGGGTCGATCAGCTCAGGACGGTTCGTCGCGCCCAGGACCACCACGTCCCGCAGCGGTTCCACGCCGTCCAGTTCCGTCAGCAGCGCGGCCACCACGCGGTCGGCCACGCCCGAGTCCGACGACTGGCCACGCCTCGGCGCCAGCGCGTCCACCTCGTCCAGGAACACCATCGCGGGCGCCGCCTCCGCCGCGCGGCGGAACAGCTCGCGCACCGCGCGCTCCGACTCGCCGACCCACTTGTCCATCAGCTCGGCGCCCTTGACCGCGATCACGTTCAACCGGCCCGTGCCCGCCAGCGCACGCACCAGGAACGTCTTCCCGCAGCCGGGCGGCCCGTACAGCAGCACCCCGCGCGGCGGCTCGACGCCCAGGCGCGCGAACGAGTCCGGGTACCGCAGCGGCCACAGCACGGTCTCCGTCAGCGACTGCTTGACCTCCTTCATGTCGCCGACCTGCGCCAGCGTCAGCCCGCCCGTCTGCAGGCTGTCCGAAGTGGACAGCGCGGTGGGCCGGACCGTGGACAGCGCGCCGGTGAGGTCGTCCGCGGTGATGGCCGACGCCGAGCGGACCGCGGCGCGCACCGCGGCCTCCCTGCGCAGCGCGACCAGGTCCGCCGCGACGAAGCCGGGGGTGCGTTCCGCCAGCGCCCCGAAGTCCACATCGGACTCCACGGGCACGTCCCGCAGCAGCACGCGCAGCAGCTCGGTCCGCGCCCGCGCGTCGGGCAGCGGCACCGACACCGAACGGTCCAGCAGGTCGACGGACCGGGCCCGCGGGTCGACGGCCTCCGGGTGCGCCGACGTCGCCACCACCGCGAACCCCGGGTTCCGCACCGCCGCGCGCAGCGTCTCGATCACCACGGTCGCGATCGGCGGGGGACTGGTCGCGGGGAGCAGCGCGTCGATGTCGGTGATCAGCAGCACCGACGGGGTGCGCGCGACCGCCGACTCGATCGCCGCCGACAGCTTCGCCGCGCCCGCGTTCGGTTCCAGCGCCGCGAGTGTCGGCGCGGCCAGCTCGACGACCTCCGCCTCCGCCGCGTGCGCCACCGACCGCACCACGGTCGCCTTGCCGACGCCCTCCGGGCCGGTCAGCAGCACCCCCAGCTGTGCGGTCGCCCCGAGCGCGGTCAGCAGCTCCGGCCGTTTGAACGCCAGGTCGAACCACTCGGTGAGCCGGTCCGCCGCCTCCTTGGCGCCGATGAGGTCCGACACGGGCGGCGGGGGCGCGGACGGCACGACCACCGGCTCGACGTCCACCTGCCGCGGCTCCTCCGTCACCACCGAACCACCCGGGCCCGCCAGGACCGCGGCGGCGGCGCGCTCACCGGTGCGGGCGCCGTCCCGCCAACCGACCACAGTGGACGGGTGGACGGCGACCGCGCCGGCGGGCTCGGTGGCGGTGACGGTCAGCAGCTCGTTCGTCCAGGTCGTGCCGATGGCGCGGGACAGCTTGCCGCGCACGGCGTTCACGTCGGAGCCCGGTGCGGGCGCGAGGTCCTGGGGCAGCAGCGACACGGCGTCGCCGACCGTGAGGATCTTGCCGATCAACGCCAGCCGCACGGTCTCCGGCGTCAGCGACGCGGCCGCCAGCCGGGAGCCGGCGAGCGTCAGCGTCCTGGCCGGCTGCACGTCGGCGGGGGACACGACGACCTCGCCGCCCTCGGTCACGCCGATGTTCGACATGGTGATGTCGTCCAGCAGCACGACGCCGGGCGGGCCGTCGCCCTCGGCGGCCAGCGCCGCGCTGACCCGGGCGCCGGTCAGCTTGACCCCGTCCCACGGCTCGAGGCCCAGCGCGTCGAGCACCTCGGGGTGCAGCCGCACCAGTCCGCGCCGCGAGTCGAGCGCGGACGGGGACAGCCGGACGGTCAGCGTGATCTCTGGCATGCCGCCGACCCTACTGGTCGTCGCCTCGCGAAGTGGTTGGTCTGGACTGGTTGCGCCGCAGGCCGATGCGCCGCCAGTTGCGGCCGCGCACCGCGCCGCGGCGCATGCGGGTCGCGTCGGGCGGCAGGGCCACCGCACGCACGTGGTCACCGCCGCGGCGCGACAACGCCGCACGGGCGGCGCCCGCGACGCGCCGCATCGGCGGCCGCAGCCCGAGTCGCCGTCCCGCCCCGTGCGCACGGCGGATGGCGCGCCGCTCCTTGGGCGGCACGTCCCACGCCTCGGGGTGGTTGGCGAGCCAGTGGTTGCGGCGCACCGCGTACGGGATGTGCGCCAGGTAGACCAGCAGGGCGGTGGCCAGCGCCAGCAACGGGTAGGTGATCACGGCCGCGGCCAGCAGGCCGGTGAGCACCAGCAGCGGCGCGACCGCCTTCGCGGGCACCTTGATCGTCTTGAGCGACAGCGTCGGGATGCGGCTGATCAGCAGCGCCGCGATGCCGACGGTCCACGCCATCACCACGACGTCGGTGTTCCACCAGCCGTCGCCGCCGATCTGCAGCGTCAGGATCAGCGGCAGCAGCGCCGACAGGCCACCCGCGGGCGCGGGCACGCCGACGAAGAACTCCTTGGCGTACGGCGGTTGCTCGGTGTCGTCGAGCAGCGTGTTGAACCGCGCGAGCCGGAGAATTATGCAGACGGCGAACACCAGCGCGACGACCCAGCCGACCCGGTTGCCCTGGAACTGCCACACGTACAGCACCAGTGCGGGCGCGACGCCGAAGGAGATGGCGTCGGCGAGCGAGTCCAGCTCGGCGCCCATCTTGCTGGTGGCGTCGAGCAGCCGCGCGATGCGGCCGTCGAGGCTGTCGAGCACCGCGGCGACCGCGATCGCCGCGATCGCCGCCTGGAACTGCTTGGCCAGCGCGAACTGCACCGCGGAGAGGCCTGCGCACATGGCCAGCACGGTGATGGCGTTCGGCAGCACCCGAACGCCCGCGGACGCGCGGCCCACGACCCGGCCTGCCACTGTCTCAGGCCTCCGGCAGTTCGGCGAGCACGGTCTCGCCGCCGATGGTGCGCTGGCCCGGCTCGACCAGCACCTTCGAGTCGACCGGGACGTAGATGTCCACCCGGGAGCCGAAGCGGATCAGCCCGTAGGTGTCGCCGACGGCGACCTTGTCACCCTCCGCGACCTGGCACACGATCCGCCGGGCGATCAGGCCCGCGATCTGCACGACCACGATGTCGGTGCCGTTCTCCGTGGTCAGCAGCAGCGAGTTGCGCTCGTTGTCCTCGCTGGCCTTGTCCAGGTCGGCCGACAGGAACTTGCCCGGCTTGTACACCGCGCGGGTGACGACGCCGGACACCGGCGCGCGCTGGACGTGCACGTCGAACACGGACAGGAACACCGAGATCCGCAGGCGCTCGCCCGCGGGCAGGCCCAGCTCGGCGGGCGGCTCGGCCAGCACGACGTGCGACACCGCGCCGTCGGCCGCGGAGACGACCAGGCCGGAGCGGGTCGGGGCGACGCGCTTGGGCTCGCGGAAGAACCAGGCGACCGCACCCGCCAGCACGAAACCGACGACGCCGAGCCGTCGGGACACGCGGCGCAGCAGCAGCGCCACACCGGCGGCGCCGAGCGCGAACGGGCGCCCCGCCGGGTGCATGGGCGGCACGACGCTCCTGGTCAGGGCGATGATGTGGGCGAGACGGCCCGAGTCGGGGCCCTCGTGGGATTCGGTCATCAACCGGGACATTCCTCGCAAACGGGTGCGGCTCTCTACGCACCACGCTACGCCGGTCGCGGAGGGTGACGTCACGGGAGACCCGAACCGGCCGACCGTGCACCCCCCGACGACGTGCACGTGCCGGCCGGTTGGGCCGAAAAACACTGAGCGCACAGTGTATGCGCACACACGAGTCGTGAGCAATAGCCGAAAGTAGGTCAGTGACTACGGGCGGTTACGCGCGATCGCCTGGATCAGCTGCAGCACCGCCAGCAGCACGATCGCGCCGAGCACCGCGACACCGAGGCTCGGGAAGTCGAACTCCCACGTCTTCTCCTCGCCCGTGAAGGCCCGGTAGAGCAGCCCGCCGAGGGCCGCGCCGACCACCCCGACGAGGATGCTGACCAGGCAACCCTGCCGCCTGCGGTACTTGCCGCCCACGACGACGTTCGCCACCCAGCCTGCGATGGCCCCGAACACGACCCACGCGATGAACCCCACGTGATCAGCCTACGTCGCACCGCCGATGAGCAGGACGTCCACGACGTCACCCGCCGCGATCACCTCGGCGTGCTCCGGCACCTCGATGAGGCAGTTCGACGCCGCGAAGGACGCGAGCAGGTGAGAGCCGGGGCCGCCGACCGGAGTAACCACGTCCCCCGCGAGGCGGCCGCGCCGGTACTGCCGCCGCGCCGACGGCGACCGCAGCTCCGCCGCCGACCGCGCCTTCACGCGCGGCCGGTGGATCACCGCGTGGCCCATGGCGGCGAGCAGCGCGGGCCGCAGGAACAGCTCGAACGACAGCGCCGCGCTCACCGGGTTGCCCGGCAGCGTCACGACCGGCAGGCCCTTGAACGTGCCGGACCCCTGCGGCCCGCCCGGCTGCACGGCGACCCGCAGGAACTCCACGCCCTGCCCGGTCAGCGCGTCCTTGACCACCTCGTACGCGCCCGCGCTCACCCCGCCCGAGGTGACCAGCAGGTCGACCCGGCCGAGGTGCTCGGCGATGGCCGCGTGGAACGCGTCGACGTCGTCCGGCACGAACCGCAGCACGGTCGCCTCGCCGCCGATCTCGCGCACGGCGGCCGCCAGCAGCACGCTGTTCGACTCGTAGATCTGCCCGTGCAGCAGCGGGTTGCCCGGCGCGACCAGCTCCGACCCGGTCGACAGGACCAGCACCCGGACCGGCCGGTGCACGGGCAGCTCGGCCAGCCCGATCGCGGCCGCGAGCCCCAGCTGCGGCGACCCGAGCACGGTGCCCGCGCGCAGGACCCTGTCACCGGCCGTGACGTCCTCGCCCGCCCGCCGGATGTGCGTGCCCGGCGCGACCGGCGCGCGCACCGCGACCCGCTGCACGCCGCCGTCGGTGTCCTCGACCTTCACCACCGCGTCCGCGCCGGGCGGGATCGCCGCGCCCGTCATGATCCGGTGCGCGGTGCCGGGCAGCAGCGGCACGATGTCCGTCCTGCCCGCCGGGATGTCCACCGGCACCGGCAGGGCGACCGCGGCGTGCCGTTCCGCGTCCGCAACGTCGGCCGACTGGACCGCGTAGCCGTCCATCGCCGAGTTGTCGAACGGCGGCAGCGACACCGCGGACACCAGGTCCTCGGCGAGCACCAGGCCGACGCAGTCCAGTGCGGGCCGGAGCGTCACCGGGGTCGGCCGGATGAGCGCGGCGATCCGCGCGCGGTAGTCGTCGACGGAGATCGGTGTCTTGGCCACGTACCGCATCCTGCCGGTTCACTGATCGTGCGTGCCAGACTGCACCCCGACCGGAACACGATCACGGAGGGCACGGTGCAGGTCCGCACTCGGCACACCCCGGCGTTCGGCGTCGCCCGGCTGCTGCTGGCGCCAGGAGAGGCGGTCCAGGCCGACTACGCCTCGATGCTCGCCACGAGCTACGGCGTCGTGGTCGACGTCAGGGCCAAGGGCGGCTCGCGGAGCAGATCCGTGCGGGCGGTGTTCACCGCGCCCGCGGAGGGCGGCTGGGTGGACGTGGCGCCCGCGCTGCCCGGCGACATCTACACGCTCGAACTGGACGGCGTGAACGGCTGGTGCGTGTCGCGGGGCTGCTGGCTCGCCGCGCCCGGGACCGTGCGCACCGACCCGAACTGGGCGGGGTTCCGCAACCTCTTCGGCGCCGAGGCGGGCTTCGTCGAGCACGTCTCCGGCGTCGGCACCCTGGTGATCGCCGCGTGCGGCTCGCTCGACGTGGTGACCCTCGACCAGGGCGAGTTGATCACCGTCGACCCCGCCTACCTGCTGGCGTACTCGGAGATGACGCAGTCGCGGCTGCGCGCGGTGAGCCAGTCGATGCACCAGTCCGTGCGCACCGGGGAGGGGCTGCTGCTGGACTTCGCCGGACCTGGTCAGTTGCTGATTCAGACGCGCAACGCACGGGCGGTGGCGGCACAGCTCGGCGGATCCGGTAACGGTCGATGACGGATAGGCCCAACCCTGCGCGGGCCACACACGCCGGACGTTAGGCTTTGTCACGACGACGAATGAATGGATGAGTGGTGGCGGAGGACCTCACCGGGCGTCGCCTGGGGCATTACCGGATCGACGGTGTGCTCGGCAAGGGCGGCATGAGCGTGATGTACCGCGCCACGGACATCCGCCTCGGCCGCAAGGTGGCGCTGAAGGTCATCGCGGAACACCTCACCGAGGACCCCGAGTTCCGGGAGCGGTTCGTCGACGAGGCACGCAACACCTCGGCCATCGACCACGCGAACGTGGTGCCGCTGTACGACTTCGGTGAGGTCGACGGCCTGCTCTACATCGCGATGCGGCTCGTCGACGGGTCCGACCTCGCGTCGCTGATCAAGAACCGGCCGCTGGAGCCGGAACGGGCGGTCGCCCTGCTGTCGCAGGTCGCGGAGGCGCTCGACAACCTGCACGAGCGCGGGCTCGTGCACCTCGACGTCAAGCCGGCGAACGTGCTGGTCACCAGCCGCGAGTCGACCGCGGAACACGTCTACGTCGCCGACTTCGGGCTGACCCGCCGCGGCGCGACCGGGCACCGCACGCGCGGTGGCGACTTCCTCGGCTCGCCCACCTACGCGGCGCCGGAACACCTGCGCGGCGAGCCGGTGGACGCGCGCACCGACGCGTACTCGCTGGCGTGCGTGCTGTTCGCGTGCCTCGCGGGCCGGCCGCCGTTCCAGGGCGCGGTGCCCGAGGTCATCCAGGGGCACCTCAACCGCGAACCACCGTCGCTGACCGAGGTGGCGCCGTCGCTGCCGCCCGCCATCGACGAGGTCATCCGGCGCGGCATGGCGAAGAGCCCGGCCAACCGGTACGCGTCCTGCCGCGAGCTGATCGCCGCCGCGAAGCAGGCGCTGGCGCAGCCGGTGCGCAGGCCGCCCGCCGTGCCCGTCGGGCAGCGGCCAGGGCCGCAGCAGACCACGCCGTTCCGGCCGCAGCAGCCGCAGGCGACGCCGCCCAGCGGGTACCAGCGCCCGCCCATGTCGTCGTCGGAGCCGGTGCGGCTGCGCCCGCCCGTGCCCGTCGGCGCGAGCACGGCGTTCACGTCGTCGGACTCCTCCGGCGGCAACCGGTGGCTCGCGCCGGTGCTCGTCGGCGTCGTGGCGATCGGCCTGATCGTGGCGGCGATCTTCTTCTTCAACTCCGGTGACCAGCCGTCCGGCCCGGGCGGCGGCGAGCAGGAGACCACGACCACCACGACGAAGAGCGTGCCGTCCATCAAGGTGGGCGGCGACTCCGGTGACTCGGGTGGCTCCTCCGACGACGAGGACCCGTCCGAGACGTCCGGTCGCTGACCTGGTCTTCTTGCACTCTCGCGGGGAGAGTGCTAAACACGGGGTTGGCACTCGATACGTCGGAGTGCCAAGTTGAGGTCGGGACGGTGAGGCCGGGGGTCCCCGGTCGTCCGTCGCGGGCACCGAGCCTGGCCACGCAACGTGAACTTCCGACCGGAGGACTTACACCGCAATGGCCAAGTTGATCGCGTTCGACGAGGACGCGCGCCGCGGTCTCGAGCGGGGCCTGAACACCCTCGCCGATGCCGTCAAGGTGACGCTCGGCCCCCGTGGCCGCAACGTCGTGCTCGAGAAGAAGTGGGGCGCGCCCACCATCACCAACGATGGTGTCTCCATCGCCAAGGAGATCGAGCTCGAGGACCCGTGGGAGAAGATCGGGGCCGAGCTCGTCAAAGAGGTCGCCAAGAAGACCGACGACGTCGCGGGTGACGGCACCACCACCGCCACCGTGCTCGCCCAGGCGCTGGTCCGCGAGGGCCTGCGCAACGTGGCCGCCGGTGCGGACCCGCTGTCGCTGAAGCGCGGCATCGAGCAGGCCGTCGAGGCCATCACCGAGCAGCTCCACAAGGCCTCCCGTGAGGTCGAGACCAAGGAGCAGATCGCCGCGACCGCGTCGATCTCCGCCGCTGACACCACGATCGGCGAGCTCATCGCCGAGGCGCTGGACAAGGTCGGCAAGGAGGGCGTCGTCACCGTCGAGGAGAGCAACGCGCTCGGCATGGAGCTGGAGCTCACCGAGGGCATGCGCTTCGACAAGGGCTACCTGGCCGGTTACTTCGTGACCGACCCGGAGCGCCAGGAGGCCGTCCTCGAGGACCCGTACATCCTCCTGTACGGCTCGAAGATCTCCGCCGTCAAGGACCTGCTCCCGGTGCTGGAGAAGGTCATGCAGGCGTCGAAGCCGCTGCTGATCATCGCTGAGGACGTCGAGGGCGAGGCCCTGGCGACCCTGGTGGTCAACAAGATCCGCGGCACCTTCAAGTCCGTCGCCGTCAAGGCCCCGGGCTTCGGCGACCGCCGCAAGGCGATCCTGCAGGACATCGCCACCCTGACCGGTGGCCAGGTCATCTCCGAGGACGTGGGCCTCAAGCTGGAGAACGCCGACATCTCGCTGCTGGGCCGCGCCCGCAAGGTCGTCGTGACCAAGGACGAGACCACGATCGTCGAGGGTGCCGGTGACGCGGAGCAGATCCAGGGCCGCGTGAACCAGATCCGCAACGACATCGCGAACTCCGACTCGGACTACGACCGCGAGAAGCTGCAGGAGCGCCTGGCCAAGCTGGCCGGCGGCGTGGCCGTCATCAAGGCCGGTGCCGCGACCGAGGTCGAGCTCAAGGAGCGCAAGCACCGCATCGAGGACGCGGTGCGCAACGCCAAGGCCGCCGTCGAGGAGGGCATCGTCGCCGGTGGTGGCGTCGCGCTGCTCCAGGCCGCCGAGGAGGCCTTCGCGGGCCTCAAGCTCACGGGCGACGAGGCGACCGGCGCCAACATCGTCAAGGTGGCCGTCGAGGCCCCGCTGAAGCAGATCGCTGTGAACGCGGGCCACGAAGGTGGCGTCGTCGTGGAGCGCGTGAAGGGCCTGCCGCAGGGCCACGGCCTGAACGCCGCCACGGGCGAGTACGAGGACCTGCTCGCGGCCGGCGTGCCGGACCCGACCAAGGTCACCCGCTCGGCGCTGCAGAACGCCGCGTCGATCGCCGCGCTGTTCCTGACGACGGAGGCCGTCGTCGCGGACAAGCCGGAGAAGGCAGCCGCCCCCGCGGGCGGCGGCGACCCGACCGGCGGCATGGACTTCTGATCCAGCCGTAGCTCAACGGAACGGCCCCGAGTGCTCAAGCACCCGGGGCCGTTCCCTTGTGTCCCCGCGAGTCTCGCGCTCACACACCGCGAGTCGCGCTCTCGCGCATACCGAGTTGCGCATTTCGTGCCGATCTTGAGGTGCACGAAACCGACAACTCGGTGTGGTGGAGAGCGTGACTCGCGCTGTGTGAGGGCGTGACTCGCGGGGTCAGGTGTCCAGCGGGAGGCAGGTGCGGCAGAAGTCCTCGCCGAAGGGCGTCAGGTGGATGCTGCGCCGGATGGTTTTCGGGGCTCGGCCCGCTTTCGCCATGGCGGCCTGGACTTCCGGTTGGACCTCGACCACCTGGTAGCGCGACGGTTCGACCTCCTCGCGGGAGAACCACACCAGGCCGAGCCGGAAGAGGTTGTTCAGGTACGCGTTGGTGCGTTCCAGGTTCCGCACCCCGGCCTGCCGCCCGATCATCGACAGGCCGGCCTCGATCAGTTCCGAGCCGATCCCCAGTGGCCGGTTGGTCCGCACGTCGACCGTCGGTTGTGGACCCTCGCGGTACAGGAACCGCAGGACGCGGGCCTCGTCCGGGGTGAGTTCGCCCAGTATGCGTTCGAACGCCGGGTGTGTGTCCTCCACGAAGTGCACGTCCGAGGACCGGCGCAGCAGCTCGGCGCCGCGGGCGCGCAGCTCGTCGGTGGACGCGTTGTGCTCGACCGGCGCGGGCCGCACGCCCAGCACCGACTGGGCGGCGGACCGCAGCTCCGCGCCCAGGTCCTGCGCGATCTTCACCGGCGGCTCGCCTGCCGCGAGCCCGCGCACGACCCGCTGTCCGGTCTGGACGGTCGTGTGCACCACCCACTGCGCCGTCGACAGGCCCGCGTTCGCCGCGATGCGCAGCAGTCCCCATGAAGATGCCATCTCACACCCCGAAGATCGCCAGATGGATGAGCCCCGCGCCGACGCCGAGTACCCCGCCGTGCACGAACAACAACCACTCGTCCTGCTTGATCGCCGACCGCAGCAGCTCGTTGAACTCGTCGGACCGCAGCTGCCGCATCTGCCGCGCCACGAACGTTCTGATCTTGCCCGCCTGCTGCCTGCCGAACTCCGTGTCCCCGAACACCGACGCGAACTCGACGGCCTCGTGCGCCACCGCGTCGCGGATCCGGTCGTACCGCTCGGTGCCGATGCCGACCCGCACCGCCGACCGCGCGAACCCGACCGCGTCGTCCACCGCGGGCCGCAGGGACGTCTCCAGCATCTGCCGCGTGCGGTCGGAGCGCGGGCCGAACAGCAGCTCGTCGCCGATGTTCTTCATGTTGATGATGTCCTCGGAGATGATCTTCGCCATCACGTCGCTCACCTCCGGCTGCCGCCGCAGGAACAGCCCGTGGAACGTGAACGGGCCGACCCGCCTCGGGAACACCGGCTCGAAGATCAGCTTGATGCCGATCCAGTTCGCGACCCAGCCGATCACCGCGCCGCCGACCGGCAGCACCCACCAGTACGGGAACGCCTCCAGCAGGAACACCAGCCCGATGCCCGCGGGGAAACCGAAGTAGAAGCCGAAGTTCTGCATGAACCGCAGCTCCTTGCGGCCCACCTCGCGGAGCATGTCGTTCATCAGCTCCGGGTGCTCCTCGAAGTGCCGGATCACCAGCAGCTTCGCGTCGATGAGCTGCTCGATGTACTCGCCGAGCTGGTCGGTCAGCCCCCGCACGATCACCGGCAGCCGCTGCTGGATCCTGGCGTGCACGGCCGACTTGATCAGCGGCGGCAGGTCGTGCCACAGACGCGGGTGCTCGCGCTCCATGATCCGCTCGACCACGTCGCGGATCTCGCCGCGTGCGGTGGCCGCGATGTGGTCGGCGATCTTGTCCGGCTCGAACTCGCGGTAGAAGTCGCCGATGCTGCCCACCTTGAGCAGCGCCTTGTCGACGGAGATCGAGGCCATCTTGGACACCCGCGACGGGATGATGCCCTGCCAGCCGAACCGGCCGTCGTGCGTGATCGCGGGGATGACCTGCACGCGCCGCGGCAGGTAGGAGTACAGGAACCGCAGCCCCGGCAGCCGCACGCCGTGGAACCTCATCGGCTGGAACAGCATGATCACGCCGGTCCAGTTGGTGACGTAGCCGATGATCCCGGTGAACAGCGGCACGGAGATCAGGTGCGTGAGGAAGCGCGAGTCCGCCCAGTCGATCGCCAGAATCATCGTCGCCCCCTCGAAAGCTGATGATCCGCGATCATCGCGCACTGACTCAACCCGCGCCCAGCAGGATAAACGGCCGCCGCAGGGGGTCGACGACCGTCGCCTCGGCCAGCGCGCGGGCCGGGCGCACGCCCGACGCGACGCGCCGGTGGTAGTCGGTCATGGTGTCGGCGAGGTCGGCGGCCGGCTGGTTGGCGAGGCGGCGGTGGTAGTCGGTCATCGTCAGCGCGGCCGACCGGTGCCCCACCCGGTTCACCGCCGCGACCACGGTGCGCGACCCGCTCGCGAGCATCGCGCCGGCGAACCCGAGCGGCTCGTCACCGGGCCGGATGTGCGAGAGCGCCAGCTCGCAGGCGGCGAGCACGATGTGCGTCGGCGGCCTGCGCAGCCGTGCGACCTCGTGCGCGAGCAGCCCGCCGTCGTGCAGTTCGAGGCGGGAGAACATGGCGTTCGCGGCTTCGTGCGTGCCGTGCGCGGCGATGTGGACGAGCTTGGCGCCGTCCATCGCGGACAGCACCGCGTCGGTCGTCGCGTCGGCGCCCTGCAGCACGATCGCGTCCGGGTACACCTCGCACAGCTGGTCCAGCTCGGTCGCCGACGTCGGCAGGTCCGGCCCGCGCACCAGCACGACCGGCCCGTCCTCGGGCTTGACCTCCTCCGCGCTGACCCACGCGGTCGCCGACGGCGCCACCGACACCGCCCGGCCGCGCAGCGACGGCAGCGACTCCCACGGCACCGAGTACAGCCCGCCGAACGGGACGACGACCAGCTCGCGGTCCCCGATCAGCTCCCCGGGGATCCCGTCCGGGCCGAACAGCAGGTCGTCGAGCCGCTTGATCCGCCGCTCCGCCGACTGCGACACCGCCGCGACGAGCGGCGCCACCAGCTCGTCCGGCGCGAGCGCGTCCAGGTCGGCGTGCAGCTGGCGGGCGGTCTCCAGGATGTTCTCCTTGAGCCCGAGCCGGACCAGCCGGGTCCGCCCGCCTGCCACGACCACGGCCGCGAGGTCGTCGCCGGGGCCCGCGAAGCTGATCAGGGCCCGGTCGCCGAGGCGCTCGATGATCTCCGACGGCGCGGACACCGGCCGCGGCTTGCCCCAGTGCGACGTGTGCCAGCCCAGGCGGCTGACCTCCCGCTGCAGCGCGGCGGACCGGCGTTCGAGGTGCGCGACCGGCCTGCGTTCCAGTCGCGCCTGCTGCAGGGTGCGGAGCACGGTGCGCAGCTCGGCGACGGCGTTCGCCAGCTCCGGTTCGTCGATGGCGGGCAGCGGCTCGTAGCGGTACACCTGGGCGCGGGTCCGCTCCTGCCACGCCAGCAGGCGGCGGGCGTCGGCGTCGGTCCTGGCGCCGTCGAGCACGATGCCGATCGCGAGCCGCCCCAGCTCGATGCCGTGCACGGCGGTGCCGCACACCAGGTCGAGGCCGCCCATCCGGTCGCGGGCCGCGCCGAGCTCGTCGAAGCCGGCCTTGGCCTGCGCGAGCGCCTTGCGGTTCTCCCCGCGCGCGAGCGCGACCTCGGCACGGCACAGCCGCAGCAGCATCTTGTGGTCGATCGGGGTGATCTTCTTCGGCGGCGGCACCTGCGCCAGCAGCGCCTCGGCGTGGTCGACGTCGCCCGCCCGCACGTCGAAGCGGACGGTGAGCATGGTGGCCATCGCGGCCTCGTCGGTGAGGCCGACCGCGGCCAGCCGCTTGGCGAGCGTGGCCGCCCTGCCGCGCGCCATCCGGCCGCCGGGCGTCGCGAGCGCGTCGCTGGCCTCGGCACGCACCTTGGTGAGCGCGGCGACCTCGGCCCACGACTCGCTCTCCCGCTTGACGAACTTGCGCCGCGCGGACTCGGCGAGCGTCTTCGCGAGGGTGTGGTCACCCTGCAGCAGCGCGGCCGCGGCCCGCGTCAGCTCCGCCTCGGCGAGGTCCTGGCTGATCCGGTGCTCGCGGAGCTCGGGCAGCGCGTCGTCGAGGAAGCGGGCCGCCTCGTCGGCGACACCCGCGGCGAGCAGCGCCCGCGCGCGGTCGATCTGGGTGCGCGCGACCAGTCCCGGTGCGATGCGGCGGAACGCCCGTTCGGCGTGCTCGTAGTGCGCGAGCGCGCCGGGCACGTCCCCGACGAGCTGCGCGATGTCGCCCAGGTTGCTCTGGGCCTTGGCGTTGAGCCGTTCCCAGCCGTGTTCCTCGGCCAGCGCGATGCACCGCCGCATGTCGGCCTCGGCGGGGCCCGGCTTGCCGATGGAGATGTAGGCGAGGCCGCGGTTCATCAGCGTCCTGGCGAGCATCTCCGGGTCCGCGGCCTGCGTGTCCATGACCTGTTCGAGCAGGAGGATCGCCTGGTCGAAGCGGTCGAGTGCGGCCGCGGTGTGCCCGGTCCTGAGCAGGACGATCGCGTGCTGGTTCTCGGCGCGCCCCAGCAGCGCGACCCGTTGCGGGCTGTCCGGCAGGCCGATGACGAGATCACGTGCCGTGCCGAGGTGGATCAGACCGTCGCCGACGGCGCCGGTCTCGGCCTCCGCGAGCGCGAGCGTCAGCAGCACCCGCGTCCGCATGGTGACGACGTCGAGGCGCTCGGAGATCACCGGCAGTGTGCGCAACGCCTGGTGCAGCAACTTCACCGCGTCGGCGGGACGGGCCGCCGCGGCCACCTCGACTGCTCTGCGCTGCAACTGGTCGGCCGTCTCGAGCCGGCCGACCAGATCGCTGTCCACAGCGGCTATCGCGGAAGTCGGGCGCAAACGAGGCACATGCTCAATAGCAACACATCCCGGTGGGAAGTGGTGCCTCGGCCTCGGCTAGTTTTCGGTGCCCTTCGGCGCGGAGCCACCCTCGAAATGACCGGCCGGGCTGCTGCCGCCCTCGAAGTGACCGCTGGTGGTGTGCTCGGTCGAGTCGCACTCCTCGCAGGGCAGGAAGTCCTTCTCGCCAGGCTTGACCGTGGTGGTGTCGGTCATGGTGCTTGCTCCCCTCAAACAGGTTCTCCTGGTTGCTCACCAACAAAAGAGGCGTACAACCACGGTGAGATACAGGAGACTATCTGCCGATTGGGGGAGATGGGCTCTATTCGGGTTACAAATCAACCGTGGGGGTGACTACGGTGCGTGACTGCTCGGCGTTCATGCGTACAAGCAGCTGGGTAGTGCCCCTGGGGACCTCGGTGAGCACGAACCGGCCGCCCTCGTCCGCGGTGGTGACCGACGAGCCGTGGTCGGCGACGCGGACCTCGACGCCGTGCGCGCCCGCGGGCACGAGCCAGCCGTCGATGCGCTGACGCTCGCCCGTACGGGTGACGTTGACCATGACGGTCAGGTCGCCGACGAAGAACGTGATCGTGCCCGGCAGGCCGCCGCGCACCCCGGCCAGCGGCCGGTCGTCCGCCCACTGCGCGATCTCGAGCTGGACGTGGTGGTCGATGTCGTCGAGCGCCACGGCGAACTGGGCGCGCTCGACCAGGCCCGGCGGCGGTGGGTCCAGCTCGTCCACGAGCCGCGCCACTTCGGCCATCAGGTCGTCGTCAGTGTGGTTCGTTCTCATGATCCACTGTCCCCGTTGTACAGCGAGCGCAGGTTGTTCAGGCAGCGCCCTCGTGTCGGTCCGATACTCCCGTGCGGCATGTGCAGGGCCTCCGCTACCGCGCGGTACTCGGCTCGGCCTGCGATCACGGTCAGCCGCAGCAGCTCCTGGCAGCGCTGCGAAAGCTTGTGGAACGCGGACCACAGCTGGCGGTCCCGCTCGGTCCGGAGCACCTCGTGCTCCGGCGACGGATCGGACGTCGGCGTGCGCTCGGCCATCTCCTGGGACAGCTCCACCGTCCCGCCGGACCGGTGCTGCACCCGGTTGGCCTCGCGACGGGTGGTGGTGATCAGCCAGCCTGCGAGCGCACGAGGCTCGGTCAGCCGGTCGAGGTGCCGCAGCAGCGCGAGCCAGACCGTCTGGACCACGTCCTCCGCGGTCGTGCGGTCGAGGCCGCTGCCGCGGGCGACGTGCCACACCAACGGTGACAGGTCGGCGATCAGCGCGTCGAACGCCTCCTTGTCGCCGTCCCGCGCAGCCAGCATGCATGCCGCGTGCCGGTCCCGTCCCTCGAGCTCAGCCCAAGGTTTGACCATGCTTGCGGTCTGCAGTTCCGTCACCGCTTCCCACCCCGCTTCGAGGGTCGCTCTGCTCGTGGCACCCGCTTATGGTGCCAATCCGTCCCGATCCACGTCACCCCGTGTGGGGTCTTACGTTCAAGAGCGCCGGTAGGTGCCGTAGATACCGACCATTCGGGTGGTTCAGGCAGCTTTCGAGATCACGAACAGACACGCTCCGAGACCGACCAGGGTGCCGGCGAGCAGCGTGCCGCACCCGACGCCGACGATACCCCGGACCGAGCCGGAGCGGATGGCGAGCAGGTTCGCCACGAGCGCGCTGACCAGCACGGTCCCGGCGAAGATCGCGGTACCCGCCAGCACGCCGCCCGCCAGGCCGCTCGACCGCAGCGACGAGCCGAACACGATGGCGAGCAGGAAGACCAGGACGGCTCCCGCCAGCGCGAGCGCGGAGGCGAGCAGCACGAGCGCCCGCGCGGTGCCCGGCTGGGAGAACGTCCGCTTCTGCGTCACGCCCGCGGATTATTCCTCCGGTACCACCGCCCAGGCGACCAGGTAGAGGATCGCGCCGGTGCCGAAGCCGAGCAGCGTCGCGGCCACCAGCAGGATGCGGACCAGCGCCGCGTCCATGCCGAACATCTTGGCGATGCCACCGCACACCCCGGCGACCATGCGGTCGTTCCGGCTGCGGCGGAGCTTGATGGTTGTCGTGTTCATGACTCCAGAGTGGCCGCTGTGGCCGCCTCCGCCATCAGGGATCGCCCCTGACCGGACCCTGACGTTTACGCTCGGGGACGTGGTGACTTCCCCTGAAGAGCTGTCCTCGGCGCTCGAGTCGGTCGGGTACCTGCCGGACGAGGGCATCGCGACGGCCGCCTTCCTCGCCCAGCGGCTCGGCCGCCCGCTGTTCTGCGAGGGCGAGCCCGGCACCGGCAAGACGTCGCTCGCGGTGGCGCTCTCGCAGGCGCTGGACGTGCCGTTGATCAAGCTGCAGTGCCACGAGGGGATCGACTTCACCCAAGCGCTGTACGACTGGGACTTCCCCCGGCAGCTGCTGCACCTGCGTGCGCTCGAGGCGGCGTCCGGCGGTGCGCTCGACTCGGACCTCGCGGAGAAGTCGCTCTACTCGCGACGGTTCCTGCTGGCCAGGCCGCTGCTGCGGGCGCTGGAGGAGGCGCCGTGCGTGCTGCTCGTCGACGAGGTCGACCGCGCGGACGACGAGTTCGAGGCGTTCCTGCTGGAGATCCTCGGCGAGAACGCGGTGACCGTGCCGGAGCTGGGCGAGGTCCGCGCCACCGTGCCGCCGCTGGTGATCCTGACGTCGAACCGCACCCGCGAGGTGCACGACGCGCTGAAGCGGCGCTGCCTCTACCACTGGCTGGAGCACCCGGCGCTGGGCCGCGAGGTGGCGATCCTGCGGCGGCGGCTGCCCGGCCTGTCGGAACGGCTGGCCACGCAGGTGGCGTCCGCCGTGCGGCGGCTGCGGGAGCTGGAGCTGCTCAAGCCGCCCGGGGTGGCGGAGTCGCTGGACTGGGCGTCCGCGTTGACCGCGCTGGGGCGCACCGAACTGGACGCCGCGTCGGCCGCCGCCACGCTGGGCGCGGTGCTGAAGTACCGCGAGGACTCGCAGCGGGTCGTCGCCGTCGGGCTGGACGCGATCCTCGCCGGGTGAGCGGAATATTCGGTCGCGTTTCCCGTTGTGGTGGGCGATAGTTGTGCCCGGCATGCCACACCGGAGGAGGGCGACATGAGTACTGACCGCAGGGGGAGCGAGCAGTAGTCCTCGTCCCGACTCCCGGCAGTTGCCTGCGCGGTGGACCGGTCGCGGTGTCCACCTGGCGCGGCCACTGCGGCGGCCGTCCCGTCCGCCTTCAGTCTGATGTGGACGGCCGCCCTCCGACCACCCACCGGTTCCCCGCGCCCGGCCCGCTACCTGGCCATGGTCGCGGCGGGGGACCCACCCTGGCGCCGGCCGACCATCACACGGCCGGCGCCAGGTCGTCCACGTGGCGGCCGCACCCGGGCCCGCCGTGCCCTACGCCAGCACCGCCGCCCCGGCGGGCGGCCGCCGCGTGGACCTGCGTGCACAGGGCAGCCGCCCGCATGGGTACACAATGGCTGTGTGGACACCGCGGATCCCCTCACCGGTCTGGCCGGCTTCGCCGCCGCCCTGCGGGTGGCCGGGTTGCCCGCGGACGCCCAGCGCGTGCAGGCCTACCTCGCGGCCGTGGGGGAACTCGACATCGCGGATCCGGGTCAGCTGTACTGGGCGGGTCGGCTGACGCTCTGTGCCGAACCGGACGACCTGCCCCGTTACGACGAGGCCTTCGCCGCCTGGTTCACCGCCGGCGAACCGCGGCGGCGCAAGCCCGGTGCGACCAAGCCCAGGGTGGTGACCATGGCCGCGCTCACCGACACCACCGCGGGCGACGGGCAGGGCGAGCGGGACACCGAGGAGCTGAAGGTCGCCGCAAGCGACACGGAAGTGTTGCGGCACAGGGACATTTCCGAACTCACCGCCGTCGAGCGGGAGCACCTGCGTGAGCTGATGGCCACACTCCACCTCGCCCCGCCGCTGCGGCGGTCCATGCGCCTCCGTCCACACCGCACCGGCAGGCTCGACTCGGCGCGCATCCTGCGTGCCATGCGGGCGGCCGGTGGCGAGACCGTCCGCCTGCACCACAAGGACCGCACGCGACGGCCGCGCCGCGTGGTCCTGCTGCTCGACATCTCCGGGTCCATGGCGCCCTACGCCGACGCGCTGATGCGGTTCGCGCACGCCGTCGTGCGGGCCGCGCCCACCACGACCGAGGTGTTCACGGTCGGCACGCGGCTGACCCGGCTGTCGCGGCAGCTGCGCAAGCGGGACCCGCGGGAGGCGCTGTCCGCGGCATCACGGGCGGTGCCGGACTTTGCCGGGGGCACCCGGCTGGGTGAGACCGTTCGGGTGTTTCTCGATCGCTGGGGGCAGCGAGGGCTCGCGCGGCGGGCGGTGGTCGTGGTGTTCTCCGACGGCTGGGAACGCGGCGACGCGGCCCTGCTCGGTGAGCAGCTCGCCCGGCTGCGGCGGCTCGCGCACAAGGTGCTGTGGGTCAACCCGCACGCCGGCAGGGACGGGTACGCGCCCGTCCAGTCCGGCATCGCGGTGGCCATGCCGCACCTCGACCGGCTGCTGGCCGGCCACAGCCTTGCCACGCTCGAGGAACTACTTGTGGAGGTACGCCGTGCGTGACGTGCTCGACGAACTGTTGCGCCGCTACTCGGCGGGGGAGAAGGTCGCGCTCGGCACCGTGGTGGCGACGTTCTCCTCGGCGCCGCGCGCACCCGGCGCGGCGATGCTCGTCGCGGAGGACGGGACCGTGTCGGGCAGCGTGTCCGGCGGGTGCGTCGAGGGCGCGGTGTACGAGCTGGGCACGCAGGTGCTGCAGGACGGCACGCCGGTGCTGCAGCGCTACGGCGTGAGCGACGACGACGCGTTCGCGGTCGGCCTGACCTGCGGCGGGATCATCGACATCTACGTGGAGTCGATCTCCGCGCCCACGTTCCCGGAGTTCGCCGAGCTGGCCAAGTCGATCCAGTCCGAGGAGCCGGTGGCGCTCGCGACGATCGTGGCGCACCCGGACCCGTCCCGGATCGGGCGACACCTGGTCGTGTGGCCGGACCGGACCGCGGGCGACCTCGGCTCGTCCCGCGCGGAGGCGGCGGTCGCCGACGACGCGCGCGGCATGCTCGGCACGGGCCGCACCGGCACGCTGCACTACGGCGCGGAAGGCCAGCGCCGGGGCGAGGGCATGTCGGTGTTCGTGAACTCGTTCGAGCCGCCGCCGCGCATGCTGGTGTTCGGCGCCATCGACTTCGCGACCGCCATGGCCCGGCTGGGTTCGTACCTCGGGTATCGGGTGACCGTGTGCGACGCCCGGCCGATCTTCGCGACGAAGAGCCGCTTCCCGGACGCCGACGAGGTGGTCGTGAACTGGCCGCACCGGTACCTCGCCGCCGAGGTGGAGGCGGGGCGGATCGACCAGCGGACCGTGATCGCGGTGCTGACCCACGACCCGAAGTTCGACGTGCCGGTGCTGGAGGTCGCACTGCGCTGCGACGCGGGCTACATCGGCGCGATGGGCTCCCGCCGCACCCACGAGGACCGCATGGCGCGGCTGCGCGAGGCGGGCGTGACGGAGGCCGAGCTGGCGCGGCTGTCGTCGCCGATCGGCCTCGACCTGGGCGCCCGCACCCCGGAGGAGACAGCGGTCTCGATCGCGGCGGAGATCATCTCGCTGCGGTGGGGCGGCGCGGGCAAGCGGCTGACCGAGGTGAGCGGCCGGATCCACCGGGAGCCGTGAGGGCCGGGTTCGCGGCCCGGCCTGGCCTCCGGCCCCCTCGAACCACGCTACCCGTGACCACCGACAGTTCCGGGCCGTCGTGGGTGAGTTGTCCACAGGGTGTGGTCACGCGGGCACGGTGGCGTCCGGGACGTCCTCGATCCGGTAGTACACCGGCAGTCCGCGTTCCCGGGCGATGGCCACGTCCTGGTCCGCGCCCGTCGACTCGCCCGGCAGCCGCAGCACGGCGTCGCAGTGCCGGAGCAGGCGTTCCGCCGTCGGGTACATGATCCGCGCCGCCACCGGGTCGGTCACGCTGGTGCCGCCCGCGCCGCGCAGCACCGGCAGCGCCACCCACTCGCCGATCATCGGCACGTGTCCCGCCTGGAACAGCGGCCACGCCGCCTCCTCCAGTCTCGCGAGGTTCGCCGCCATCAACTCCGGGTCGTCGCCGGTGCCGGAGCGGTAGGGGCCTGCGATCAGAATGAGCATGACCCGAACATAACGTGCAACAATCGGAAAGAACAAGGAGGAACGTGCATGCTTGCTGCCGAGAGGCGTGATCTGCTGCTCGCCCGGCTCCGGACCGACGGCAAGGTGATCGCGAAGGAACTGGCCGCCGAGCTGGGGCTTTCCGAGGACAGCGTGCGCCGGGACCTGCGGGAGCTGGCCGCCGCCGGGCTGTGCCAGCGGGTCTACGGCGGCGCCCTGCCGGTCTCGCCCGCGGTCGCCGACTACGCGACCCGCACCGCCGTCAGCCTCGACAGCAAGGACCGCGTCGCCCGCCGTGCCGCCGAGCTGGTCCGGCCCGGCTCGACCGTGATCCTCGACGGCGGCACCACCGCGCTCGCGGTCACCAGGGCCCTGCCCGCCGACCTCGCGGCCACGGTCGTCACCCACAGCCCCACCGTCGCCGCCGCGCTCGTCGAGCACCCGACCGTAGAGGTCTTCCTCATCGGCGGCCGCCTGTTCAAGCACTCCGCGGTCACGTCCGGCGCCGCCGCGGCCGAGGCGGCGGAGCGCGTGCAGGCGGACCTGTTCCTCCTCGGCGTCACCGGCGTGCACCCCGAGGCCGGGCTCACCACCGCCGACGCGGACGAAGCCGCCATGAAACGCCTGCTCGCCCGCCGTGCGGCGGACACGTACGTGCTCGCCAGCGAGGAGAAGATCGGCGCGGCGTCACCGTTCGAGGTGCTGCCGTGGGACGCGGTGGCGGGCGTGATCACCGACGCGGACGTCGACCTGCCCGTCCCCGTCCTGCACGCCGGTTAGGGCACCGGCTCCGGTTCGATCGCGGGCCTGCCGCGCCTGCGCAGCCCGTCGAACGTCAGGACGGCCAGCGCGAGCCACACGATCCCGAAGCCCAGCCACCGCTCGGGCGGCATCTGCTCGTGGAACACCAGCACGCCGAACGTGAACTGCATGCTCGGCGTCAGGTACTGCAGCAACCCGATCACCGACAGCGGGATCCGCACGGCCGCCGCGCCGAACGCCAGCAGCGGCACCATCGTGACGAAACCGCCGCCGACGAGCAGCAGCGTGTGGCCGATCCCCAGCGACGTGAACGTGCCGTCCCCGGACGACTCCAGGAACACCACGTACGCCAGCGCGGGCAGCAGCGTCACGGTCGTCTCCACGGCCATCGACTCGACCGCGCCGACGTTCGCGAGCTTCTTGACCAGGCCGTACGTGGAGAAGCTGAACGCGAGCACCAGCGCGATCCACGGCACCTGCCCGTACCCGACGGCCAGCACCACGACCGCGGTCACGCCCAGCCCGACCGCCGTCCACTGCGCCTTGCGCAGCCGCTCCTTGAGCAGCACCACGCCCAGCAGCACCGACACGAGCGGGCCGATGAAGTACCCCAGTGCGGTCTCCACGACGTGCCCGTTGGTGACCCCCCAGATGTACGCGCCCCAGTTCGCCGAGATCAGCACCGCCGCCGCGGTGAGCAGGAGCAGCTGCCGCCGGTCGCGCAGGACGGCGCGGAACGACCCGAGCCGCCGCGTCCACAGCAGCACACCCGTGACGACCACGAGCGACCAGATCATCCGGTGCGCGAGCGTCTCCAGCGCGCCCGCCGACTTGAGCAGCGACCAGTAGAGCGGGAACAGGCCCCACAGCCCGTACGCGGTGACGCCGAAGGCGATGCCACGACGGTGCTCGATCTCCTGATCGGTGCGCTGACCAGCGACGGAAGGGGATGCCACCCCGAGATCCTAAGCTATGCGAACGATCGACTTCGAACGATAAAACGAGGATCACACGGCCCGTTTTTGCCGCCAGGTCCACTTTGGCGTTCCCGGACTTGTCCTCAGGTCCCGGCGGGGTGAGGATCTGTGGATGTGAGCCCGCTCACGCGACCCGAGCTGACCACCCACCCGGCAGGGAGGCCGTATGCGCATCACCGTGACCGTTGACGGAACGAAGTTCACCGACGATGTCGAACCTCGCCAGCTGCTCGTGCACTACCTCCGAGAGCGGCTCGGCAAGGTGGGCACGGTCGTGGGGTGCGACACGAGCAACTGCGGCGCGTGCACCGTCCACCTCGACGGGCACAGCGTGAAGTCCTGTTCCGTGCTCGCCGTGCAGGCCGACGGCTGTGAGGTCACCACCATCGAGGGCCTCGCCCGCGACGGCAACCTCCACCCGGTGCAGCAGGCGTTCCACGACAACCACGCCCTCCAGTGCGGCTTCTGCACCCCGGGCATGATCATGCAGTCGATCGACCTGCTCGCCGACAACCCCGACCCCGACGAGAAGGCCGTGCGCGAAGGCCTCGAGGGCAACCTCTGCCGCTGCACCGGCTACCAGAACATCGTCCGCGCCGTGCGCGACGCGGCCGCCCACATGTCCGGCGGCGCCGGGCCGGAAGCCGAGCAGGTCAGCCAGGTCACCACCGGAGGCACGCAGTGACCGCCACCATGGAGCCGGAGGTCGGCAAGTCCCGCCGCCGGAAGGAAGACGCGCGCCTGATCACCGGGCGCACCCGCTGGACCGACAACCTGACGCTGCCCGGCCTGCTGCACATGGCCGTGCTGCGCAGCCCCATGGCCCACGCGCGGATCACGAACGTCGACGCGTCGGCGGCGAAGGAGATGCCGGGCGTCGTCGGCGTGTTCACCGGCCGCGACCTCGCCGACGAACAGGGCAGCCTGCCGTGCGCGTGGCCGATCACCGAGGACATGAAGGCCCCGACCGCGCCCTCGATCGCCGTCGACAAGGTCAACTTCGCGGGTGAGGTCGTGGCCGTCGTGGTCGCGCGCAGCGCCTACGAGGCCGCCGACGCGCTCGAGGCCATCGACGTCGACTACGACGACCTGCCGGTCGTGCTCGACATGGAAGCCGCGGTCGCCGACGGCGCCGACCTGGTGCACGAGGACCTCGGCACCAACAAGAGCGCCACATGGGTCTTCGACTCGGGCGAGGCGGGCACCGGCGGCGACGTCGAGGCCGCGATCGCCGACGGCGAGGTCGTCATCGAACGCACCTTCCGCCAGCAGCGGCTGATCCCCGCGTTCATGGAACCCCGCTCGGTCGTCGTCGACCCGACCGGCGAGCAGATGACCATGTGGTCCGCCACGCAGATCCCGCACATCCTGCGCGTCATGCTCGCCATGACGTTGTCCGTGCCCGAGCACAAGGTCCGCGTGATCGCACCGGACGTCGGTGGCGGGTTCGGCGGCAAGCTGCAGGTCACGCCCGAGGAGATCCTGACCTTCCTGGTGGCGCGGCGGCTCGGCAAGCCCGTCAAGTGGACCGAGTCCCGCAGCGAGAGCCTGCTGTCCGCGCACCACGGCCGCGACCAGATCCAGAAGCTGACCCTCTCCGCCCGCCGCGACGGCACGGTCACCGGCCTCAAGGTCGAACTGCTCGCCGACATGGGCGCCTACCTGCGGCTCGTCACCCCCGGCGTGCCGATCCTGGGCGCGTTCATGTTCAACGCGATCTACAAGTTCCCGGCCTACCGGTTCGTGTGCACCAACGTCTTCACGAACAAGACACCCACCGACGCCTACCGCGGCGCGGGCCGTCCCGAGGCGACCTTCGCCATCGAGCGGCTCATGGACGAGCTGGCCGCCGAGCTCGGCATGGACCCGATGACGGTCCGCGAGAAGAACTGGATCTCCCACGAGGAGTTCCCGTTCACCACGGTCTGCGGGCTCACCTACGACTCCGGCAACTACGAGGCCGCCACCGACAAGGCCAAGGAGCTGTTCGGGTACGACGCGCTGCGCGCCGAGCAGAAGGAACGCCGCGACCGCGGTGACACCGTCCAGCTCGGCATCGGCATCTCCACGTTCACCGAGATGTGCGGCCTCGCGCCGTCCCGGGTGCTGGGCTCGCTGTCCTACGGCGCGGGCGGCTGGGAGCACGCGGCGATCCGCATGCTGCCGACCGGCAAGGTCGAGGTCGTCACCGGCTCGTCGCCGCACGGCCAGGGCCACGAGACGGCGTGGAGCCAGATCGTCGCCGACCAGCTGGGCGTGCCGTTCGAGGACGTCGAGGTCCTGCACGGCGACACCCAGTCCTCGCACAAGGGCATGGACACCTACGGGTCGCGGTCGCTGACCGTCGGCGCGATGGCCGTCGTGCAGGCCGCGGACAAGGTGAAGGCCAAGGCCGCCAAGATCGCCGCCCACATGCTGGAGGCGAGCGAGGACGACGTCGAGTTCCAGGCCGGTTCGTTCCGCGTGCGCGGCACCGGCGCGGAGTCGAAGGGCGTGTCCATCCAGGACGTCGCGCTGGCCGTGTTCGCGGCGCACGACCTGCCCGACGGGGTGGAACCGAGCCTCGACTCGGAGGCCACGTTCGACCCGGAGAACTTCTCGTTCCCGCACGGCACGCACCTGTGCGCGGTCGAGGTGGATACCGAGACGGGCCGGACGTCGATCCGCAAGTACGTGTGCGTCGACGACATCGGCAAGGTGGTCAACCCGCTGATCGTCGAGGGCCAGGTGCACGGCGGGCTCGCGCAGGGCATCGCGCAGGCGCTGTTCGAGGAGGCCGTGCACGACGAGTCGGGCACGCTCACCACGGGCACGCTCGCCGACTACCTCGTCCCGTCGGCGGCCGACCTGCCGTCGTTCGTCACCGACCGCACCGAGACCCCGGCGACGTCGAACGTGCTGGGTGTCAAGGGTGTCGGCGAGGCGGGCACGATCGCGTCCACCCCGGCCGTGGTCAACGCGGTGGTCGACGCGATCCGGCACTTCGGCGTGAACGACGTGCAGATGCCGTGCACGCCGATGCGGGTCTGGCAGGCCATCCACACCGGGCGCACGGACGCGGGCGGGCTCGGCAACGAGGCCGGCGGCGGTCTCGGTTCGATCGACACCACGGGAGGCGCGCAGTGATTCCGGCCGCGTTCGACTACGTCGCACCGACCACAGTGGACGACGCGGTGCGCGCGTTGTCCGAGGCGGGCGAGGACGCGAAGGTCATCGCCGGCGGGCAGAGCCTGCTGCCCGTGCTTCGGATGCGCCTCGCGACCCCGTCGAAGCTGATCGACCTCGGCCGGGTGCCGGAGCTGCGCGGCGTGCGCGAGGACGGCGACCACCTGGTGATCGGCGCGATGACCACGCACTACGAGGTGCAGCGCGACCCGCTGATCGCCGAGCACGCGTCGCTGCTTGCGCTGACGACCGACTCGGTGGCGGACCCGCAGGTGCGGCACCGGGGCACGTTGGGTGGTTCGCTGGCCCACGCAGACCCGGCCGGTGACCTGCCCGCGCCGGTGCTCGCGCTGGACGCCGAGATGGTGGTGCGCGGCATGGACGGCACCAGGACCATCCCGGCCGCGGAGTTCTTCACCGACTTCTTCACCACCGCGCTGCGGCCGGGCGAGATCCTGGTCGAGGTGCGCGTGCCGAAGACGACGGGGTGGCGCGCGCACTACGAGAAGTTCAACCGCGTGGCACAGGCGTGGTCGATCGTCGCGGTCGCGGCGACCGTCCGCGTCGACGGCGGCTCGATCGCCGAGGCCCGCGTCGCGCTGACGAACATGGGCGCCACGCCGGTGCGTGCCACGTCGGTCGAGCAGGCGCTGGTCGGCCAGTCCGCGACGGCCGAGACGATCCGTGCCGCGGCGGAGCACGCCGCGGAAGGCACGTCACCGCCCACGGACGGCAACGCGGACGCCGAGTACCGGCAGCACCTGGCCCGCGTGCTCACGTCTCGTGCGGTGAGCGCGGCCGTCGGCGCATAGGGTGGGACAAGGGCGGCGCCTCCGTCCCGGGGGCGCCGCCCTTGCTGTCTTTCGGGAGGAACAGTGAAGCTGGAGCACTCGTTCACCGTGCCGGCCGACATCGACACCGTCTGGGAGGCGGTGCTCGACCCGGAGCGCGTGGCGCCGTGCATGCCCGGCGCCACCCTCACGGAAGTGGACGGCGACAACTTCAAGGGCTCCGTCAAGGTCAAACTCGGCCCGATTTCGTTGCTGTACAAGGGCACCGGCGAGTTCCTGTCCAAGGACGCCGAGGCCAGGACGGTCGTGATCAAGGCGTCCGGCAAGGACGCCAGGGGCAACGGCACCGCCGCCGCGACCGTGACGGTGTCGCTGACCGCCGACGGCGCCGCCACCCGCGGTGCCGTGCAGACCGACCTGTCGATCACCGGCAAACCGGCCCAGTTCGGCCGAGGGCTCATCTCCGAGGTCGGCGGCAAGATCCTGGACTCCTTCGCCACCTGCCTGGCGTCGAAACTGGCCGCGTCGACCACCCCGGCGGAGGCCGCCGAGACCCCGAAGCTGTCGGTGGTGGAGAAGGAACGCCCGGAGGCCCCGTCGGCGGCGGAAGCGGCACCCACGGCCCAACTCCCGACAGCGGAGGGCGGCGCACCGGCCCCACTCCCGTCCGCCGCGGCGGCGGACGCGGTCGCCACAGGCCGCGAAGCGGGAGAAGCGGCAGCGGAACACGCCCCGGCCCGCCCCAAGCTGACCGCCGTCCCCGAACCGGCGACCCCCGAAAACGAGCCGATCGACCTGCTCGCGTTCGCGGGCCCGTCGGTGCTCAAGAGAGCGGTGCCACTGGCGGTGATCCTCGCCGCGGTGCTGGGCTTCCTGGCCGCCCGCCGCCGCCGTCGCTGACGGCGTGGCCTCCGGCCCCCGGTTCGACGCTACGGCATGGCACCGACAGTGCCCGCTGCTTCGGCGGGAGCTGTGGTTCGTAGGCGTGGGTTCGGGTGTGGTCGCCGTTCCTGTCGCCGATTGACGCGTCTCGCCGGATGTCGCGTGGCCTCCGGCCCCCTCGAACCACGCTACGGCATGGCACCGACAGTTCCTGCGGCTTCGTGGGCAGCTGTCCACAGGCTGGGGTTCGGCTCGGTGCAGGGCGCTGTTCCGGGACGGAGGTCGCGGGTTGGGTGTGACCCCCGGTTGTCGCGGTGAGCCCGGCGTGGCCTCCGCCCTTGAACACGGGGTTCAGCCAGGGCTGTGGCAGATGCCCGGATGCGCCAATGGCCGCCGTTGATGCCGCGCGCCGGTTCCCATGGTGAGCCCGGCTTCGCCTCCGGCCCTGGTACGCGGCGTCAGCCAGTTCCGTGGCTACGCGTCGCGGCGGTGGTCACGGTGCCGGTGGTCTGCGGCGGCCGTGGGTGCGGCAGAGCTGTGCGTGGTGCGGGTGATCGTTCCGGGTGCGCCGAGAGATGCCGCGCGCCGGTTGCCGTGTGAGCCGAACGTGGTTTCCGGCCCTGTGAACGCGGGTCTGTTGGCCTTGGGGCAGGCCGCTGTTCCGTGGCGCGGACGTCACGGTGGATGCCGACGCTGGTGCGGCATCCGGCTGCTTGAACACGGGTTCCGGCAGGTCGGCTGTGCTCTCGATGCTGGTCGGCGTGGCCTCCGGCCCCCTCGAACCACGCTACGGCATGGCACCGACAGCAACCGGCTGGATCGCGTCGATCCGCCGAGGTTGTCCACAGGTCGGTCAGTTGTCCACAGCAGGGCCCTGACCAGCAGAAACTGTCGGTGCTCGCCGGTAGGCTGGTGATCGGGGGCCGGCGGCCGCCCCGCCCGCAGGCTTGAGCCCCGACCCGTGGCCCGGCACTATGGCGCGGGTGCGGCGGATGGTCGGGATCTGCGGGGTGGCGCTCGTCGTCGCCGGGTGTGCTGGTGCGCCTGCTCGGGCCGGCGAACCCGTGCCGCCCTTTCACCCCGCGACCGTCACCCCGCGGGAGCACCCCGCGGCGAAACCGGCCAACAGCTTCACCGTCGTCGCGACCGGGGACGTGTTGATCCACCCGGCGCTCACCGCGCAGGCCGAGGAGGACGGGGGCGGGGCGCGCGACTTCAAGCCGCTCTTCGCGGGTATCAAGCCCGTCATCGAGGCCGCTGACCTCGCGATCTGCCACATGGAGGTGCCGCTGGCGACCGCCGACGGGCCCTTCCAGGGGTACCCCCTGTTCTACGCGCCGCCCGAGGTCGCCGAGGCCGTCGCCGCCACCGGGTACGACACGTGCTCCACCGCCTCCAACCACACCTTCGACCACGGTGCCGACGGTGCGCGCACCACGCTCGACGCGCTCGACGCCGCCAAGATCGGGCACACCGGGTCCGCTCGCACCCAGGAGGAGGCGGCGCGGCCGCTGATCACCGAGGTCAACGGGGTCAAGGTCGGCCAGGTCTCGTTCACCTTCGACTACAACCAGGGCACCGAGGAGCCCGAGCCGTGGATGGGGAACGAGATCTCCGTCGACGGTGTGCTCGACGCGGCGCGGAAGGCGCGGGCCGCGGGCGCCGAGGTGGTGATCGCCAGCCTGCACTGGGGCATCGAGGACCAGCACGAACCCACCGCCGACCAGCGGTCGATCGCCGAGCAGGTGCTCGCCGACCCGGCCGTCGACCTGATCGTCGGGCACCACGCGCACGTGGTGCAGCCGTTCGAGAAGTTCGGCGGCAAGTGGGTCGCCTACGGGCTCGGCAACTCCGTCGCCAAGCACGAGGAACCGCGCGGCACCACCGAGGAGGGCCTGATCGCGCGCTTCCGGTTCACCAAGTCCGGCGGCGGCTGGCACGTCGACAAGGCCGAGTACATCCCCACGCTCGTCGACCTCGGGCCGCCCATCCGCCTGGTCGACCTGACGACCGCCGACGTCGACCCCGGCCGCAAGCAGGAGGCGCTCGAGCGCACCGACGGCGTGGTGATGTCGCTCGACCCGCCGGGACTCACGCGGCCGTGAGGTCGTAACGTCGATCCCATGGAGAGTGTGCGTGCGGTCGCCGACTGGCCGGTCGACAACGCGGCGGTCGCGGTGGTGTCCGCGTCGGGTGACGTGCTGGGTTCCGCCGGCCCGCAGGAACGCGAGTTCAGACTGGCGTCGGTGACGAAGCTGCTCACGGCGTACGCGACGCTGGTGGCCGTCGAGGAGGGCGCGGTCGAGTGGGACCAGCCCGCCGGGCCGGAGGGTTCGACGGTGCGGCACCTGATCGCGCACACTTCGGGGCTCGCGTTCGACGAGCACAAGGTGATGGCCAAGCCGGGCACCCGGCGGATGTACTCGAACTCGGGCTTCGAGGTGCTGGCCGACGCCATCCACGAGGCGTCCGGCATCCCGTTCGCCGAGTACCTCACCGAGGCGGTGCTCGCCCCGCTCGGCATGGAGTCGTCGCGGCTCGCGGGCGGCGCGGGCGCGGGCGGCGTGTCCACGTGCGCCGACCTGGCGCGGTTCGCCGCGGAACTCCAGTCGCCGACGCTCGTCTCCCGCTCCACTGTGGACGAGGCGACCTCGGTCGCGTTCCCCGGGCTGTCCGGCGTGCTGCCGGGCTACGGCTACCAGAAGGACAACGACTGGGGGCTCGGCTTCGAGATCCGCGACCACAAGGATCCACACTGGACGGGGAAGAACAGCTCCCCGGCCACCTTCGGCCACTTCGGACAGTCCGGCACGTTCCTGTGGGTCGACCCGGACGCCGGTGCCGCGTGCGTTGCCCTGGCGGACCGCGACTTCGGCCAGTGGGCCATCGACACGTGGCCGGACTTCACGGACGCGGTGCTCGCCGAGCTGTAGCAGGATGTGGTCCATGTACCACATGGACAGAGACGAGTGGCTCGCCTTCGTCATGCACGGCACGCGGACCGGCAAGCTCGCGACGGTGCGCAAGGACGGCTCACCGCACGTGGCGCCGATCTGGTTCCTGATCGACACCGCCGACGACGGGGACCACATCGTGTTCACGACGGGCGCCGACACCGTCAAGGGGTACGCGATCAAACGGGACCCGCGCCTGTCGATGGTCGTGGACGTCGAGGAGCCACCGTTCTCGTTCGTGCAGTTCCAGGCGGAGGCGACGATCTCCGAGGACCTCGACGAGATGCTCGGCTGGGCCACCCGCCTCGGCGGCCGCTACATGGGCGCCGACGCGGCGGAGGCGTTCGGGAAGCGCAACGCCGTGCCCGGCGAGCTGCTGATCCGCGCCCGCATCACGAAGGTCGTCGCCCTGGCCGAGATCGCCGACTGACGGCATGGCTCGCGGTGGTCACCAGCAGGCAGGCGCAGTCATGCTGCCGCGGAGTTGTCCACAGCCCGGTGAGTTGTCCACAGGCAAGATCGACAACACCGGGTTTGTCGGTACCCCCTGGTAGACTGGCAAGGCGGGTGGCCCCCGGGATCGGGTGGGGTTTGCCATCCGGCGGTTTCGGTGGCGGGTGCCCCGGGATCGGGTGGGGTTGCGATCCGGCGGTTGGTGAGCAGGGCGAGGGTGCGCCGCCGCGGCTGCGGCGGTGACGAGCGCGGTCAGCCCACCGACGGGAGTTGCGGGCCGAGGAAGTCGTCCGCGTCCTGGATCGTGTACGCGTAGCCCTGTTCGGCCAGGAAGCGCTGGCGGTGCGCCGCGTAGTCGGTGTCCAGGGTGTCGCGGGACACCACCGAGTAGAAGTGGGCCTGGCGGCCGTCCTCCTTCGGGCGCAGGATGCGGCCCAGCCGCTGCGCCTCCTCCTGCCGCGACCCGAACGTCCCCGACACCTGCACCGCGACCGTGGCCTCCGGCAGGTCGATGGAGAAGTTCGCGACCTTCGACACCACGAGCGTGCGCAGCTCCCCGCTGCGGAACCGGTCGAAGAGGCGTTCGCGTTCCGCGTTGCGGGTCGAGCCCTGGATGACCGGGGCGTCCAGCTCGGCGCCGAGCATCTCGAGCTGGTCCAGGTACGCGCCGATGACCAGCGTCGGCTCGTCCGGGTGCTTCTCCAGGATCTTCTTCACCACCGGGATCTTCGTGTCCACAGTGGAGCAGAGCTTGTACCGCTCCTCCGGCTCGGCGGTGGCGTACGACAGCCGTTCCGCGTCGGTCAGCGTCACGCGGACCTCGATGCACTCCGCGGGCGCGATCCAGCCCTGCGCCTCGATGTCGCGCCACGGCACGTCGTAGCGCTTCGGGCCGATCAGCGAGAACACGTCACCCTCGCGGCCGTCCTCGCGCACCAGCGTGGCCGTCAGGCCGAGGCGGCGGCGGGACTGCAGGTCGGCGGTCATGCGGAACACCGGCGCCGGCAGCAGGTGCACCTCGTCGTACACGACGAGACCCCAGTCGCGCGAGTCGAACAGGTCCAGGTGCCGGTACTCGCCCTTCGACTTGCGGGTCATCACCTGGTACGTGGCGATGGTGACCGGGCGGATCTCCTTGCGCTCACCGGAGTACTCGCCGATCTCCTCCTCGGTCAGCGACGTCCGCGCGATCAGCTCACGCTTCCACTGCCTGCCCGCGACCGTGTTCGTGACGAGGATCAGCGTCGTCGCCTTCGCGTGCGCCATCGCCGCGGCGCCGACGAGCGTCTTGCCCGCGCCGCACGGCAGCACGACCACGCCGGAACCACCGGCCCAGAACGCCTCCGCGGCCTTGCGCTGGTAGTCCCGCAGCGCCCAGCCGTTCTCCGCCAGCTCGATCGGGTGGTGCTCACCGTCGACGTACCCGGCGAGGTCCTCTGCCGGCCAGCCGACCTTCAGCAGCATCTGCTTGAGCCTGCCGCGTTCCGACGGGTGCACGATCACCGTGTCGTCGTCGATGCGGGCGCCGAGCATCGGCGCGATCTTCTTGTGCCGCAGCACTTCCTCGAGCACCGCGCGGTCGATCGTGGTCATCACGAGACCGTGCGCGGGGTGGTTGGTGATCTGCAGCCTGCCGAACCGGCCCATCGTGTCGACGATGTCGATGAGCAGCGGCTGCGGCACCGGGTACCGCGAGTACACGGTGAGGGCGTCGACGACCTGCTCGGCGTCGTGCCCCGCGGCGCGGGCGTTCCACAGCGCGAGCGGGGTGACACGGTACGTGTGCACGTGTTCCGGCGCGCGTTCCAGCTCGGCGAACGGCGCGATGGCGATCCGCGCGTCGTCCGCCCGCGGGTGGTCGACCTCGAGCAGCAGCGTCTTGTCGGACTGGACGATCAGTGGGCCGTCGGTCACTTCTCGGAATTTCCCCTCGGCTTCGGCATCGCAAATGTCACAACAACCGGCTCGTCGCATTCAATCCCGCAACGCTAGATTGCGGTGCATGACGACGCCTCCCTACCAGCCGGGGCCGTACGGGCAGCCCAGCCAGAACCCCTATGGGCAGGGAGGCTACGGCCAGCAGAGACCGCAGGGCCAACCGCAGTACGGACAGCCACAGTACGGCGGTCAGTTCCCCGGCGCCAACGAACAGACCCAGCAGTTCGGCGGCGCCCAGCAGAACCCGTACGGCGGCCAGTGGGGCGCCACCCAGCAGTGGCCGGGTGCGGGCGGCTTCGGCGGGCCGCCGCCCGAACCGCCGAAGAAGAACACCGGCGTGGTCGTCGCCATCGTCGCGATCGCGCTGCTGGTCCTGGGCGGCTCCGGCGTCGGCCTGTACCTCGCCACGAAGGACGACGGCGGCAACAACAGCGCGGGCGGTGGCACGTCCACCTCGGCACCGGACAAAACGGACTCCTCAGAAGGGGAGACCACCGCGGTCGAGGAAACCGCCACCGAGGAGACGGTCGAGCCCGGCGAGGCCATCGACGCCCAGCCCGGGGACTGCATCAAGGTCAACGTCGCCAGCGCCACCAACGCGGACGTGGAGACCGTCGACTGCTCGCTCCCGGATGCGATGTACAAGGTCGCGACGCGTGAGGAGACGGACACCGAGTCCTGCCCGAACGACCAGTACGTCTCCTACACCGAAGAAGGCAAGCTGCTGCTGTGCCTCCAGCTGAACGTGGCCAAGGGCGACTGCCTCGCGGTGACCGACACCGAGGACACACGCGTGGCGTGCACCGCGGCCGACGCCACCTACAAGGTGGTCGACGTGCTCGACGGTGTGGACGACGAAACGAAGTGCGCCGACCCGACCACGGACGTCATCACCTACCCCCGGCCGCCGCTCACGATCTGCCTCGGATCGCCTACCGGGTAAGGCGTTCGGCATCCTTCCGCGACCGTTCGATGACGGACGGTGCTTCCCCGCAAGAGTTTGCCGGGGTGGCACACGAGTGCCGGTGGAGTCGCGTAGATTGCTGCTCTCGAACCGAGACTTCCTTTTTGTCGGCACTTTGTGCGAGGGGTGCACATGAACTCTCCGAACTACCCGCCGCCGGGTGGTCCACAGGGGCCATACGGTCCGCCGCAGGGACAGCCGTACGGTGGCCCGCCGCCCCACACCCCGCCCGGTGGGCAGCCCTACGGCGGCCCGCCCCCGCAGGGGCAGCCGTTCGGTGGTCCGCCGCCGCAGGGGCAGCCGTTCGGCGCCCCGCCGCCGCAGGGCCCCGGTGGTCCCGCCGGTCCCGGTGGTGCGCCGCCGGTCGGCTACGCGACGCCGCCCCCGCCGCCGTCCGCCGCGAAGCCCAGCAACAAGGGCAAGTTCATCAAGATCGGCATCGGTGTCGTGGTCATCGCGGTCGTCGCGGTGTTCGCGATCATCAACTGGGGCAAGTCGGCCTCCAGCGCCGCCGTCGGTGACTGCATCAAGGTCAACAACGCCAGCTCGGTGAACGCGGACGTCGAGAAGATCGACTGCAACGACCCGAACGCGGCGTACAAGGTGGCCGCCACGTTCGACGACAGCACGGCGACCTGCCCCGACGCGGACAACAGCAACTACGTGTCCTACACGGAGTCCGGCCGCGGCGACCTGACGCTGTGCCTGATCCTGAACGCCAAGGAGGGCGACTGCTTCGCCCAGGGCGACGCCGACAAGAAGGTCGACTGCGGCAGCTCGGAGGCGACCTTCAAGGTCACCAAGGTGCTCACCGGCACCACCGACCCCGCGGGGTGCCCGGAGGGCACCGAGGACGGCTACGTCTACGCGGAGCCCCCGACCGTGCAGTGCTTCGGTCCGCCGCAGGAGGGCCAGGCCTGAGCGCCACCAACGAAAGCGGGGCTCCCGGATTCGATCCGGGAGCCCCGCTTCCGTTGCGGGGTCTACATGATCGCGCCGCTGCTGCGTCGCGCGGGCGTACCGTGCTCGGCCCGCTCCGCCGCGGTCCACTTGTCGACCGCGGACGGCCGCGACACCTGCGGCTCCGGGACGTCGATGTCCAGGCCGTCGATGGAGAACTCCTTCAGCCGCACCCGCTCGTAGGCGTAGGTCTTCGGGAACGGGTGGGTGGCGTTGAAGCCGATCTTCGCGCCGAAGTAGTCGGGGAAGCTCGGGTTCAGGCCGTGGCCGAACGCGTCCGGCACGGTGATCACGCCGGTGGTCGGGTTGAGGCGGGTGGTGAGCGCCCACTCGACGTCGGAGGCGTCCCGGATGTTCACGTCCTCGTCCACCACGGTGACCATCTTCAGCGGCGGGAACGCCGCGAACGCGGACATCACCGCGAGCTGCGCCCAGCCGGCCCGCTTCTGCTGGATCTGCACGACCGCGTGGTAGAAACCGCAGCCACCGTGCGGGAAGTAGACGTCGAGGATGCCCGGCACCTGCTTCTTCACCGACGACAGCACGGAGGCCTCGCCGAGCACGCCCGCCGAGTTCCACACCTCCTTGCCGCAGATGATGGTCTGGAAGATCGGGTTGGCGCGGTGGTGGACGGCCTTCACGTGCACGACCGGCCGCGGCGCGACCCGCGCGTAGTAGCCGGTGACCTCCGCGAACGGGCCCTCGTCGGCAACCTCGCCGGGCACGATCTCGCACTCCAGCGAGTACATGGCGTGCGCGATCATCTCGACGCCGGGCAGGTCACCGCGCACCAGCTCGACCGGGTCGCCGTGGAACACCGACGCGATGCCGAGCTCGTCGGTGTCCGGCGGGGCCGCCTCGGCCGGCGTGACCGCCGCGAAGTGCACGCCCGGGCCGACGCCGATGTTCAGCGAGAACTTGAGCGTCTCGCCGCGTTCCTTCGCGTGCTCCAGCGCCATCTGCAGGTGGCGGCCGGCGTCGATGTTGATGTGCAGCCGGTCGGCGTCCACCAGCATGAACCGCTGGATGGAGGCGTTGCGCACGCCGGTCTCGGGGTCGGTCACCACGACCACGCCCGCGTCGATGTACGGGCCGCCGTCCAGTTCCGCGTGCGTGGGGATCGGCAGCTTGAACAGGTCGACGACCGGCTGCGTGTACTCCTTCACCGGCCCGGTCTCGACCACCAGCGGCTCGACCGCCTTGTCGAACGGGTCGTTCTGCCACTGCTGGACCTTGCCGGCGATGTGGGTCGCGAGCTTCTTCTCCTCGGTGCCGATCAGCTTCGCGAGCAGCTCCCTCGACCAGTACAGGCCGGTGAACACCGGGTGTTCCTGCCCGCGCACCTTCTCGAAGAGCACGGCCTGCGCCTTGCCCTCGAAGTGGGCCGCGACGCTGGCCAGCTGGTGCACCGGGTCGACCTCGGACCGCACCCTGATCAGCTGCCCGGCCTTGTCGAGCGTCTCGATGATGACGCCCAGGTCGTGCAGAGGGCTAACCGGCATGTTCAGTCTTCTCCCCATCTACGGACGAGGTCCGTCTCGATGTCGAAGTAGTCCAGCACCCGTCCAATGGTGTGGTCGATGATGTCGTCGAGCGACTCGGGCCGCGTGTAGAACGCGGGCACCGGCGGCATGATCAGCGCGCCGTCCTCGGCCGCGGCCTGCATGGCCTTGAGGTGCGCGATCCGCAGCGGGGTCTCGCGGCACATCAGGACCACCTTGCGGCGTTCCTTCAGCGCGACGTCCACGGCCCTGGTCAGCAGGCTGGTGGTGTTGCCGTACGCGATCTCCGACAGCGAGCGGATCGAGCACGGCGCGACGACCATCCCCATCGTCCGGAACGACCCGGACGAGATGGCGGCGCCGATGTCGTCGCTGGGGTAGTACACGTCCGCGAGCGAGCGCACGTCCTCGAGCTTGAGGTTCGTCTCCTCGAAGATGGTCCGCTTGCCGCTGCGGCTGATCACCAGGTGGGTCTCGACGTCGACCTTCCGCAGCGCCTCCAGCAGCCTGATGCCGTAGACCGAACCGGACGCGCCGGAGATGCCGACGACCATGCGTCTCGAGGATATGGACATGGCTTACTCCGCAGCTGCTTCTACCGGCACCGCTTCTTCGGGCTCTTCGACTTCGTCGTGTTCGCCAGCGGTGCCGTAACGCAGCAAACGGGCCACTTCGCCGCGCAGGTGGACGAACTCGTCGGTCTCCTTGGTCGTGATCTGGTCGCGTTCCGCGCCGAGCGGCACGGGCAACGTGGACACGACGGTGCTGGGTGCCTTGGACAGCACCAGCACCCGGTCGGACAGGTAGACGCTCTCGTCGATGTCGTGGGTGACCAGCAGAACCGTGGTGTCGTACTCGCGGCGCACCCGCAGCAGCAGGTCCTCGAGCTCGGCCCTGGTCTGGGCGTCCACGGACGCGAACGGCTCGTCCATCATGAGCAGCGCGGGCTGGCAGACCAGCGCGCGGGCGATCGCCACGCGCTGCTGCATGCCGCCCGACAGCTGCCAGGGGTACTTCTCGACGGCGTCGGCGAGCCCCACCCAGCCCAGGGCCTCGTCGACGACCTGGTCCCGCTTCTTGCGGGGCATGCCCTGCGCCTTCAGCGGGAAGGCCACGTTGCCGCGCACGGTGAGCCACGGGAACAGTGACTTGCTGTATTCCTGGAACACGAACGCCAGCTCGTGGGGGACGGCCTTGATGACCTGGCCCATGAACCGCGACTCGCCCTCGGTGGGCGTGAGCAGGCCGGACACGGCCCGCAGGAGGGTCGACTTCCCGCAGCCGGACGGCCCGACGATGCAGACGATCTCACCCTTCTCCACGGAGAAGGTGATGTCGCCGAGCGCGGTGTGTGCCTTCGCGCCCGACCCGTAGGTGTGGCTGATGCCGGTCACGTCCAGCATGGGACGGTCTACCTCCCGGTGAGACTCTTCGACCTGGTGTGCCAGCCGATCACCCGGTTCTGCACGGCGAGCAGCAGTACATTCAGGACATATCCGAGTATGCCAAGCAGAACGATTGCGGCCCACATCTCGGTGAACGCGAAGTCCCGTTGGTCGCTGATCATCTGGTATCCGATGCCGTTGGTCGAGCCGACCAGCTCCGAGATGACCATCAGGATCAGCGCGAGCGACAAGCTCACCCGCAGGCCGGCGAAGATCTTCGGCAACGCTGCCGGGAGCACCACGGTGGCGAGGAACCGAGGCTTCGACAGCCGCATGCTCCTGGTCGTCTCGACAACCGTCTCGTCCAGCGTATGCGCACCGTCAATGGTGTTGAGCAGCACCGGCCAGATCACGCCGAAGACGATGGTGGCGAGCTGCATGGGGGTGCCGATGGGGAACAGCACCAGGAACACCGGCAGCAGCGCCGGTGGCGGGATCGACCGCAGGAACGAGATGGTCGGCGAGAAGTAGTCGTGCAGCTTGTCCGACCGGCCCAGCATGAGGCCGAGCACGATGCCGGCGATCCCGGCCGCCGCCCAGCCGCTGAGCAGGCGCAACACGCTGGGGACGACGTCGTTGAACACCGCGTCGGACAGCCACAGCTGCGACGCGGGCCCCGAGAGCCACAGGTCGACCATGGTCCTGCCGATGGTCGCGGGCGGCGGGAAGAACGGGTCCTCCGCGAGCACCGTGGCGACCTGCCACACCGCGACGAAGCAGGCGAACACGACCCACTTGCCGAGCGCCCCGAGCGCCCTGCGGCGCCGTCCGGGGGGCCTCGGTGTGACCTTCTTCTCCGTGGTTTCGGCTGTGACGGTCATCGTGTGCGGTCCCCGTCCGACCAGTTGACCCAGCGCCGCTGGACCCACTCGAAGATCATGTTGATCACGAACCCGATCACGCCCGCGACGAAGGTGCCCGCGATCGCGAGGTCCATCTGGGCGCCGCCCGTGCCGGTCTCGGTGATGAAGCTGCCGAGGCCGCCCGCGCTGCCCGCGAGCACCTCGGTGCTCACCACGAGGATCAGGGCGATCGCCGCCGAGATCCGCACGCCGGTGAGCACGAACGGAGCGATGGCGGGCAGCTTGACCTGCGTCAACATCTGCCGTCGCGTCAGGTTGAACGCCTTCGCCGTGTTGATCTGCACCGGGTCGATGTCGCCGATCGCGTGCACGGTGTTGAACAGGATCGGCCACACGGCGCCGAACACGGCCAGCGCGATCTTGGCGTCCCCGGAGTCGCCGAACGCGATCAGCGCCAGCGGGATCAGCGCGACCGACGGGATCGGCCGCAGGAACTCGACGATGGCGCTGGTGGCGGAGCCGATGATCGGCACGCTGCCGAACAGGATGCCGAGCGGGACCGCGATGAGCGTCGCGATGACGATCGCGATCGCCCAGCTGGAGACCGTCTCGACCACGTCGACGGAGAACTCGTAGTCGTTGAACATCTCGACCAGCCGCGTGCCGATCACCGATGGTGGCGGCAGCTGGTCGGGGTCGACCAAGCCGGAACGGCCGACGAGCTCGCACACCGCGAGCACGCCGACCGTTCCGAGGGTGTTTCTGACCAGGCGTGACATCCGGATCGGTGACTAACCGTTCTCGGACGGCATCGGCACGACCATGGGCTCGACGTCGAGCTTCTTCGGCATCATCTTGTACGTCACCAGCAGGTCGGCGACGCGCTGGATGCGCTTCGGGTCGATCGTGGTCGGGAACTGGCCGATCTTGACGATGGCCGCGGTCTGCGGGTCCATCTTGGCGTACTTCGGCAGCGCCTCCTCGACCTTGCTGCGGTCAGCGGCCAGCTGCTGGCCCTTGAGCAGCGCCCGCTGGAAGGCGGCGACGGTGTTCGGGTTCTTGTCCGCGAACTCCTTGGTCACGGCGAAGCCGGACAGCGGGAAGTTCTCGGTCGGGCCCGCACCGGTCATGTCGAAGACGATCTTCGCGCCGATGTCCTTCTGCGCCGCGGTGACGAACGGGTCGATGGTCGCCGCCGCGTCGATCTGGCCGTTCTGGATCGCGGACGCCATGTTCGGGAACGGCATCTCGACCAGGTTGTCCTTGATCTTGTTGAAGTCCACGTCGTTCGCGTCGAGCACGGCGCGGAGCAGCAGCTCGTTGATGTTGCCCTTCGCGTTGACCGCGATCTTCTTGCCCTCGAGGTCCTTCGGGCTGTCGATCTGCGAGTCCTTGCCCGCGATGACGGCGAAGTTGCTGTTGGGGGTCGACAGGTACGACTCGCTGATGAACTTCATGTCGACGGCGCCGGCGGCCTGGGCCTTGATGAAGGAGACCCAGTTGCCGAAGGTGATGTCGAGGTCGCCCGCGGCGAGCTGCGGGATCGCGATCGCACCACTCTGCACGGTCTGGGCCTCGATCTTGAGGCCCTCGTCGGCGAAGGCGTCGTTGAGGAGCGCGAGCTGAGGACCCGCGCAGTCGATGCCGACCATGACACCGACCTTGAGGGTGGTCTGCTCCAGTGGCCCCTTGGCCGCGGTCGTGTTGTCGCCGGAGCCCTCCGCCTCGTCGGAACCACCGAAGAGGCCACAGCCTGCCGTGAGGGAGGCCGCGAGGAGGGTCGCCAACAGCCCGACCGCGCGGACGGACCCGCGCCTGGTCCGTCCGACTCTGCCTGGACGATTCATTGTCTTGCCGTCTCCTGCCTTGAATTTGTGCGGCGATCAGAGCGTGGGAAATGTCCCTCTTCCACGGGCTGCCCCTGCACCGTGTTAAAGGGCGACCTGTTGTATACCCGCCCGGAGGTATAGCCACCCGTTCGGGTACTGTCAACAACTGGCAATCACAAAGAGTGACTGTCTCGTCGCTATGGCCCGGTAGTCTAGGAGCAGCGGCGAGCATCCGGTATGAGTGTGTCGTCTGCCACTTTGCAAGCGTCAAGAGTTTGGACTGGTCCAGTCCATCCCGGACGGGGTGGTGGATCTTCGGCCGGACGGGCGCTCGTGCCGGCACAAAAGGCGCCACCTGCAGGTTCGTTGTACCTCGCGGTGATGGTCCGAGGTGAGGGGTTGTCGGGGCCCGTCACGCCGTGCTGAACGGGCTCCCGTGGTCCGTTCTGTACGGCGGTGGTGGTACTCGTCCCCTTGACCGGTGCTTCCTATACGGGAAAGCTGTGCGCCGCAGTGTCAGCCACACGGGTGAGATTGCTATAGAAGTGTGTGCGATTGACTGACGGCGTCTTGGGAGTGTGTCCGGAGTGGCCAGGGACAGTGCGTTGGGCGGTGACAGTACGACCGACAGCGCCGTACGGCGAGCCAACGCAGCAATTCGCGCCGAGCAGGCGTCGGGTCGGCCGGGCAAGCGCAGGCGGTTCCGCCTGAGTGAGTGGCGGCTGCCTACGAAGCTGATGGTCGTGCTGCTGGTGCCGACGCTTGCGGCGCTCGCGTTCGCCGGTCTGCGTGTGTACACGCAGATCAAGCAGGCGAACGACCTCGACTACCTGCTCCAGCAGGTGGAGCTGCATTCGAAGGTCTACGTCGCGGCCGACCAGATCCAGAAGGAAGGCCAGGTCGTCGCCCGGTTCGCCGCGGCGAGCAAGGCCGGGGACCGGGCTCCCATCGACGCCCAGCAGCAGGCCACGGACGACGCGGTCGCCGACGTGCGCAGCGCGGCGGAGGCGTTCTTCAGCGAGTCCGAGCCGAACGTCCGCACCGAGTACGAGAAGATCTTCTTCCGGCTCGAAAGCCTCGAGCCGCTGCGCGGCGTGGCGACCTCCTCGGAGTTCGACGGCATCGCCGTCGCCTCGATCTACGCGGACATCGTGTCCAGCATCCTGCAGGTCGGCCAGCTCGCCCGCACCGACGTCGGTGGCGGCCAGCTGACCCCGCGCCTGACCGCGCTGAACTCGATCGCGACCGCCAAGGCGCAGATCGCCCAGCAGGTCTCCTACCTCGCGGTCGCCGCCCAGCAGAACACCATCCAGACGAACGACCTGAACGAGATCCAGGCGGCCGTCGCCCGACACGACTCGGCCCTCGCGACGTTCAACAACGTCGCGACGCCCGCCGAACTCCAGCGCCTGAACGACACGCTGGTGGGCCCCGCGGTCGACCAGCTGAAGCAGAACCGCCAGCAGATCCTCGTCCGCGGTGAGTCCGGTCAGAGCCTGGGCGCCGACCCGAACACGGTCGTGCAGGCGGGCACGAGCACGCTCGGCCTGTACCGCACGATCGAGCTCGGCGAGCTGTCCGACCTGCGGGACTCGATCGCGACCCTGCGCAACGACCAGCAGGAGGCGACCCTCCGCGACGCGGCGATCGTCCTCGCGTTCCTGCTCCTCGCGGTCCTCCTGGCGCTGCTGGTGGCGCGCTCGCTGCTCCGGCCGCTGCGCGTGCTGCGGTCCAACGCGCTGGACGTCGCGTACTCGCGCCTGCCGCAGACGGTCCGCCGGATCCTCGCCGACCCGGACCCCGTCGCCGCGTCCAAGAACGCCGTCGAACCCGTGCCCGTGTTCACCAGGGAGGAAACGGGTCAGCTGGCCCGCTCCTTCGACGCGGTGCAGGAGCAGGCGGTCCTGATGGCGACCGAGCAGGCGCTCCTGCGCGACAACATCAACTCCATCTTCGTCAACCTCTCCCGCCGGTCCCAGGCGCTGGTCGAACGCCAGCTCGCCCTGATCGACCGCCTCGAGCAGGACGAGCAGGACCCCGACCAGCTGGCCTCGCTGTTCGAGCTGGACCACCTCGCCACCCGCATGCGGCGGAACTCGGAGTCCCTCCTGGTGCTCTCCGGCACCGGCCTCTCGCGGCAGCTGTCGCGGCCGGTGCCCGCCTCCGACGTGGTCGGCGCGGCCGTGTCCGAGGTCGAGCACTACGCCCGCATCGAGGTCGCCTCCGCGCCCGACGTCGCGGTCCAGGGCCGCGCGGTCTCCGACCTCGTGCACGTCATCGCCGAGCTGCTGGACAACGCCACCTTCTTCTCCCCGGCGGACAAGAAGGTCATCGTCCGGATGGCCATGACCCGCAAGAAGGAACTCGCCATCCAGATCACCGACCAGGGCGTCGGCATGTCGGAGGACGAGATCGCGGCCACCAACGCCCGCCTCGCCGACCCACCGGACCTCGACGTCGCGGTGACCAGGCGAATGGGTCTGTACGTGGTCGCGCGGCTGGCCAAGCGGCACAACATCACCGTGCGGCTGCGGGACAACGAGGACATCGAGGGCGGCCTCATCGCCCGCATCAACGTCCCGGCCGAGCTGGTGCAGCCGATCGGCGCGAGCCCCAGGTCGATGGCGGCGCCGTCCACCACCGGCTCGCTGGCCGCCATCGCGGACCAGCCCAGCACGGAGGCCCAGCTCAACCCGCCGACGAACACCCCGACCCGCAACAGCGGCATCGCGGGCGCGTTCACCGGCGGCATGCCGAGGATCCGCCCCGAGGGCGCGCCGGTCCCCGGCGACACGGCGCAGGACCGCACGCCCGCCGAGCTGTCGAGCTACCCGCCGTTCAACCCCGGGTACGAGGGCGGCGCCGAGGCGACCACGGCCAACGGCGTGCCCGCGGCGGAACCGCCCGTCCAGCAGAACGGCCGCCACGACATCGAGGACACCGGCACCGCCCTGTTCGGGGCGCCGCTGCCGGAGCCCCCGACGGACGAGCCGACGACCTACCAGCCCTACGCCGGCAGCACCCCGCCCGCGCCCGAGGCCGAGCTGAACGTGGACGCGCCGACCGAGCGCCTGCCCATCTACGAGGCCGTCCTGTCGCAGTGGTTCGAGGCCGCCGACACCGGGTCCGCCCAGCCGCGGGAGACCGAGTCGGCTGCCGAGACCGCCGTGAACGGCAACGGGCACAATGGGAGCGCCAACGGCCACGCGCAGCGTGAGGCCGAGCAGGCCGAGCCCACCCCGTGGACCTCGCCGGGTGACGACGGCTGGCTCGCCGCACAGGCGCTGCTCGAGGACAAGGCTCCGGACACCACCACCAACGCCGGCCTGCCCAAGCGGGTGCCGAAGGCGCACCTGGTGCCCGGGTCGGCCGCGCCGAGACACGAGGCGAAGGAGACGACCGGGCCGCAGCAGCCCACGGCGCCGCCGCTTCCGCTACGTTCCGCTGACGCCGTGAGGGGCCGCATGTCAAGCTTCCAGCAGGGCGTACGGCGGGGGCGCCACGCGCTCATCGAGGCATACGCTGGTGACCAATCCGGTTCGGAGCAGAGCCGTCAAGACGAGGAGCAGGAGTGACGACCGCGTCCGCACAGCAGCCCGGCAGCTTCGGGTGGCTTATCACAGATTTCGTCCGTCAGGTTCCTGGCGTGGCGCACGCCGTGGTCGTGTCAGCAGACGGCCTGTTGCTGGCCGGTTCCCAGGGACTGCCACGTGACCGCGCCGAACAGCTGTCCGCCGTCTCGTCCGGCCTGGTCAGCCTCACGCAGGGCGCCGCGAGGTGCTTCGAGGCGGGAGGCGTCAACCAGACCGTGGTCGAGATGGACCGCGGGTACCTGTTCCTGATGTCGATCTCCGACGGTTCGTGCCTCTCCGTGCTGGCGGCGCCGAACTGCGACATCGGGCTGGTGGCGTACGAGATGACGTTGCTGGTCGAGAGGGTCGGCCAGCAGATGACCCCGGAGCTGCGAGCACAGCTTCAGGGCGCGCAGCGCAGGTAACGGGGAGTAGACATGCCGGAGAAAGGTTGGGAGGACCTCCCCGAGCACGACGTCGGCGAAGCGCCCAACAGGTTCGACGTCGACGGCTTCCGGGCCAGGCTTTTCGGTGGCCCGGGGGCGACGCTGTACGGGGACTCCGGGATTCCGGCGCAGTCGACATGGGACAGCAAGGAGATTCCCACGGTCGGCCGGGACGGGATCTCCGACAGCGGGGTTCGCCACAGTGGGGCGCACAACAACCTCTACAACAGCGGTGTGCACAACAGCGGGGCCTGGGGCGCCGAGGAGTTCCTCGGCGCCGAGGCGAGGAGCGCAGGCGGTCCCGCGCCGCACGAGACCGGTTCGCTGGTCCGTCCGTACACCAGGACGGGCGGCCGCACCCGGTCCGATTATGATCTTGCGATCGAGGCGCTGGTGTCCACCAGTGAGCGGGGGAAGTCGCCGGACGCGGCGGTGCTGCCGGAGCACAGGTCCATCTGCGGCCTGTGCCTGGACACCAGGTCCGTCGCGGAGGTGGCCGCCCACCTGCGGCTCCCGCTCGGCGTCGCCAGAGTGCTGATTGGAGACATGGCCGGTATGGGACTGGTCCTGATCCATCAGAGCGGCATGGTCGTCGGCGACCGGCCGTCGATCGAATTCATGGAAAGGGTGCTCAGTGGTCTCCGCAGGCTCTAGTCCCCTCGGCCAGCGTGGCGGGTCCGCACCGCAGCCGACGACCTCGGCGAAGATCGTGGTCGCTGGTGGTTTCGGGGTGGGTAA